>NZ_JBQFLT010000014.1:0-137582 GCF_056531425.1 Ruegeria sp. N4
CCGTCTCTCCGATGCGTCTCAACCGTCTTTCCGATCCGTCAGCACCGTCTCTCCGGTGCGCCACCAGCGCCTCAGCAGCGCCGGTGAAGGGGTATTTACGGATTGGGCCCGGGACCTGCAACCCCCATTTTGAAAAAACTTCACATTTCTCGGCAGAAACTTACCAATCTTAATGAAAACAATAGGTTAGATTTAAAAATCCCGCCAACAACGGTCTTCTCCATTCCTGGAAACACGACAAGGAATGGCCATTCAGCGGAATCGTACCCAATGCTTGGTATACGCCCGAGAGTCGGGCCCACAAAAACGCCGCCCGAGTCTCCTCGGGCGGCGCAATTCCTGCGATGGGCGCGGGATTACTTCAGATCGAAGCGGTCCGCATTCATCACCTTGTTCCAGGCCGAGACAAAGTCGCAGACGAATTTGCCCTCGGCACCGGCCTGACCATAGACCTCGGCCAGCGCCCGCAGTTGCGAGTTCGAACCGAAGACCAAATCGACGCGGGTGCCGGTCCACTTGACCTCACCGTTGGCACGGTCGCGGCCTTCATAGACGCCTTTGCCCGACGGCTTCCATTCCGTGCTCATATCCAGAATGTTGGTGAAGAAGTCATTGCTGAGCGTTCCCACGCGATCCGTGAACACACCATGCGTGCTGTCGCCGAAATTGGCGCCCAGCACACGCAGACCACCGACAAGCGCCGTCATCTCGGGCGCGGACAGGTTCAGCAATTGCGCGCGGTCGACCAGCAGTTCTTCGGGCGAGACGGTGTAGTCGGCCTTCTGGTAGTTGCGGAACCCGTCTGCGATGGGCTCCATCACTGAGAAGCTGTCCACATCCGTCTGTTCCTGCGTTGCGTCGGTGCGGCCCGGGGTGAACGGAACCTCAACATCTTGACCGCCAGCCTTGGCCGCCTGTTCGACACCAACAGCACCGGCCAGAACGATGATATCCGCCAGCGAGACCTTCTTGCCACCGGATTGCGCACCGTTGAACGCCGCCTGAACACCCTCCAGTGCATCCAGCGCCTTGGACAGTTTCATCGGCTCGTTGACGTCCCAGTCTTTTTGCGGCGCAAGGCGGATACGGGCCCCATTGGCACCGCCACGCTTGTCCGACCCACGGAAGGTCGAGGCCGAGGCCCATGCGGTCGAGACCAGTTCGGACACCGACAGGCCAGTTGCCGCGATCTTGGCTTTCAGGTCGGCCACATCCGCGTCGTCAATCAGGTCGTGATCCACAGCGGGAACGTTGTCCTGCCACAGCAGCTCTTCGGCCGGGGCTTCCGGGCCGATATAGGCAGACCGCGGACCCATGTCGCGGTGGGTCAGCTTGAACCACGCACGGGCGAAGGCATCGGCGAACTGGTCCGGGTTTTCATGGAAGCGTTTCGAGATCGGACCATAGATCGGGTCCATGCGCATCGCCATGTCAGCGGTGGTCATCATGGTTTTGACCTTCTTCGACGGATCATGCGCCGCCGGGGCCATGTCTTCCTCTTTCACGCCAACCGGTTCCCAGATCCACGCGCCCGAGGGGCTTTTGGTCAGGTTCCAGTCATATCCGAACAGCAGGTCGAAATAGCCATTGTCCCACTGGATCGGGTTCGCGGTCCATGCGCCTTCGATGCCCGACGTGGTCGTGTCGTCACCCTTGCCCGAACCGAACTTGTTGATCCAGCCAAAGCCCATCTCTTCGATCGGCGCGGCTTCGGGATCTGGGCCAACCAGATCGGGATCGCCTGCGCCATGCGCCTTGCCAAAGGTGTGACCACCCGCGACCAGAGCGACGGTTTCCTCGTCATTCATCGCCATCCGGCCAAAGGTGTCGCGGATATCGCGGCCCGAGGCCAGAATGTTCGGCTCGCCATCCGGGCCTTCGGGGTTCACATAGATCAGACCCATCTGCACTGCGGCCAGCGGGTTTTCCAGATCACGCTCGCCCGAATAACGGCTGTTGGGGTTGTCGGTCGGGGCGAGCCATTCGGTCTCGGCCCCCCAATAGATGTCTTCCTCGGGCGCCCAGATGTCTTCGCGGCCACCGGCGAAACCAAAAGTCTTGCCGCCCATCGACTCGATGGCGCAGTTGCCCGCCAGAATCATCAGGTCGGCCCAGGAGATCTGGTTGCCGTATTTCTGCTTGATCGGCCACAGCAGGCGGCGCGCCTTGTCCAGGTTGCCGTTATCCGGCCAGCTGTTGAGCGGCGCAAAACGCTGGTTGCCGGTCGAGGCCCCGCCACGGCCATCCGCCGTGCGGTACGTCCCGGCGCTGTGCCACGCCATACGGATGAACAGACCACCGTAATGGCCATAATCCGCAGGCCACCAATCCTGCGAATCTGTCATCAGCGCATAGAGGTCTTCCTTCAACGCCTTCATATCCAGCTTCTGGAACTCTTCGGCATAGTTGAAATCCGCACCCAGAGGATTCGACGCGGGCGCGTGCTGATGCAGGATCGACAGGTTCAACTGGTTTGGCCACCAGTCCCGGTTCGACCGGGTCCCCGCGCCATGCATCACAGGGCATCCACCTGTTTTGGGGTTATCACTTCCGTCCATATCGATCTCCAATCCTGGCTCAGGTCTTGCGGCTTAGCGCGGTCAAAATTTACGCGACAAGATCACAGTAAGATGTCGCCGATGTCGTTTTCAATTTCCTGTCTTGGAAAACAGAACCTTGCGACAGCGTGCACCTCAATCTCTGCCATCTCGCGTCGCGCTCGGTATAGCAAAACCGCGCCATGAGAATAAGTTTTGTTTTTGGATTGTTGTGATAGATTTTTCCTATGGTGAGCCGCAGCTCGCCAGGGTTCCAACTTGACCTGGTTGTGAGCCGGGCACAGTTACCTAGTGTCAACAGTTGAAATGCTGATTGAAATTTCCCGTAAGTCGGGCACAGTCGGACCCATTCCCTTGCGTCGTTTGCCCGGACCCTTTGGCCCAGTTGGCGCAATCAATTGATAAAGGCACATAAATGGAATTTGACTACGTCATTGTAGGCGGTGGATCCGCAGGCTCGGTCTTGGCCAATCGCCTCAGCGAGGATCCCGACATAACGGTCTGCCTGCTTGAGGCCGGGGGAAAAGGGGACCATATCGGCATCCGTATGCCCGCTGCAATTGTCGCGTCTTTGCCGGGGCGTCCGAAGATCAGCAACTGGGCGTTTGAAACAGTTCCGCAACCCGGTCTGAATGGCCGCAAAGGGTACCAGCCACGCGGCAAGGCCCTGGGTGGATCCAGCGCAATTAACGCGATGCTTTATATCCGGGGCCAAAAGCAGGATTATGACGGCTGGGCCGCGCAAGGCTGCACCGGCTGGGATTGGGACAGCGTCCTGCCCTATTTCAAACGGGCCGAGAACAACGAACAGGGCGCGGATGAGATGCACGGGGACAGCGGCCCGCTGCAGGTATCACATCAGAAAGAGCCGCGCCCGGTCACACATGCCTTTTTGGAAGCCGCCGAACAACTGCAACATCGACGCATTCAGGACTTCAACCGCGGCGACAATGAAGGCGTCGGACTGTATCAGGTGACGCAGTTTCACGACCCCGCCAGGAATGGCGAGAGGTGTTCCGCTGCAGCCGCCTATGTCCATCCTGTCATGGACCGCGCGAATCTGACCGTGATCACCCACGCTCATGCCAAAGAACTGACCTTAAAGGACAAACGCGCAACCGGAGTGATCTACAAGAAGAAAGCCAAGGGCGCTGACCACTCGGTCTCGGCCAAACGCGAGGTCATTCTGTGCGCCGGTGCACTGCAGTCGCCACAGCTGTTGCAACTGTCCGGCATCGGTGCGGCGGACGAGCTGCGCCAGCACGGGATACCTGTCCGGCACGACCTGCCAGGTGTCGGCAAGAACCTGCAGGACCATCTGGATTTCATCCTGACCTATCGCAGCAAGGACACCGACAATTTCGGCATCGGCCTGATCGGCGCCGCCCGCCTTCTGGGTCACATATGGCGCTGGCGCAAAACCGGAGTGTCCATGGCTGCCACCCCCTTTGCCGAAGGGGCGGGTTTCCTGAAAACCTCAGCCGATCTGGACCGCCCCGACATCCAGCTGCATTTTGCCATCGCCATGGTCGATGATCACGCCAGAAAGCTGCATTACGGCTATGGGTACAGTTGCCATGTCTGTAAACTCCGCCCCGAAAGCCGCGGCACCGTCGGTCTGCACAGCGCCGACCCCTTTGCCGCCCCCGCCATCGACCCGAACTTTCTGTCCGACGATCGCGATCTTGAGACGCTGATCAAGGGTGCTCGCATGATGCGTCAGATCATGGACGCCCCCGCACTGGCCAAATTCCGGCACTCCGAGATGTTCGGGACCGAAACAGCCAAAACGGATGCGGATTGGGAACGCCATATTCGCGACCGCGCCGATACGATCTACCACCCGGTGGGCACTTGCAAAATGGGCGTGGACGATATGGCCGTGGTCGACCCAGAATTGCGTGTGCGTGGGGTTCAAGGGCTGCGCGTTGTCGATGCTTCGATCATGCCGACGCTGGTATCCGGCAACACCAACGCGCCAACCATTATGATCGCCGAAAAAGCGGCCGACATGATCAAGGCCGCTCAGTAAGCGTTCATCAGCGCCTCTAGCCCGACCCGGTAATTGGGGTACAGCAACCGCACCCCAAGTTCATCCTTGATGCGGTTGTTTCGCACGCGCTTGTTCTCATTGTAGAAACTGCGCGCCATCGGGGTCAGGTCCGCCTCTTCGTACGAAACGGCAGGCGGCAGGGGCAGACCCTGAAGCTCGGCGGCATAGCCGATCACGTCCTGAGGGGGCACCGGCTCGTCATCGCAGACATTGTAGACCGCGCCGGGATTGGGCGCGGCGATCGACGCCGCCAGAACCTGCGCGATGTCATCCACATGGATCCGCGAAAACACCTGCCCAGGTTTGATGATCCGCCGCAATCCACCGCGTTTGAGCTTGGAAAACGGCCCCCGTCCGGGGCCGTAGATTCCGGCCAGGCGAAAGATGTGAACGGGCAGGCCGGGAATGGCCGACCACTGCTGCTCGGCCTGCAATCGCCAACGGCCCCGTTTTGCAGTTGGGGCAGGCGGCGTGGCTTCATCCACCCAATCGCCCTGATGATCCCCATAGATTGCGGTGGTCGACAGATAACCGACCCATTCGAACTGTCCGGCCCGCGCCGCGATCTCGTCGCCCAGCGCCTTCAGAACCGGATCGCCCTCCTCGCTTGGCGCGGTCGAGATCAACATATGCGTGACCCCATCCAGATCCGGCACCTCACCGGGCCAGACCAACGGTTCTGCTCCCGACGCCCGAATTGCATCGGCACCGGCCCCATCCCGTGTCGTGCCGATCACGCGCCACCCGTCCGCCGCCAGCCTGCGCGACAACGCCTGCGCCGAATACCCATGTCCAAAGGAAAAAAGCGTCTGTGTCATACCCCCTAGATGATCCGAGCCGGTTCGGGATGCAAGCGCCGCATAGACGCACTTGATTCGAATCCCCTCATGCGCCTTTCTTTTAGGTATGAGCCAGAAAACACCCGACCTGCACACCGCCTATGCGCTGACCTCGCCCGAGGACAACAAGCGCCTTTATGCCGAATGGGCGGGCGATTATGACGACAGCTTCGCCGCGCGCGAGGATTATCAACTGCACATCCACACCGCCCGCGCCTTTGTCAGTGCCTTCGGGCAAGGCCCGGTACTGGATGTGGGCGCAGGCACCGGCCTCTGCGGTGCGATTCTGGCCGGGTTGGGTGTCGGCCCCATCGATGCCACGGATATCAGCGCCGAAATGCTGGACCAGGCCATGCGTAAGGACATTTATCGCGACGCCATCGAAGCCGACCTGAACCACGGTATCCCGGTGCCGCGCCACAGCTATTCCGGCATCGTATCCTCAGGCACCTTTACCCATGGCCACCTTGGGCCCGAGGTACTGCCCGCCCTATTGCGCGTCGCCCGCCCGGGCGCCCAGTTTGCGCTCTCGATCAACGCCAGACATTTCGAAAAACTTGGGTTCGCCGACGCGCTGCACCAGCTCGCACACGACCGCATCCGCAACCTGTCCCTGCCCGAGGTGCGCATCTACGGCGACCTCGCCGCTGGCCCCAATAAAGACGACACCGCGTTCATCGCCCTGTTCGAGCGGAGCTGATCCGCCCTTCATCTGGCCAAAAATATCCCGGGGGAGGCGCGGCGTGCCGCGACCGGGGGCAGAGCCCCCTATCGCCCTTTCCAAACCGGATCGCGCTTTTCGGCAAAGGCGCGCGCGCCTTCCAGATTGTCCTCGGACCCATACAGCACATCCACGCTGGCCAATTGCCGCCTGGTGATCCGATTCATCACGTCCTGAAACTTGGCATCCTCGGCTTCGCGCACAATCTCCTTGATCGCCGCATAAACAAGGGGTGGGCCGCTGGCCAGCAACCGGGCAAGTTCCCACGCGCGGTCCATCAACTGATCTGCGGGCACGACCTCATTGACCAGCCCCCAACGATGGGCCTCTTCCGGGTCGAACCAACGCCCTGTCAGAAGCAGTTCCATCGCGATGTGATAGGGAATGCGTTTGGGCAGCTTGACACTGGCCGCATCAGCCACCGTACCCGAGCGGATCTCGGGCAGGGCAAAGCTGGCGTTTTCCGAGGCGATGATCATGTCGGCGCTCAGCGCCAGTTCCAGGCCGCCTCCGCAGGCAATGCCATTGACTGCCGCAATCACCGGCTTGTTCATATCGCGCAGTTCCTGCAACCCGCCGAAACCGCCAACGCCGTAATCGCCATCCACCGCATCGCCGTCGGCTGCGGCCTTCAGATCCCAGCCAGGGCAAAAGAACTTCTCGCCGCCCCCGGTCAGGATCGCAACGCGCAGTTCCGGATCGTCCCGAATGTCGCGAAACACCTCGCCCATGATGCGGCTGGTGGCCAGATCGATCGCGTTGGCCTTGGGCCGGTCCAGAATGACTTCGAGAATGGCACCGTCGCGACGGGTTTTGATCGGACTCATGAACTTGCCTTTCGGATCAGCGCATCGACTGCAACCGCGCCCTCGGCGGTGCAGATCAGCGGGTTAATCTCAACTTCTTCAACTGTCGCGGCATTGGCAATGACATAGTTCTGAACGGCCTCGACCGCGTTCAGAATTGCGTCCATATTGGCAGGCGGTTTGCCCCGGTACCCGGCCAGCAGCGGCGCGCAGGCCAGTTTGCCCAGCGCCTGCTCAACCGTCGCGCGCGAGGACGGGATCAAAACCGAAACCGTATCGCGCAGAATCTCGGTCAGCACCCCTCCGGCCCCCATGGTCAGCACATAGCCATGCGCCGGGTCTCGTGTGACCCCGATCAATAGCTCGGCCACCCCGCCTGTCGCCATTTCCTCGATCAACACCGTCTGGGTGCCAATTGATTTCGCGGTCTTGGCCAGATCGCAGGGCGAAACCCCAAGACGCACCGCGTCATGTTCCGACTTATGCGCCAGCCCGACGCCCTTCACTGCAAAGGGGCCAACCAGTTCACCGGCCACGCGCCCCGCGTCCTCAGCCGCAACCACCCGGTTGCGCGGGATGGGCAAGCCAAACGCGGCCAAAGCCGACTTAGCCTCAGCCTCAGTCAGCACTTGATCAGCGAGCGCGTCCGACGGCAACAGCACCGGCTCTGACAGTTCCGGCAACGGTCGCGCCGCCGCTTCGACAGAGGACAGCGCCTCATGCAGGCCCGAGAACGGAACAACCCCACCTTCCAACAGACATTGCGCAACATGTTCGGGCATCAACTCGGGCAGGGTCGCGGTCACTGCAAAGGGTCGCCCTGTCTGCGCCACACAGTTCAGCGCTGCCTGCGTTGCGCACTCCCAATCCGTCGGATCCGTATGCGGATAATCGACAATCGCCATGGTCAGCGCCTTGTCCGCCCCGGTCATCCCGGACCAAGCACGCGTCATCGCGTCCGTGTCCCGCCAGATATAAGTGTGGTAATCCAGCGGATTGGCCAGCGCCACCATCGGACCAAGTGCGGCGCGCAGATCCCTGCGCTGCTGGTCCGTCAACGGTGGGAAATGCAGGTCACGCCCTTCGGCCATATCTGCCGCCAAACTCGCCTCGCCGCCTGAACAACTGATCGAGGCCAGCCCGTTGCCGTCCAAACGCCCGGTGACATGCAGCAGTTTGAGGCATTCCAGAAAGCTCGGGATATCGTCCAGCCGCGCGATCCCCAGACGATCCAGGAAAGCCTGCGCCCCGGCATCCCCACCCGCCAGCGACGCCGTATGCGAAATCGTGGCCGCCTGCGCGTGGTCCGAGCGGCCCATTTTCAGCGCGACAACAGGAACACCCCGGTCGCGCGCTTTTCGCGCCAAGGCTTCCCATTTCCGCAAATCGCCGAAGCCCTCGATATGGACGCCAATCGCGGTGATCCGGTCATCGTCCAAAAGGGCCGAGGCCACATCCGCCTGATGCGTCTGCGCCTGATTCCCGCAGGTCAGCATGAACGCCAAAGGCAGGGCCCGGCGCTGCATCGTCATGTTGATCGAAATGTTCGAGCTTTGGGTCAGGATCGCCACCCCGCGATCCACGGGGCGCATTCCGTGCTGATCCGGCCAGACTGCCGCGCGCTCCAACCCGTTGACGAACCCATAGCAGTTGGGCCCGAGGATCGGCATATCCCCCGCTGCCGCAACCAGCTGCGCCTGCAAATCAGCGCCCTGATCATCCTCGGCCCGCGCCTCGGTAAAGCCGGACGCAAAGCACACAGCGCCACCTGCCCCCGCCGAGGACAAAGCCGCAACGGCCGAGATCGTCGCGTGCCGGTTAATACCGATAAAGGCCACATCCGGCGGGTTGGGCAGGTCTTCGATGGTGGCAAAGGCGGGCATACCCGCCACTTGCTGCGCCTTGGGGTGAACCGGCCAGATATCCCCGGAGAAACCGAACTTTCGGGCCTGTTTGATTACTTCCGCGCACCAGGCCCCGCCGCCGATCACGGCCATGGACGCAGGGTTTAAGACACGCCCGAGTGGCCTCATGCGCCCAGCGCCCTCAGCAGGTCCCGGCTGATGATATGGCGCTGGATCTCGCTGGTGCCGTCCCAGATGCGCTCGACCCGTGCATCGCGCCAGAACCGTTCCAGCGGATAGTCATCCATCAGGCCCATCCCACCATGAACCTGTATTGCGGCGTCCGTTACCCGCGCCAGCATCTCGGATGCGTAAAGCTTGGCTGACGCAATCTCGCGATTCGCGGGCAGCCCTTTGTCCAGCCGGTCCGCCGCCGCCAGCGTCAGCAGGTCCGCCGCATCGATTTCAGTGATCATGTCGGCGATCTGGAAGGACACGCCCTGAAACTTGCCGATCTTCTGGCCGAACTGTTCGCGCGTCGCCGCGTAATCCAGCGCGTAGTCAAAGGCCCGGCGGGCGCGTCCCACGGACATGGCCGCAACGGTAATGCGCGTGGCGTAGAGCCAGGTGTTCATCACCTCGAACCCACCATCGACCTCGCCCAGAACCTGCGCGTCGGGCAGGCGGCAATCGTCGAAATCCAGCACCATGTTCTTGTAGCCGCGATGGCTGACCGACTTGTACCCGTCGCGGATCGTGAACCCCGGCGTGCCGCGATCCACCAGAAACGCGGTGATCCGCTTTTTCGGCCCTTTGGGCGTCTGATCCTCACCCGTCGCGATGAAGACGATGATGAAATCGGCGTGTTCGGCCCCCGAGATGAAGTGTTTGGTACCGTTGACCACCCAGTCCCCGCCATCGCGCACGGCGGCGCATTTCATGCCCCGCACGTCCGAGCCTGCACCGGGTTCGGTCATCGCCAGCGCATCCATCCGCTCGCCACGAACGGCGGGCATCAGGTAACGCTCGACCTGCTCGCCTTCGCAGGCCATCAGGATGTTCTGCGGACGCCCGAAGAAATGGTTCAACGCCATTGAACCGCGCCCCAGTTCACGTTCAACAAGCGCAAATTCCAGATGGTTCAGACCGGCGCATCCGACGCTTTCGGGGAAGTTGCAGGCGTAAAAGCCCAACTCGATGGTCTTGCGCTTGATTTCTTCCGCAATCTCATGCGGGACTTCGCCGGTGCGTTCGACCAGCTCTTCATGCGGGTAAATCTCGTTCTCGACAAAGCTGCGCACGGTCGAGGCGATCATCTCCTGTTCGTCGGACAGGCCATATTGCATCTGAATTCTCCACATCTGGTCGTGCGCGTATCGTGACCGGGGTTGAGAAACACCTCGTGCGAGATTAGACGTTTATCATGCAGAAATGGACTAAATCCCCCTCTGCACCGCAGCAAATCGGTGTGCTTCTGTTCGAGGGATTCTCGAACCATTGTCTGGCCAACACGGTCGAGCCGTTGCGCGCCGCCAATACGCTGTCGGGGCGCAATCTGTATCAGTGGCGGTTTCTGTCGCTGACCTCGGGGCCAGTAACCTCATCCTCGGGCCTGCAGGTGGCACCTCATGGTCCGTTGCAAACCGCCAACGGCGACACCCTGATGGTGATGCCGTCTTATGGGTTTCGCACCCATGGCAACTGGCAGACGCAGGCTGGGCTGCGATCTGCGGCCGAACGCTATGGCACGCTGGCCGGGCTGGACACCGGAAGCTGGCTGTTGGCCTTGGCGGGCCTGCTGGACGGTCACCGCGCGACGATTCATTGGGAGGAGCTGACAGGCTTCACCGAACGGTTTCCCGACATCGACACCGTGCGCGAAAGATACGTGATCGACCGCAACCGCATCACCTGTTCCGGCGCGATGGCCGCCTTTGATCTGGTTCTGCACCTGATTGGCCGGGATCAGGGGCAGGCACTGGCGCTGGAAGTGGCGCAATTGTTCATGACCCGCGATTCCGCCCGGTCGCACGAAGGCGGCGCGGGTGCGACCAGCGGCTATGTCAACAAGGCTTTGGCGCTGATGCAGGAACACTTGGAACGCCCGCTGCCGATCTCCGAAATTGCCAGCCGGGTGGGTCGGTCGCAAAAGGCGCTTTCGGTGCGGATGCAGGCCGAGTTGGGCGCCGGTCCCGCGCAGGTCTATCGGCGTCTGCGGCTGAACCTTGCCCGCAAGCTGGTGGCTGAGACGGATTTGACCATAGGTGAGATCGCCCTGCGCGCCGGATATGACGACCCCAGCGCGCTGACACGGGCATTCAAGGCCGAGTTCACCATCACCCCCCGCGCGCTGCGTCTGTCGCAGACACGGGCGTGAGTTCGGTTATCCAAACATCCGCTTTTTCCGGGCCCGCGTGTCGGCGGTTGCTTCGGGGGATCCGTCATGGAACGTCCCGAACCAACGGTCCCACGGCATTTCCTGATTGCCATAGTTACATTCGTAGTAGCGGTGGTGCAGCTGGTGATAAAACGTGCCCAGCGCCAGACGTTTTTTGTCTTTGATCAGCAACTCTTCATAGCCCGTATGGCTCATCGCGGCTCCGGCGCCCTGAAACACAATGTGGAAATACAGATGAATGGGGTGCGAGGGCACGATCCAGTGGATGCAGAGCGTCGTCAGGTAAAAGAAATGCTCGACCGGGTGCATCGACAGGCCGGACCATGGGCCGATATTGACGTTCCGGTGGTGCAGGCTGTGGACCTTCTTATACAGAAACGGCTGATGCAGCAGCCGGTGCACCCAATAGAAATGAAAGGCCGACCACATGGGGATCAGGATCAGCCACAGCACAAACCAGACCGGGTTTTCGGCGAAGGTGATGACCGGCACATATCCGTTGGCCATCAGCCACATCGTCACCACCTGAAACCCGGTCAATTGCAATACGCCTGACCCCAGAGACCAGAACATGTTGTCCTTGACCTGATCGCTGAAGCTCCACAGCGCGTTGTTTCTGCCCTGCTCTCGACGTTCAAACTTCAGCTTCTTGCCTTGCGACTTGCGGATATAGAAATACCAGTGCAGCCCGCCAGCCACCGCGAAGATCATTGCGAAGTTCACCAGCCAGATCTGAAATATCCAACCAAAGGCAAATGTTTGCGCGGTCTCAAGCGACGGATAAAAGAACGCCCACAGCGCGACCGCGAGGGCCAGCATCAATACCCGCTCGCTGAGCGTCAGCCAGTTTCTGGCCACCCAGCCCAGCAGGAAGGCCGGGCGCGGCGGCCACTGGAAAATGGATGGGTTCCGAAGCGGCAAATCCGGGTGATAGTTCCACTCTTTGCTCATGTCCTGCATCGGTGCGTTGTCCGACATGTCAGCTTTCCTTTGTCGCGCTGGTTTTCACACCCGGTCCTGCCGCCAGCGGGGATCGGGTTGGGCGGGCTGACGCCTTGATCAGGTTGCGTAGTCCGAGCCTTCGGCGTCCAGAACCGCTTTGATCTCGCGCAGATGCGCCTCGGCCTGACCGGGATAGTCATCCAGTTCCTGCGCGGTCTTTTCGGCGATCTCATCGGACAGTACGCGCAGGGGCTGGCCGGTTTGCAGCGCGCGAATATAGGTTTCGGCAGCGCGTTCGAAATAAAACAGCCGGTTGAACGTGTCCGCAGGGTCGCTGCCGATGATCAGAACACCGTGGTTGCCCATGATCATGACCTTTTTCTTCGGGTCCGACAGCATCGAGGCGCAGCGTTCCCCTTCGCTGTCAAACGCCAGCCCGCCGAATTCCTCGTCAATGACATAGCGGTTGTAGAACGTGGCGGTGTTCTGATCGATCGGCGGAAGATTGCTGTCGGCCAGCGAGGCCAGAACCGTGGCGAAGATCGAATGCACATGCATCACGCAGCGGGCATGGGCGCAATGGCGGTGGATCGAGCCGTGCAGGCCCCAGGCGGTCGGGTCCGGCGCGCCGGGCAGGCTCATCACCTTGGGGTCATTGGCATCCAGCAACAACAGGTCCGAGGCGCGGATTCGGCTGAAATGCATCTGATTGGGGTTCATCAGGAACTGCGTGCCGTCGTCATTCACCGCCAGGCTGAAATGGTTGGCCACGGCCTCGTGCATGTTCAGACGCTCGGTCCAGCGGAAAGTTGCGGCCATATCGACACGCTCGGACCAGTGGTCGATATTGGGGCGGAGATTGGCGACACTCATGGAAACGCTCCTTTGGCGGCTGATCTTGGCAAAGCCTGCCTTGCGTCGGGGTGTTTGACCAACAAATAATTTTCCCCCGTTCCATTAGTAGAACTTATGCCAGAGTTATGTTGGTTCGATTCACCCCTATTGCGTTCAGGTTCGGTTCGCACATCTATGGACGTTTGCGCCAATTGAGGTCGGCGCAAGATCGGGGCGGGGGACCTCCCGCCCATCGTCGCGGCCCCTTGCGGGGCAGCTTCTCTGGTTGGGCCGGGCAGCGCTGGCGCGCTGCGGGCGAGCCATATGATGATTTCATGATACGGGATTACCGGGGTTGCACCTGACCGCGCATTCGGGAAAGTTGAGCCATGGAATACTCACCTTTCCCAAGCTGGCCCGATGTCGCCCCTCGTTTGATTGCCGTAGCAGCCGGTCGCGAGGCGGCAGATACGGTCATTCGCGGTGGCATCTGGGTGAATGTGCACAGCCGCGAGCTGTTGCCGGAACATTCCGTCGCCATTGCCGAGGGGCGGATTGCCTTTGTCGGACCTGACGCCGGGCCCTGCATTGGCCCTGACACCCAAATCATCGAGGCGCAGGGGCGCTATATCCTGCCCGGTCTGTGTGACGGTCATATGCATATCGAATCCGGCATGCTGACCCCGGCCGAATTTGCGCGGGCCGTGATCCCGCATGGCACCACCTCAATGTTCACTGACCCGCACGAGATTGCCAATGTGCTGGGTCTGGACGGTGTGCGCATGATGCATGACGAGGCGCTGCTGCAGCCGGTGAATATCTTCACCCAGATGCCCTCTTGCGCGCCCTCGGCCCCCGGATTGGAAACGACCGGCTATGAGATCACGCCCGAGGATGTGTCGGAAGCAATGAACTGGCCGGGGATCATCGGGCTGGGTGAGATGATGAATTTCCCCGGTGTCATCCATGGTGATCCAAAGATGCTGGCCGAAATAGCAGCCACCCAGCGCGCCGGGAAAACGGTGGGCGGGCATTATGCATCGCCTGATTTAGGGCCTGATTTTGCAGCTTACGTCGCGGGTGGGCCTGCGGACGACCACGAAGGCACCTGCGAGGCTGACGCGATTGCGCGCGTGCGACAGGGGATGCGGTCGATGATGCGGCTGGGCTCGGCCTGGTATGACGTGGAAAGCCAGATCACTGCCATCACTGAAAAGGGGCTGGACCCGCGCAATTTCATTCTGTGCACGGATGACTGCCACTCGGGCACATTGGTCAATGAAGGCCACATGAACCGGGTTGTGCGCCACGCGATTGCCTGCGGCTGCGATCCTCTGGTCGCGTTGCAAATGGCAACGATCAACACCGCCAGCCATTTTGGGCTGGAGCGTGAGATCGGCTCGGCCACGCCCGGGCGGCGGGCCGACATTATCCTCAGTTCCGACCTTAGCACGCTGCCGATTGAGACGGTGATCGCCCGGGGGAACGTTGTGGCCGAGAACGGCGTCATTACCGTGGACTGCCCACATCTGAACTGGCCCGACAAGGCGCGCAACACGGTGCATCTGGGGCACAACCTGACCTCAGGCGATTTCGAAATCAAACCGCCTGCGGGCGCGAACAGGGTTCAGGCCAACGTCATCGGTGTTGTCGAGAATCAGGCCCCGACCAAAGCGCTGAAGGCAGAGCTGCCGATCATCGGCGGACTGGTCGAGGGTGAAGGCGATGTCTGCCAGATCGCATTGGTGGAACGTCACCGCGCCACGGGCGGCGTGACAAACGCCTTTGTCTCTGGCTTCGGGTACCAGGGCAAAATGGCCATGGCCTCGACCGTGGCGCATGACAGCCACCATATGATCGTCGTGGGCACCGACCGCGCTCAGATGGCCCTTGCCGCCAACCGTCTGGCCGAAGTTGGCGGCGGGATCGCCCTGTTCCGCGACGGGCAAGAGATTGCGCTGGTCGAACTGCCCATTGCCGGTTTGATGTCCGACAGCCCCGCCACGCAGGTCGCGGCGAAGGCAGAAAAGATGGTCGAGGCGATGAAAGCCTGCGGATGCCAACTGAACAACGCGTACATGCAGCACTCGCTTCTGGCGCTGGTCGTGATCCCGGAACTCAGGATATCCGACCTGGGGCTGGTGGATGCGCGGACATTTGAAAAGATAGACCTTCTGGAACCACTGGCATGACAACAATAAAAACACCTGACGCACCAAAACCGGAACAATTCACCGACCCGGACGCCGCCGTCGCGCGGCTGGAGCTGCTGTATAAGCAAGCCACCGAGTTTCTGTGCGACAGCTTTGCCTCGGCCCTGCAAAGCGGCGCGCCGTCTGAACGATTCAGAGCATATTACCCGGAAATTCGTATCAAGACGTCCTCTTACGCACAGGTCGACAGCCGGCTGAGCTTTGGTCACGTGTCCGAGCCCGGCATCCACGCAACAACCGTGACGCGGCCTGATCTGTTCCGGTCCTACCTGACGCAACAGATCGCTTTGCTGATCAAGAACCACGACCAGCCGGTGACCATCGGCGCATCGGACACCCCGATCCCGGTGCATTTCGCAGTGGCCAACAACCCCGATCTGGTGGTTCCGCATCAGGGCGCGGCCGGGTTTACCTTGCGCGACGTGTTCGACGTACCGGATTTGACCACCACCAATGACGACATCGTCAACGGCGTGCATGACCATGATGAGGTCGGCCCGCTGGCTCTGTTCACTGCCCAGCGCGTGGATTATTCGCTGGCGCGCCTGTCACATTACACGGCCACCGACCCCAGCCATTTCCAGAACCACGTTCTGTTCACCAACTACCAGTTCTACGTTTCGGAGTTCGAGAATTACGCGCGCGAACAACTGGCTGATCCGAACAGCGGCTATACCAGTTTTGTCTCGACCGGGAATGTCGAGATCACGACCGCGAACGCGACGCTGGAACAGCCGCTGAAATTGCCGCAGATGCCGACCTATCACCTGAAACGGCCTGATGGCTCGGGGATCACGCTGGTCAACATTGGGGTTGGCCCGTCGAATGCCAAAACCGCGACCGATCATATCGCTGTTCTGCGCCCCCATGCCTGGCTGATGGTCGGGCACTGCGCCGGTCTGCGCAACACGCAGGCGCTGGGGGATTTTGTTCTGGCCCATGCCTATCTGCGCGAAGACAAGGTGCTGGACGATGACCTGCCCGTCTGGGTTCCGATCCCGCCATTGGCCGAGATTCAGGTGGCGTTGGAACATGGCGTGGCCGAGGTTACCAAGCTTGAAGGGTATGAGCTGAAGCGGATCATGCGTACCGGCACCGTTGCCTCGGTCGACAACCGCAATTGGGAGTTGCGCGATCAATCCGGCCCGGTGCAACGCCTAAGCCAATCGCGCGCAATTGCGTTGGATATGGAAAGCGCGACAATCGCCGCAAACGGCTATCGCTTCCGGGTGCCCTACGGCACTTTGCTATGCGTATCGGACAAGCCGCTGCATGGGGAATTGAAGCTTCCCGGCATGGCCTCGTCCTTCTATACAACGCAGGTCAGCCGCCATCTGGCGATCGGAATACGGGCGATGGAACACCTGCGCGGTATGCCGCTAGAGCGTTTGCACAGCCGGAAATTGCGGTCTTTCGACGAAACAGCCTTCCTGTGACGCAAAAAAGCAACGAAATCCCCATATTTTTAGGGGTTTCAGCGCTACTATTCGTTGTGTTCGCCCACAATATCCCGTTACAGTTACGCGGTGAGGCCCTATTTATCGGGCACGTTAAGGAGACCAAGAAATGGCAAAGCCTATGACAAAGACTCAGCTGGTTGCTGCTCTCGCTGAGGAAATGGGAACCGACAAGAAATCCGCAAACTCCGCGCTGGAGGCCATCACCGGCCTGATCACCCGCGAAGTTTCGGCTGGCGGTGCCGTCACCCTGCCCGGCGTTGGCAAAATCTACTGCCGCGAACGCCCCGAGCGCATGGTGCGCAACCCGGCCACCGGCGAGCAGTTCAAGAAAGAAGCCGACAAGGTGGTCAAAATGACCATCGCGAAGGCACTGAAAGACAGCGTGAACGGCTGATTTCAGTCTTTACGGACAATGACGAAGGGCCACCGGTTGGGGGCCCTTTTTCAATGGAGGCTTAGCAAAACCTCCAGGTCGCGACGGCTGAGACGTTCCATCAGGGCACGCTCTTCTGCTGTTAGGCGTGCGTTTTTACGGATGTATTTCTCCAGATAGGCCGCAATGTCACTGGTGGGTCGGTAGTAGAGATCGGGATCAGATGCGCTGAGCACCTCAATCAGACGCAACAGAGTTTTCTTCTGCTTCTCTGCATCCAGATCTTTTCTGTTTTCTTCCAACATTACAAAGCTTTCCCGATTTCCCGGAGAGAAGGATAGCGCGCAGCCGCGGGCTTCCAAGCCCGGGGAAAGAAAACGGGCGCCCATCGAGGCGCCCGCTATTGGCTTCGTGTGGTTTGGATCAGTGAACCGTCTCAACCTTGTGGAAGTCCAGATCTCGGCCGTCGGGCATTGAATCGATGCTCAGCACCTCTTTGCGCTTGGTGATCAGGATATAGACCACGCAGGCCAGATAGAGGCCGACCACAACCGCGCCGATCCACTGGATCTGCAGCCACTGGCTTTGGAACAGCAGGGTCAGGATGAACAGCAAGGCGACGTTGCCCGCCACGTATGGCAGTTTTCCGAACCGTTCGACCGTCATGTTCAGGTTGTCCGTGTACAGGCGGATCAGCGAGTCCAGCGAGTTGATCACGAAGGTCACGCCCACGATCACCATGGCGATATTGGTGATGCCCGCCGTGTCGATGCCGTTCAGGTGGTAGTAGTAGAGAACGGTGAACCAGATCCCCAGCGGGATCGACGGGAAGATCAGCAGCGCCGCCAGCAATTGCCATGTGGTCAGACCACCGACAAAGCGCGAGGTGAACTGGCCGATCATGATCGACCATGCAAACCACCAGAACAGGTAGAAGGCGTGATAATCGGTCAACGGCAGGACGAACTTGTGGATATTGGCAAAATACGCGCCGATATTGCTGCCGGCTTCAAAGAACCCGGTCAGGCCCATGCCGCCTGCAATCCACATGCCGATGATCAGCGACAGGAACAGGAAGGTCGAGCCCACCGACAGGATCCGCACATATTTCAGGTCGGTCGACGAATAGGCCGCCGCTAGAATCACTACGAATACAATGACATAGAAGGTTGTCACCACGGACTGGCCATCGCCGATTTCGGGAATGTAGCCGGGCAGATAGATCAGGAACAGGCTGGCAGTGAAGGCACAGGTGCCGATGATCACCACGTTGTTGATCAGTTTGACCAGCGGGATCTCAAAGAACTTCACACGTGGTTCGATCACGCAGAAATAGAAGGCCGTCAGGAAGTAGAACGCCCAGATCAGGAAGCCCCAGAACCCGAACTCGATCGCCAGCGGGTTGGCGAAGGCGTAGGCCGGCTCTTCAGCATAGCCGCCGAACTCGGTCAGGGGGAACATGATCAGGCCAACGTCCAGCCCGGACGTGAACAGGATCGCGATAAAGGTGAACAGGTGGACGGGGGTGACGCCGACACAGCGCAGGTTCCACCATTTCACCACGAAGAAAGCGACCAGGCCCAGGGCCAGCAGGACGCCGAAAGATAGAATGTACTCCAGTAGCACTGACACACCTCCCTTATTTGGTCAGATCGCACCCTTGTATGTTTAATTGGCTGGTCAATCAACAAAAATGGACGAAATGATCGTTTCGGCCAAGTATTAGCCGATCTGATCCCGCTTTGGGATCAGAAAACGCAGTATCAGTCTGGAAGGTTCAGGGCTGAGAGGTTCAGCGCAACATGCCTTCGACCCTGGTTAGTAATTTGCGCGAATCCGGCCGGACATTCGACCCGTAGGTGGCGGCAACTTCGCCCTCAGGATCGATCAGGATCTTGTTGAAATTCCAATTGGGCACAAAGCCCGTCTGCTGGGCCACAGCCTTGTAAAACGGATGCGCATCCCCACCGGTGACCGGTGTGATATCGGTCATTGGCAGGGTCAGACCATAGTTCATCTCGCAGAACTGTTTGACATCATCTGCGGAACCCAGCTCCTGATTGAAGGAATCGGACGGAACGGCCAGCACCACCAGACCGCGCGGCGAATACGCCTCGTGCACGTCCTGCAAGGCGGCATATTGGCCGGTGAATCCGCATTGCGAGGCGGTGTTGACCACCAACACGGGCTGCCCGCGCCAATCCTCGATGGACAAAGTACCCCCATCAATCGACGCAAACTCGCCGGTTAGCGGGGCCGCCTGAACGGACCGCCCCACCAGAATCAATGCGGTCAAAAGCAGTAATCTGAGCATGGGCTGTCCTCCTTTTGTTAATAATACGCCTGAAACCGACCGGCAGATCACTTGCACGAAGCCGAGAGGCAGTTGAAATATGCCTTTGCATTTGCGGCCCCGCACCCCAAATATTGGCTCAAAGAAACAAGACCCGGAGACGCCATGACCCGTTATACCAAAGACCCCGAGGCCATTGCTGCTCTTTCCCCCGAAGAATTCCATGTAACCCAGCGCAACGGCACCGAGCGCCCGGGAACCGGCAAGTATCTGGGAAACAAAGAACCCGGCATCTATGTGGACATCGTATCGGGCGAGCCACTGTTCGCCTCGACCCATAAATACGAATCCGGTTGTGGCTGGCCCAGCTTCACCAAGCCGATCATCCACGAGCATGTGGAAGAGTTTCGCGACACCACCCACGGCATGATCCGGACCGAGGTCCGCTCGAAACATGGCGACAGCCATTTGGGGCATGTGTTCCCCGATGGCCCTCGTGAACGTGGTGGGCTACGATACTGCATCAATTCCGCCTCGCTGCGGTTCGTCCATCGCGATGAGATGGAAGACGAAGGCTATGGCGAATACCTGATTCATGTGGAGGATATCTGATGACCGAACAACGCGCCGTTCTGGCCGGAGGTTGCTTTTGGGGCATGCAGGACCTGATCCGCAAACTGCCCGGCGTGTCCCGCACCCGCGTCGGTTATACCGGCGGCGATGTGCCCAACGCCACCTATCGCAACCACGGCACCCATGCCGAAGGGATCGAGATCTGGTTCGACCCGACGCAAATCACCTATCGTGAGCTTCTGGAGTTTTTCTTTCAGATCCACGACCCGACCACACCAAACCGGCAGGGCAATGACCGCGGGATGAGCTATCGCTCGGCCATTTATTACCTGGATGATGCCCAGAAACAGGTGGCTCTGGATACGATTGCCGATGTGGACGCCAGCGGCCTGTGGCCCGGCAAGGTCGTGACCGAGGTCGAACCTGTCGGCGAGTTCTGGGAAGCCGAGCCGGAACATCAGGACTATCTGGTCCGCATTCCGCATGGCTACACATGCCATTTCCCGCGCAAGGACTGGGTCCTGCCCAAGCGCGACGCGGCTGAATAACGATCCCCCCTCAGAATTCTGAGGGGGTCTATCCCGTCGCCACCCGAGGGCGACCGCTGGCTTCAACGGTCAGCATCGCCTCGACAAACACATCTCGTTCTTCCACCCGCGCAGTCCGGATATCGCGGTCGACGACGACCCGGATGTCCTCGGCCCCGGCATCGCGCACGGCACCTTCAGCCTCGGCGCGCAGGACCCGTTCCAACAGGGCCAGCGCTTCATCCGAGGCCCCGAAATCCTGCGGGCCGTCCTCAAGATGAACGCGGTACCGGCCTTCGGTCGGAGAGGTCACTGTTCCCGATCGCCGCAAGGTCAGCCGTCCGACAACCGCACCGATGGCGTTGGCGACGCCCGCATGGTCCGGCAGCACCATCTGGCAACGCAGCCGATCCCCCACGGCAGGGTAGTAGCTGGGGGCCGAGGCGCCCAGCCCCACCACATCCACGTTCAGCGCCGCATCCAGCGCCAGCAAACCCCGGTGCTGCGCCAGCCCGCGTTGGGTCAGAACATGCCGGGCCAGGTCCTTGGGCGCGAGGCCGAAATCATCGGCCTCTTCGGCAAAAGCAGCCTCTAACAAGGTCAAACTGGTCTGTTCGGTCAGTTGGTCGATGATCATTTGCGCCAGCTGCTCGGGCGATGTGGCCAGCATGTCGCCCGACCCGACCCGCTTGCGCGCCACCAGTTCCAGCGCCTTGCGCGCAGCACTTGCATCCCACGCATCGACCCGTCCCAGCACATGGCTGGCATCGGATGGTGTTACCCCTGAAACCTGAACAATTCCGCGATCCACCAACCGGGTCAGCGCACCATTTTCCATCCGCGTCCGCAACAAGCCACCAAGCGGCAGAACCTGATCGCCCAACCTGTCCAGCAGCGCCTCTTCCCGCGCGCCAACCCCATCGGCATGGACACCCGGCACACGGCGGGCGAACCGCGTGTCATGCTCACCGACCGTTGTTGCGCGCAGTTGTTCGTCCAGAACGGCGTGGATCACCTCGGGCGCTTCCGATGCGATCAGTGACACAGGCAGAACCCGCCGCGGCCCCAGAAAGACGCCGCCGCCCAGACCTTCGGTCACCACATGCACCTGACTGTCGCCGCCCAGCCCATGGGTCCGCATGGCGACCGCCTCGACCATGGTGCGAAACCCGCCAACCTGTGCGCCCGCCGGATCAATCGCGGGTTTGCCGTCCCGGATCAGCGCCACGTCAGTGGTCGTCCCGCCAATGTCCGAGACCAAGGCGTTCTCGGCCCCCGTCAGCCATTTCGCCCCTACAATCGACGCGGCGGGGCCGCTGAGGATGGTTTCGATGGGTCGTTCGCGGGCCTGTTCGGCGCTCATCAACGCGCCATCGCCGCGCACCACCATCATCGGCGCGGTAATGCCCAAGGCCAGCAACTGATCCTGCGCGCGCCCGATCAGACGGTCGATCATCCCGATCAGCCGGGCATTCAGCACGGCCGTCACAGCGCGTTTAGGCCCGTTCAGCTTGGCCGACAGGTGATGAGAGCACGTGACAGGCGCACCGGTCTTTTCCGCGATGATCCGCGCCGCCTCCAACTCATGCGCCGGGTTGCGGGTCGCGAATTGGGCGGCAACGGCAAAACCGGAAATCCCTTTGTGAGAGTCTAAGAACGCCTCCAGCGTCTCTGTATCCAACGATCTCACTTCACCGCCCGCATGGCTGTGCCCACCGGTAACGACCAGCGCCGGATCGCCCTTCAGCGCATCCTTCAGCCCGTGCTTTTCAAGATCACTCTCTTTGAATCCGATATAGATCAGCGCCACGCGGCCGCCCTGCCCCTCGACCAGAGCGTTTGTTGCCAATGTGGTCGACAACGACGCCATCGAGATCTGATCGGGCGTGACCTGCGCCTCGTCCAACACGGCCGAAATTGCTTTGCCCACTCCGATCGCCAGATCGGTTCGCGTTGTCAGGGATTTGGCAGAGGCGATCACCTCACGCTCATCCCGGATCAACACCGCATCGGTATAGGTTCCGCCCGTATCCACCCCCAAAGCCAACGCCATCGGGTCCTCCATCTGTTCGCTTCGCATGGGTTTAGAGGTTTGGACCGCGACGTCCAGCCTGTTTGCGGCATTCAGGGCAGTCGATTCACCGCCCAGCGCGCCGCATCTGCCACCGCTGCATCAGGATCGTTGGTCAAACCCTGCGCCACGGCGCGCAACGCCGCCTGCCCGGAATTGCCAATCGCATAAAGCACATTGCGCACAAACTGATCCCGCCCGATCCGCTTGATCGGCGAGCCCGAAAACTTCGCCCGGAAGGCGGCATCGTCCAAAACCGCCAGTTCCGCCAGCGCGGGGGCCTTCAGATCATCGCGAGCCGCATACCGGAGGTCACTGGCAGCAACTGCAAACTTGTTCCAGGGACAGGCCGCCAGACAATCATCGCAGCCATAAATCCGGTTTCCCAGCTTGCCCCGCAATTCTTCGTCCACCGGGCCCTTATGCTCGATGGTCAGGTAGGAAATACATCGCCGTGCATCCAACTGATACGGGGCCGGAAATGCATCGGTCGGACAACTGTCCAGACAGGCACGACACGATCCGCAATGATCCGTCTCGGCCATGTCCGATGCAATGTCCAAAGTCGTGAAAACAGACCCTATGAAGGCCCAATTGCCCCAATCCCGGCTGACCAGATTGGTGTGCTTGCCCTGCCATCCCAACCCTGCCGCATGCCCCAAGGCCTTTTCGGGCACCGGAGCAGTATCGACAAACACCTTCACCTCACCCCCCGCTTCAGCAATCAGCCACCGCGCCAACCGCTTCAGGCGCTTCTTGACAAGATCGTGGTAATCCTTGTTCTGCGCATAAACCGAAATCGCCCCGCGCTCGGAATGTGCCAACACCTCAGTCGGATCATGCTCGGGTGTATAGCTCTCGGCCAACATGATCACCGAACGCGCCTCGGGCCACAGCGCCGCCGGATCGCCACGCCAATGGGTCCGCTCGGCCATCCAACCCATCTGCCCGTGATAACCGGCGTCCAGAAACGCCGCCAATCGGTCCGGCACTTGCGGTACATCCCAAGGCCGACAGACCCGACAGGACACAAACCCCTCGGCCAAAGCCTGCTCTACCAACTTGTCTTTTAAACCCGATCCGCTCTTCATCTGGCCAAAAATATCCTCGGGGGTGAATTGGCCTTCAAGGCCAAAAGGGGGCAGACAGCCCCCTCACCACCCTATCAGAAATCCAGATCGGCGTAATGGGGCGGGGGCCGGAATCCCGGCACCTGATCCGCCAGGATCGAGCGAAACGCCGGGCGCGACTTGATCTTGGCGTACCAGTCCTTCACCGCCGCGCTGCGATTCCAATCCACATCCGAGATATAATCCAGCGCCGACAGATGTGCCGCCGCCGCGAAATCGGCCAGGGTCATCTGATCCCCGGCCAGCCAGCGCCGATGATCCAGCAGCCACGCCATGTAATCCAGATGATACTTGATCGCCCGCGCACCTTCCTTGACGTTCTTGCTGTCGGGATAGCCCTGCCCGGTCATCTTCTTGTTGACCCGCTCATACAGAAGCTTCGAGGTCACCTCGTGATGAAACTTGTCATCGAACCAGCCGACCAGACGGCGCACCTCGAACCGGGCTTCGGGCGTTTTCGGCATCAGCGGCGGTTCGGGCCGGGTTTCTTCGATATATTCACAGATCGCAGCGCTTTCGGACATGATCTGCCCATCCAGCCGCAACACAGGCACTTTGCCTGCCGGGTTGCGACGCAGGAAATCCGGGTCTTGCTCCCAGTATCTTTCTTCAACCAGTTCGACCTCGATCTTCTTTTCTGCCAAGGAAAGCCGAACCTTGCGGCAGGAGGGGGACAGGGGAACGTGAAACAGACGCGCCATGGACTTCCAATCGAACCAGTGAATACTCTTCTGCTTTAGCCCCGAGAGGCGATAGGTTTCAATCCTCGAAACAATCCGCGCGACCATCTGCGCGGATGGTGGCCGCCCCCTCAAGAATCGCCGCGGCCCGTCTGCGGGTGAAAACCGACGGGTCCGTGACCGAGCGATTGCGCGGCGAGGGCAGGATGGCTGCAATCCGCCCCGCCTGCGTCGGGGTCATATTCGCCGCGCTGACACCGAAATTGCGCTGCGCCGCAGCCTCGACCCCGAAGATACCGGTCCCGGTCTCGGCGACGTTCAGATAGACCTCAAGTATACGCTGCTTGCTCCAGAATATTTCGACCACCGGCGTGATCGAGGTTTCCATCGCCTTGCGCACCCAACTGCGGCCCTGCCACAGGAACACATTCTTCACCACCTGCTGCGTGATGGTCGAGGCCCCTCGACTGCCGCCATCCTCCAACGCATCCCGGATCGCTTCGACGTCAAACCCCCAATGCAGGCAGAAATTCGCGTCCTCGGCCGCGACAACCGACCGGGCCATGATCGGATTGATCTCTTCGATCGGGACCCAGTCGCGCTCGACCTTGCCCAACCGCCGCCATTCTGACCAGATCGTGTGGGTGATCGGCGGGTTCACGACCGAATAGAGCAAAATCAGCCCTAGCACAAAACACACAACGCCCAACGCCGCGCGCGTTACCCAACGGCGCAGTTTCTGACCCAATGGCGTTGTCTTTTTGCGTGCCTTGCTTTTCTTACCGCTCGATTTGCGGGCTGCTTTCTTTGCCATATCTCAGCTATACGACGCGCGAGGCCGCTTTGAAACGGCCTAAATCGCGATTGCCCGTGCTTCGCGCGCAGGCACGACCGGGCGGGCGGTGTCGGGCATCCTGGCCCCACGCGCCTTCAATTCCGGAAACAGATGCAGGATTTCGGCCTGTGTTTCCCGTTCAGGCGCCGTCAAGGCGTGACCGGGGTAATAGCTTTCGCTTTTTGCGCCATTGGCAAAGATGATCTCGTGCCGTTCGAACAACAGGTGGATATAGTCGACCTGTCCGCCTTCGACCCGCCTCACCGTGTCCCCGTTCACCAGACAATGGGCGGCAATCAACGCCTCGGGGTGGCCAAACAACAGCATCGCGCGCCAGTCTTCGATCAGCATGCGGTGTTGTGGTGAGACCAGCAGCGGTTGGTCCAGCCCCAGCACACCCGCCTGGAACTGAACGGGTGCAAGTTTGCCCTCGGCCTCAACAGTGGTGCGCCCAACCCAGATCAGCGGTTGCGGGCCGTGATCCACGGTGGTGACAAGGTCGCCTGCCATCAGCGTTTCCACTGCCCGCGGGCCTTGCGGCGTGGCGATCATGGTGCCCGGCGTAAAGCATGGCGGGCCCAGATCGGTGGTCACGTCCAGCGGGCCTTGCGTGGTCACAAACGTTGTGGACGCCAGCGTGCCGGGCTGCAGGACGGACCCGTCCGTGGGTGTGAACACACGTGTGCCATCCGCCAGATAAAAGGTCGTTCCTGTGTAGGTCGCGGTGCCACCGCCTGTCAGGTTGATGGTCACCGTGTCCCCCGGCCAGGACGAGGTCACCAACTGACCGTTCACGGTGTCGCCAGTGCCCGCTTCGATGTCGAAATCGTCATCATCATCGACCAGATTGTACTTTTCGACCGATATGGCCGTCCCGGCCGGAGGCGGGTTGGCCGGATCGAACGCATAGAACTGGTCAAGGTAAGTGGTCGGCATTCGGCACCTCCTGTTCGACACCGCAGCGCGGCCACAGCATGATGGCAATTCATCACTAAAGCGTGAACAAAAGGCTAGGCGGGATGGTTGCGATCCAGCAAGACGCGCAGACGATCCACGCCAATAAGAAAGGCACCGCGTGATTCAAAAGTCACGCGGGGCCCTGTTTTTGGCTGTATTGGCGGCTATTCCGCCGGAACAGCGGCAACTTCGCTTGTCAGCGGATGGCTGAGCTTGTTCAGCATCTCTTTCGGGCAGACCTGCAGGAAGTTGGCCTTTTCGACATCCCAGTGTTGCAGAATGTCGGCGGCCTTGCGGCTGTAGGTCTCGGCCGCGTGACGCTCGATCAGCGATTTCAGCTGATCCACCCAATGATCCACGGTCACCGGACAGGTCACCAATGTCTCTTTGTTCATCAGCAATTCGGCCTTGCCTTCGGGATCGTACAGATAAGCCATGCCGCCGGTCATGCCGGCCCCGAAATTGGCCCCGATATCGCCAAGGATAACGGCCACGCCGCCGGTCATGTATTCACACCCGTTCGAACCACAGCCCTCGATCACCACCTGGGCGCCCGAGTTGCGAACGGCAAACCGCTCACCCGCGCGGCCAGCCGCGAACAGATGGCCATCGGTGGCCCCATACAGAACGGTGTTGCCGATGATGGTGTTGTCATCTGCCTTCAACGGGCTGACCTGCGGCGGACGCACGACAATGGTACCGCCCGACAAGCCCTTGCCGACATAGTCATTGGCGTCACCCGACACTTCCAGCTTCAGACCCGGGGCAGCAAAGGCCCCCAGCGACTGCCCCGCCGAGCCCTGCAGTTTCACATGCAGATGGTCGTCCTGGAACGTGTTCCGCATGCCGAAATTTTGCACAATATGGCTGGAGACACGGGTGCCAACCGTCCGGTGCGTATTCTGGATCGCGTAGGACAGTTGCATCTTTTCACCGTCTTTCAGGAACCGCGCCGCATCGCGGACGATTTCAGCGTCCAAAGTATCCGGCACCGCATTCCGATCCTTGTCGCGGTTATAGACGATGTCATGTGCGCCATCGACGGTGATCAGCAGCGGGTTCAGGTCCAGATCGTCCAGATGGGCCGAGCCCCGGCTGACCTGAGCCAGCAGATCGGCACGCCCGATGATCTCATCCACGGACCGGGCACCAAGGCTGGCCAGCACCTCGCGCACTTCTTGCGCGTAGAAGGTGATCAGGTTCACCACCTTGTCCGCATTGCCGGTGAACTTGGCGCGCAGGGATTCGTCCTGCGTACAGACGCCAACGGGGCAGGTGTTCGACTGGCACTGACGCACCATGATACAGCCCATCGCGATCAGGGCGGCGGTGCCGATGCCGTATTCCTCGGCCCCCATCATCGCGGCCATGACGATGTCGCGACCTGTGCGCAACCCGCCATCGGTGCGCAGAGTCACCCGATCCCGCAGGTTGTTCATCGCCAGAACCTGATGCGCCTCGGTCAGGCCCATCTCCCACGGCAGACCGGCATATTTGATGCTGGTCGCGGGGGACGCCCCGGTGCCGCCATTATGGCCCGAAATCAGGATGACGTCTGCCTTGGCCTTGGCCACACCGGCAGCAATCGTGCCAACGCCCGAAGACGCCACCAGTTTCACCGTCACCTTGCAGCGCGGGTTGATCTGTTTCAGGTCATAGATCAGCTGCGCCAGATCCTCGATCGAGTAGATGTCGTGGTGCGGCGGCGGTGAGATCAGCGTCACGCCTTTGGTCGAATGGCGCAGACGCGCGATCAGGTCGGTGACCTTCATGCCGGGCAATTGCCCACCCTCACCGGGTTTCGCACCCTGGGCGACCTTGATCTCAAGCTCTTCGCACTGGTTCAGGTATTCGGCAGTCACACCGAAGCGACCAGAAGCCACCTGTTTGATCTTGGCGGACGGGTTGTCGCCATTGGGTTCCGGCACGAAATGCGCCGGGTCTTCGCCACCCTCGCCCGAGTCCGACTTGGCTCCGATCCGGTTCATCGCCACGTTCAGCGTCTTGTGCGCCTCGGGCGACAGCGCGCCCAGAGACATGCCCGGCGTGACAAAACGTTTGCGGATCGAGGTGATCGATTCCACCTCTTCAATCGGCACCGGCTTGCCCAGCGGCTTGAAATCCATCAGGTCGCGCAGGTGGATCGGCGGGTTTGACTGCATCTTGGCCGAATACTGTTTCCACAGCTCATATGAGGCGCGGTTACAGGCCATTTGCATCATATGCATCGAGGTCGCTTCCCACGCGTGGGTCTCACCCGATTTGCGCGCTTTGTAGAAGCCACCGATGGGCAGTACGTCCAGACCGCTGTCCCAGCCCTTGGCGTGGATTTCCTCAACCTTGGCCTGAATACCGGTGACGCCGATACCCGAGATCCGGCTGGTCATGCCCGGGAAATACTCGGCCACCATGGCGCGGCTGAGGCCCACGGCCTCGAAATTCAGACCGCCACGATAGGACGAGATCACCGAAATCCCCATCTTGGCCATGATCTTCAACAGGCCCTGATCGATGGCTTCGCGATACCGCGCCACGTTTTCGGTCAGCGTCCCGTCCAGCAACCCGCGATCAATGCGGTCGGCCAGCGAATCCTCGGCCAGATACGCGTTCACCACGGTCGCGCCGCAGCCGATCAGAACCGCAAAGTAATGCGGATCGACACATTCGGCGGACCGCACGTTCAGCGAACAGAACGTCCGCAGCCCCTGCCGCGTCAGATGCGAATGCACCGCGCTGGTCGCCAGGATCATCGGCATCGCCACACGACCCTGACCCGAGTTCAGATCGGACAGAACCAGATGACCCGCGCCCGAGCGCACGGCCTCTTCCGCTTCGGCTCTGATACGGGCCAAAGCGACGCTCAGCGCGCCCCGGCCGGGTTCAAAGCTACAGTCGATCTCGGCCAGCGGAGAGTTGAAGTTTTCAACCAGCTTGTCCCACTGCGCGTTGCCGACAAAGGGGCTTTCCAGCACGATGATCTCGGTCTGGCTGCTGTCTTCATCCAGCACGTTCTTGAGGTTCCCGAACCGCGTTTTCAGCGACATCACCCGGTATTCGCGCAAGCTGTCGATGGGCGGGTTGGTCACCTGGCTGAAATTCTGGCGGAAGAAATGGCTGAGCGGGCGATATTTCTTGGATAGAACTGCCGAGGGCGTGTCGTCACCCATCGACGCCAGCGCCTCTTTGCCGTCTTCGGCCATGGGCGCAAGGATCTGCTCCAGCTCCTCGACCGAGTATCCGGCTGCGATCTGACGTTTGCGCAGTTCATCGCCCGAGAAGATCGGAGCCTCGGACACACCTGCCAGCGTATCGTCCACATCATTGATCTTGCTCACCCAGTCGCCAAACGGCAGCGCGCGGGACAGTTTGTCCTTGATCTGCTTGTCGCGGAACAGCTTGCCCTTCTTCATATCCACGGCCAGCATCTGACCCGGACCCAGCGCGCCTTTTTCGGTCACGGTGGCCTCATCGATAGGCACCATACCGGTTTCAGACCCCGCGATGACCAGCCCGTCGCCCGTCACAACGTAACGCATCGGGCGCAGGCCGTTGCGGTCCAGACCCGCGCAGACCCAGCGGCCATCGGTCATCGCCAAAGCGGCGGGGCCGTCCCACGGCTCCATCACCGAGTTGCAGTAGGAATACATATCGCGCCACGCCTGCGGCAGTTCCACCGCCTGCTTGGACCAGCTTTCCGGCACCAGCATGGTTTTCGCCATCGGGGCCGAGCGGCCCGCGCGCACCAGAACTTCGAAAACCGAGTCTAATGCAGCCGAATCCGACGATCCGCCTGCGATGATCGGCTTGATGTCTTCGGCATAGTCGCCAAAGCTGTCCGAGGTCATCCGGATTTCATGGCTTTTCATCCAGTTGACGTTGCCCTTCAGCGTGTTGATCTCGCCGTTATGGGCCAGCATGCGGAAAGGTTGCGCCAGCCACCATTGCGGGAAGGTGTTGGTCGAATAGCGTTGGTGATAAATCGCGAATGCGGATTCAAAGCGCTCATCCATCAGGTCCGGGTAGAACACGGCCACCTGCTCGGCCAGCATCATGCCTTTGTAGATGATCGAGCGGCAGGACAGCGACGCCAGATACAGCCCGGAAATCCCCGCGGCCAGGGCAGCCTTTTCGATCCGGCGACGGATCACGTACAGCTCGCGCTCGAACGTCTCTTCGTCTACGCCTTTGGAATTCGAGATCAGGATCTGCTCGATCTCGGGCCGGGTGGCGTTGGCCTTTTCGCCCAGACAGGTCACGTCGACCGGCACGTGTCGCCAGCCATAGATGTAATAGCCCATGCGCAGAACTTCGGTTTCCACGATGGTCCGGCAGCTTTCCTGCGCCCCGAAATCGGTACGCGGCAAGAACACCTGACCGACAGCGATCAACTCATCCAGATTGGGCTCGTGCCCGGTGCGGCGAATTTGGTCATAGAAGAACGGAACCGGGATTTGCACGTGGATCCCCGCGCCATCGCCGGTCTTACCATCGGCATCCACCGCGCCCCGGTGCCAGATCGCCTTGAGCGCATCGATCCCCGCATCCACAACCTTGCGGCTTTTCTTGCCATCGACCGAGACAACAAGACCCACACCGCAGGACGAATGCTCCTCATCCTCGGAATAAAGACCGTTTTCCGCCATCCACTGGCGTTTGGCTTCTTCGGCCCGCACCCAATCGGCATCATATTTGGTCATTGGCTGTCTCCTTCTTCCGAGGGGGCTTAATTCGCTTTGGTATCTGGCTTATTCGGCTGCGACAGCAGCTTTGGCGTTGAACCGGTCGATGATCGCATCGGCGCAGTCGCGCCCGTCGCGGATCGCCCACACGACCAGAGAGGCCCCGCGCACGATGTCACCGATGGCATAAACGCCGTCCATCTCGGTCTCACCGGTCTGGAAGGCGGCCTTGACGGTGCCCCAGCGGGTCACGGGCAGATCGGGCTGGCCGAACAGGGTGGGCAGGTCTTCGGGCTCGAAGCCCAGCGCCTTGATGACCAGATCGGCCTCTTCCACATAATCCGCGCCTTCGATCACCTCGGGGGCCTGACGGCCCGTGGCGTCGGGCTGACCCAAACGCATCTTCTGCACCATCACGCCCGAGACGGTATCGTCGCCGGTAAAGCCCTTGGGCGCGCTGAGCCATTCGAAGATTACGCCTTCTTCCTCGGCATTCTGGGTTTCACGCTGCGAGCCGGGCATGTTCGCGCGGTCGCGGCGGTATAGGCATTTGACCGATGTAGCGCCTTGCCGGATCGAGGTGCGCACACAGTCCATCGCGGTATCGCCGCCACCGATCACGACGACCTTTTTGCCATCGGCGTTCAGGCGGCCATTGTCGAAATCTTCGACCGCGTCACCAAAGCTTTTGCGGTTCGAGGCGGTCAGGAAGTCGATAGCCTTTTCGATGCCGTTCAGCCCGCTGCCGGGCATCGAAAGGTCGCGCGATTTGTAAACACCGGTTGCAATGATCACGGCGTCATGCTTGGCGCGAATCTCGTCGAATTTGGCAGCGTCCACGTCGCAGTTCAGCACGAACTCAACCCCGCCATCGGCCAGCAGATCATTGCGGCGCTGCACGATGTCCTTTTCCAGTTTGAAGCCCGGAATGCCGTACATCAGCAACCCACCGGCGCGGTCATAGCGGTCATAAACCGTCACCTGAACACCGGCGCGACGCAGCATATCCGCCGCCGCCAGCCCGCCGGGGCCACCACCGATGATGCCAACGCTTTCGCTGCGCTCGGCCCCCGGAACCACGGGCTTGACCCAGCCTTTGTCCCATGCCGTGTCGGTGATGTATTTTTCGATCGTCCCGATGGTGACGGTGCCGTGGCCGGACTGTTCGATCACGCAATTGCCTTCGCACAGGCGATCCTGCGGGCAAATGCGGCCACAAATCTCGGGGAAGGTGTTGGTGGCCTGACTGGTCTGATACGCCTCTTCCAGACGACCCGTCGCGGTCAGGTTCAGCCAATCGGGGATATTGTTGTGCAGCGGGCAGTGCGACTGGCAATAGGGCACACCACACTGGCTGCACCGGCTGGCCTGCTCTGCCGCCTTGTCCGCCGCGAACTCGGCATAGATTTCGTCAAAGTCTTCCTTGCGGTCATCAGCGGCACGCTTTTCCGGCATGACGCGGTCGATCTGCACAAATTTCAGCATCGGTTGCTTGGCCACGGGTCAGACTCCATGAATTGGCTTGGTCGGGCCTGTTTAAGAGATGCAGTTTGGGATGAAAAGTAAAAAGTACTGACCTAAATTGGAAAAGTTTGCGGTATCTTGCTAATCTCGGGAAATTACTGCGTGATTTTAGTTCCGATTCGGGCCTATCAACGCACTTTCCTTTTGAGAGCCACCGGAATACCCATAAAAAGTAAAACGATTTGGTAGCAGTGCAGCAGGTTAAATGAGTCTTTTTCACTTGATTCTCGTAGCGATAATTCAGGGGATAACTGAATTCCTGCCGGTGTCTTCATCGGGCCATCTGATCCTGCTGCCCAGCCTGACAGGGATGGAGGATCAGGGCCAAACCATAGACGTCGCGGTTCATGTGGGCACGCTGGGCGCGGTTGTGCTGTATTTTTGGACGGACGTGAAATCTGCCCTCTCCGGCGTGCCCCGCGCCCTAAGAGGCCAAACCGATACCCCGCAGGCCAGGCTGGCCCTGGGGCTGATCATCGCGACGATCCCAACCGTTCTTGCCGGGCTTGTCCTGTTTCTGACCGGGCTGAGCGATGCGATGCGTTCGATCGCTGTGATCGGCTGGACAATGCTGCTGTTTGGCGTGTTGCTGTATTGGATGGATCAAAAGGGCCCGCAAACCAAGGTGGCAAAGGATTGGGGCCTGCGGGACGCGGCGATCATGGGCCTGTGGCAGGCCATCGCCCTGATCCCCGGTACATCGCGGTCCGGCATTACCATCACCGGTGCCCGGCATCTGGGATACACGCGCGAGGACGGGGCCCGCATTGCCATGCTGATGTCGATCCCGACGATCATCGCCTCGGGCGTCTTGTTGTCAGCGGATGTGATCCATCAGGCCGATACCAATCTGGCCAAAGACGGGGCGATTGCCGCTGCCTTCGCCTTTGTCTCGGCACTTTTGGCGCTCAGCCTGATGATGCGCCTGCTGCGCAGCGTCAGCTTCACCCCATACGTGATTTACCGCGTGTTTCTGGGCATCACCCTGCTGGTGATTGCCTACAGCTGATCAGGTCCGCAGGTTATCGGCGGAATTCTGGATGTCGTCATACTGGCCCGAGGGGCGGAATTTCCACAGGTACTCGGGCAGAACCGACGCAAGCGTCGTGGCTTCGATCCCAAGATCTTCCAGCGTTTTTGCACCCTCTGACACAACATTGTCCCGGCGCAGGTTTTTCAGCTGATCGCGGGTCAGGATGTTGTTGGGGAACAGCTGGAAGCTGACGAATTTCGCAATGTCCAGAACCCCGGCCATGATCTTGGCCACAAAGAACGGTACACCCAGAATGATCCGGCGGCGGTGAATGACCTCCAGCATCTGCTGCATCAGGGCGCGGAAGGTTTTGACCTCGGGCCCGCCCAATTCGTAAACCCCGGCCTGCGCCTGACCCAGAACCCCTTTGACCGCCGCCTGCGCGACATCGTCCACATAGACCGGCTGGAATTTCGTATCGGCACCGACCAGAGGTAAAAACGGACCCAGACGCGCCATACCCGCAAAGCGGTTGAAGAACTGATCTTCCGTGCCAAAGACAAGCGACGGGCGCAGGATCACGGCGTCGGGCATATGCTGCAACACGCCCGCCTCTCCCCGCGCCTTGGTCTGCGAGTATGTGCTGGCCGCATCTGCATCCGCACCAATGGCCGAAATATGAACCATACGCGCGATACCCTGCTGCGCCGCCAAACGCGCGATCCGCTCGGCCCCTTCGGCCTGCACGGCGGCAAAATCATTGTTGCCAAGCTCGTTCAGGACGCCCACGCAGTTCACGACCGCATCCGCACCCTGCATAGCCTGCGCAACCGACGCATCATCGCGGATATTGCACAAGACCGGTTCGACCTGACCAACCACGCCGTAGGGTTTGACAAACATGGCTTCGTTCGGCCGGCGCACCGCCACGCGCACGCGCCACCCTTCACCCGCCATCCGTCGCGCGATGTAGCGCCCGACAAAACCCGATCCGCCGTAAATCGTGACCAGTTTGGACATGGGTGACCTCCTGCTGACTTTATGGGGAAAAGACGTAGCGCCCAGATCGCTTCGAAACAAGGCGCTAATTCGCCACGCGGCAACATCGGCACAATGCCTGATTGGGGGCGTAATCGGCCTTGTTCAAAAAACTTTCAAAAATCTCCCCGAATCCGGTTGACGCCCCCCGCCACTGGGCTTAAACGCCCCCTCACGACACCTGCCCAGGTGGCGGAATTGGTAGACGCGCTAGCTTCAGGTGCTAGTGTCCGTATGGACGTGGAGGTTCGAGTCCTCTCCTGGGCACCAAATCCCCCAAAGATGCTATTCCAAAACCACCCGTGCGCGGGCGATGTTTGCTGTCATTTACAATCTCACGACACCGATTGCTCGGACACGATTTCACCGAAGCGGGTGAAGAACTTGCCAGACAGTTTCTTGGCCGTTCCCGCGATCAAACGGCTGCCCAATTGTGCGATCTTGCCGCCGATATCGACCTTGGCGGTGTAGGCCAGAACCGTCTCATCGCCATCTTCGGTCAGTGTCACCTCGGCCCCGCCCTTGGCGAACCCGGCGGCCCCGCCCTTGCCTTCGCCATTCAAGGAAAAGCCATCCGGTGCGTTAGAGGTGTCCAGCGTCACCTGACCGGCGAACTTGGCCTTGACCGGGCCGATTTTCAGCACAACCTTGGCTTCCAGATCCTCGGGCGAGTTCTGAACCAGTTCCTCGCAGCCCGGAATACATTCTTTCAGAATCTCTGCATCATTCAGGGCGCGGTACACCACGTCACGGGGGGCGGTGATACGGATTTCGTCGCTCAGTTCCATTCAGGCATTTCCTTTGTTCAACAACATCTTGGGAAGACGATCAGCGCCATTTCGGCCGCGTCTTCCGGGTTGGGATCGGGGCGGGCGGGCCAGAGTGCGGCGCACCATCTACGCAAGCTTTTCGTCATGAGAGACCTCCTTAGTCGTATCACTGTTCCGCCAAAGCACAATCTCGGCCAAGATCGACAAGGCGATTTCGTGCGGATCGATGGCGTGAATATCCAACCCGGCAGGCGATTTCAGCCGCGCAACGCACAACGGGTCCATGCCCTGCGCGATCAGTTTCGCCACCAGCGTATCGGCCTTGCGACGGCTGGCCACCATCGAGACTCGCGCGGCCGGTGTCTCCAACGCCGCCTTTAGCGCCGCGCCATCGTTTTGGCCCTGGGACGCGACCACCACGAAATCCCGAGCCTCGACCCCAAGTTCGGACACCTGATCCAACGAGAACCGGGTGCACTCAGCCGATGCCTCTGCGCCGTCGTCAAGACAGACGCGCAGCCCGGCCAAGTTGCCGTGTTCGGCCAATGCCGAAGCGATGGGCGAGGCACCAAAGATCACCAGCCGGGGCGCCTGTTGATACGGCTCGACCAGCAGATCAACCGTGCCGCCCGACGGGCATCCGCTTTTGAAGGTTTGCACGCCATCCGGGTCCGTCATCGTCACCACCTTTTCCGAAGGTTTCACGCGGATCATCTGCGGCGTCCCGCTGGACAACGCCTGCTGTGCCGAGGTTCGAACCGCACGCTGTACGCACGCTCCACCCAGATGGCCCAGAATCTCTCCACCCCGCGTCACAGCCGCCTTTCCACCCGCCTTGGCCGAGGTCGCATCTGCCGTCCGCAGAACAGTCGCGACACAGAATGGTTGACCGGATTGCCGAAGCTGCTCAATGGTGTCGAAAATGTCAAAATTTCCCATGTTAGACCCTTTTCAGAACTTGCGGAATTCAGGTTCAAGGGCCGCGAGCGCGTCCAGCGTGTTGGCGGGCAAATGGGCGTCCAGATAAGGTTCCGCAGCTTGCATGGCCGCCGCGATAGGCTGGTAGCCCTTCCACCCTTTCAGCGGATTGAGCCAGACAATCCGCCGCGCTTTGCGCCGCATCCGTGCCAAAGCGTCTGCCAACCGATCCGGGGTCTGAGTGCAGTACCCGTCCGACAGGATCAGAACGACCGTCCGGCCATTCAGCGCGCGCGCGCCGTAGCCATCCAGAAACCGCTCCAGACTGCCCGAAATATCCGTACCGCCACCGAACCCCTCGGCCATCAGCGACAACCGACCAGCCGCGCGCAGCGTATCATGGTCCTGCAAAGCGTCGGTGACCCGCAGCAGGCGGGTGTGAAACAGATAGGCATCCGCATCAGTGCCGCTGCCGATCAGACCTTTGAGGAAGGCCAGAAAGACCCGCGAATACACGGTCATCGATCCGCTGACATCGCACAAGGCAACGATCCGCATCGGACGAGGGGGCCGCGCGCGGCGAAACAGATCGATGGGCTCACCACCCCGAGCCAGACTGGCCCGTTGAATGCGCCGCATATCCAGCGTTGGTCCCCGCAAAGCCCGTTTGCGCCTGCGCGAACGCCGGTCGCGTATGGCGCGCGCCAATTTCAACGCCGCCTCTTCCGCTTGTTTCAACGAGTGTTCATCCATCAACTCACGCAAATCCCGGCGCGACAGGTTGGCCGTGCGGGTTGCAATCAGCTTCCCGTCCTTCCCCTCGGCCTCCCTGTCGCTCGGGTCCGGAGTGGTGTCCCCTGAACTGGCCTCAGCACTGTCCGCACCCGGTTCATGGCTTTGCCAGATCATCGGCTTTGCCGACTGAACCCGAACATGCGTGTTCTGCGCGACGCCGGACCGTTGCTTGCCCGCATTGAACCAATAGGCGTCAAACAGGCCGTCGAACCGCCGCCAATCTTCGGCATCCCCAGCCAAAACCGCGCATAATGCCTGACGGGCCTGATCGGTGTCCGTAGCCTCGACCTTGGATAAAGCCACCAACGCGTCGCAAGTCTCTTTCGGGCCAACCCGCAAGCCATTCAGGCGCAGATGGGCAATGAACCCCGACATGCGATCCGCCAACCCATCAGCCCGAGAGGGAAAGCGCGTCACCTGCATCACGCCACCTTCCCGATCAGCCGATCCATCAATTCCGCAGGGGCCGCATCGTAATCCGCAGCGGTTTTCAACAGACACACCAAAGTCGCCTGCACCTCGTCCCGCGACTTGGCCAGATCGTTGACCCCCAGGCCCGACAGGGCGGCGGCCCAATCCAACATCTCTGCCACACCCGGCTTCTTTTCCAGATCTTCCTGCCGCAGCGCCTGCACGACCCCGATGATCTGCCGCGCCAGCGCCCCTTCAACCTCGGGCATCCGCGCCTGCAGGATCGCCAGTTCCGTTTCTTTCGTTGGATAGTCCAGGAAACTGTAAAGACACCGCCGCCGCAAAGCATCCGACAGATCCCGCGTCCCGTTTGCGGTCAGGATAAAAATGGGCCGAACCCGCGCCTTGATCGTCCCAAGCTCGGGGATCGTGATCTGATAGTCCGACAGGATTTCCAACAGATAGGCTTCGAATTCTTCATCCGCCCGATCAATCTCATCGATCAACAAAACCGAAGGTTCTTCTTCCGAAATAGCCTCTAACAAAGGTCTTTTCAGCAAATACGCATCGGAAAACAGTTGCGCCTCGCTGGTGCCACCCTGCGCTTCGCTCGCTCGGATCGCCAACAATTGACGCTGATAATTCCACTCATAGATCGCGTGGTTTGCATCCAGCCCCTCATAACACTGCAACCGGATCAACCGCGTATCCCGCCAAGCCGCCACCGCCTTGGCGACCTCGGTCTTGCCAACCCCGGCCGGACCTTCCAGCAACAAGGGCCGCCCCAACGCCTGCGCCAGATGCAATGCCATCGCCAACCGATCATCGGCAACATAGCCCTGCGCGGCCAATCCGTTCTGCACGTCACTCAAAGTCAAAACCAGGATCCAATCTTCATCTGGCCAAAAATATCTCGGGGGTCCAAGGGGGCAGAGCCCCCTTGCCTGATCGGACCGGCCACAGCCGGTCCGAACCCAATTACCCGTGCATCCCCAGCCCATTGGCAATCTTCCAGATCCGCCAATGGTCATGCGGCATATGGCTCTGCACCAAACCAAAGGGCCGGAACGCATCATGCACCGCGTTCGAAAACGCAGGCACGCCACCCACATTCGGGCTTTCCCCGACGCCTTTCGCCCCAATCGGATGATGCGGAGACGGCGTTACCGTATAATCGGTAATATAATTCGGCGTCTCCCACGCGGTCGGCAGGAAGAAATCCATCAGTGTGCCGGTCTTCACGTTGCCCATCTCATCATAAGCAATTTCCTGACCCATCGCGATGGCCAACGCTTCGGTCACACCGCCATGAACCTGCCCGTCGATAATCATCGGGTTGATCCGCGTACCGCAATCATCCAGAGCGTAGAACTGCCGGACCTCCCACTCGCCTGTATCCACGTCGATTTCCATGACGCAGATATAGGCGCCGAACGGGTAGGTCATGTTTGGCGGGTCATAGTAGCTGACGGCTTCCAAACCCGGCTCCAGCCCCGGAATGGCCTGATTATAGGCGGCGAAGGCGATGTCCTTCATGGTCTTGAACCGCTCGGGTGCGCCTTTGACCGAGAACCGATCCACATCCCATTCGACATCGTTGTCATGGACCTCCAGCAGGTAAGCCGCGATCATCTGCGCCTTGGCGCGGATTTTGCGCGCAGCCATGGCCGTTGCCGCACCCGCCACGGGCGTTGACCGAGAGCCATAGGTCCCCAGACCATAGGGCGCGGTGTCGGTATCGCCCTCCTCCAGCGTGATATCATCAGCGGGCAAGCCGATCTCACTGGCTATGATCTGGGCAAAGGTCGTGGCATGGCCCTGACCCTGAGAGATCGTTCCCAGCCGCGCGATGGCCGAGCCCGTCGGGTGGATCCGTATCTCGCAGCTGTCGAACATGCCAAGCCCAAGGATATCGCAGTTCTTCACCGGCCCCGCACCCACGATTTCGGTGAAATGCGTCAGACCAATGCCCAGCAGTTTGCGGGTCTTGCCAGCCTTGAAGTCCTCAACCCGCTGCGCCTGTTCAGCCCGCAGACCTTCGTAATCAACGGCCTTCAGCGCCTTGTCCCAAGCAGTATGATAATCGCCCGAGTCATACTCCCAGCCCAGTGCCGACTGATAGGGGAACTGATCGGCCTTGATGAAGTTGATCCGGCGCAGCTCGGCTGCATCCATGTTCAGCTTGATGGCCAGAACCTCGATCATGCGTTCGATGAAATAGGCGGCCTCGGTCACGCGGAAGGAACAGCGATAGGCCACCCCGCCCGGAGCCTTGTTGGTATAGACACCATCAACGGCCAGATAGGCGGTTGGAATGTCATAAGACCCGGTGCAGATGTTCATAAACCCGGCAGGGAACTTGGTCGGGTCCGCACAGGCATCAAACCCACCATGATCCGCCGTGGTATGACACCAGAGCCCGGTGATCTTGCCATCCTTGGTCGCAGCGATCTTGCCCTGCATCCAATAATCGCGGGCAAAGGCGGTGGACATCAGGTTCTCCATCCGGTCCTCGACCCATTTCACCGGTTTGCCGGTCACAATCGAGGCGACAACCGAGCAGACATACCCCGCATAGGCCCCAACTTTGTTGCCAAACCCGCCGCCAATATCGGGGCTGATCACCCGGATGTTGTGCTCGGCCAGACCCGAGATCAGCGACACAACCGTCCGGATCGCATGCGGGGCCTGAAACGTCCCATAAAGCGTCAGCTTACCGGTCACCTTGTCCATTGAGGCCACACAGCCGCAGGTTTCCAGCGGGCAGGGATGGGTGCGGTGATAATAGATCATCTCTTCGGCAACTACATCGGCCTCAGCCAGAACGGCCTCGGTCGCGTCCTTGTCACCCTGTTCCCAGGTGAAGATATGGTTGTGATGCTTGCGTGGGCCATGCGCGCCCTCGGTCTGACCTTCAAGGTCTTCGCGCAGGACAACATCGGATTTCAGCGCCTCGAACGGGTCGGTCAGAACCGGCAGTTCTTCGTATTCGACCTCAACCAGTTCCACAGCATCCGCCGCGATGTAGCGGTCTTCGGCCACGACATAGGCAACCTCCTGGCCTTGAAACAGGACTTTACCGTCGGCCAGAACCATCTGCTTGTCGCCTGCCAACGTCGGCATCCAGTGCAGACCCAGCGGAGACAGATCCTCAGCGGTCAGAACGGCAATTACACCGGGCACGGCCAGCGCCGCCTCTTTGTTCACACTGACAACACGGGCATGGGCGTAGGGCGAGCGCACAAAGTCGCCAAACAGCATGCCGTCCAGCTTGATGTCATCGACATAATTGCCCTTGCCTTGCGTGAACCGCACATCCTCGACGCGCTTGCGGGCGCAGCCCATGCCTTTTAGGTTGGCGGCGCGTTCTTCGGGGGTCAGGGTCTGGTCGTTCATTCCGCAGCCTCCTTCTGAGCGTTCAGCATGTCAGCCGAGGCCGAGATCGCCTTGACGATGTTCTGATATCCGGTGCAGCGGCACAGGTTCCCAGCCATACCAAAACGAATTTCTTCCTCGGTCGGGTTCGGGTTTTCCTGCAGCAAGCGGTGCGCGCGGGTAATCATGCCTGGCGTGCAGAAACCGCATTGCAGCCCGTGATGTTCGCGGAACATCTCTTGCAGAACGCCAAGGCTGCCATCGTCATTGGTCAGCCCTTCGACGGTGGTAATATCGGCCCCGTTCACCTGTGCCACAAAGGCGGTGCAGGATTTGACGGATTTCCCATCGATATCAACTGTGCAGGCCCCGCAATGGCTGGTTTCGCAGCCGATATGAGGGCCGGTGATTTTCAGATCTTCCCGCAGGAAGTGAATGAGCAACGTGCGCGGCTCGGCCAGACCTTCGACCTCGCGTCCGTTCACAGTGAGTTTGACGTGCATTTTCGACATGTGTTCCCCTCCTCACCCCGCGCGGCTTTGCGCACGGTCGATGGCGCGGCGCAGCATCACGGCGGCCACGTGTTTCTTGAATTCGACAGGGCCGCGGTTGTCGGCCACCGGGTCAATCGCGTCGAGCATCGCCGCCACGCAGCCCTCAACGTCGCCGCCTGCCAGAGCGGCGCTCGCGGCCTCGGACCAGACCGGCGTGTCAGCCAGATTGGTCATCGCAACCGAAGCCGTTCCGTTGCCCACCATCACCGCAGCAGCAGCCGTCGCGTAATCGCCGATCTTGCGCTTTTGCTTTTCATAAGCCTGACCAACGCCTGCACCCGGCACCGGGATCGAGATGCGGGTCAGGATTTCTTCGTCTTCACGCGCGGTGAAATACGCGGCCTCGTAGAACTCCCGCGCGGCGACGCTGCGGGCACCATCGGGGCCGGACAGATCGAATGTCGCGTTCAAACACTGCATCAGCCCCGGCATGTCATTGCCCGGATCGCCATTGGCCACGTTGCCGCCAACAGTCCCCATGTAACGCACCTGAGGGTCAGCGATCTGCAGCGCCGCTTCGCGGATCAGCGGAATGGCTGCGGCCAGCCCGTCATGGGTGATCAACTCATGCTGCGTGACCATCGCGCCAAGGGTCACGGTCTCGGCGCCGACCTCAATACCCTTGAGCTCGTCAATGGCCTGAAGGTCGACCAGATGACCCATTTCGGCCATGCGCAGTTTCATCATCGGGATCAGGCTGTGCCCGCCCGCGATCACACGCGCCTCATCTCCGTGTTCCTGCAATATGCCGATGGCCGAGGCGATGTCGCCTGGCCGGTGATACTCAAAACCGGCTGGTATCATGTTTTTCCTCCCTGGGTCCGAGCGGTATGCCTTGGGGGACCTGAGGAAAGAAAAGAGGAGAGGGCGCTAGTGCCGCCAGTCACGTGAAACGGGGCGCGCGGCTTGTTTCACGAGTTGCGAATAGGCTGCACGAGTTGCGATCAAAGGCCCAGCGCCTCGCGGATCGCCGTCAGGCGGGATCGGCTGACCGGCACCTTGCTCAGCGCATCGACCCCGTCGAAGTAGCAGGTGCCATTGTCTTTGTGCCGCTCAAAGCTTGAGACATGTTTGGGGTTCACCAGATAGCTGCGATGCGCGCGCAAAAAGCCATAGGATTTCAGACGCGATTCAGCCTCGGTGATCGACCAGGGGCAAAACAGTTTCTCGGCCCCCATGTAGAGCACGGTGTAATGCCCCTCGGCCCGGATCGCGGCCACGCTGGCGGGTTCGGTAAAGAAGGTCTGCCCTTCACGCTCGAACGGAACACCGGCGCGCAGCGCGGTAGGCTGGGGGTCTTGCGTGGGCTCGGGCACTGACGGTGCGACTTCGGGCTGAGGCCCGATAAAAGTGATCCCGGTCAGAAGAAACGCCCCGCAAATCAGAAACACCGAAACCGTGACCCCCATCGCCAGCACCTGATTGTTCAGTGCAGGCCCGGCCCCGCCTGCATTGTCACTGGCGATGAAATCGGTCAGCCCCGCCGCCACGAAATGCATCGTGAAGACGGCCAGACCGAAGCACACGGTGCCCAGCAGGATGTTGCGCTGGGTCCGGTTGTCATAGGCCACCCAGATCGCCAGCACCGACAAAACCACCGAGGCCACGGTGGAAATCGCCACGTCCCAGACCGTGTAGACCGGGCGGCACAGCTCCATCCCTGCCATGCCGACATAATGCATCACCACGATGCCAAGGCCGACAATGACCCCTGCAGAAACCATGGTCTGCATCGTTCGAGGCCGGAAATGCAGCAACAGCAACGCCAGTCCCACCATCAGGATCGCCACAAGGGCCGAAATCAGCGTAATGAGCGCGTCATAGTAAAAGAGGATCGGCAGTTGCAGGCCCAACATGGCGACAAAATGCATAGACCAGATGCCGCCGCCCAAAATGACCGCCGCCAGCGCCACCACGAATTTGCGCCTTTGGTCATCCAGCTTTGAGGCCCCGTGCGTCAGGTAAAGCCCGGTGAACCCGGCCATCAGCGCCACGGCCAGTGACGCCGCCACAAGCCACGGGTTATGCGAGTAGTCCAGCATTTCGGTCAGTACGCCCTCCCCGACGTAAGGGCGACGTTAGCAAACCGAACTGTCCGGGACAATTGCCCAGCAATCGCGGGGTTCAGGCCTGTTTTTCGACCTTCTCCTCAACCGGCTCGGCGTCCAGTTCGATGACGTCTGCACCCTCGGGCTCGGTCGCTTCCATCTCATCTGGCTCGTCAGTTTTGTCTTCCAACGCGCCGACGATCAGTGGCAGCATGTGAACGCCTGTGGCGCTGGCGATCTCGGGCGTTTGCGGGGTCTGCCAGCTGAGCGTGTCGAAGCTGCCGCAATTCTGGCAGACCGGCGCCCACTCCGGCTGAATGTCATGGCAGTTGGTGCAGACCCATTGCGGCCCGCGCGGCGCGTTCAGCGCCTTGGCCAGCCAGCCCTGCACCACCGCATCCGTTGCACCCTCGCCCCGCTCAATCGCGGCCATCAGGGTGTACCCACGCGCATCCGCCTGCTTTTCGACCACATCGCCCAGCGCGCGACGCGCTTCGGGGAAGTCTTCGGCCACGATATTCAGTTCGGCCAGGATCAGGCGGGTCTCCATGTTTTCGGGATGAATCCGTGTCAGGGCGGTAAAGCGTTTGATCCGCTGGTCTGGTGTTTCATCCGGCGCAATCTCGGCGAAGGCATGGGCCAGATCGGGGTGCGGCTGCACCTCCCACGCTTTTTTCAGGATCTTGGTCGCGGCTTTGGGTTTGCCCTTTTCGATATAGGCGCGTGCGGCCATTGCCGCCGCGGGGACCAGATCAGGCGACAGGCGGTTGGCCTCAATCGCGCGCTCTTGCTGATCAACTGTCGCGTCCTCGTCCAGAATATCCTTGGCCTCGGACAGGGCCAGAACCGCATCGCGCCGTTTGAACACATCGCGCGGCAGATACCCGGCCTTCAGCTTCGAGGTCAACGTCGACCGTGCGCCGGCCCAATCCTGCGCCTTGGTCTGAAGGCCCAGCAGAACGTCCTGTGTTTCCTCGTGACGCGGTTTGATCGCCAGCGCCTTTTCCGCGAGCTTGCGCGCGGTTTCGTCGTCGCCCTCGGCCAGTTTCTGCTTCATGATCCCGCGCACACCGACAAAACGCGTGGCGTTGTTGGTCACCAGCTTCTTGTAGGTCTCGGATGCCTTCTTGGTGTCGCCGGTCATCTCGGCTGCCTGCGCCACCAGAAGGTTGGTCAGCTCGGGCTTGTTCAGCAGTTTCTCGGCCTTGTTTGCCTTGGTCATCGCCGTGCGCCCTTCGCCCGAGGCCAGCGCCATCAGACCATCCGCCAAAGCCTCATAACCACGCTTTTCCCGGCTGCGGTCGAAATAACGCGACAGGGCGGTTTCGTCGCCATTGAGGAATTTCAGCGTCGCGATCAACAGGCTGAGCAGTTTGAAGAACAGCCAAACCGCAAAGACCAGCACGCCCAGCGCGATCACCGATTGCAGCGGCCCCAAAGTGTATTCCGTACCCGCAACGGTGATCTGCACCCCGCCGCTGGTCTGCATCAAAGCCTGCGCCCCCAAGGCCAGCAGGCCAATAATCGCAACGAAAACAAGGATTTTAAACAATGACCACAGCATGGCAGGTCCCTCAGTTCGAGTTCAGGCTGGACGCGAGCGTATTCGCGGCATCTACGGCAGAGACACGGGTCTGAGCCGCCTGCTCCCACTCGGCCATCGCGGTCTGCGCCGTTTCGGGCAAAGATTTCAGTTCCGACAATGCGCCGCTCAGATCGCCAGAGGCCAGAGCGGCCTGCGCACGCGACAGAACGGCATCGGGGTCATCCCCGTCCTGAGGGGTCACCGACCGCGCCCCTGTCTGACGCTGCAAAAAGGCGACAAGGCCAGTGCCTTTGTCCGCATCCCGCGCATCGGCCAGTGCCGTGCGCGCCGCGGGCGCGAATGAGGCGCGGAGCGCTGGCAGCGTCTCGACCCCCTTGTCGGCGGGGCCGGACAAAGCATCCGGCACGGTCACACCGCCTGCTTGCAGTTCGGTCACCAGATCAGAATATGGCGCACCCGTATCCAACTGGCCATGCAGGCGCGACAGGATCGCGGCATTGGTCGCCGCAAGAGCTTCGGCCGAGGCTTTAGCCTCAAGCGCCTGGGCATCGGCCACCATCTTCTCAACCTCGGCCCGCTGTGCGGCCAGCGAGTCCTGTAGCTTCTTCAACTCAGCCTCAAAAGCGGCATTCGCCTCGGGCGAGGTGTTTTCGGCAATCGGGTTCTTCTCAAGCTCGGTCAATCGATCGGCCAAAGGCGAGATCTGACCGCTCAGCGCCTCGACACTGGACTTCATCGCGGTCAGGTCGGCATCAACCGGGTCCAGCTTTTGCGACAGGGCCTGCACCTGATCTGACAGGCCCGAGACATCCGGCGCATCCGACAGCGATTTTGTCAGGGCTGCAATCTGATCCGATTGATCAGCCAGTTTCGATTCCAGCGCGGCAATTGATTGCGCAGTGTCCGACCCGCCCGACGAGAACAGCCCGCCCTGCCCGGCCACAAAACCAAGTCCGGCAGCAATCACGCCGCCCAGCAGGGCCGGAACAAAGCCGCCGCGTTTTTCGGGGGCCGGTTCGGCAGGCTTTTCTTGTGCCTGCGCCGGTTCAGCCGTATCCGCCGAAATCTCGGCTTCGGCTTCGGCTTCGGCTTCGGCTTCGGCTTCGGCTTCGGCTTCGGCTTCGGCTTCGGCTTCGGCTTCGGCTTCGGCTTCGGCTTCGGAAGTCAGGTCTTCGCTGGCGTCGTTCTGGTCAACAGCCGCGTCATCAGATTCGACAGTTGGATCGACAGTTGCGCCTTCGGCTACGTCGTCCGATTTCGGGGTTTCCACCGGTTCCTGATCGGATTTCTTTTTGCCCGCCACCGTCACATTCCCCTTATCGATTCTAAAATCACCAGAACTACAGACTGGTCCAAGTTAATCTGCACCCGGCTCGCCCTCAACCCGCATCGCATGTTTCACAAGCTTTTTAACGGCTTTGCGCATTTTTACGGGCGTCGGCTCTTTGGCGATCTTCAGACGCGTGTAGCCCAAGGATTTAAGGGGTTCCGCCGTTGCCTGGCTGATCGCGGCCAGCCAAAGGGGCGCGGTTCCGGCCCAGATGTCGGCAAATTGTCGCGCGGTCCGGGGTGAGAATATCGGCGCGATGATCGGTTGATCTGCGTTGCAAACCGCCAAAGCCTCGGCGCTCAGCGGTCGCAGATGTTGCTGGTAAACCGCCTGTTCCCGCGTTGTTACACCCAGTTCTGTCAAACGCTCGGCCACGTTTCCACGGCTGTGTTCGCCGCGCAAATGCAACAGCGGGCTGTGCGGCCGGATCTGTAGCAGGGCCGCCACCAGTTCCTCGGCCGTGCCGCCAACCATCTGCGCCGCCCAGCCTGCGCCTTTGGCGGTGCCGGTCGTGGTCGGACCCACACAATAGGCGGGCAAATCGCGGCTTACCCCCATTGATGCCGCTGCGTTCACTGCATTGGCTGACGAGAAGATAAGCCCCTGCACGTCGGATGTTGAAACCTGCACCGGCAGCGGTTTGATTTCCAGAATGGGGGAATGGATGACGGTCACCCGTGATCTGGTGCGGGTCGGCAGCTGCGCCACAAACCTCTCCGAGGCAGCGCGCGGGCGTGTCATCAACAAATACAACGATCGGCGCCTTTGGCCTTGGGATTGTTTGCATCCGCGCAGGGTGATACCCCGCTTGCCAATCATGATGCAACGGATCGTGCCAATGGTGCAAACACTTACCGTCCTTGGGTTGGAAAGCAGCTGCGATGACACAGCCGCCGCCGTGGTGCGCCAGACAGTGGGCACGCAGGCCGAGATTCTGTCCTCGGTCGTGCATGGCCAGACCGAGCTGCACAGCGCCTATGGCGGCGTCGTGCCCGAGATCGCGGCGCGGGCCCATGCCGAGAAGCTGGACACCTGTGTGGTGCAGGCGCTTACGGCTGCGGGATTGGGTCTGGGCGACATGGACGCCATTGCCGTAACCGCCGGGCCGGGCCTGATTGGCGGTGTCCTGTCTGGCGTGATGTGCGCAAAGGGGATCAGCGCCGCGACCGGACTGCCGCTGATCGGCGTCAACCACCTGGCCGGGCATGCGCTGACACCGCGCCTGACTGATGGCGTATCATTCCCCTATCTGATGCTGTTGGTCTCGGGCGGTCACTGCCAATACCTGATTGCCCATGGCCCTGAGGCTTTCACCCGCCTTGGCGGCACCATCGACGATGCTCCGGGTGAGGCATTCGATAAGACGGCCCGTTTGCTGGGCCTGCCGCAGCCCGGTGGCCCTTCGGTCGAGGCCGAGGCGCGCTCGGGCGATCCCAAGCGGTTCCGGTTTCCGCGCCCCTTGTTGGATCGGCCCGGATGTGACCTGTCTTTCTCGGGGTTGAAAACAGCCCTGATGCGGATGCGCGATCAGATCGTGGCGGAAAAAGGCGGGCTGACCCGACAGGACCGCGCTGATCTGTGCGCCGGGTTCCAACAGGCGGTTGTGGATACGCTGGCCGAGAAAACCCGTCGCGCGATCGGTCTGTATTTGGAACAAACCCCTGCCGATCCTGTGATCGCAGTGGCCGGGGGCGTGGCCGCAAATTCCGCCATTCGGGCCGCGTTAGAGACTGTTTCTGCCGAACAAGGCGTTTCGTTCACCGCCCCACCGCTGGCCTTGTGTACCGACAACGCGGCGATGATCGCCTATGCCGGGCTTGAACGCTTTCGCACCGGCGCGCGGGATGGTCTGGACCTGACCGCACGTCCACGCTGGCCATTGGATCAAACCAGCCCGGCGATGCTGGGCAGCGGCAAGAAAGGGGCCAAGGCATGAGCGTTTCGGTACTGGGCTCTGGCGCATTCGGAACCGCCCTTGCGATTTCTCTGGCAGGCAACGGGCCTGTCACCTTGTGGTCGCGCGACGCAGTGCAAGCCCGCGCCATGCAGGACACGTCCGAGAACGCACAACGCCTGCCCGGTGTGCCTTTGCCGCCCCAGATCACGGTGACGGCGCAGATCGATCAGGCCTGCCAATCGGATTTGCTGTTGGTCTCGGTGCCTATGCAGCAGTTGCGTGCGGCCTTGAACCAGCACCGAACGGCATTGGCGGGCAAAACCCTGGTCGCCTGCTGCAAAGGGATTGAACTGTCCACTGGGCTTGGCCCGGTGGTGGTGATCCGCGAAACCGTCCCGGATGCCCAACCAGCTCTGCTGACCGGGCCCAGCTTTGCCGATGACATCGCGCGCGGCCTGCCCACCGCGCTGACATTGGCCTGTGCCGACGCCGCTGCGGGCGAAGACCTGCAGGCCCGGCTGACCACTGCGAATCTGCGCCTTTACCGCACCACTGACACCACCGGGGCCGAGTTGGGCGGCGCGTTGAAAAACGTCATGGCCATCGGCTGCGGGGCTGCCATCGGGGCAGGGCTGGGCGACAGCGCACGGGCTGCCCTGATCACCCGCGGCTTTGCCGAGATGCAACGCTTTGCCGCCCAGCGCGGGGCGCAACCGGATACGTTGATGGGGCTGTCCGGGTTGGGCGATCTGGTGCTGACCTGTTCATCCGAACTGTCGCGAAACTACCGTTTTGGCCTGTGTTTGGGTCTGAATCAGCCGTTCGACAAGACCACAACCGTCGAAGGTGTCGCCACGGCCAATGCCATGGCCAAGATCGCAAGGGCCGAGGGGCTGGACATGCCAATCAGCACAACGGTGGCGGAACTCAGCGACGGTGCCTACAGTGTGGCACAGGCGATTCAGTCCCTGCTGGGTCGGCCGCTTAAGGAGGAATAGAATGCTCATCGCCCTGATCGCCAAAGACAAAGCTGGCGCGCTGCAAACCCGTCTGGACAACCGCGCGGCCCACCTGGCCTATATCGAGGAAACCGGCGTCGTCTCGCAAGCCGGGCCACTGTTGGAGCAAGAGGACATGATCGGATCTCTGGTCATTCTGGATGTCGAGGACATGGCCGAGGCCAAAACCTGGGCTGAAAACGATCCCTATGCTTTGGCGGGGCTGTTCGAGTCGGTCGAGTTGATCCCCTGGAAAAGGGTGATCGGCTGATGGCGTATTGGCTGTTCAAATCCGAACCCTCGACCTGGAGCTGGGATCAGCAGGTCGCCAAGGGCAATGTGGGCGAAGAATGGGATGGCGTACGCAACTATCAGGCACGCAATTTCATGCGGCAGATGGCCGTGGGGGATCGCGGCTTTTTCTATCATTCGCAAAAGGACAAGGCGATTGTCGGTATCGTCGAGGTCTGCGCCGCAGCCCATCCCGACAGCACCACCGATGACGAACGCTGGGAATGTGTGGACATCAAGGCGGTGCGCCCGTTCGCCAAGCCCGTGACGCTGGATCAGATCAAAGCGGATGAGCGGTTGGCCGAGATGGTGCTGGTCAAAAACTCACGCCTGTCCGTGCAGCCTGTCAGCGATGCGGAATGGGTTACAATCTGTGCTCTGGGCGAAACCCAAGCGGATTGAACGTAAAAAAGGGAAGGCCCTGCACGGCGCAGAACCTTCCCTACCCCACGTGCTCCCTACTCACCACACGTGTATCGAAAATCCGGTTCTGACCGTCCTGGTCACTGGATTGACCATAGCCCGATCCGCGACCGCGTTTCAAACGGCAAGTCCTTAGAATCCAATTCAAATGCAAAACGCCCGCCTTGGGGACAGGCGGGCGTTTGTAATCGTATTGCGTGGGGATCAACCGTAAACGGATTCTTTCCCGAAATGCTTGGTCAGCATGTAATAGACGACCGCGCGGTATTTGTTGCGCTCGGACATGCCATAGGTCTCCATGGCCTTGTTGATCGCTTCCATCAGCTCGGGACCGTCGGACAGGCCCAGTTTCTTGATCAGGAAGTTGTTCTTGACGGTCTCAAGTTCACCTTCCTGGCTGGCCGCCACTGTCGACGCATCCGCGTCATAGATCGCCGGACCGCAACCGATGGTGACCTTTGTCAGCAGGTCCATATCGGGGTCCATCCCACATTTGCCTTTCAGATCTTCAGCGTATTTGGCGATCAAATCGTCGCGTTTGCCCATGTCCCATTCTCCTTAATCCGTTGTCACGGCACTTTTCACCGATGCCCGAGAGACTAGCCTTGCAATGGGATTTCCCAAAAGGGAAAAATCACAAGGTTTCCCCCTAGGCCGAACTTTGCGGAACCTCGCAAATTGATTTTCGTGGATTTTTTATTTAACCTTTTTGTTAATTACGAATCCCGGAGGTCCTGATGCCCGTTTCCCTACCCAATGAAACCACCGCATATCGATCCGCTCGTAACGCGCTTCTTTCCGCCGAGCGGGACCTGAGAGCAAAGGTTGAAAAGGTCGCAGCCTTGCGCCGTGCTCTGCCTGTCGGGGGCGAGATCCCAAACGATTATGCGTTCCGAAATCTTGCCGGTGAGGCCGCACCGATGTCGTCGCTGTTTGGCGACAAGGATACGCTGATCATCTATTCGCTGATGTACGGACCGGATGCGGAACGCCCCTGCCCGATGTGCTCGGCCTTTCTGGATGGGCTGAACTCTCAGATCCATCATCTGGCGCAAAAGGCATCGGTTGCAGTGGTGGCGCAGAACACGCCCGAAAAACTGTTGTCCCTCAAAGACAAGATGGGTTGGAATGCACTCCCGCTATTTTCCGCGCTGGGGACGCGGTACCAGAGCGACTATCTGGCCGAGACCGAAGGGGGTGACCAGCTTCCCATCCTGAATGTCTTTCAGCGCCTTTCGGAAGGAATTCACCATTTCTGGAGTTCCGAGCTGTTCTTTGAACCCAGCGACTGGCACCCCCGGCATGTGGATGCGGCGTGGCCATTGTGGAACGTTCTGGATTTCACACCGCAGGGCCGCGGAGATTTCATTCCGCCCCTACGCTGAGACGGCGGGACGGTTAGCGGCAGTAGCCCCAGCCGGGCCCCTGAAGGTGAAAATGATCGGCATGCAAGCGGTTGAAATCAGGGCCCAGCACCACGCGAAACCAATCACATGCGCCGCCCCAGATCTGACGCAGAAAATCGGCCTCGGGGCCGGGTTCGGTCCAGTCGTCCAACAGGTTCAGCGCCCGTCCGTCGGCCAGGGTAACGCCTATGATGTCGATCGAATCCGCCGTGGCATGGCTGCTCCACCCGCTGTTTTCACCTTGGGCGGTGCGCATGCGGCGGCAGTTATAGCTGCCCAGATGGCGCAGGGATCGGACCGTGGTGCCCAGAATCTCCTGCGCGGCTGGCTGGACCACGTGGTGTTCCCACATCGCCAGACGCAGCGCGGTGGTGCAGCGTGTCTCAACAGCCGCGACCTTGGCTGAGGTCAGTTGCGACAGCGCGCCCCGACCGGCAATGCCGCAGTTCTGATCAACGACCAGATCCTCCATCGGTTCAAACGCCGCGCCCGCGTTGGACAGGGCCGCCCGGCACTGCGCCTCATCCGCCAGCGCCCGGCTCAATTGGTATCTGGTAACTGGTGTGACCCGGGCTTTCACGGTCAGATCCCGCATCGGATTCCAATGCGATGGAACAGGCGATTGCGGATGGGACAGCAACAGATACCCGCCCGAACCAACAAGAAATAGAAATACGATGATCGAAAAGAAAGACGCCGCCAGATACGAAATCCGGCGGCGTCCTTTGCGTTTGCTCATACCCGATCCGCGATCAGTAGCGGTAATGCTCGGGCTTATAGGGGCCTTCCGGCGCAACACCGATATAGGCCGCCTGTTCATTGTCCATCTTGGTCAGTTTCACACCGATGCGGTCCAGATGCAGGCGCGCGACTTTCTCATCCAGATGCTTGGGCAGGATGTAGACCTTGTTTTCGTACTGGTCGCCTTTGGTGAACAGCTCGATCTGCGCCAGCACCTGGTTGGTGAACGAGGCTGACATCACGAAAGACGGGTGACCGGTGGCGTTGCCGAGGTTCAGCAGACGGCCTTCGGACAGCAGGATGATGCGATTGCCCGAGGGCATCTCGATCATGTCCACCTGTTCCTTGATGTTGGTCCATTTGTGGTTCTTCAGGCTGGCCACCTGGATTTCGTTGTCGAAGTGGCCGATATTGCCGACGATGGCCATGTCCTTCATCGCGCGCATATGCTCGATGCGGATCACGTCCTTGTTGCCGGTGGTGGTGATGAAGATATCCGCGCTTTCGACTTCGTCTTCCAGCAGAGTGACCTCGAACCCGTCCATCGCGGCTTGCAGCGCGCAGATCGGGTCGACTTCAGTCACTTTCACACGGGCACCTGCACCGCGCAGCGAGGCAGCCGAACCTTTGCCCACATCGCCATAGCCGCACACAACAGCGACCTTACCAGCCATCATGGTGTCGGTGGCGCGGCGGATCCCGTCGACCAGCGATTCCTTGCAGCCATATTTGTTGTCAAACTTCGACTTGGTGACGCTGTCATTCACGTTGATCGCCGGGAACGGCAGGTGGCCGTCTTTCACCAGCTGATACAGACGGTTCACACCGGTGGTGGTTTCCTCGGACACGCCCTGAATCTGATCACGCATCTTGGTGAACCAGCCCGGGCTAGCCGCCATGCGCTTGGCGATCTGCTTTTTGATCACCTCTTCCTCTTCCGAACCGGGAACGGGGATGATGTCCTCACCCGCTTCGGCACGGGCGCCCAGCAGAATGTACAGCGTCGCGTCGCCGCCATCGTCAAGGATCATGTTGGGGCCGTCTTCGAACAGGAAGGATTTGTCCAGATAATCCCAATGCTCTTCCAGCGTCTGGCCTTTGATGGCAAAGACCGGAATGCCCGCCTCGGCAATCGCTGCCGCCGCGTGATCCTGGGTCGAGAAGATGTTGCACGAGGCCCAGCGCACATCCGCGCCAAGTGCTGTCAGCGTTTCGATCAGAACAGCGGTCTGGATGGTCATGTGCAGCGAACCGACGATGCGCGCGCCCGACAAAGGCTTGCTGTCGCCATATTCCGCACGCAAGGACATCAGCCCCGGCATTTCGGTTTCGGCGATATCCAGTTCCTTGCGGCCAAACCCGGCCAGCGAAATGTCTTTAACGATATAGTCCCCGGCCATCTGGCGCTCCATTTTTCCGGTCAATCACACTTGGCTGCCCCTAACATCCCTTGGGGCAGGTGGCAATGTGGATGTCCGAAAACGGAGTGTTACGCCACTTTAATCAGCTTGGCGTGCCGTCAACTTTGACTTTCGGGATCGCTTCGAAAAAATCGGTGCCAACGGCGACAATACAGGAAATGCCGTTCGCCTGGGTCACCAAAACGGTATAACTGCCCGTTTCTTTTGAGGTCCAAACCTCCATGACCGACTGCGCGCCGCGTGTTTTCTGCAAACCGCCAAAAGCCAGCTCTTCCGAGTAACTGTCCTTCAGCTTGGCAATCACATGCTCGCGCTCTGCACAGGTGCGGGCAAAGGCGGGCGGGGCCGTGGCGGCCATGCCAAAAGTCAGGGCAATTGCAAATAAACGCTTGAACATAACTTGCTCCTTTCACTTCGCGTTGCATTTGTGAGAGGTGCACACCGGGAGAAGCGTGTGCCCCCCTCGGTTTTTATGTCGGGATCGAGTGGCGATGTTTCAAAGCACGAACGCTCAAGAAAACGTTGGCAGCAAGTGATCCTGACAGGTACATCATAGCAGAAAAATACGATTTTAATGTGTCCCACTTCACAAGGCATGGCAGAATGGCAACACAACCCCGAGCATGGCAGAGGATGCTGTCAGGCCGCAGGCTGGACCTGCTGGACCCGACCCCGGTGGATATCGAGATCGAAGATATCGCGCATGGTCTGGCCTTTGTGGCGCGTTGGAACGGCCAGACAAACGGAGATTTCGCCTATTCCGTGGCCGAACATTCCTTGCTGGTCGAAGAGATTTTTGGCCGTATCGCCCCCAAAGCGCCCGCGAAATGGCGACTTGCAGCCCTGTTACACGACGCGCCGGAATATGTGATCGGCGACATGATCTCACCCGTCAAATCCGCCGTCGGCCCGGACTATGGCGCGCTGGATGACCGTCTGGCAGCAGCCATCCACATCCGGTTCGGCCTGCCTGCCGAGGTGCCGAAGACGGTGAAACGGCAGATCAAGAAAGCCGACAAGATCAGCGCCTGGATGGAGGCGACGCAGATTGCTGGCTTTTCCGAGGCTGAGGCGACGAAGTTCTTCGGTCGTCCGGATCGGGCGGTGATGGAGGGTTTGAAAATCACCTTGCGCCCGTCGGTTGAGGTAAGGCAAGCTTATATGATTAGGCACCAACAACTTTTGAATGAACAATAAATACGGAAATGAAAATACCAACGTCGATAATAAAGGTGATGCTGGCCTGCTGCTGTACGACTTCTATGGCACTTGCATCGCCCAAAGAAGATGCGCTTTATATTGTATCCCTTTACGCTGATGATGCGATCTACCAGAGAGTTAGCGAACATGCAGCTAAGCTCTACGTGCAGGCTCTTGCCAGAGAGTTGAGCGCGCACAATGTGAAGGTCGTCGATTTTGACCGCTTCGAGGCGCTTATCCCGGATTCGATCTCGGAAATCGGTATCCATGGTTTTCACACAAGAAGCACTCGCGCGATTATGGAGACTTTCACCGCCGCGCAGCTCTCTGAAATAGTAGATTTTGAAAAGTCGGATACTGCCAAAGCACTGACCCGGTTCTCACGCAAACAAATCGAAGAGAATATTCCGCCGAGCGAGAGGATTGTTTTTGTTCCTACGGAACCGGGATACGATGAAAGTAAGGTGAAGGACATTCTTTCAGAGAAACAATTCCAGCAATTCGAAGAATATTACAGCAGTGATTCTTCGAAGCTGTATGAGGAAAAAAGACCAACCCTAGCTCTGTTTGTGGGGATGTCTGTCATTACTGCACACTTAAGTTATCCGAACATCGAACCAACTATCTACGCGCCCTTCATGTTAGAGGTTTTGAAAGCTCGCGGGATTGTTTCCTTCTCAAACCCAATCGAAAAGCGAAAAATGATCGAGAAAGTAGAGCAAGCGCTAAACTAGTATACAAAAGCAGAGCACTATCTGCGGAACCAACCAACTTCCTATGGTAACGTCTCACCAAAATCCGCTGTAACGTTCCAACGGTGCGTGTTCAGACGCCGCGCCGTCTTGGACAAACTGCCCAATCCCAGTAGTCAACACTTACGGTTTTTGGCCCCCTTTCAGCTCACCAATCGTCTCAATGATGTAACAGAGAACCAGCGAAATATTGCCACGCGCTGACAGACCTCTTTTCACAACCCATCGGATCCCCCTAAAACTCACGTGTCTTCGAATGGACAGTGAAGATTCTTGAGCACCGGCACACGCAAAACAGACACGACTTGGCCGCGCTTGTCCGGCACAATCCGTACCGCAATTGCGGTGGGGCTTTTGAGTCTGGTCTCTGCCTGCGCCCACGGCCCAACCGATTTGAAACTTGATCCGGAACGTCAGTCAATGGCGCTGCGCGAGGTCTCGCAAAAGCAGTCTCGGGGGCAGAGGGTGTGGTGCGTGCCCTATGCGCGCGACCTCAGCGGTATCGAAATTCGCGGCAACGCCAAGGATTGGTGGGGCAAGGCGCGCAGTGGTTTTGCGCGGGGTAATGAACCGGTCGTCGGTTCGGTCATGTCGTTTCGGGCAACCCGCGGGATGCCGCTGGGCCATGTGGCAGTTGTGTCCGATGTTGTGACCGAGCGGGAAGTCATCGTGAACCACGCCAACTGGCACCGCAACAAGGTGTCGTTGAAGATGGGCGTGAAGGATGTGTCCAAAAACAACGACTGGACGCTGGTTCGGGTCGAAAGCCTTCCGGGTCAGTATGGCAGTCTGTACCCGGTGAACGGGTTCATCTATCCGAAGTCTGGCGAGTAGTCTAAAAGACTACGCTTTGAACAGACCAGTCGAAGCTCTGCTTTTTACCGCGGGCTACGCTTCGCCAAAATCCGCTGCAACGTCCGGCGGTGCATGTTCAGCCGACGCGCCGTCTCGGAAACATTCCGGTCGCACAGCTCATAGACCCGCTGGATATGCTCCCACCGCACGCGGTCGGCGCTCATGGGGTTTTCCGGCGGCGGGGGCAGTTCGTCGCCCTTGGCCAGCAGCGCGTTGGTGATGTCGGTGGCGTCGGCGGGCTTTGACAGGTAATCCGTCGCGCCGATCTTCACAGCCGCCACGGCGGTTGCAATCGCGCCGTAGCCGGTCAGTACAACAACCCGGCTGTCGGGGCGTTTTTCACGCAGAACCTCGACCACATCCAGACCATTGCCATCCTCGAGCCGCAGATCGACAACTGCATAGGCGGGCGGCCGGGCGGTAGAGATCGCGCGACCTGCGGCGACGGAACCGGCGGTTTCAACCTCGAACCCACGCTTTTCCATGGCCTTGGCCAGACGTCTCAGAAACGGCTCGTCGTCATCCACCAGAAGCAGGGATTTGTCAGGGCCGATATCAAGCTGAGAACTGTCTGCCATTCTTGGGTCTTTCCGCTATGTCATGCCGTTGGCTTGAACAAGAGTAATAGCAGCGCGGGAACAAAGGTCAAACAACCTTGTCAGGACGCGCCTTGATCGAGGAAACAGCCAACCTTGTCGGCCATCTGCTGAGCGGTGTCGTCGCGCTTGAAGAACTCCAGAAACCCATCCTCGGGCGTCACCAGATAGGTGAATGTCGAATGATCGACCAGATAGTATTCATCGCTTTTGTCATGGGCCTTGTAATAGGTCTTGTAGGCCTGACTGGCGGCCTTGACCTGTTCGGGCGATCCCGTCAGCGCGATGGTTTTGCCACCCAGGTTGAAGGCATAGTCGCCGACCACTTCGGGCGTGTCCCGATCCGGATCGATCGAGATGAACAGAGGCGTCGTGGAATACCCGCGCCCGGCCAGAATATCGACCGCCTCGGCGTTGCGGGACATATCGAACGGGCAGACATCGGGGCAGAAGGTATAACCGAAGTAAACCAGCGTCGGTTCGGTGATCACATCTGCGTCAGTCACCGTCTCGCCCTTGCCGTTGATCAGCTCGAACGGCCCGCCAATGGCCGCTGTACCCCCGGCGATCTGACTCGACCGGCATTGCGCGAACTTGTCGTCCGAGCCCGACCCTTGCGTCAAAAGCCACATGGCCCCAAGGCCAATAGCCAGAACAACGGTTGCGAGAACAGCATACAGGCGGGTCATGGCGATTATCCGTGCGCAAGGGGTTGTTGAACGTTTTGGCCGGGACACCTATCAAGATGAACAGCCGATGCAACAGGACATAATCGACCGATGGCAGATTCCAACCAGACGTTTTGGCGCGGCCAGGAGCGCAGCAGCTGGATCCGGCTGCGCACGCTGATCCTGCTGCGTTGGGTGGCCATCGTGGGACAGATCACCGCGATCACCGTGGCCCAGCAAACCTATCATGTGCAGCTTGAGGTCGGGCTGTGCTATCTGGCCATCGGTGTTTCGGTCATGGGCAACCTGACCGCGATTTTCCTGTTCCCGCAGAACAAGCGCTTGACCGAGTTCGAAAACTTCCTGATGGTGCTGTTCGACCTGATGCAACTGGCGTTTCTGCTGTACCTGACCGGCGGTCTGAACAATCCGTTTGCCCTTCTGTTGCTGGGGCCCGTCACGATCTCGGCCAATGTCATGAGCACGCGGTCCACTTTGATCGTTGGTGGCGTTGCCATCATACTCGCCACCTTGCTGGCCGAATTTCACCTGCCCCTGCGCACCGATATCGGGCTGATTCTGCGCATTCCGGATATTCTTCTGTTCGGCAACTGGGCCGCGATCCTGATCGCCATCGTGTTCATCGGCGCTTATTCGCACCGCGTCAGTTCCGAGGTGCAATCCATGTCCGAGGCGCTGTCGGCCACCCATATGGCGCTGGCGCGTGAGCAGAAACTGACCGATCTGGGCGGTGTGGTTGCCGCTGCCGCACACGAATTGGGCACGCCACTGGCCACGATCAAACTGACCAGTTCCGAGTTGATCGAAGAGCTGGATGACCGACCCGATCTGAAAGAAGACGCCGCGTTGATCCGCGAACAGGCCGACCGCTGCCGCGATATCCTGCGCGATATGGGCCGGGCCGGGAAGGATGACCTGCATCTGCGGCAGGCCCCGATCTCGACCGTGGTGCATGAGGCCGCGGAACCGCATATCGAGCGCGGCAAGATGGTTCACTTCACCGAAGGCCCGGCACAGGATGGGGACGTGCAACAGCCCTCGATCCTGCGCAAACCCGAGATCATTCATGGCCTGCGCAACCTGATCCAGAACGCGGTGGATTTCTCGCGCGCCAATGTCTGGGTCGAGGCGCATTGGACCACGGATCAGATCACTGTCAGCATCATGGATGACGGTCGCGGCTACCCCTCACACTTGATTGGGCGGATCGGGGATCCGTTCATGCGCCGTCGCCGGGCCGAGACCGATCAGCGCGCCCGCCCGGAATACGAAGGGATGGGGCTGGGCCTGTTCATCGCCAAGACCCTGCTGGAACGCAGCGGGGCCGAACTGGAATTTGCCAACGGATCGGACCCCTATCAGCACCTGTCCGACAATCCCGCCCACAAGGGCGCGATTGTGCGGGTGTCCTGGCCGCGCAAGCTGATTGACGCGCAAAAGGGCGACACGCCGGTGCCTTCGGGCAGCAACCAGCACATCCAGGTCTGAATTAACAGACCGTTAACCAATCAGAGCCATAGTCTGATCCCAGCATTTGTTCTGGCATGGGGTTTTCTATGGCTGACTGGATCATCCTGGCCACAATCAGCCTTGTATCGTGCTGTCTGGCCATTCAATGGCTGCTTCCGCGCCGCGCGCGCCGGGATGACAGCTATGGGATGTTTTCGAACGCCTCGCTGTTTGACGCGGTGTTTCTGTTCGACGGGGACCGGCTGATCAGCCATTCCGATATCGCGCTGGCAGGGTTCGAGCAGGTGGGGGATTGGGACGGGCTGCGCCGCTTGTTGCAGCGGGACTTCCCCAACTTTCCGGAAACGCCGGATATCGTGCGCGATCAGGGCAATCTGGTGGTCTCTGCCATCGATTGCACGGTTGAGCGAGAGGTTCTGTGCGAATGGATCGACGGAATCGTACGGGTGCAGTTGCACGAACCTGCGAAATCATCCGAAAGCCAACTGCGCGATCCGAACGATCCGATCCGTCTGGCGATGGATCAGGCCCCCTATCCGGTCTGGCTTTGGGGCCACAAAAACCGGGTTACGTGGTGCAACGCCGCTTATATCGCGCTGGCCCGCAAGGCGCGCGGTCAGGATGTAGATCTGACTGCGCCGCTGTTTCCGACCCAAAAGGGTGACCCAAGACCCGCCGGGAAAACCCGCATCCCGATTGATGTTGTCGGCAGCGACAGTCAGTTATGGTTCGACCTGACCCAGATCGAACATGACGAGGGCTGCCTGTGCTATGCCATGGACGTCAACGCGATTGTCGAGGCGGAAACCGCCCAGCGCAAATTCGTGCAGACGATGACCAAGACCTTTGCTCAGCTGTCCATCGGTCTGGCCATCTTTGACCGCAACCGTCAGCTGGCCCTGTTCAACCCGGCCCTGATCGACCTGACCACCCTGCCCCCGGATTTCCTAAGCTGCCGTCCCAGCCTGTCCAGTTTCTTTGACCGGCTGCGGGATCAGCATATGATGCCGGAACCCAAAAATTACCGGTCTTGGCGCAAGCAGATGAACGATCTGCTCGAGGCGGCAGAGGATGGGAATTATCAGGAAACCTGGTCGCTGCCGTCCGGCTCGGTCTATTCCGTCAGCGGCCGTCCACACCCCGATGGGGCCGTCGCCTTTCTGTTCGAAGATATTACAGCCGAAATCACCCTGACCCGCCGGTTCCGTGCGGAAATGGACCTGATGCAATCGATTCTGGACAAGCTGGCAGATGCCATTGCCGTCTTTGCGGATGATGGCACGCTGGCGCTGACCAACTACGCCTATCAAAAGCTTTGGGGCGATGCCGAGGATGCAGGATTCCACAGCGACTCGGTCATGGATGTGACCCGCAAATGGCAGGAGCGTTGTGTTGCCACGCCCATTCTGGGCGAGATCCGGGATTTCGTTGAAATGCGCGACAACCGGGCCGAATGGTCGGCTGAGATTGGGATGCGCGACGGCACCAAGCTGGATTGCACGGTAACCCCAATGCAGAACGGCGCGACCATTGTGCGCTTTGCCTGTGACGCCGCCGTGCTGGACCGAACTCCAATCCAGCAAATCAGCGCCTGAACCGGGTTGCAGCCGCGCGGGCGCGAGGCCATTGTGGCGCCATGACGACGCCGCCTGTTTCCCTTACCCTGACATCCCCGGACGACACCGCCGATTTTGCCACCCGATTGGGCAACACCCTCGGCCCCGGGGATATTGTGCTGCTTGAAGGACCCATTGGCAGCGGCAAGACGCATTTCGCCCGCAGCCTGATCCAGTCGCTGATGCAGGTGCCCGAGGATGTGCCCTCACCCACATTCACTCTGGTTCAGGCCTATGACACGCAGGCCGGTGAGGTCTGGCATTGCGATCTTTACCGGCTGAGCATGGTCGAAGAGGTCGAAGAACTGGGTCTGATCGACGCGTTTGAAACCGCGATCTGCTTGGTTGAATGGCCCGATAAACTGGGCCCTCTGACGCCGCAATCCGCGTTAAGTCTTGTGTTCGAAACAGACCCTAACGCGGAAGAAACCCGCCACCTGACGCTTAAATGGTCCGACCCGAAATGGTCGCAAAAACTGGAGACGACCACATGACCAACCGGGCCATACTGACCGAGGCGCTGATCGCGCAGACCCCATGGGCCGGGGCCCGCCGCGCGCCTTTGGCCGGGGATGCCTCGAACCGCAGCTATGAGCGTCTGACCGATCCCGCGACCGGTCGCACCGCCGTTCTGATGGATGCGCCGCCCGAAAAAGGCGAAGACGTCAATGCGTTTGTGCGGGTGGCAGAATACCTGCGCTCGGTCGGGCTGAACGCCCCCGAGATCTACGCCGAAGACGCCGAGTTTGGCATTCTGCTGCTGGAGGATCTGGGCGATGACCTGTTCGCCCGCGTTCTGGACAAAGACCCCGGCAAGGAACGCAAATTGTATGAGGCCGCGACCGATGTGCTGCTTCACCTGCACAATGCGCCCTCGCTGTCTTTACCGTCCTACGACCCGGCGCTGATGACCGAGCTGTCATCGCTGTCTTTCACCAAATATGCCCAAGGTATTCAGGGACACCACGACACCGATGCGCTGGCTCGGTTCGAAAGCCGGTTTTCCGATATTCTGCACCGCGAAACGTCCGGAACAAAAGTGGTGGTTCTGCGCGACTACCACGCCGAGAACCTGATCTGGATGCCGGATCGTGACGGGGTGCAGCGGGTCGGGTTGCTGGACTTCCAGCTCGCGATGCTGGGGCACCCCGCCTATGATCTGGTGTCCTTGCTGCAGGATGTCCGCCGGTCGGTTTCGGTGGGGACCGAGATGCAGATGATCAACCGCTATGTTGCGGCCTCGGGCATGAATGATCACGATTTCCGCACCGCTTACAGCGTTCTGGGCGCGCAACGAAACCTGCGTATTCTAGGCGGGTTTGCACGGCTGGCCACGGATTATGGAAAACCGCATTATGTCGACCTGATCCCGGCCACCTGGTCGCACCTAATGCGCGATCTGGAACATCCCGCCCTGCTTTCAGTTGCGGATGTGGTGCGGGAGGCACTGCCCGATCCGACTGCAGAAAATCTGGCGAGGCTGAGGGCGGTATGACCAATGCTCCGACAGCGGTCATGATGTTTGCCGCCGGGTTTGGAACCCGCATGGGCGCGTTGACCAAAGACCGGCCCAAACCCTTGATCGAAGTGGCAGGGAAACCTCTGATCGATCACGCTTTGGACCATGTGGAAGGTTTAAATCCCGAACGCGTGGTCGTAAACCTGCACTACCATGCCGATCAGCTTGCGGCGCATCTGACGCCCAAGGGGGTGCTGCTATCGCGGGAAGAGCCCGAGATTCTGGAAACCGGTGGCGGGTTGCGTGCCGCCCTGCCCCTGCTGGCGTCAAACCCGGTCTTCACCCTGAACACCGACGCCATCTGGGCCGGGCCGAACCCATTGACCTTGCTGCAAAACGCGTGGGATCCGCAAAGGATGGATGCCCTGCTGATGTGCATCCCCATTGCCCGCACGGTGGGTCACAACGGCACCGGCGATTTCACCGCGGATGCCGAAGGCCGGATCACACGCGGGCCGGGCCTGGTTTATGGCGGCGCGCAGATCATCAAAACGGATCGCTTGGCTGAGTTTTCGGAACAGGCGTTCTCTCTCAACCTGCTTTGGAACCGGATGCAGGACCAAAATCGGCTATTTGCAACCGAATACCCCGGTCGATGGTGCGATGTCGGACGACCCGAGGGGATTGCGCTGGCCGAAGGGTTGCTAGCCGATGTTTGAACCCAGCGCCCTGCCCCGCGTATTCGCCGTTCCGCCCGGCACCGACTTTCCCAAGGCGCTGTTCGACGGGCTGCACCAACGCTGCGATGGCCCGCCCGAGGCGCTGGCGCGGGTGCAACTGGTGGTCAATACCCGCCGCATGGCGCGCCGCGTGCGGGACCTGTTCGATCAGGGCCCGCCCTGCCTGCTGCCCCGCCTGTCTCTGGTGACCGATCTGGGGGAAAGCGTCGATCTGGCGCAGATCCCGCCCGCCATTCCGCCCCTGCGGCGGCGGTTGGAACTGACGCAGCTGATCTCGAAACTGTTAGAACAACAGCCCGATCTGGCTGCGCGCGCCTCGCTGTTTGATCTGTCTGACAGTCTGGCGGCGCTGATTGATGAGATGCAGGGCGAAGGTGTCTCACCCGACGCAATCCGGCAATTGGATGTCAGCGACATATCTGGCCATTGGGCGCGGGCACAGGCGTTTATCGGCATCGCAGATCATTTTGTCGACGCAGGCGATCAGGCGATGGATGCGCAGGCCCGCCAACGTCGGGTGGTCGAGAACCTGATTGCCCGCTGGCAGGACGCGCCGCCTGAGCATCCCGTAGTCCTAGCCGGATCGACCGGATCGCGCGGTACGACGCTGATGCTGATGCAGGCCGTTGCGCGCTTGCCGCAGGGCGCGTTGATCCTGCCGGGTTATGATTTTGACCAGCCGGATGCCGTTTGGGATCGTCTGGATGAGGCGCTGACCTCAGAGGATCATCCGCAATACCGCTTCCGCAAGCTGATGCACGCGCTGGAACTGACCCCCGATCAGATTCAGCCCTGGACGGACAAGCAACCACCGTCACCCGCGCGTAACCGGTTGGTTTCGCTCGCTTTGCGCCCTGCCCCGATCACCGACGCCTGGATGTCCGAAGGCCCGCAACTGGCGGATCTGGACCGTGCGACCAAGGACCTGACACTGATCGAGGCGGACTCGCCCCGGTCCGAGGCGTTGGCCATCGCCCTGCGCCTGCGACAAGCGGCGGAAACCGGCCAGACCGCCGCCCTGATCACGCCGGATCGGATGCTGACCCGTCAGGTCAGCGCGGCGCTGGACCGTTGGAACATCCTGCCCGATGACAGCGCAGGCCTACCCTTGCAACTGTCGCCTCCGGGCCGGTTCCTGCGCCATGTCGCGGGGTTGTTTGCCCGTCGGCTGGATGGTGAGGCTTTGCTGACCCTGCTGAAACACCCGCTTTGTCATGATGGAGCCGAGCGTGGCGCGCATCTGCTGCACACCCGCGATCTGGAACTGGATCTGCGCCGCAATGGCCCCCCGTTTCCCGATCATGCCAGCCTGACAACCTCGGCCATTCGCACCGACGCACCTGCGGATTGGCTGAATTGGGTCGGAACGCATTTCTGCGATCAGCAAATCACCGGTGAACGCCCGCTGACCGACTGGGTTGATCGCTTGCGGAAGTTGGCTGAGGCCATTTCAGCCGGCAGCGCAGGCGAACAAGGCACGCTCTGGGACAAGAACGCGGGACAAAAGGCGCTGGCCGTTCTGACCGCCCTGCAGGATGAGGCGCACCATGGCGGGCCCATGACCGCCCATGATTTCGCCGACTTGCTTGGTGCGCTTTTAGCCGGGGAAGAGGTCCGCGACCGCGATGCCCCGCATCCCAAAATCATGATCTGGGGAACGCTTGAGGCCCGCGTGCAGGGGGCCGATCTGCTGATACTGGGCGGTCTGAACGAGGGCAGCTGGCCCGAGGCCCCTGCGCCCGACCCCTGGCTGAACCGTCAGATGCGCGACAAGGCGGGGCTGTTGCTGCCCGAGCGCCGGATCGGCCTTTCGGCGCATGATTTCCAGCAGGCCATCGGCGCGCCCGAGGTCTGCCTGACCCGCGCCACCCGCTCGGACGATGCGGAAACCGTGCCGTCGCGGTGGCTGAACCGCCTGACCAACCTGCTGCAGGGTTTGCCCGATCAGGGAGGCCGAGAGGCTCTGAAAGACATGCGCGCGCGGGGTCAAACATACCTAAGCTGGGCGAAAACGCTGGAACAGGCCCCCCGGATCGATGCGGCGCAACGCCCGTCCCCGCGCCCTCCGGTCGCGGCGCGGCCTCGGCGTCTGTCGGTGACCGAGATCAAGCGACTGATCCGCGATCCCTATGCGATCTACGCCAAGCATGTGCTGCGGCTGAAACCGCTGGACCCGCTGGTGCAGGCCCCCGATGCCGTGCTGCGCGGGATCGTGATCCACGAAATCCTCGAACATTTCGTCAAGGACAGCGTGTTGGACACCGCCTTGCTGACCCGCGAGAATTTCCTGAAACGCGCGCAGGATTTGCTGGAAACCCATGTTGCCTGGCCGACCGCGCGCAAATTGTGGCTGGCACGGCTGGAACGGATTGCCGACGCTTTCCTGTCCGCCGAAACCACACGCCGGGGCGATGGTGGGCCGGTGGCCTTTGAGGCCGCGATGAAGCTGGTGCTTGCGCCGTTGGATTTCACCATTGTCGGGCGCGCTGATCGGATCGACCGCAACAGCCGGGGCGCGTTGCGGATCATCGATTACAAAACCGGCGCGCCGCCGACCGAAAGCCAGCAGGCCAAGTTCGACAAACAACTGCTGATCGAGGCCGCCATGGCCGAGCAGGGCGCTATCGAAGGGATCGACCCCGTCAGCGTGGCCGAGGCGATCTTTATCGGCATGGGCGGCACCTACAAAGAGGTCGCCGCACCGCTGAACAAGGAACCCGCCGACAAGGTTCTGGCCGAGCTGAAAGAGCTGATTTCGGCCTATTTAGAGCCTTATCAGGGCTTTTCATCTCGCCGGATGCTGCACAAGGACACCGACATTGGCGACTATGACCATCTGGCCCGGTTCGGCGAATGGGATCGCACCGCCGAAACCCGCCCTGAGGACCTGACATGACCCCCCGCAACGACGCGACCGAGCGGCAGGTGCAGGCCGCGCGCCCCGATGCTTCGACCTGGCTGGCGGCCAATGCGGGGTCGGGCAAAACGCGGGTGTTGACCGACCGCGTGGCGCGGCTGTTGCTGGACGGGGTGCAGCCGCAGCATATCCTATGCCTGACCTACACGAAGGCCGCCGCCAGCGAGATGCAGAACCGACTGTTCAAGCGGTTGGGAGAATGGGCGATGCTGGGCGACGCATCGCTGTTGCAACAACTGACCGATCTGGGTGTCGAGGGCGTAATTGATCCCAACCGGCTGGCGCAGGCACGCACCCTGTTTGCCCGCGCGATTGAAACGCCGGGCGGGCTGAAGATCCAGACCATCCACTCGTTTTGCGCCTCGCTGCTGCGTCGATTTCCTTTGGAGGCCGGTGTCAGCCCGCAATTCACCGAGATGGAAGACCGCGCCGCCGCCTTGTTGCGCGAAGAAATCATTGAGGATTTCGCCGAAGGCCCCCAAGCCGGGTTTATCGAGGATGTTGCACGCTTCGTCACCGATACAGATTTTGACAAGGTGACAGCAGCGGTTGCGCAACGGCGCAACCTGTTCGCACAGCCGTTACAACACACCGACCTGTTGCAGCGTTTTGGGCTGTCCGAAGGGTTCGACGAAGACCAGTTGCTGGCCCAGGTGTTTCTGGGTGGCGAGGTCGAGCTGATTCAATCCATGTTGCCCGCGCTGATCGAAAGCGGCGGCAACAACGCCAAGGCGGCGGCGAAACTCTCTGGCTTCACCGAGGCGCGGTTGACACATCTGCCCATGCTTGAGGCTGTGTTTCTGACCGGCAAAGGCGCAAAAGAACCCTTTACCGCCAAGATCAACGGCTTCCCGACCAAGGCCCTGCGCGAAGGCGCGTTGGCTGACCGGATGCCGCAACTCGAAGCGTTGATGTTGCGGGTCGAGGCCGCGCGCGAACAGCGCCTCGCACTGGTGGCCTCGCAGAAAACGGCCGTTCTGCATCGCTTTGCCGCCGCTTTCCTGCCGGAATACGAGCGGCGCAAGCAGCTGCGCGGTTGGCTGGATTTCGACGACCTGATCCTGCGCGCACGACAGGTTTTGAACGACCCGGCGGTGGCCGAATGGGTGCTGTACCGACTCGATGGTGGCATCGACCATATTCTGGTGGATGAGGCGCAGGATACCAGCCCGGATCAATGGGATGTGGTCGAAAAGCTGGCTCAGGAATTCACCAGCGGGGAGGGGGCCCGATCCGGAGTCGAACGCACGATTTTCGTGGTCGGGGACAAGAAACAGTCGATCTACTCGTTTCAGGGCGCGGACCCGCAAGCCTTTGATCGGATGCAGGCTGAGTTTGGGCGAAAGCTGACAGAATCAGGCTCTAAACTTTGGGATTCTACGCTGGAATACTCGTTCCGATCCTCCAGCGCGATCCTGTCGCTGGTCGATATTCTGTTCGAAAACCGCACCGATGCGGGGTTTCACAAGGACAGCCAACACCGCGCGTTCAAGGCGGATCTGCCGGGGCGCGTCGATCTGTGGCCGGTGGTCGAAAAGGTCGAAGATGACGAGGATGGCGACTGGACCGACCCCGTTGACCGGCCCGGTTCGCGCCACCACACCGTCATTCTGGCCGAGCAGGTGGCAGGGTCGATCAAGCGCATGATCGAGCAGGGTGAGACGGTCCCCGAAGATGGCGAAACGCCCGGTACGTTTGTCCGCCGCAAAGTACGGCCGGGTGATTTCCTGATCCTGGTCCAGCGCCGCTCAGACCTGTTTGCCGAGATCATTCGCGCCTGCAAGGCCCAGGGCCTGCCCATTGCCGGGGCTGATCGCCTGAAAGTCGGCGCTGAGCTGGCGGTCAAGGACCTGGCCGCGCTGCTGAGTTTCCTTGCCACACCCGAGGACAGCTTGTCGCTGGCCACCGTCCTGAAATCACCGATGTTCGGATGGAGCGAACAGGCGTTGTTCGATCTGGCCCATCGGCGGAAAGAGAAATTCCTGTGGGCCGCGCTGCGCAACCGGGCCGAGGAATTTCCTGAAACGCTGGCCATGCTCAACGACCTGCGCGGGCAGATCGATTTCCTGCGCCCTTATGACCTGATCGAACGCATTCTGACCCGCCATGACGGGCGGCGAAAGCTGTTGGGGCGGTTGGGGGCCGAGGCCGAGGATGGGATCAACGCGCTGCTATCGCAGGCTTTGGCTTATGAGCGCACGGATATTCCCAGCCTGACCGGGTTTCTGGTCTGGATGCAGACCGACGATCTGGAAATCAAACGGCAGATGAGCGGTGTGGGCGACATGATCCGGGTGATGACGGTGCATGGCTCAAAAGGGTTGGAAGCGCCCATCGTGATCCTGCCAGATACCGGAAAACGGCAGGCCCCGCGCGATGCCGAGATCATGGTCGCGGATGGAACGCCGTTGTGGAAGGTGCCTGCGGATGTGTCGCCCAAGCTGATCTCTCAGGCACGGGATGAGGCCCGAAGCCGCGAGGAAAACGAACGGCTACGCCTGCTCTATGTGGCTCTAACACGGGCTGAAAAGTGGTTGATCGTGGCGGCCGCGGGGGATGTCGGCAAGGATGGGACCAGTTGGTACCAGATGGTCGAGACCGCGATGGAACGGGCAGGGGCGACCCAGCTTGAAGGTTCGGGCAAGCGGCGATTGGCGCATGGGGATTGGGATGCCCTGCCATGCGTTGAACACCACGCCGCGCCGGAAACGGCGTATGATCTGCCCGCGTTCTGCGCGCAAGCCGCCCCAGATGCACCGCAGATCGAGGAAGCCATCAGCCCGTCGGAACTGGGCGGGGCAAAGGCGCTACCCGGTGATGCCGGTCAGGATGAAGAGGCCGCAAAGCTGCGCGGCACTCGGCTGCATCTGTTGCTGGAGCACCTGCCCGGTACCGCACAGGACACATGGGCACAGCTTTGCGCCCGGCTTCTGCCCGGTATGCACGACGCGGATCGAACCGAGTTGCTGAACGAAGCCGTGGCCGTTCTGACGGCGGCCCCCCTCAGCCCAGTGTTCGCCCCGGATATTTTGGCCGAGGTGCCCGTGTCCGCCGACCTGAACGGGCAGCGGATGCACGGTGTTATTGACCGGCTGATCGTGACGGAAACAGAGGTGCATGTGATTGATTTCAAATCAAATGCCACCGTTCCGGATAGTGCCGAGTCCTGCCCCGAGGGCCTGCTGCGCCAGATGGGGGCCTATGCGCAGGCGCTGGCGCAGATCTATCCTCACAAGACCGTCCGCACGGCGATCCTTTGGACCCGAACGGCGGACCTGATGTGGCTGCCACACGATCTTGTGACGGATGCACTGGCCCGCACCCAGATATCTTGACCTTACCCGAACCGGCACCTACGTTCTGTTCCCGAGTTTACCCCATTCAGGAGACAGAATATGTCGACCGTTGCCGTTACCGACGATACCTTTGATGCCGAAGTCAAGAACTCGGCTGTTCCCGTAGTTGTGGACTTTTGGGCCGAATGGTGCGGCCCCTGCAAACAGATCGGCCCCGCGCTGGAAGAACTGGCTGCCGAATATGGCGACAAGGTGAAAATCGCCAAGGTGGACGTGGACAGCAACCCCAACGCCGCCGCCGCCATGGGCGTCCGTGGCATCCCGGCGCTGTTCATCTTCAAGGACGGTCAGGTCGTTTCGAACCGCGCGGGCGCGGCACCGAAGGCGGCGCTGCAAAGCTGGATCGAAGAATCCATCTGATCCGGTTGGGATTGATGAAAGATCAAAGGCGCCTGCAACCGGGCGCCTTTTTTATTGAGAAACCGGAGGGGGCAGATGGCCAGAACACGGGTATTGGTGGAATTCGGCATGGGCACATCGCTGCGCCGGATGGATTATACCGAAGCAGCACTGCGCGCGATCAAGGATGCGTTGTGGCATAACTCGATCAACATGGCCGAGCTGTTCGGCTTTCCGAAAGAGGCGATGATCATCGATGTCGAGATCGGGGTGCAACAGCCCGATCAGGTGGATACCAGCAAACTGGTCGAGGTATTTCCCTATGGCTCACCCAGTGTCACCGTCACCAAGGGCGGTCTGGACATCGACAAGCCCGGCGGCACCGGTCGCACGGTCATTGCCAATGCCGCGCTTGCGGTTTCGTTCGACATGGAGGCGGTGCAATGAGCGAACAGCGCATCATTCTGGAAATGGGGATGGGCAATGACCTCTATGGTCAGGACTATACCAAGGCCGCGCGGCGTGCGGTGCAGGACGCTCTGCATCACTCCTCGATCACGCTGTTCTCGAATCTTGGCGTCGATCACGGCGATATGCGGGTGCAGGTGACAATCGGCGTGCAAAACCCCGATCAGGTCGATTGTGCCCAGGTGGCGGCCGACCTTCCGCGCGGACAGGCCGAAGTACATGCGGTGCTGGGCGGGCAGGACGTGGTGGATCAGGCGGCTGGCACCCGACACATCGTGGCAACGGCTGCAATCGAGGCATTTGTGCCGTCTCAGGTCGGTAAATACGCTTTGAAATGACAAAGAAAAAGCCGCTCGGGGATCCGGGCGGCTGTTCCGATTTGACGATCCGGTCGATGGATCAGAGCTTCGCGATATCCGCGCGAACCAGACCGATATCTTCCAGCTGTGTGTCGCTCAGTTCCGACAGAAGCTTGCGGGTCTTACGGCTCTCGTTCCATTCGACAACGGTTTCGAAAGCGTTGGTGAACGCGTCCACTACGTGCAGGATGGTAGCTGCTCCGAGCGGCGCATGAATATTTGCAGTGGTTGCCATGTGCGCAGTCCTTTGATGTGAAACAGCCGACCCGTTGTCGGTTGTGAGGCCCATGTAGGGTCTTCATCTGAGACTCACAATTGCTGGTTTGGCAGTCCTGATTTGCATTTACTGCATATCTTTTGGGCAGTTTCACAACGGGTTGCGCCGATCCCGCGCCCGGCCCATATATAACGCCGACAAGAACGGAGGCTTTCATGGCAGACAGCGATTTTCCCGGTTGGCATGGCACAACGATCATTGGCGTCAAAAAAGGCGGGCAGGTCGTCATTGCCGGGGACGGGCAGGTCAGCCTGGGTCAGACCGTGATCAAAGGCACCGCCCGCAAGGTGCGCCGCTTGACACCGGGCGGGTTCGAAGTGGTCGCCGGCTTTGCCGGTTCGACTGCCGATGCGTTTACGCTGCTGGAACGTCTGGAGGCCAAGCTTGAGGCTACGCCCGGCCAACTGGCCCGCGCCTCGGTCGAGCTGGCCAAGGACTGGCGCACCGACAAATACCTGCAAAAGCTAGAGGCGATGCTGATCGTCACCGACGGCAAGGACCTGCTTGTGATCACCGGGGCAGGGGACGTGCTGGAGCCCGAGCATAACGTGGCCGCAATTGGATCGGGCGGAAACTTCGCCTTGGCCGCAGCCCGCGCGATGATGGACAGCGACAAAGAGGCCGAGCAGGTGGCGCGTGAGGCGATGGCGATTGCCGCCGATATTTGCGTCTATACCAACGGCAATCTGACGGTTGAGACCATTTCAGGCTAACAGCGCCTTGATCTCTTTCCCTTTCCAGCGGCGGTGCATTCCGATCAGGCCGAAGATCGCGGCGATGACGACGATGTAGTAGGGCACGCGGATGTCGATGCTCATCAATCCGCCGCCGATCAGGGACATGATGCCACCCGCCAGACAGAAAACGGCGGTGGTCACGCCCATGACCCAACCTTGATCCGCCTCGCTGACGCTGGATGAGAACAGCCCCAGCAGGGTCGGGTAGGCGACGCCGAACAGGAAATAGAACAGGAAAACCGGCACATAGCTGAGTACTCCGCTGGGGCTGAAGGCAAATGCCAGCCCGCAGATCACCATGGCGATCAGCGACGTGTAGATGATCGAATGCTTGCTGAACCTCTCTTGCGCGGGTTTGACGAGGAAGGTGCTGGAGAACGCCAGCGCGACGCCGATCACCACCATGGCCATGCTGCCCCCGATCACGCCATAGCCAAAGCGGCTGGTCAGGAAATTGTCGACAAAGACATAGAAGGTCACGTTGGCGATCATGAAGAATGAATAGACCGGCAGGATTTTCAGAACCATCGGATGACCGCGCACGGCAATCAGACTGTCGGTGATGTCGCGCGGGCGGAAGACAAAGGGTTCGCGGTCGGTGCGGGTGTCCTTGAAGAATGTCGTCACGAGGAAGATGGCGACCAGCACCAGAACGAAGGCCCCGTAGAATGGGGTTTTCAGGGTGGCATAACTGCCCAGCAGGGCGGCATCGGACAGGATCGCTCCGATAATCGGGCCACCGACAAGCCCAAAGCTGACACCGGTCACGATATAGCCCATGTTGCGGTCGCGGTCGGCGGCATCGGTGCTGCCATCTATCATCGCCGCCTGCGCGATAGGTTGGTTGCCCGCCGTGAACCCGGTGATCGAGCGCCCGATGATCAGCATCAGCAGGCTGTTCATATACAGCGCAGCGATGGTCAGCGCATAACCGACCAACGCGCCACCCAGACAGACCAACAACGCATTCTTGCGCCCGATGGAATCCGAGACTTTCGAGACGTAAACGACCCCAAGAAACCAGGACAGAAAGAAACACCCGATTACGAGGCCATAGTAGAAATGCCTGCGGCCTTCGGGGGTGCTGTCGGGCAGGAAGCCGGATTTGGTTTCCATGATCAGGGAATTGATGATCGGAAAGACCAGCCCTTGCCCGATCAGGTCGACAAACACCACGAACAGCAAGGTGATCTTGGCAATCTTGGTCATAAAAACGCCCTCGGTTCCAATACCTTGGGGCGAGTGTAACAGACAGTTGTCCTGTTACCTAACCGAGTGTCAGAGGTCGGTTGGCCCGACCTCTGACCAGAGTGGTTACTTCAGCGCTGCAACGCCCAGCGGTACACCGGCAACCTCGCACCAGATGTAGACTTCGTTGTAGCCCGACACATCCATGGTCGGCGGTACGGCGTAGGATTGCTTGCCGGTCAGGTTCAGCAGCGCGCCCAGCTTGCTGTCGGGGGCGTAGGTGCCGTCTTTACCAAAGGCCACGCGCGGGTCGGGGCCACCATCCAGCGAGAAGTCGTCGCCCAGCTCAACGATGTAACGGTCGCCATCCTTGACCAGTTTCACCGAACCGCTTGTGATGTGGTTCGAACGGCCTTCGAAATTGCCTTTCTTTTTGGCGCCGCCGGCCAGGGCAGTGGTGGTGCCGGCCAGGGTCAGGGCCGCGCCGGTGGCTGCAGCTTTCACAAAAAGCGAACGACGAGTCATCATGATGAGGTATCTCCATAAGATTGACGCGGGCTGGCTTGCCCGTCGCGCATGGTTATGCCGCAGCCCATGCCGGTATGGCGATTCACATCACCACGAAAATCCGTGTGCTTTCTGTGAGTTGGCGTGATGTTTTCGTGATCGGCTTGTGTTTTCGCCCGGTATGATTAGGTTCCGCTGCGAAACAAACGGATAGAACGCATATGACCGACCTGACCCCGCGCGAGATCGTCTCGGAACTGGACCGCTTTATCATCGGGCAGAAAGACGCCAAACGCGCCGTGGCCGTGGCGCTGCGCAACCGCTGGCGGCGCAAGCAACTGGCCGACGATATCCGGGATGAGGTCTATCCAAAGAACATCCTGATGATCGGCCCCACCGGCGTCGGCAAGACCGAGATCAGCCGCCGTCTGGCCAAACTGGCCCGCGCGCCCTTCATCAAGGTCGAGGCCACCAAGTTCACCGAAGTCGGTTATGTCGGTCGCGACGTCGAACAGATCGTGCGCGATCTGGCCGATGCGGCCATTGTCCAGACCCGAGAATACATGCGCGAGGATGTAAAGGCCCGTGCCCATGAGGCCGCCGAGGATCGCGTCATCACCGCCATTGCAGGCGAAGACGCCCGTGAAGGCACGCGTGAGATGTTCCGCAAGAAGCTGAAAGCGGGCGAGCTGGACGATACGGTGATCGAGCTGGAATTGTCCGATACCTCGAACCCGATGCCCATGCTGGACATTCCCGGCCAGCCAAGTGGCCAGATGGGGATGATGAATCTGGGTGACATTTTCGGCAAGGCCTTTGGCGGGCGCACTGTCAGAAAGCGCATGACCGTGGCCGAAAGCTATGACGCGCTGATCGGGGAAGAGGCAGACAAGCTGCTGGACGATGAAACCGTCACCAAGACTGCGCTGGACTCGGTCGAACAGAACGGCATCGTGTTTCTGGATGAAATCGACAAGGTCTGTGCCCGCTCGGACGCGCGCGGCGGCGATGTCAGCCGTGAAGGGGTGCAGCGCGACCTGCTGCCTCTGATCGAAGGCACCACTGTCAGCACCAAACATGGCCCGGTGAAAACCGACCATATCCTGTTCATCGCGTCAGGCGCGTTCCACATTGCCAAGCCGTCAGATCTGCTGCCCGAATTGCAGGGCCGTCTGCCGATCCGCGTCGAGCTGCGCGCCCTGACCGAAGAGGATTTTGTTCGCATCCTGACCGAAACCGACAACGCGCTGACCCGCCAATACACCGCCCTGATGGGCACCGAAGAGGTCACGGTCAGCTTTACCGAAGACGGGATCGCGGCACTGGCGCGGATTGCGGCGGATGTGAACCAAAGCGTCGAAAACATCGGCGCGCGGCGGCTTTACACGGTGATGGAGCGGGTGTTCGAAGAGCTTTCGTTCAACGCACCGGATCAGGCCGGGGCCGAGATCACCGTGAACGCACAATTCGTGGAAGACAATCTGGGCGAGTTGACCAGGTCCACCGACCTCAGCCGTTACGTTCTGTAACAGGTTCAGCCGAAACTTGCCGTCGCACAGGCGGCATGTTGCTGGACGTGGGGCCAGAATTCGATAGCTTAGCGCCAAACGTTCCGGGGGCAGGTCGTGTTGCGCTATTTCATCTTATTGTTTCTATCCCTGTCTCTGGGGGCCTGCGTCGACAGGACGATATCGGAAATCGTTCCGACCGCGCTGTCGGTTGGCACGCCCAAGACCGTCTTTGCCAGCACGACCCGCGCGCGTGAACCTGACGGATCCTTTGGGTTCCGGCGCGGCGAGTCTCTGCAATTTCTTGAGACCACCGTGTCCATCCCGCCCTCGCATACGCCCGGCAGCCTGAAATTCTCTTACGCCAACCCGAACCCGCAAAAGGAGTTTGTACTGGCGGAAGTCGAGCAGCTGAACGGCGCCCAAGGGTTGCGGCAGCATCTGCGGGGTCAGGATGATGTGACGATCTTTGTCCACGGCTATAACTCGACCCAGACCGAGACCATTTTTCGCGCGGCTCAGCTGTCTCATGACATTGGCATTCCCGGAACGACGCTGGTCTATTCCTGGCCCAGCCGGGCGACCGGCTATGGTTATGCATATGATCTGGACAGCATGTTGTTTGCCCGCGACGGATTGGAACAGACCATTCGCGAGTTGAAGTCCATGGGGGTCAAACGCGTGATCCTGCTGGCGCATTCCATGGGCAGCGCCTTGTCGATGGAGATGATGCGACAGGCCGAACTTCAGGAACCCGGCTGGTCGAAACGCAACCTTGATGGGGTTGTCCTGATCTCACCCGATCTGGATGTGGATCTGTTCCGCTCGCAGATGAGCCGGATCGCGACCCCGCCGGACCCGTTCATCGTGATGGTGTCGCAGAAGGACAAGATCCTGAATGTCTCGGCCCGGCTGCGCGGCACGGCCGAGGGCGAACGGCTGGGCAATATCAGTTCGATCGAGACTTTGCAGGAGTTTCCGATCAACGTGATCGACACGACCGCCTTTAACAGCGATGCGCAATCTTCGCATTTTGTGGCCGCGACCTCGCCGGCGCTGTTGGCCATTCTCAGTTCGCTGCGACGGGTCAGCAACACGTTCGGGCCGGATGAGAGGCCGGGCATCGATATTCTGGTTCCGCCCAGCGAGCGCAATCCAACAGGCGCGACCGAGATTGTTCTGACCGAAACCGGACAGGCCGAGGTGTCGACCCCGTGACGCGGTTCAGCCTGCGTCAGTTTCTTTTCGACAACGCATCCTGGCTTGGCACGGGATTATTGCTGACCTTCCTGTCCAGCTTTGGGCAGACTTTCTTCATTTCGATCTTCGCAGGGGAAATCCGGGCGGATTACGGGCTAAGCCACGGGGCCTGGGGCGGGCTTTATTCGCTGGGTACGCTGGTGGCGGCAGGCGTGATGATCTGGGCCGGGGGGCTGACCGACATCTTCCGCGTGCGGGCACTGGGCCCGGTTGTTCTGGCAGGTCTGGCCTTGGCCGCGATGGCGATGGCGCTGAACAGCTGGATCGTTCTGTTGCCGCTGGTTGTCTTTTTCCTGCGCCTGTTCGGGCAGGGGATGAGCGTCCATCTGGCGCAGGTAGCGATGGCGCGTTGGTTCACCGCATCGCGGGGCAAAGCCCTGTCCATCGCCTCGCTGGGCTATTCGATTGGCGAGTCGCTGCTGCCTTTGACCTTTGTCGCAGCGATGGCGTTTTTGGACTGGCGCTGGCTTTGGGTCATTGCGGCGGGTCTGATCCTGCTGGGCATCCCGGTCCTGATCCGCTTGCTGCGTCAGGAACGAACGCCCCAAGCCCTTGCGGACGAATACGCGGCAATCGGCATGCAGGGGCGTCACTGGACCCGACATGAGGCGCTGTTTCATCCGCTGTTCTGGTGCATGGCCCCGGCAATTCTGGGGCCGTCAGCGTTCATCACCGCCTTCTTCTTCCATCAGGTACATCTGGCCGAGGTCAAGGACTGGCCTCATATCCAGCTGGTTGCCTTGTTTCCGATATTCACCGGGGTTTCCATCCTGGCCATGTTTGCGGCGGGCTGGGCATTGGACAAATGGGGCACCGCGCGGATCATGCCGTTTTATCAGATCCCCATGGCCATCGGATTTGGTGTGTTGGCCTATTCGGACACCATCGGCAATGCTCTGATCGGATTGATCTTTCTGGGCATCACCGCAGGGGCACATAACACCCTGCCCAGCGCCTTCTGGGCCGAGTTCTACGGCACCCGGCATATCGGCGCGATCAAGGCATTGGCGACGGCGCTGATGGTTCTGGGATCCGCCATCGGCCCGGTTCTGACCGGCGTGCTGATCGACCTTGGTGTTTCGCTCAGCGCGCAATTTCTGTGGGTCGCCGGATTTTTCCTGCTGGTCTGCGCGCTGATCTGGCTGGGCATTCACCGTGCCAAGGCCGATTTCTAACGACTGCGCCGTAGATAGACATAATATGCCCCATCCCCGCCATGGCTGATATGGGCGGGCGTCACCTGCATCACCGCCTGCGCCAGCGGAGGGATCGACAGCCAATGCGGCACCTGATTGCGCAGTACGCCACGTGGTGTGGGGATCGGACCGGGCTCATCGCGATCTTTGCCCTTACCGGTGATCACCAGCACCAGCCGCTTTCCCTGCGCCTGCGCGGTCAGCACGAAGCGCACAAGCGCTGGATGCGCCGTATCGATCCGCATGCCATGCAAGTCCAGCTTGCCCTCGGGCTTCAACTTGCCGCGCTTCATGCGACCGAACGCCTTGGTGTCCATCTGCACCGGCGCAGACCGCAGCGTTTCCGTGATCGACGGCTTCAGCGCGTTCCCGGACGGCTTGCCCTGATGGCTCTGACCCAGTTCAAAGGCCTCGATCCGCGGTTTCGGCAGTTTCTTGGGCGTTGGTTTCGGCAAGGTCGTCGGGTGCACGGTCTGAGGGATCTCGGGGTGCAGCCGCTCAGCCTGCTTGGCGACCTTGCGCCACAGATCGATCTCTTCACTGGTCAGTTTGCGCCGGGTCATCAGAATTCATCCGGCAACAGGGCGTAGGCGCGTTGGATCGGCAGCAGCACAACCATGCGGCCGGGATCCTTCAACCGCCCAGCCGCCTGACCTGCATCATCCCCGGTTCCAAAGAAAATGTCGGCCCGCTGCGCGCCTTTGATCGCCGCGCCGGTGTCCTGCGCGATCATCAATCGGCGCAGCGGGGCCTTCCCGTCTTTTTCCACCCAGACAGGGGCACCGAGCGGCGTATAGGCCGGATCGGCGGCGATACTGCGCATGGTGGTGATGGATCGATTCATGGCCCCCAGCGGCCCCAGTTCGGGCGCGACGCGGCTGACTTCGCGGAAGAACACGTAAGATGGGTTATGAAACAGCAATTCTGCCCCGGCTTCGGGGTTCTTGCGCACCCAGGCGCGGATCATCTGAGCGCTGACCTCATGCGAGCCCAAAATCCCGCGCCGGACCAATTCCACGCCAATCGACCGGTAGGGATGACCATTCGCGCCGCCGTATCCAACACGCAATGCACCACCATCCGGCAGACGAACCCGGCCCGAGCCCTGAATTTGCAGAAAGAACAGCTCGACCGGATCATCGACCCAGGCGATCTCAAGCCCGCGCCCCTGCATCACATCGCCGGTCAGGATGTCCCTGCGGCTCAGCCACGGCCCCTCGGCCCGCGCTTCGGGGGGTATCTTGTAGATCGGGTATTTGAAACGATCGGTGCGGGTTTTCGATCCGTCCAGTTCGGGCTCGAAATACCCGGTGAACAGCGCATCTTCGCCGTCTTCCACCAGAACCGGGCGAAAGAACAGTTCAAAGAACGCCCGGGCGGCATCCGGCTCATAGGTCCGGGCCACGCCACATAGCGCGCGCCAGTCGGGGTCTTTCAGATCGCCGCAGGTGTTGAGAAAAACGGAAAGGGCCGTGCCGTGGTCATCCTCGGCCCAGCCCTGCAGATCGTCAAACGACAGGATAGATCGTGTCGCCTCGGCTCCGGCGGCGCTGGCGGTGGTCATGACGCCCACCAGTAAAAGCGACCGGAGCGTGGCAATCATGCGTCCGTGGCAACAAGCAGCCAGTTCGGATCGTCCTTGCCCATCACACGGGCAAAGGTCCAGCTGTCCTTTTGGCGTTTCACGGTGTTCGGGTTGCCCTCGATGATGTCACCCCCGCGATCGCGCACGACCGAGGTCAGCTCACCAATGAATTTCATGGTGATCTCGGCCTCATTGGTGTCCTTATCGAAGGACACATCCGCAAGCGTGGTTTCGCGCACACCGATGAACTCGGCCTCGATGGTCAGGCCCTGATCTTCGCGGGCCGCGACAACCGAGACGAAGGTGTCAAACACATCTTCCGCCAGGAAGGGCTGGATTTCGTCCAGATTGCCCTTTTCGAACCCCATCACGATCATCTCATAAGCACCGCGCGCGCCCTGAACAAACTCGCTGACGGAAAAGCTGGGCTCGACCCGCTTCATCGCAGCAAGGGTTTGCGCCTGTTCGCTGTCTTCGGGGACGTGGTCGGTGATGTCATGATCGGGGCCACCTTCGATCACCTCGAAATCACGACGGGATGCGCCCGTATCGGGCTGATGCGGAACAGGAGGTTTCTCGAAACCTTCACGCGAACCCAATACGCTTTTCAAGCGCAGGATCAGGAAAATGGCAATTCCGGCCAGGACCAGCAACTGGATCATGGGTTCGTTCATTTCATCCTCTTTTCAGAACCGAGACTTTGTGTACGCGGCCTCCTGCCACTATGTAGGTGACAGTTGGTGGCAAGTCCACAGCCCGGCCATATGGAAAGGATAACGCAAATGTATCTGTTCTTGGCATTTTTGTTGGTTCCGATCATCGAAATCGCCCTGTTTATTCAAGTGGGTGGTCTGATCGGCCTATGGCCAACGCTGGGAATTGTAGTCCTGACAGCGGTTTTGGGCACTGTTTTGGTGCGGACACAAGGTCGCATGGCGCTGGGACAGTTGCAGCAATCCTTTGCCAAGCTGGACGACCCGACCGAGCCTTTGGCCCATGGGGCCATGATCCTGTTGTCCGGCGCATTGCTGCTGACACCCGGATTTTTCACCGATGCCATTGGTTTTGCCCTGCTTATTCCGGGCGTTCGGGTGGCCGTGTTCCGGTATCTGAAATCCAAAGTCAAAGTCACCCAGTTCCAGATGGGCACGGGTGCCGGGTTTCAGGCCGGGCGCAGCCCCTTCGATCAGGGCGATGTGATTGACGGAGAATTTACCGAGGTGCGCCCCCGGAAAGAGCCCTCGAAGCCTTCAAAATGGGTCGAAGGCCCGCCCCAGCATTGAGGTACCGCCCTCAAGTTGCTAAGCAGTGTCGAATTTCATTTTTGGAGTAGATCCATGGCCGAAGAAAACGCTGCAGAAAACACTGCGGCCCAAGCTGCCCCGCAGGTTCAGATGCGTGTTCTGGGACAGTTCATCCGTGACATGTCCTTTGAAAACGTCATGGCGCAAAAAGGCGTGTCGGGTGACGTACAGCCCGAGATTCAGGTTCAGGTTAACCTGGACGCGAAGAAGCGCCCGACCGAGCATCAGTACGAGGTTTCGGTCAAGCTGAAGCTGACCTCGAAAGCCAAGGGCATGGACGATGTTCTGTTCCTGTGCGAACTGGACTATTGCGGCCTGTTCCACGTGGAAGGCGTGCCAGAGGATCAGATCCATCCGTTCCTGATGATCGAGTGCCCCCGGATGCTGTTCCCGTTCCTGCGCCGCATCGTCAGCGACATCACCCGCGACGGTGGCTTCCCGCCGGTGAACCTGGACAATATCGATTTCGTGGCGCTCTATCGCAACGAATTGATGCGTCGTCAGGCCGCGCAGGCCGAAAAGACCGACGCCTAAGGGTTTGACCCGTGCCTGACCGGTTCAGGCGCGGGTCCACAGGGCGCTGTCGCCCAGTTTTTCAACAAAAGCCTCATGCGCTGCGCGTTCCTCATCGGTGATCCGAGGGGGCAGGGCCGTTGCGCGTGGCGTCGGACGCCAGTCATCCGCACCACCTGCACCTGATGCAGCCGAGGTGGACAGGCCAAAATCAGGCTGCCGACCGCCGATCAGTTCCAGATAGACCTCGGCCAGAATTTCCGAGTCGAGCAACGCCCCGTGCAGCACCCGATTGGTATTGTCGATGTTGAACCGGCGGCACAGCGCGTCCAATGACGCGGGTGAGCCTGGAAACCGTTTGCGCGCTATGGCCAGCGTATCCAGCGCCTGATCCATGGGAATCTGCGGCAGATTCATCCATCTGAGTTCCGCATTCAGGAATTTCATATCGAAGGATGCGTTGTGGATCACCAGTTTTGAATCCCTGATGAAATCCAGGAAGCCTTGCCCGATCTTGGCAAAAACGGGCTTGTCTTTCAGCGTCACCTCACCCTTTTCGGGCGGGCGCGGGGTGTCCAGCAGGTCGGGGCCAATTCCATGCACACCAAACGCCTCTTCGGGCATCGACCGTTCGGGGTTGATATAGACGTGATAGGTCTCACCCGTGGCCACATGGTTCCACAGCTCTACCGCGCCAATTTCGACAATCCGGTCGCCGCTTTCAGGATCAAAGCCTGTGGTTTCGGTATCGAGTACAATCTCACGCATCTGCCAACCCCGCCCGTATCTGCCTGACCACATCCTGCACCTGCGCGCGCGCGTGGTCCAGAGTGTCGGTCACGATCACATAATCCGACCGGGCGCATTTTTCGTCATTTGGCATTTGTTTGGCTCTGATCTGCTCAAACTGCGCCTCGGTCATCGTGCCGCGCGCCATGACGCGGCGCTTTTGTTCTTCGGCCGGGATCGAAACACAGGCGACCGCGTCCATTGCCGCATCTCCGCCGGTTTCGAACATTAGGGGGATGTCGAACACCAGAATGTCTACCGTTGCGCCTTCGCGAAAAGCCGCCCGGTCCGCCGCGACCAACGGGTGGACAATTGCCTCAATGGCTTTCAGCGCGGACCCGTCCTGTGAAATGATCTGTTTCAACGCCTCCCGGCTGACCGATCCGTCGATGATGGCGTCAGGATAGGCCGCACCCATCGGCGCAACAGCCGCGCCGCCCGGCGCATAAAGCCGATGCACGGCCGCATCCGCGTCCCACAGCGCGCAGCCTTCATCGACAAACATCTGCGCCGTGGTGCTTTTCCCCATACCAATCGAGCCGGTCAGGCCAAGCGCAAAGCTCATGCCAATGCCGCCGCGCGGGTGTCGGCGTCAACCTCGGGGCGGACACCGAACCAACGTTCGAACCCAGGAACGGCCTGATGCAGCAACATGCCTAGGCCATCGACCGTGGTACATCCGGCCTCTTCTGCTGTTTTCAGAAGGTTGGTCTTTAGCGGCGCATAGACCAGATCGGTCACCACCGCACCGGGCTGCAATCCGTCCAATGGCACCCTCAACTCTGGCTGACCCTGCATGCCCAGCGAGGTCGTGTTTACCACGAGCTCGGCATTTTCCACGACATTTCCGGCCTGAACCCAATCGACCACGGTGATACGCTGGCCGAATTCCTCTTTCAGATGGTCCGCCCGCGTGCGGGTGCGGTTGGTCAGCAGAATCTCGGGCACACCAGCATCGGCCAAGGCCTGCAGAACCGCGCGCGCCGCCCCCCCGGCCCCAAACACCACGGCTGGCCCGTCCTGAGCGTTCCAGTCCGGTGCCCCGCTGCGCAGGTTCTCCATGAACCCGTACCCATCGGTGTTGTCGGCATGGATCGCGCCATCCTCGCGGAACACCAGCGTATTCGCGGCCCCGATCACCGTTGCCCGGTCAGAGACATGATCGGCAATCCGTAAAGCGGCTTCTTTATGGGGCACGGTCACATTCGCGCCCACAAACCCGGCCATGGGCAGGGTTCGCAACACGGTCTCAAGATCCGCAGGGGCCACGTCCATCGGAATGTAATGCCCGGACAAGCCATAAGTCTTCAGCCAATGCCCATGCAGCTTGGGCGACCGGGAATGCCCGATCGGATGCCCGATCACCCCGGCCAGAGGTACCCGATAGTCCGTCATAGATCGATCACCCCTTTGACAGCCAGATAGTTGAGCAGTTCCAACAAGGGCATACCCAAAACGTTAAAATAGTCGCCGTCAATGGTTGCAAACAGGCGCACACCTTCTTCTTCCAGCTTGTAGCCCCCGACCGAGTGGCGAATGCTGTCCCAGTTCCGGTCGATGTAATCACGCAGATAGGTATCGGAACTCATCCGCATCCGCAGGCGGACCTGTCCTATATGCCGCCAGATCGGCTCACCATCCTGATAGATCACAGCTGCCGACAACAGCATATGCCGCTTGCCACGCATCGCCTTGAGCTGCGCAAACGCGTCCTCGGGCGTTTTCGGTTTCGACAGCAACTGGCCCTCGAAATCCAGCACCTGATCGCAACCCAGCACCATCGCGCCGGGGGACTTGTCGCTGATCTTGCGCGCCTTCATCTCGGCCAGCGCATCTGCGATGTCGCGGGGCGAGGCCTCTTCAGCCAGCAGTGCGCGCTTTATGGTATCCTCATCCACGCGCGCCACCTGCACGGTGAAAGGCACGCCTGCATTTTCCAGCAGCTGCGCGCGAATGCTTGAGCCCGAGGCCAGGATGATGGGGACAGACATGTGGACAACCCCGTGTGCAAATCGTTGAGCGTTCTTGGACGCTTTGTATGGTTTTCCGATTGACACGCAAGCCCGGGAAATCTGCTCGAAACTTCCCCGAGTCGCCCGAACGCTGTCCATCCGGTACAAGGATAACTCGGAACCAAGGGATAACTGAATCCCCCACAGATATTCAGGCAGTTATCCCCAGAAGGCGCAAGATGATATAGTGATAAGTGTCTGTTATTTAATATCTATTTCTGAAACTCACAAAATCGGCCTGCGTCTCGTCAAAACTGTCCACCTGGGGAAAACCAAGGGGCAAAAAAGTAATCCACGGAAATTACGCACCCTACAAAACCATCTTCCTTTCTTCTTTCTTATTTTTTTATTAGGGAGAGTTCCGAGCAACGACCGGAGCCGGAATGACTGATCTGCTTTTCACGATCTACCCATGGGTGAAGGCACTGCATATCATGGCCGTGATCTCATGGATGGCTGGCCTGTTCTATTTGCCCCGATTGTTCGTCTATCACGTTGAAAAGGCGCAGGCTGTCGATGGCGCGCAGGAGATCTTCTTTGAAATGGAAGAAAAGCTGCTGCGCGTGATCATGCGTCCCGCGATGATCGTCGCCTGGGCGTGTGGCCTGATCATGGTGTTCACGCCGGGCATCGTCGGATGGGATTTTACCTGGCCCTGGCTGAAAGGGGCAGCCGTGATCGGGATGACCTGGTTCCATCACTGGCTGATGGCGCGGCGCAAGGACTTCGTTGAGGGACAAAATACGCTCACAGGGCGGCAGTATCGCATGATGAACGAGGTTCCGACCGTTTTGATGGTAATCATCGTCCTGGCGGTCGTTCTGAAGTTCTGAGGCACCGTTTGACTCTGCTTAAGTAAGCGCTTATCTAAGCCGTAACACGCCCGTCCGGGCGGCGTATCTTCCGTACTGAAATTCCACTTCGTGCCGCGCTGTCAGCGGTGAAGGTATTTATCATGTCCACTGACTCCCTGAATCTGGCCGACCTGAAGGCCAAAAGCCCCAAAGACCTTCTGGCGATGGCCGAAGAGCTGGAAATCGAAAACGCCTCGACCATGCGCAAGGGCGAGATGATGTTCCAGATCCTGCGCGAACGCGCGGATGAGGGCTGGACCGTTGGCGGCGATGGTGTGCTTGAGGTTCTGCAGGACGGCTTCGGCTTCTTGCGCTCGCCCGAGGCGAACTATCTGCCGGGTCCCGATGACATCTATGTCTCGCCCGACATGATCCGCCTGCATTCGCTGCGCACCGGCGACACCGTTGAAGGCGAAATCAAAGCGCCTGATGATAGCGAGCGGTATTTTGCGCTGACCAAGGTCACCAAAATCAACTTTGAAGACCCCGAAAAGGCCAAGCACAAAATCCTGTTCGACAACCTGACGCCGCTCTACCCAGATGAGCGGCTGAAGATGGAGATCGAAGACCCGACCATCAAGGACAAATCGGCCCGCGTGATCGATCTGGTCTCGCCCATCGGCAAGGGTCAGCGGTCGCTGATCGTGGCCCCGCCGCGGACCGGTAAGACAGTGATCCTGCAGAACATCGCCCATTCCATCGAACAGAACCACCCGGAGTGCTATCTGATCGTCCTGCTGATTGACGAACGCCCCGAAGAGGTGACGGACATGCAGCGCTCGGTGAAGGGTGAGGTTGTATCCTCGACCTTTGACGAACCGGCGACCCGTCACGTGGCCGTGTCCGAGATGGTGATCGAAAAAGCTAAGCGTCTGGTCGAACACAAACGAGATGTTGTTATTCTTCTCGACTCAATCACAAGACTTGGTAGGGCGTTCAACACCGTGGTGCCATCCTCAGGTAAGGTTCTGACCGGCGGTGTGGACGCAAACGCCCTGCAACGGCCCAAGCGGTTCTTTGGCGCGGCACGGAACATCGAAGAGGGTGGCTCGCTGACCATCATCGCCACGGCGCTGATCGACACTGGCAGCCGGATGGACGAGGTGATCTTCGAAGAATTCAAAGGCACCGGTAACTCGGAAATCGTCCTGGACCGCAAGATTGCCGACAAACGCGTGTTCCCGGCGATCGACATCCTCAAGTCCGGTACAAGGAAAGAGGACCTGCTGGTCGACAAGGGCGATCTGGCCAAGACCTTCGTTCTGCGTCGTATCCTCAACCCGATGGGCACGACCGACGCGATCGAGTTCCTGTTGTCCAAGTTGAAACAGACCAAGACAAACGGCGAGTTCTTCGATTCGATGAACACCTGACACAGGTCTTAACCCACGCGAGGCCTTCGAATGGATACGATATTCGCCTTGGCCAGCGCGCAAGGCAAAGCAGGGGTGGCGGTCATCCGCCTCTCTGGCCCTGTCGCCCGTACCGCTGCGGAAAAGATAACCGGTGGCCCTCTTCCGCCACGGGGTATGAACCTGCGCACCCTGCGGGACGCAGATGGCGCGCGTTTGGATGATGGGCTGATCCTGACCTTTCAGGCCCCGGCCAGCTTTACTGGTGAAGACGTCGCCGAGTTGCAAATCCACGGCAGTACCGCCGCCGTCAATGCTGTGATGCGATGCCTGTCTGAGACTGACGGGCTGCGTCTGGCCGAACCCGGAGAATTCACCCGTCGCGCCCTTGAAAACGGCAAGATGGACTTGACTCAGGTCGAGGGTCTGGCAGACCTGATCGACGCCGAAACCGAAGCGCAACGCAAACAGGCACAGACGATTCTGGCCGGAGAGTTGGGTAATCTGGCCGAACGCTGGCGGCGCGATCTGATCCGGGCTGCATCCCTGTTGGAGGCTGTGATTGATTTCGCCGATGAAGAGGTTCCCACCGATGTGACCCCGGAAGTCCGGCAGTTGATCTTAGGCGTGAGCACAGAGTTGCAACGCGAAGCAGACAGTGTTCGGATCGCAGAACGCATACGAACCGGGTTCGAAGTTGCCATTGTAGGCCTGCCCAATGCAGGCAAGTCCACTCTGTTGAACGCTTTGGCCGGGCGCGAGGCTGCAATCACGTCGGAATATGCGGGTACAACGCGGGATGTGATCGAAGTGCGCATGGATCTGGCCGGGCTGCCGGTCACTCTGTTGGATACAGCCGGGTTGCGCGACACCGAAGATCATGTCGAAAACCTGGGTATTGCGCTGGCGAAGAAGCGCGCGGAAGCAGCTGACTTGCGTGTTTTCCTCACCGACGATCCATCAGAGCTTGGCGTCGAAATGCGGTCCGGTGACATTCAGGTCAGGCCGAAAGCGGATCTTCAGCAAGGTGGTACGCTCGGTGTCTCGGGTAAAACCGGGCAAGGGATAGATGAGCTGATTTCCAACATATCGTGTGTTCTAAGTGAACGAACCACTAGCCATGGTATAGCTACCCGTGAACGGCACAGGATTGCGCTGATCAACGCCAAAGAGGCGTTGACCGTTACCATGTCGGTTCTGGAATCAGGCCCGGACCTGTATGATATTACAGCAGAAGAACTGCGCACCGCGATCCGCGCGCTTGAGGTTTTGGTCGGCAGAATTGGGGTCGAAGATTTGTTGGACGAAATCTTCTCAAGCTTCTGTCTTGGAAAATAAGGAGTGTTTCACGTGAAACATTCGGACTTCGATGTTGTAGTCATAGGCGCCGGCCATGCCGGAACCGAAGCCGCTCACGCCGCAGCCCGTATGGGAGCGGCGACAGCACTGGTCACGTTGTCCGCATCAGACATCGGGGTCATGTCCTGCAACCCGGCCATTGGTGGGTTGGGGAAGGGCCACCTTGTGCGCGAAATCGATGCGCTGGATGGCGTTATGGGTCGAGTCGCGGATCAGGCGGGTATCCAGTTTCGTCTTTTGAACCGCCGCAAAGGCCCGGCGGTGCAAGGGCCCAGAACCCAAGCCGACCGCGCCCTGTACCGCGCGGCGATGCAGAAAGAGACAGAACGCCAGAGCAATCTGTCAGTCATTGTCGGTGAAGTGATCGATTTTCTGATGGATGGGGAGCGCGTGGCCGGAGTGAAACTTGGCGACGGTTCAGAGGTCAAAGCGCGCGCTGTCATCCTTACATCCGGCACCTTCCTGCGCGGCGTTATTCATATCGGTGACGTGTCCAAGCCTGGAGGCCGCATGGGCGACCGCCCCTCTGTCAAACTGGCAGAGCGGCTGGACAGCTACAACCTGCAGGCCGGACGCCTGAAAACAGGTACGCCACCTCGGCTGAACGGGCGAACCATCGACTGGACTGGGTTAGAACGGCAGGACGGGGATGATGAGCCAACCCTGTTTTCGTTCTTGTCGACTTCGGTTGTCGCGCCCCAAATCTCTTGCGGAATCACACATACAAACGCGCGGACCCATGAGATTATTGAGAAAAACCTAAGTAAATCGGCAATGTATGGCGGTCATATCGACGGTGTTGGACCTCGGTATTGCCCGTCAATCGAAGATAAGATTGTTCGGTTCGCGGATAAGGACTCGCATCAGATCTTCCTGGAACCGGAAGGCGTGAATGATCATACAATCTACCCCAACGGAATCTCAACCTCGCTGCCGCAAGACGTGCAGCTGGACTATGTCCGGTCGATCAAGGGGTTGGAACAGGCCGAGATTCTTCAGCCTGGATATGCGATTGAATATGATTACGTCGATCCGCGTGTGCTGACGGCAAGACTGTCTCTGCCGGATGTTCCCGGCCTATATCTTGCGGGTCAGATCAATGGAACTACAGGATATGAGGAGGCGGCAGCCCAAGGCATGGTCGCGGGCCTCAACGCGGCATTGGACGTGCAGGGCAAAGATCCGCTGCACTTCACGCGGGCTGACAGCTATATCGGCGTCATGATTGATGATCTGACGACCCGAGGGGTGGCTGAGCCGTACCGTATGTTCACCTCACGCGCCGAGTTTAGGCTGTCTCTGCGGGCGGACAATGCGGACCAACGCTTGACCCCGCTGGGGGTGCAGACTGGATGTGTTGGTCAGGAACGCCGTGCCCATTTTGAAGCCAAAATGGACAAGCTAGATGGCGCTAAGTCACTGCTGACCCAGCAGACATACACCCCAAAACAGGTCAGAGAGGCTGGAATCAACGTCAATCAGGACGGAAATCGCCGGGATGGGATGGCGATTCTGGCGTTTCCAGACGTCTCTTTTGAAGATATGTTGCCGCTCATTCCTCAGTTGACCTCGGTGGAACCTGATATCCGGCTTCAGATTGCGCGGGATGCGCTGTATGCGAATTACATCGCACGACAGAAGCGCGACGTCGAAGCCATGAAGCGCGATGAATCCTATGTTATTCCGCGCGAATTCGATTTCTTTTCGCTCGATGGGTTGTCATCAGAGATGAAACAGAAACTCTCGCAAGCCAAACCAGCAAATATCGCCCAAGCCAGCAGGGTTGAAGGCGTGACTCCGGCGGCTTTGACACTGGTGCTGGCCAAGTTGCGTCGGGACGAAAAAGCGCGAAAAGCATGACTCTGGACCATTCAAAACTCGATGCGCTCGATGTTTCACGTGAAACATTCGAGCGGCTGAGCCTCTATGTTGACCTGGTGAAGCGCTGGAATCCAAGGATCAACCTGGTATCGCGAAACAGCCTGAATGACATCTGGAAACGGCACATTTTGGATTCAGTTCAGGTTTTCCGGTGCGCTGAACCCTTTGAAAACTGGGCTGATCTAGGTAGCGGTGGCGGTTTTCCCGGGATGGTCTGTGCGATCATTGCTGTGGAAGAGGCGCCGAACGCTCATTTTCAGTTTGTCGAAAGCGATCAAAGGAAATCTGCTTTTCTGCGGAATGTTGCGCGGGAATGCGGGGTTTCCTGCCAGGTGATCTCCAAAAGGATCGAAGCGATTGATCCATTGGGTGCTGACATCCTATCAGCCCGGGCCCTGGCGGACTTGAATACGCTTTTGTCATTTTGTGACAGGCATTTAAGCGAATCCGGCACGGCCTTGTTGCCGAAAGGCGCGAACTGGAAAAAAGAACTGGCCGAGGCACAGGAAGAATGGAAATTCGAAGCCGAGCCGATTACAAGTTTAACAGAACCCCAGGCTGTCATCCTTAAGATCAAAGGAGTATCACGTGGTTGATCTGTCTCGTCCTTCCGGGCCCCGGATAATTGCGGTTGCCAATCAGAAGGGCGGAGTTGGAAAGACAACCACGGCGATCAATCTGGCAGCAGGGTTGGCCGAGGCCGGATGCCGCGTTTTGGTGGTTGATTTGGATCCTCAGGGTAATGCTTCAACCGGGCTGGGTGTCGAAGATCGGGATTGGACCACCTACGACCTCATTCTTGACGATGCGCCCTTGGAAGCGGTTGTGCAAGAGACCGAGATTGATGGGCTGTTTGTCGTTCCGGCCACAGTTGACCTGAGTTCCGCCGATATCGAACTGATTTCCAACGAAAAACGCAGCTATTTGTTGCATGATGCGCTGCGTCAAACCTCGATCGACAGTTTTGAGCTAGATTTCGTTCTGATCGACTGTCCCCCATCCCTGAATTTGTTGACTGTGAACGCCATGGTTGCCGCCCATTCGGTGCTGGTTCCATTGCAAAGCGAGTTCTTCGCGCTGGAAGGTCTGTCGCAGCTTATGCTGACGATCAGAGAGGTTCGGCAAACCGCGAATCCGGACCTGAGAATCGAAGGTGTTGTGTTGACCATGTATGACAACCGCAACAACTTGTCTCGTCAGGTCGAAAAAGATGCGCGTGACAATCTGGGAGAGATGGTTTTTAAAACCAAGATACCGCGGAATGTCCGGGTCAGTGAGGCCCCGTCTTATGCGTTGCCTGTTTTGCAATATGATTCAGGTTCGCTTGGGGCGATGGCGTATCGGCATCTGGCCCGCGAAGTCATGCACAAGAACAATAAAGTCGCCGCTTAAGCGGCAGTGAGGAGGGCGACGTGAGCGCCAAGAAAGCAAAACCAAGGGGGCTGGGACGCGGGTTGTCTGCCCTGATGGCGGATGTAACTCAGGAAGCTGATGGTCTGGCACCGACTCAGCCGCGTCGACCTGACCTGACGGTTCCGATTGAAAAGCTGCAAGCCAACCCAAATCAGCCGCGCCGGACGTTTTCGCCAGAGCAGTTGGATGATCTCGCGGCCTCGGTCAAGGAAAAGGGCATCATCCAGCCCCTGATCGTGCGGTCCATTGGTGAAGGCGCCTATGAAATCGTCGCGGGCGAGCGTCGTTGGCGCGCGGCGCAAATGGCGCAACTGCATGATATTCCAGTCATAGTTCGGGATTTCGACGATACCGAGGTTCTGGAAGTTGCAATCATTGAAAACATTCAGCGGGCCGATCTGAACGCGGTGGAAGAAGCCGCCGGATATAAACAATTGATGGACCGGTTTGGTCACACGCAGGAAAAACTGGCCGAGGCCTTGGGTAAAAGCCGCAGCCATATTGCAAACCTTCTGCGTCTTTTGTCCCTGCCGTTGGACGTGCAGACATTGGTGATCGAAGGCAAACTGTCCGCAGGGCATGCGCGGGCGCTGATCACGGCCGAGAATCCGTCGGAACTTGCCAAACAGGTTGTTAAGGAAGGTCTGTCCGTCCGCGCCACCGAGGCTTTGGTGAAGAAGCAACAGCAGGGTGATACTGACCGCCCCGCGCCGAAGTCGCGAAACCTGAATGCGGGCAAGGATGCGGATACGCGGGCGCTGGAGAAGGATCTTTCGGCTATTCTGGCGATGAAAGTGTCGATCAATCACAAGCCGGGAACCGAGACCGGGCAGGTTGTTCTGACCTATGAGAATCTGGATCAGCTGGACGATTTGTGTGCCAAACTCAGCCGCTAGGCCGGGTCCAGATAAAGACCATGACGCCGCCCAGAACGACGGCTTGAATGATCAGGACATGGGGCGGCGCGGATAGCACGACCGAGAGGCCGAACACGGCGGCGACCGACAAGGTGGCCGCCTTTTTTGCGGCTGGACGAATGGCACCGGATCGCTGCCAGTCCAGGATCATTGGCCCGAACAGCCTGTGCGTGATCAGCCAGTTATGAAGGCGGGAGGAGGATCGGGCGAAAAAAAACGCAGCCAGCAGCAGAAAAGGCACCGTAGGCAGCAACGGCAGAACAACGCCGACCATTGCAAGCGCAACGCAAACAAGTCCCAGCCCGGCCCAGAGAAACTGCATCCGCTACTCCAAAAGCTCTCGGATCACCGCATTCAAAACCGCGCGCCCATCCGCTGTTGCCATAAGTCGCCCGTTTTGATGGCGGATCATGCCAATATCGGTCAGGTGATCCAGTACGTCCGAGGGCAGGGGCAGGCCAGATAATCGACTGTATCGATCAACATCTAGTCCTTCAGCTACGCGCATACCCATCATAAGGTATTCTTTGGCTTGATCCGTCGGGGATAACGTTGTGCGCTCTTTTTCCCCGTTGCCTTGTGTGGCCGCTTTCAGCCAGCGGTCCGGGTTCAGGTAGGTCTCGGTTGCGTGTTTCTGGCCGTTCAACGTGACCCGCCCATGGGCACCGGGACCGATCCCGACATAATCGCCATAGCGCCAATAGATCAGATTGTGCCGGGATTCCGCACCGGGGCGTGCGTGGTTGGACACTTCATAGGCAGGCAGGCCGTGGGCGTCGCAGATGTCCTGCGTGGCCAAGTACATATCGGCGGCGCTGTCATCTTCGGGCAGGCCGCGCAACTTGCCGATGGCGTAACGGTCCCCAAAGGCGGTGCCGTCTTCGATGGTCAGTTGGTACAGCGACAGGTGGTCGACAGCCATCGACAATGCATCAGACAGTTCCGCGCGCCACGCGTCTAATGTCTGGTGTTGTCGGGCATAGATCAGATCGAAACTGACCCGGTCAAAGCAATTGCGCGCGATGTCATAGGCGGCGCGGGCCTCGGCCACCGTATGGATACGGCCCAATCGGCGCAGATCGTCGTCATTCAGGGCCTGAACCCCCATCGAGATGCGGTTCACCCCGGCGTCGCGATAGGCGGCAAACCGTCCAGCCTCGACCGAGCCGGGATTAGCCTCAAGCGTGATTTCCATATCGTTTGAGGGGCGCCACAGGGCGCGTGCCGTGTCGATCACCGCGGCGACGGTGTCGGGGTCCATCAGCGATGGGGTGCCGCCGCCAAAGAAGATCGTATCAAGAACGCGATTCGGGGTTTCGGCGGCGCTGCGGTGCAATTCACCCAGATATGCGTCAAGCCATTGTTTTTGATCAATATTTCTGGAAACGTGACTGTTGAAGTCGCAATAGGGGCATTTGGCCTCGCAAAAGGGCCAATGCACATACAGGCCAAAGCCCCCGTTGCGCCAATCATCCGCCAAAGCAGCCTTTCACGAACATCTCCACCGCGCGGCCGCGATGGCTGATCTTGTTCTTTTCCCAGCGATCCATTTCGGCAAAGGTAATGTCGTGGCCTTCAGGGACAAACATCGGATCATAGCCGAACCCGTCCTTACCACGGATCGGCCAGGTCAGATGGCCGGGGGCGATGCCCTCGAACACCTCGTCATGGCCGTCGGGCCAGGCCAGAACCAGCGTGCAGCGGAATTGCGCGGTGCGGGGATGCGGGGCGTTTTTGGCTTCAAGCTCAGTATGGGCGCGGGTCATCGCCATCAGAAAATCGCGGCCCTCGCCGGTTTCGGCCCAATCGGCGGTGTAAACGCCCGGCGCACCGTCCAGCGCGTCGATGGTGATCCCGGAATCGTCCGACAGGGCAGGCAGGCCGGTGGCCTTTGCAGCGGCATGAGCTTTGATCCGGGCGTTGCCGACAAAGGTATCCTCGGTCTCTTCCGGTTCCGGCAGGTTCATCTCGCCTGCGCCGACAACGGTCACACCAAAGGGCTTAAGCAGATGCGCCATCTCCTCAAGCTTGCCCTTGTTATGCGTGGCCACCAGCAGCCTGTCCCCGTCGAACTTGCGGGTCATGCGGTGGCGGCTTTCTGGGCCGCGGCCAGTTCACCCACGCCTTTTTCGGCCAGATCCATCAGTTGATCCATCTGCGCGCGGCTGAACACGGACCCTTCGGCGCTCATCTGCACTTCGATTAGTTTGCCCGATCCGGTCATGATGAAATTGCCATCGACGCCCGCTTCGCTGTCCTCGGGGTAGTCCAGATCCAGAACCGGCTGACCGGCGTAAATCCCGCAGGACACGGCGGCTACAGGATCGACCAGCGGATCGGAAATTACGTCGCCCGCCTTCATCAGCTTGTTCACCGCCAGACGCAGCGCCACCCAACCGCCGGTGATCGAGGCGCAACGGGTGCCGCCATCGGCCTGGATCACATCACAGTCTACTGTGATCTGACGTTCACCCAAGGCAACCCGATCCACACCGGCACGCAGGGCGCGGCCGATCAGGCGCTGGATTTCCACGGTGCGCCCGCCTTGCTTGCCACTGGCCGCCTCACGCCGCATCCTTGTGTTGGTCGCGCGGGGCAGCATACCGTATTCGGCAGTGACCCAACCAAGGCCCGAGCCCTTGATGAACGGCGGCACGCGATCCTCGATGGTGGCGGTGCACAGTACATGGGTGTCGCCCATCTTGATCAGGCAGGAACCTTCGGCATGTTTGGTAAACCCGGTCTCGATTGAAACCGTGCGCATTTCGTTTAGATCACGTCCTGAGGGTCGCATGGAAAATCCTTTGTTTGCTGGGTTGGGGATAACGCCCCGCAGCGTTACGATGCAACCCCGATTGACCTTTCATTTGCCTGCGATTTAATGGCGATCCAGCAAAGGAACGCGGATGAGCGAAGCAAGCAAAATTCTGAGCGAGATGAACGACCGGTCGCGCGAGGTGTTTCGGCTGATCGTCGAAAGCTATCTGGACAGCGGTGAACCCGTTGGCAGCCGGACATTGACGCGCACCCTGTCGGAAAAAGTCAGCGCCGCAACTGTGCGCAACGTGATGCAGGATCTGGAATATCTCGGCCTGCTCGACAGCCCCCATGTCAGCGCGGGGCGGATTCCGACCCAGCAGGGGCTGCGGATGTTTGTGGACGGCTTACTTGAAGTTGGCGATCTGGGGGCTGATGACCGGCAGAAGCTGGACGAGTCATTAGGCTCTAACGCGGGCGATGTGGGCGGGATGCTGGACCGCGTGGGGTCGGCCTTGTCACACGTGACACATGGGGCCTCGCTGGTTCTGACCCCCAAACATGAGACCGAGATCAAACATATCGAGTTTGTCTCATTGGCGCATGATCGCGCGCTGGTGGTCCTGGTGTTCTCGGACGGGCATGTGGAAAACCGCCTGTTCACGCCGCCTCCGGGGCAAACGCCCAGTTCGATGCGCGAGGCGGCGAATTTCCTGAACGCGCTGATCGAGGGGCGCACGCTGAGCGAAGTGCGCCGTCAGATGCAAAGCCAGATCGACGCGCGCAAACAGGAAATCGACGTACTGGCACGCGAGATGGTTGAAAGCGGCATGGCCGCCTGGGACGGGGACGGGGGCGACTCGGCCCGTTTGATCGTGCGGGGGCGGGCGAATCTGCTGGGTGACTCGGGCGAGGCCGAGGAACTGGACCGTATCCGCACCCTGTTTGACGATCTGGAACGCAAGCGGGACATCGCGGAATTTCTGGAATTGACCGAAGAAGGCGACGGTGTGCGCATTTTTATCGGCTCCGAGAACAAACTTTTCTCACTTTCGGGTTCCTCTTTGGTGGTGTCTCCATATATGAACGCTGATCGAAAGATAATCGGTGCGGTTGGGGTCATCGGGCCCACGCGTCTGAACTATGGACGGATCGTGCCGATCGTGGATTATACGGCGCAACTGGTCGGCAAGCTGATATCCGACCGGAGCTAGAGGGTAAGAGATGGCAGAGCCCAAGAACGAAGATTTTCTGGACGATATCGCAACCGCCGAGGCGGAAGAGCTGGCCGAAGAGCTGATGGATATCAGCGAAGAGGCGCTGGAGATCGACGCGCTGCGTGCCGAGCGGGACGATTACAAGGACAAGTTCATGCGCGCGCTGGCGGATGCCGAGAATGCGCGCAAGCGTGGCGACAAGGCGCGCCGCGATGCCGAGCAATATGGTGGATCGAAATTGGCGCGTGACATGCTGCCGGTCTACGACAACATGAAACGCGCGCTTGAGGCGGCGACGGATGAGCAGAAAGAAGTGGCTGCCGGTTTGCTGGAAGGTGTTGAGCTGACCATGCGGGCGCTGAAGGATGTGTTCCAGAAGCACGGGATCGAGGTGATCACGCCCGAAGTTGGCGACCGTTTCGATCCGAATGTGCATGAGGCGATGTTTGAGGCTCCGGTGCCGGGGACCCGCGCGGGCGATATCATTCAGGTTTCTGCCGAAGGGTTCATGCTGCATGACCGGTTGCTGCGTCCGGCGCAGGTTGGGGTGTCGTCGACACCTGCGAGCTGATTGGCCTCTGCGAGGCCAAGCCTCCGGCGGAGGTATTTTTGAACAGAAGAAGGGGCGGTCAGGATTTGGCCGCCTCTTTCAGTTTGTAGATCAGGTCGAGGGCCTCGCGCGGGGTAAGCTCGTCCGGCAGAATATCCGCCAGCATGTCGGTGACAGGGGAAGCCTTGGGGGCTGGCGGCGGCGGGGGCGGCGCGGCGGAGAACAGGGGCAGGTCATCGATCAGGGCCTTTTGCTTGCCGCCTTCGCGTTCGGTTTTTTCCAGCTGGTCCAGTACGATACGGGCGCGATCCACCACCGAGGCGGGCAGGCCTGCAAGCTGGGCGACCTGCACGCCGTAGGACCGGTCGGCGGCGCCTTTGTGGACCTCGTGCAGGAAGATCACCTCGCCTTCCCATTCCTTGACCGCGACGGTGGCGTTGTCGACGCCTTCCAGTTTTCCGGCCAGCGCGGTGAGTTCGTGGTAGTGGGTCGCAAAGAGCGCGCGGCATTGGTTGGCCGCGTGAAGATGTTCCAATGTGGCCCAGGCGATCGACAACCCGTCATAAGTGGCGGTGCCGCGGCCAATCTCGTCGAGGATCACCAGCGCGCGGTCGTCGGCCTGGTTCAGGATGGCGGCGGTTTCTACCATTTCCACCATGAAGGTCGAGCGGCCCCGTGCCAGATCGTCGGATGCGCCGACACGGCTGAACAACTGGCTGACGAGGCCGATATGGGCCTTCTCTGCCGGGACGTAGCTGCCCATTTGCGCCAATAAGGCGATCAGGGCGTTCTGGCGCAGGAAGGTTGATTTACCCGCCATGTTGGGGCCGGTCAGCAGCCAGATGGCGGCACCCTTGTCGGCGCTGAGGTCGCAGTCATTGGCGATGAAGGCATCGCCACCTTGCTGGCGCAGGGCGTGTTCGACAACCGGGTGGCGACCGCCCTGAACGTCGAAGGCGCGCGAGGTGTCGACCTGCGGGCAGCACCAGTTTTCGCCGCGTGCCAGATCGGCCAGCGCGGTGGTCAGATCGAGTTCGGCCAGCCCTCGGGCGGCTTGATTCAGATGCGCAGCTTTGGCCAGAATCTCACCAGAAATCCTTTGATAGAGCCTTTTTTCAATCTCCAGCGCCAGATTACCCGCATTCAGGATGCGGGTTTCGATCTCGGACAGTTCAACGGTGGTGAACCGCACCTGATTGGCGGTGGTCTGGCGGTGGATATAGGTCTCGGAGAACGGCGGGTTCAGCATCTTTTCGGCATGGGTTGCCGTGGTTTCGATGAAATAGCCAAGCACGTTGTTGTGTTTGATCTTCAGCGATGTGATGCCGGTATGTTCCGCGTATTTCTGCTGAAACCCTGCAATGACGGATCGGCCTTCGTCGCGCAGGGTGCGGGCCTCGTCCAACTCGCTGTCGAAACCGGGGGCGATGAAGCCACCGTCGCGGGCCAGCAGGGGCGGTTCGGCGACAAGGGCGTCGTCCAGCAGGGTCAGCAGGTCGTCGAAACCGGTCAGGTTCTGCACGGCGGTGGCCAGAAGGACGGGTAGGTCTTGCGGGGCGCAGAGTTCGGCGATGGTCGCCGCCTGCGCCAGACCGTTGCGGATGGCGGCGAGATCGCGGGGGCCACCGCGTTCCAGCGAAAGCCGCGACAGGGCGCGGTCCAGATCGGGGGTTTTGCGCAACGCCTCGCGCAGGTCCGAGGCGGTCAGGCTGTCTTCGGTGGCGAAGCTCACCGCGTCCAGACGGGCGTGGATGACGTCGAGATTGCGCGAGGGGCTGGAGAGGCGCTGTTCCAGCAGCCGCGCGCCGCCCGGTGTGACTGTGCGGTCGACCACCGACAGCAGCGATCCGGCGCGTCCGCCGGACAAAGATCGGGTCAGTTCCAGATTGCGCCGCGTCGCCGCGTCGATCTGCACAACGCGGTCTTCGGATTCCTTGAGCGGCGTTTGCAACAGGGGCAGTTTGCCCTTTTGCGTGATCTCCAGATAGTCGATCAAAGCGCCCATGGCCGAAATCTCGGCACGCCCGAAGGTGCCGAAGGCGTCCAAAGCGCCCACGTGAAACAACCCGCAGATGCGTTTTTCTGCCGCGGTGCTGTCGAAACTGGCGCGCCCGATGGGAGTGAGTGAAATGCCCAGATCGCGGACGGATTCCTGCAGAGGCTGTTCCGACCCGTCTGCCACGATCAACTCGGACGGGGCAAGCCGGGCCAGTTCGGGGCTGAGGCGTATGGACGTCAAAGGCATCACGTGAAACGCACCGGTGGAAATGTCGGCCCAGGCCAAAGCGGCCTCATCCCGGACCTCGGCATAAGCGGCCAGAAAGTTGTGGCGGCGGGCCTCAAGCAGCGCGTCCTCGGTCAGGGTGCCGGGCGTCACCAGACGCACGACATCGCGCTTTACCACTGATTTAGAGCCTCTTTTCTTCGCCTCAGCCGGGCTCTCCATCTGTTCGCAGACAGCCACGCGGAACCCCTTGCGGATCAGGGTCAGCAGATAGCCCTCGGCGGCATGAACAGGCACGCCGCACATGGGAATATCGGTGCCGTTGTGCTTGCCCCGTTTGGTCAGGGCGATATCCAGCGCCTCGGCGGCATTCACTGCATCCTCAAAGAACATCTCGTAGAAATCGCCCATGCGATAAAACAGCAGGGCATCGGCATGGGCCTCTTTGATCTCGAGATATTGCGCCATCATCGGCGTGACTGTGGACAAAAGCGGCCCCCTTCTGGCGTATTCCGGGCGCGACCTTACAAACGCGGCCCCCGCGACGAAAGGTGAAAACGTATTCCCGTTGAGGCGCAGCCCCGCCTGCGCTATGAGGCGTCAGCCCCGAAGTCATGGAACCGACGTTTAAAATGCCCAAAGCGAAGATCACCAAAGAAGAGGCGCTGGCCTTTCACCTGGACCCCACCCCCGGCAAGTGGGAGGTGCAGGCCACCGTTCCCATGACCACCCAGCGCGATCTGTCGCTGGCCTACAGCCCCGGCGTGGCGGTTCCCTGCGAAGCCATCGCCGAAGCGCCCGAGACGGCGTATGACTATACCAACAAGGGCAATCTGGTCGCCGTGATCTCGAACGGCACTGCCGTATTGGGTCTGGGTAATCTTGGCGCGCTGGGCTCCAAACCGGTGATGGAGGGCAAATCCGTCCTGTTCAAACGGTTTGCTGACGTGAACTCGATCGATATCGAACTGGACACCGAGGACCCAGATGAGTTCTGCCGCGCGGTCAAGCTAATGGGGCCGACATTTGGCGGCATCAATCTGGAAGACATCAAGGCGCCCGAATGTTTCATCATCGAGCAGCGCCTGAAGGAAGAGATGGATATCCCCGTCTTCCACGACGACCAGCACGGTACGGCGGTGATCTGTGCGGCGGGTCTGCTGAATGCGCTGCATATCTCGGGCAAGAAGATTGAGGATGTGAAGATCGTCCTGAACGGGGCAGGCGCTGCGGGGATTGCCTGTATCGAACTGCTCAAGGCGATGGGTGCAAAGCACGAGAACTGCATCGTCTGTGACACCAAGGGTGTGATCTATCAAGGTCGGACCGAGGGCATGAACCAGTGGAAGTCGGCCCATGCGATCTCGACCGATCTGCGCACGTTGGAAGAGGCAATGAAGGGCGCTGACGTGTTTCTGGGTGTGTCAGTCAAAGGCGCAGTGACGCAGGACATGGTCGCCAGCATGGCCGACAATCCGGTGATTTTTGCCATGGCGAACCCGGACCCCGAGATCACGCCGGAAGAGGCCCATGAGGTGCGCGTGGATGCTATCGTCGCCACCGGGCGCAGCGACTATCCGAACCAAGTCAACAACGTGTTGGGCTTCCCGTATCTGTTCCGGGGCGCTTTGGATATTCATGCTCGGGCCATAAATGATGAGATGAAGATCGCCTGCGCCCACGCTTTGGCCCGTTTGGCGCGCGAAGATGTGCCGGATGAAGTCGCCATGGCCTATGGTAAATCGCTGACCTTTGGCCGCGATTACATCATCCCGACGCCGTTCGATCCGCGTCTGATCCACCGTATCCCGCCCGCTGTTGCCAAGGCCGGAATGGACACCGGCGCAGCGCGGCGTCCGATCATCGACATGGACGCGTATGAGCTGAGCCTGAAATCCCGCATGGACCCGACCGCCAGCATCCTGCGCGGACTAAATGCTCGTGCCCGTGCGGCGCAAAGCCGGATGGTCTTTGCCGAGGGAGACGATCCCCGCGTGTTGCGCGCGGCGGTGATGTATCAGCGCTCGGGCTTCGGCAAGGCCATGGTCGTAGGCCGTCAGGATGATGTGAAGGAAAAGCTGGAAGCCGCTGGTCTTGGCGATGCCGTGCGTGAGTTGGAGGTGGTCAACGCGGCCAACACCACGCATTTGGATACCTACAAGGACTTCCTCTACCAACGATTGCAGCGCAAGGGCTTTGACAGCAAGGACATTCACCGTTTGGCCGCGCGCGACCGGCATGTGTTTTCGTCCCTGATGCTGGCCCATGGTCATGCCGATGGTCTGGTCACCGGGGCGACGCGGAAATCGGCGCATGTGCTGGATCGGATCAACCATGTTTTTGATGCCGACGCCGCGCATGGGGCTGCCGGGGTCAGTGCTCTGCTGCACAAGGGCCGGATTGTGCTGATCGGCGACATGCTGGTGCATGAATGGCCCGATGAGAATGATCTGGCGAACATCGCCGAACGGGCTGCGGCTGTTGCCCGCCATATGGGACTGGAGCCTCGGGTGGCCTTTGTCAGCTTCTCGACTTTCGGTTACCCGGTATCAGAACGCGCGGAAAAGATGCACCGCGCGCCAGCGGTTTTGGATCAGCGCGGTGTTGATTTCGAATACGAGGGAGAGATGACCGTGGATGTGGCGCTGAACGTCGATCAACAGGCCAGCTATCCGTTCCAGCGTCTGACCGGGCCGGCGAATATCCTGATCGTACCGGCACGGCACTCGGCCTCGATCTCAACCAAACTGATGCAGGAAATGGGCGGGGCCACCGTAATTGGCCCGATCCTCTCAGGTGTCGATAAACCGATCCAGATCTGCTCGACCGTCTCGACCGCGAATGACATTCTGAACATGGCCATCCTGGCCTCCTGCGATATTGGGTAAGCCATGACGATCTGGAACCTTGGCTCGATCAATGCGGATATGGTCTATGCCCTGCCGCATCTGCCCGCACCGGGGGAAACATTGGCGGCCAGCGGGCTGGAGCGGTTTCTGGGCGGTAAAGGGGCCAATATGTCGGTCGCGGGTGCGCGGGCCGGGTCGCGTGTCAGCCATATTGGTGCCGTCGGACCGGATGGGCGCTGGGCGAAGGATCGGCTGACTGAATATGGCGTCGATACGCGGTTCATTGCCGAGGTTGATGTACCCACGGGCCACGCGATCATAGCTGTCGATGCGCAGGGCGAGAACCTGATCGTGCTCTATCCCGGTGCCAATCACGCGCTTGAAGCCGGTCCTGTTGGGCAGGCTCTGGCGTCAGCCAATACCGGCGACCTTCTGGTTCTACAGAACGAAACCAACGCGCAGGTCGAAGCGGCGCGAATTGGGCATGAGCTTGGCCTGACTGTCTGCTACGCGGCGGCTCCGTTTCAGGCGCAGGCGGTGAAGGATATCCTGCCGTATCTGGATTTCCTGATCTTGAACGAGGTCGAAGCCGAGCAATTGCGGCAGGAAACCGGATTGGACGCAGCGGATCTGCCGGTGCGCCACGTGATCGTGACGCTGGGCGCAAAAGGCGCGCGCTACTTGCAACAGGGCTGCGATCCGGTCGAATTCGCAGCACATAAAGTTGAGGCGGTGGATACGACCGGGGCGGGTGATACGTTCACCGGCTATGTTCTGGCCGGAATGGACCGGGGGATGCCGATGGAACAGGCGATCCTGCAAGCAAATCGTGCCGCGGCCCTGATGGTCACGCGGCACGGTACGGCGGATGTCATTCCTGATCTGCGCGAAGTGCGCGACGCGTCTTTCGATTAAGACCCGGCAAAGGGCGCGTCCGTGCCCCAAAGCTGTTTCACACGCGCATCCCGACCGCAGGCATTGCGATAGGCCTTATAGGCGTTCTTCTGACGTTTCGGACCAAAGCGCGTGAAGACCAGTTTTTCGCCCTTGTAATAATCCTGATGGTAAGCCTCGGCCGGGTAAAAGGTGGATTCCTGCAAGACTGGCGTCACCACCGTCTGACCCAATGCGGCCTGCGCCTGTGCCTTGGCCTTTTCCGCCTGTGCCTTTTCGCCTGAGTTAGAGACGAAAATGGCGGTGCGATAGCTGTCACCCCGGTCGCAGAACTGACCGCCCGCATCGGTGGGATCGACCGAGCGGAAGAACATGTTCAAAAGCGTTTCACGGGAAACCCGGGCAGGATCGAAGGTGATCTGAACCGCTTCGTAATGGCCTGTACCGCCTTTTGAGACCTGATCGTAGGTTGGGTTGGCCGATTTGCCACCGGTATAGCCCGACACCGCGCCCACAACGCCGGGAACGGATTCGAAATCGGATTCGACGCACCAAAAGCACCCGCCTGCAACGGTCAGTGTCTCGGTGCCTGCTGCCTGAGCGGGCAGGGCCCGCAGCATCGCGGCCAGAGCCAAAAACGTCAGCAGCAGGGCAGGTTTCACAAATTCGAGATAGGCAGTTCGGGTCATGGCAGGTCTCCTTCCGAGACTGAAAGTGGCCCGAGAACCGACCCGTTGCAATCGCCTGACATCGATTGTCACGCGCTGGTGAGACGAGTTTATCCGCAGCCTAACGAACCTGTCTCGCCAGATCCTGAAACGCTGCAAACTGTTCTGCGATCGCCTGTGCGGCGGTGTCCAGCAGGCGCGCGCCATCCTCGGGCGTGGCCAGCGCGGAATGGGATCCGACGCGGCCATCCGGGAAGGCGGCCCGGTGTTCTTCGGGTGGGCCGTGACGGTCGCCGCTATGGGCGCGGATGTAATCAGGGCTGAGTTTCACGGGGGGATCGGCGGCCAATCCCGCTGGCAGAGCCCCCAACTGGCTTTGCGTGATCGCGATCTCGGACGGGGTGGCGTGCATCCCCTCCCACGCGCCATAAAGGTTCTGGCGCAGGGCGTTGACGCTGGGCGGCTCCCACCAGCTGACAATTTGAATCCGACCTGCGGGCAGGGCGTCAGCGATGCGGTTCAACGGTGCCAGATTGGCGCCGTGACCATTCACAACAAAAACACCGGTAAACCCTTGCGCCAGCAGGCCCGAGATGACCTCGCTCGCCATGGTTTGAAAAATCGGCTCTGACAGGGAGACCGTACCGGGAAAGGCCGTGTTGAACGGGGCCGGGGTGTAGGCCAGCGCCGGAGCCACGATGGCGTCGCACCGCTTGGCTGCGGCCAGCGCTATCGCTTCGGCGCAGATCGTGTCGGTTCCGATCCGGCCCATCGGCCCATGCTGCTCGGTCGATCCTACGGGCAGCAGGATTGCGGCCCCGGCCTTGATCCGTGCCTCGACCTCATACCATGTCATATGATCCAGTTTCATGGTTACAGCCTGACTATCGCTTTTCCTTTTGGCAACACGCCGATACGCTGAGCGCATGGAACAGCCACGTACCATTGAAACCCAGAAGCCGCCGCTTGATCATGTGATCGGGCTGGCCGTCAAAACCCATCGTATGCTTGCAGGTCTGACGCTGGCCGAGTTGTCGGGTCAGTCCGGGGTCTCGACCGCGATGATATCCAAGATCGAGCGCGGACAGGTCTCGGCCTCGCTTGGAACGCTGGAAGCGCTGGCAAACGGGATCGGTGTCCCCCTGATCAATTTCTTTGCCGCAACGGTCGAACGGTCCGACGTGTCCTTTGTTGCGGCGGGCGAGGGTGTGACGGTGCAGCGGCTGGGCAGTGGATACGGTCATAGCTACAAGCTGATCGGCCGCGCCGAGGCCAAGCATGTCAGTTTCGAAAGCTTCAGCGTAACGCTGGATTCGCCTCTGGGGCCGCGACCGTCATATCAACATCAGGGGATCGAGTTCATCCACGTCACCGATGGTGAGATGGTCTATGGCTGCGGGGATGAAACCTATCATATGCGCCCCGGCGACTCCTTAAGCTTTGATTCAAACGCAGCGCATGGGCCGGTTGAGCTGAAGACGGACAAGGTCAGTTTCATCACTGTTGTGGCCAAGGCCGTACCCAGCGGAAATTGAAAACGCCCGGCGGTTGGCCGGGCGCTGGTCAGGTCAGAGACCCCATTTTTTTCTGTTTTCTTCGAAGAAGCCCTGCGCCTCCTTCACCTCGATCCAGTTGTTAACGTAATTGATCCAGACCTGATCGTCCTGCGGCAGGATCATCGCGATGGGCGAGGGCGAACGGGGGCCCGCGTTCTTCACGCGGACAACCGGGAATTTGTCTTCAAGGGTCGAGCCTTCGATGTTCGATGTGATGAACACGTCCGCCCGTCCGGCGATAACCTCCTGAAAGCCACGGGCTGGCGCTTCGACAACCTTGATTTCCGCATTCGGGAACCATTCACGCACACGCTTTTCAAAGGTGGTGCCCAATGTGGTGGCAACCGTCACGTCGGGTTGGTTGATCGAGTCGTAGCCGTCGAATTTGTCGGCCTTGTCCTTGGTGGTGTAGGGAAACAACTCGACCGCGATATAGCTGTCCGAAAACCCGGCAACCTTCATGCGCGGCGGCGAGATCGAGGCCGAGCCGGTCAGGTGGTACTTGCCCGCAACCACACCGTTGACCAGGGTTTTCCAGTCGGTCGGGACATATTCGACCTCGACCCCCAGATCGGTGGCCAGTTCGTTCATGATGTCGATGTCATAGCCCTTGTAGCTATTCGTCGCCGGATCGCGCAGGGACATCGGGTTCCAGTCGCCGGTTGTGCCGACTTTCAGAACGCCCGAATCCAGCACTTCGTTCAGGGCCGATTGTGCATGTGCCGCGCCCGACAATACCAGTCCAAGCGCTGCGGCTGCCGCAGCTTTCCAAATCGTGTTCATTTATTTCTCCCGTTGGTGGCGGTTGGGTCTTGCTGCCATATTGTTCCTTGATTTAAGCGCGAAGGGGAAGATAACCTCAAGAAAATATTCCACTGTGAATAAAATAAGGGCAGGTCAGCCAATGCCAGACGCCGCCATCGAGCTTGTTGATGTGAACAAGTGGTTCGATACGTTTCACGTTCTCAAGGACATCAATCTAACGGTCAACAGTGGCGAAAAGGTGGTGATCTGCGGGCCTTCGGGGTCGGGCAAATCCACCGTTGTGCGCTGTATAAATCAGTTGGAGAAGCACCAGAAAGGCATCATCCGCATCGATGGGGTCGAACTGAAGGACGATGCCAAATCCGTGGCCACGATCCGGTCCGAGGTTGGCATGGTGTTTCAGCAGTTCAACCTGTTCCCGCATCTGACCGTTCTGGAAAACTTGACGCTGGGCCCGATCAAGGCGCGGGGCCTGAGCCGGAAAGACGCCGAAGACCGCGCGCGCCATTACCTTGAGCGGGTGCATATCCCCGATCAGGCCGACAAACGCCCGATCCAACTGTCTGGCGGCCAGCAACAGCGCGTGGCGATTGCCCGGTCCCTTTGCATGGAGCCTCGGGTTCTGTTGTTTGACGAGCCGACCTCGGCCCTCGATCCGGAAATGATTGCCGAGGTGCTCGATGTGATGGTCGAACTGGCGAATGAAGGCATGACCATGGTTGTTGTCACCCATGAGATGGGCTTTGCCCGCAAGGTCGCCGACAACATGATCTTCATGGATGCGGGCGAGATCGTGGAACAGGGCAAGCCGGAACATTTCTTCACCAATCCCACCTCGGATCGGTGCCGGAAGTTCCTGAGCCAGATTTTGCAGCACTGAGTGGGTATGATGAAAAAAACGCTCCTTCTTCTGATCCCGCTTTTGGCTCTGACCGGCTGTTCCTCGTCCCAGACCTGGGGCTGGTACGTGATCGACCCCACGACGGATACGGGCTGGACCAATGTGAAATTCCTGATTTCGGGCATGGGGGCGACGATACAGATCTCTCTGATCGCCGCCGTCCTGTCGATTGTGATCGGCTTGTTGGTCGCCTTGCCTGGTCTGTCCGAAAAACGCGGCTGGCGGTTGCTGAACAGGGTCTATGTTGAGTTTATTCGCGCCATTCCGCTGCTGCCCATGCTGTTTTGGGTGTTCTACGGCCTGCCGATTGTGTTCCAGTCGATGGGCATGAACATCCCAATCGATCCGTTTTGGGGTGCAATCATCACTCTGGCGATCTCGGACAGCGCCTTTACGGCTGAAATTTACCGCGCGGGCATTCAATCCATAGCACGCGGTCAGCGCGAAGCGGCGCAGACCATCGGGCTGAACTATGTGCAAACCATGCGCTACGTGATCCTGCCGCAGGCGATCCGGCGCATTCTGCCCCCGTTGGCAAATCAGTTCATCTACATCGTCAAGATGAGCGCCTTTGCCAGCGTCATCGGCATGCAGGAACTGACCCGCCGCGCGAACGAGCTGGTGGTGACGGAATACCGCCCGCTGGAAATCTACACATTGCTGATTTTCGAATACCTGATCCTGGTTCTGATCATCAGCGCCGGTGTGCGCTGGCTGGAACGCCGCATGGGCGCGGATGAACGCGGTTAAGACGGAGATTAAAAATGGACTGGAAAGACTTCATGGCCGAGACCGAGGCCAATATCGGCACCTTCTCGAAAGAAGTGCCCGAAACCGTGCGCGGTTTTGGCATCATGGGAAAGGCCGCCAAGGCCGATGGGGCGCTAAGCGAGAAGACCAAGGAATTTGTCGCGCTGGGCATTGCCGTTGCCACAAAATGCGACAGCTGCATCGGGTTTCACGTGAAATCGCTCGTCCGCCTTGGTGCCACGCGCGAGGAGTTGTGCGAGGCGCTCGCCATGGCAACCTATATGGGTGGAGGCCCATCCTTCGGATACAGCGCCAAGGCCCTGAAAGCCTTTGATGTGTTTTCGGAGTAACCCCCATGCGTCCTGATCTGGCCGGAGCCGAGGGCTTTATCCGAAACTGCTGGTATGTCGCAGGGCGCAGCGGGGATTTCGGTCGCGACCTCAGCCCGGTGCGGATGCTGAACGAAGAGATCGTGATCTACCGCGACACCAAAGGCGCGGCCATAGCGCTGGAAGATGCCTGTCCGCACCGCAAACTGCCCCTGTCGCGCGGAACGATCAAGGGCGATCATGTTGTTTGCGGCTATCACGGGCTGACCTTCGATTGCAGCGGCGAATGTGTGATCGCGCCAACGCAGTTGGACAACCCCCCGCGCCGCGCCGCTGTGCATTCCTACCCGGCCGAGGATCGCTGGGGGTTCCTGTGGCTATGGATGGGTGATCCGGCGCAGGCCAATCCGGATGACATCATCGACATCCCGAATTTCGACAACCCAAGCTGGGGCAAAACCCAGACCGGCGCGATGGAGATGGCGTGCCACTACCTGTACATCATCGACAATCTGCTGGACCCCAGCCATGTGGCCTGGGTGCATCTGACTTCATTTGCCGGGGCCGGAACCGACAACCGGCCCCTTGATCTGGAAGAGACCGAAAGCGGCGTCATCGTCTCACGCTGGATCGCGGACGAACCTGCACCGCCATACTATGCGCCGATCCTGCCCTTTGGCCCAACCTGCGACCGCAAGCAGCATTACGAATGCCGCCTGCCATCGACCGCGATCAACATGTCCGTCTATACGCCGGTGGGTGAGGGCGGGGCGGATCGTCCCATCTCGGACAATGCGTTCATCAATATCTCTTACAACTTCATCACGCCGGTGGATCACGAAAGCGCACGCTATTTCTGGTTCCAGCATCGCAACATGCATGCCGATGACGCGGCTATGTCCCAGCGGATGTTCGACGGCGCGGTTATGGCGTTCAACGAGGACAAAGAGGTGCTGGAATACGTCCAGACCGGTATGGCGCAGCGCAAATCCGGCTATATCAACCTTGGGCTGGATGCGGGCGCGATGCGGTTCCGGTCGCGGGTGGCGAAGATGATCGCGTCCGAATCAGTGGGCTGACAACCGGCCATTTGCGCCCTGACCGACCCGCTGTTCGGGCGCGTCAAAAACGGCTCTGATACAGGGGTATTCGTCCAGAACTGCCTGCCCGCCGGGGATCAGCTCGGGCCTGAAAATACCATTGTCCCAGATCGCCACACCATCCACGGCAATCGTCGGATCCAGTACGTTCAGCGAAATCTCACCCGGTGCGTAATGCCCGCAGGTGTGAAAATGCAACAGGCGGGGGTTGCCAAAAGCCGACCCGCTCCACCGTTCGAAATTCTCGAAAGCAGGCGCGGTATAGGCGCATCCCGGATGAATGCCAGCATGCCACGAGTGCATGGTCATCGGGTCCAGATCAAACATCTGCCCCACCTTCTGATAATGCATCTGTGCGCAGTGAACGTCCATGTCATGACCGGAAAACCCGGTCAAACGCCCGCTGTCAAAGTGAACCGCCAATGGCTCTCTCAGGTCGCAGCCATAAGGCTGATAGAATTTCGACCCAGTCCCCACAAGAAATCCATCCTGCATCACAATGCCGGAAAAGCCCTGGGCCGGGACGGGCGCAAAAACGGACATCGGAAAGCGCGCCACGCTGACATCCGCGGCGCCTTGCTTTGGATATGCGGCGCCCGGTCCGCTGAAATCCGTACCCAAGGGGCAGGTGACGCGGATGCGCTCGGCCCCGGCCATAACAGCGTTCACCGCGTTTTTCAGCGCAACAAACCCGGTATAGTTCGCCCGGCCAAAGCCCGAGGCCAGCATCTGCGCGTCCAACGCATAGGACATGATGGGCTGAATGCCCGACAAGCCCGTATCAAACCTGATCTGGTCGCCGGTGCGGGACAGGAACAGCGTTCGATCCGCAGCCTTCATATCGGCAATCAATTGATCGGACAGTTTGACTTCAATCGGGTCAAAAGGCACTGTTTGTACCGATGTGTCGATCTGCAGGGTGCGGGCGCAGTCCAGAATGGCCTGTCCGATCTCTTCATCGTAATAGGCGTTTCCGGGGTCTTCGCACAGAACAAGCAGGCGATCCCCCCGGGACAGGCCACCGCATCGCAGCAACAGGTTTTCAGCGCCTGAAAATAAATCAGACCGGTGCATTCCGTGTGCCCCTTACCAAGAATGATCCCAAGACTCGCTGGTCTGTTCACGATTTTGTTATAATCAAAAATCTCTTGCCAGTAAAAACTTTTACTGACACTCCCAAAAACACCGGCAATCAACCGCAGGAGAACCCCAGATGAGCGCCTGGATCGACATGATCCCCGATGAACAAGCCGAAGGTCGCCTGAAAGAGCTGTTGGACAAGGCGCGGACGCCGCACGGCACCGTCGACACCGTGATGCGGGTGCATTCGCTGCGGCCCGAGACGATGAACGGGCACGTCACGCTGTATCGGTCGGTCCTGCATTCACAGGACAACAAGCTGCCGTTCTGGTTTCTTGAGGTGGTGGCCAGCTATACCTCGATCCTGAACGATTGCACCTATTCGCTGACGCATCACTTCATGAATGTGCGCAATCTGCTGAAGGATCAGCCGCGCAGCGACCGGATTTTTGTCGCGCTCAAGGCGCATCGGCCCGAGGATGAGTTTGATGGCAAGGAACTGGCCTTGCTGCGCTATGCGGCCAAGCTGACTACGGATGTGGGAAAGATGGTGAAATCGGATTTCGAGGCGCTGAAAATCGCCGGGTGCGAGGATGGCGAAATCCTTGAGGTCAATCAGGTCTGCGCGTATTTCAACTATTCCAACCGGTTGCTGAACGGGCTGGGGGCCACGACCGAGAACGATGTGATCGGGTATTACAAAGGCGACGACTAGCCGGAGGTGGGCTGACCTCAGCCCAGCAACTGCCCCAGCTTCATAGCAACGCCCATATTGCCCGAGATCTTGAGTTTCCCCAGCGCAACGCCGGTCATCGGGTTCAGCTTGCCGGTCAGCAGTTTGCCCAGATTGTCTTTGGAAATCCGGATCGTGCAATCGGTGTCGCGATCCTGAGTGCTGGCGGTATTGTCGGCCAGAACGATCACCCCATCGTCGCCGCAATCGAATTTGAGCGAGCCATCAAAGCTTTTGCCGTTCAGGCCTTTTTGAATTCCGTCGGCAATCTCTTGCAGCATGATCTGTCCTTTCCAAGTTGAACTTTGCGTAAGGACAAACCCGGAGGTCAGGCAAGCCTGACGTGGCGGGAACTGACAGAGCGTTGATCGGATAAAGAAAACCCCGGCATCCTCAAGGGTCGCCGGGGTCGTAGGTTCAGTCTGTAGCGGCGGTTACTTCGCCAGGCGCTTGTCCCGCGCCGCCAGCAGTTTCAGGCGCAGCGCGTTCAGCTGGATAAAGCCTGCCGCATCGGTCTGGTCATAGGCACCGGCGTCTTCCTCAAAGGTCACATGCGCCTCGGAATAGAGCGAATGATCCGACCAGCGGCCCACGGTCGAGGCCAGACCTTTGTACAGCTTCACGCGGACGGTGCCGGTGACATGTTCTTGCGATTTGTCGATGGCGGCCTGTAGCATTTCCCGTTCGGGGCTGTACCAGAAGCCGTTATAGATCAGTTCCGCATATTGCGGCATCAACTGGTCTTTCAGATGCATCGCGCCGCGGTCCATGGTGATGGATTCAATGCCGCGATGCGCCTCCAGCAGGATGGTGCCGCCGGGGGTTTCATAGATACCGCGCGATTTCATGCCCACAAAACGGCCTTCGACCAGATCGAGACGTCCGATGCCGTGCTTGCCGCCATATTCGTTCAGCTTGGTCAGGATGGTCGCGGGGCTCATCGCCTCGCCATTGATGCTGACCGCGTCACCTTTTTCAAAGCCGATCTCGATGAACTCGGGCTGATCGGGTGCGTCCTCGGGGTGGACGGTGCGCTGATAGACGTAATCGGGTGCCATATCGGCGGGGTCTTCCAGAACCTTACCCTCGGATGAGGTGTGCAGCAGGTTGGCATCGACCGAGAACGGAGCTTCACCGCGTTTGTCCTTGGCAATCGGGATCTGGTTCTGTTCGGCAAACTCCAGCAGCTTGGTGCGGCTGGTCAGGTCCCATTCGCGCCACGGCGCGATCACCTTGATGTCGGGGTTCAGCGCGTAAGCCGCCAGCTCGAACCGCACCTGATCGTTGCCCTTGCCGGTCGCGCCATGGGCAACGGCATCGGCACCGGTCGCTTTAGCAATCTCGACCAGACGTTTCGAGATCAGCGGCCGCGCGATCGAAGTGCCCAGCAGGTACAGCCCTTCGTACTGCGCATTGGCGCGGAACATAGGGAAGACAAAGTCACGGACGAATTCTTCGCGGATGTCTTCGATATAGATGTTTTCGGGCTTGATCCCCAGCAGTTCAGCCTTTTGACGGGCGGGTTCCAGTTCCTCGCCCTGACCCAGATCGGCGGTGAAGGTGACGACCTCACAGCCATATTCGGTCTGCAGCCATTTCAGGATGATCGAGGTATCAAGGCCACCGGAATAGGCCAGAACAACTTTCTTGGGCGCGGACATCTGACTTCCCCTTATTCGTAAGACGATTGGCCCCTAACGGGTTTTGAACGCGGGGGCAAGTTATGTGCGTTGACCACGTCCGGGAATTAGGGTGAAACGAGGCGATAGAGAACAAGAATTGGTTGAGAGGCGCGGTTTTCGGATGTTGGGCTGGAAGATATTTGTGCATTCGGTGCGGATGGTTTTGGGCAATTTCAGGCAGGCCTTGCAGATCGGTCTCGTTCCTGTTGCACTCTGGTTTGGCGGTGCAATTGTCGTGTTTGTCGCGGCGAGTATTTTGCAAAGGATGATGTCCCCCGGGGGACCGGAAAACGATCTGTTCTCATCAGGGAATGCAACGATCTTCCTAGTCCTGATCGTGATCTGGATTGGCATGCTGATTACGGCATGCTGGATCGTTGTCGAATGGCACCGATTTGTATTGCTGGCCGAATACCCGACGGGATGGATTCCGCAGTTCCGGGTTGATCGCGTGTTGTCCTATGTCGGCCACGGGTTTTTGTTGGGTCTTGCCGCCGTTATCCTGTTGATACCAGTCGCGATTGCCTCTGGCATTGCCTCTTCGATGTCTCAGTCGTCGGGCATTGTTGTGCTGGGTCTTGGGGCGCTGGGCGTAATCGTCTGCCTGTACCGGCTGGTCGTGTTGCTGCCAGCTGCCGCGATTGGTCAGCCCCTGACGTTCAAACAGGCATGGGACGCGACCCGAGGTGCCGAGGGCGCGATCTTTGTTTTGCTGATCGTGTCCGGGCTTATTCAGGGTGCGGTGAACCTCATCACAGCGCCATTGATGGGTGTTTCGATTGTCGGAGCGCTGGTTGTTTTTGCAGTCACGTTGATCCTCTACCTTGTCAATGTCAGCATCCTGACCACGATGTACGGTGTTTTCGTCGAAAAGCGCGAGCTTTCCTGACCCGCGTACACATATGTATTCCTTGCCCTTTTAGTCGGGATGGGTCAGTGAAACGGTCATGAGTGATTTCATGACCCGCGCCCGCGCTGCCGAACAGGCGATGCGCACTGTTTTCCCTGCAACGCCGTTGCAGCGGAATGCGCATCTGTCTGACCGTTATGGCGCCGATATCTGGCTCAAGCGCGAAGACCTCAGCCCGGTGCGGTCTTACAAGATTCGCGGCGCGTTCAATGCCATGCGCAAGCAGCAGGGGCAGGACCTGTTCGTCTGCGCCAGCGCCGGCAATCACGCGCAGGGCGTGGCCTTCATGTGCAAGCATCTGGACGTCAAAGGCGTGATCTTCATGCCGGTGACAACCCCGCAGCAGAAGATCCAGAAGACTCGCATCTTTGGCGGGGACAATATCGAGATTCATCTGACCGGCGACTATTTCGATGACACTCTGGCCGCCGCGCAGGCCTGGTGCGCGCAAAAGGGCGGGCATTTCCTGTCGCCCTTTGATGATGAAGACGTGATCGAAGGGCAGGCCTCATTGGCGGTCGAGATCGAGCAACAGCTTGGTGATGTACCCGATCATCTGCTGTTGCCGGTGGGCGGCGGCGGTATGTCGGCGGGCGTAGCAACGTGGTTCGGCGATCGCACGCATTGCCTGTTTGTCGAGCCTGCGGGCGGGGCGTGCCTGCGCGCGGCTTTGGCGGCGGGGCATCCGGTGTCACTGGATCAGGTGGATACGTTCGTCGACGGGGCCGCCGTTGGCCGGATCGGCGCGAAACCCTTTGACCTGCTGCGCTCTCGCCATTTGTCGGATGTTCTGGTGATGTCCGAGGATCGCATATGCGCCACCATGATCGAAATGCTGAATGTCGAAGGCATCGTTCTGGAACCCGCCGGGGCGCTGGCGGTTGAGGCGGTGGGCGATGTGCAAAGCTTTGTCCGGGGCAAGACGGTGGTCTGCGTTACCTCAGGTGGTAATTTCGACTTTGAACGCCTGCCCGAGGTCAAGGAGCGGGCTCAGCGCTATTCCGGGGTCAAAAAATACTTTATCCTGCGCCTGCCGCAGCGTCCCGGCGCGTTGAAAGAGTTCCTGAACATCCTCGGCCCCGAAGATGACATCGCCCGATTCGAATACATGAAGAAATCGGCCCGCAATTTCGGCTCGGTCCTGATCGGCATCGAAACCCGCAAGCCCGAGAATTTCATGCGCCTGTTTGCGCACCTTGATGAGGCCGGGTTCACCTATACTGACATCACCGAGGATGAGACCCTGGCGCAGTTTGTGATCTAGGTCAGGTTCTGGGCCAGATCCGCCTGAAACACCGATTTGGATGCGTCATAGACGGTCAGGATTTCGGACAGATCCACCTCGGCCGCATGACCGGCTGCGGCGCGCCGCTCACCATCCTGACAGAGTCTTGAGAACTGGTCGAACCCAAGGCTCAGCGCGCTGCCTTTCAGGAAATGCAGGTTCTGTTCCAGCTCAAGCCGCCGGGTATCGGCGTGCAGGCGGGCGATGACCTCTTGCACTTCATCCAGAAAGATCTGGATAACCTCGTCAAACTCATCCGCGCCGACCTCGTCCCGCAACTGTCTGACTCGGGGCCAGTGGATCATTGTCATCCTCCTGCATCGGATTGGGCTGACCCTTGGTAGCTCGGTACGGGTAAATGTCGGGTTAAACTCCGAGGGGCCCGAGGGCCTTCACCTGATGTTAAACCCCCGGGCGATACGGTCACTCTGTCCCGGTCAGAGGAACAGCATGGGGTTGCAGAGTGCCAGCGGCAAATCTTGAGGAAACCAGATCGGATCTGGATTTCGGCGCGATCCGAAAGGTGCTGGTTGTGGATGACAGCCGCCTGCAACGTCGGATTCTGGTTGCCTCGCTCAAGAAATGGGGCTTCGAGGTGCTTGAGGCCGACACTGGCGAAGCCGCTATCGAGTTATGCGCCCGGTCCGTGCCCGATCTTGTGCTCAGCGATTGGGTCATGCCGGGGATGAGCGGGCTGGAGTTCTGCCGCGCCTTCCGCGCGCTTGAGGCCGAGCATTACAGCTATTTCATCCTGTTGACCTCAAAAAGCGAAAAGCAGGAGGTCGCGCGCGGCCTTGATGCCGGGGCCGATGATTTCCTGATCAAACCGCTTGAGGCCGATGAACTGCGCGCCCGTATATCGGCAGGGGCGCGAATTCTGGATATGCAGCGCGAATTGTCCGAAAAGAACCGGCTGATCGAATCCGCCTTGGACGAGTTGAAGCTGGCCCATGACGCTATCGACAAGGACCTGATGCAGGCCCGCAAGATTCAGGAATCGCTGGTGCCTGAACTGACGCAGACATTCGGCAAATCCCGCGTCAGTCTGTTGTTGAAACCCTGCGGTCATATTGGTGGTGATCTGGTGGGCATGTTCTCACCCGGTCCAAACCGGCTGGGTTTCTACAGCATTGACGTGTCGGGCCATGGCATCACCTCGGCCATGATGACGGCGCGGCTGGGTGGCTATCTGTCCAGCAAGCATTTCGATCAGAACGTGGCGATGGAGCGTCGTTTCGATAAATTCTACGCCCTGTTGCCGCCGGATGAGGTGGCCGGGATGCTGAATATGCGGTTGATGGCGGATGCCGGTATCGAGGAGTACTTCACGATGGTTTACGCCATCGTCGATCTGCGCAACGGGCATATGAAGCTGGTACAGGCCGGGCACCCGCATCCTTTGGTTTTGCGCAAGGATGGCAGCACCGAGTTTCTGGGCGAAGGGGGGTTGCCGATCGGGTTGATCTCGGACGTGTCGTTTCAGCAGATCGAAACCCAACTGCATCCGGGGGATCGGCTATTGCTGTATTCCGATGGGTTCACCGAATGCCATCTGGCAGAGGGCGGATTGCTGGAAGAGGAGGGTTTGCGCGACATGGCCCTGGACTGCGCCACCGGGCGCGGCGGGTCCGAATTTCTGGACGATATGTTCTGGCGCCTGACGCAACTCATGTCCCCTGATGGTGGCATGTGCGATGACGTGTCGGCGGTGTATTTCGAGTATAACGGCCCCTAAAGGCGACCAAGATGCAGGCTGGCAAAGTGGCGATCACCGTCATTGCCCAGCAGTTCGACCGCATCCGCGGTGTCCATCCAAAGCGCCTCGTGAATATCTTCGGTAGGTGGACCCATACGGCGGACCGGGCGCGCACGATAGATCAGGCAGACCTTCTCGGCCCACAGGTCATATTCCGGCATATAGGTGAACCGGCGAAATGCCCCCACGCGTTCCGGTTTGGCGATGCGCCAACCTGTTTCCTCATAAACCTCGCGATGCAGCGCGGTAACAGGCGATTCGCCTGGGTCGATCCCGCCACCGGGCAGTTGCAGATCCGGGCCCGGTTCGGTCTGGCAGGTCAGCAGCAGGCTTCTGCCGCGCGGCAGCAAAGCGTAAACACCAACCCTTTGGGTGTATCTGCGCCCGGGTTCGGGGGTTTCGCCAAACCGTCTGATCATGTATGGCCCCTTACAACCCAATCTCTGCGACCTATATGGTGCCGGTATGCCAACCCTTGGCGTGTAAGGAAACCCCATGTCTCTTGGAACAAAAATCGCGTGGGACGATACCGTCCTGCCCTTTCAACTCGATGTATCGGATATGCGCGGGCGCGTGGCCCGTCTGGATGGCGTGCTGGACGGCATCCTGAAGCAGCATGACTACCCCGAACAGGTTGAGGCTTTGGTGGCCGAGATGGCCCTGCTGACCGCGTTGATCGGCCAGACCGTTTCGCTGCGCTGGAAACTGTCCTTGCAGGTGCAATCCAAGGGCGCGGTGCGGATGATCGCCACGGATTATTATGCACCGAAGGTCGAGGGCGAACCGGCCCGCATCCGGGCCTATGCCAGTTTCGACCGGGATCGCCTGACAGATTCCGCCCCCTTCGATCAGGTGGGTGAGGGGTATTTTGCGATCATGATCGATCAGGGCGAAGGCACCCAGCCCTATCAGGGCATCACCCCGCTGGCCGGAGGCTCGATCAGCGCCTGCGCTGAAGCGTATTTTGCCCAGTCAGAACAGTTGCCGACCCGCTTCTCGCTCAGCTTCGGCAAATCGACCGAGCCGGGTGTGGGCGAACATTGGCGCGCGGGCGGTATCATGTTGCAGCACATGCCCAAAGCCTCGCCCTTTGCGGCCTCGGGCGAGGGTACCGGCGAGATCCTGACCGCAAATGATCTGGTTGATGGCGAAGAGGGCGAGAACTGGGGCCGTGTCAACATCCTGCTGGATACGGTCGAAGATCTTGAGATGATCGGCCCTTCGGTCGCGCCCACCGACCTTTTGGTTCGCCTGTTCCACGAGGAAGGGCCGCGCGTCTATGACGCGCAGGCGGTGCAGTTTGGCTGTACCTGCTCCGAGGAACGTGTGCGCCAAAGCCTGTCGATCTATTCGGCCAAGGACATCGAAAAGATGACCACGCCCGAAGGACAGGTGACAGCCGATTGTCAGTTCTGCGGGGCCCACTATGTGCTCGATCCCGCAACGGTTGGATTTGATGCAGAAGACGCCAGCGGTGCATGACCTTACCGCCCGCATTGCTGCGGCCTTGCGTCGTCCGGGTTACGGGTCCAGCGATTTTGACCTGAACCCGGAAACCGTGCTTCCGCCCGGGCGCAAATTGCGTCCGGCGGGGGTGTTGGTGCCGATCCTGCTGACCGGCGATGAACCGCATCTGATTCTGACCAAACGATCATCCGCCCTGAAACACCATCCCGGTCAGATCGCCTTTCCGGGTGGCAAGCAGGATGAAGGGGATGTGGACATCACCGCCGCAGCCTTGCGCGAGGCGCGCGAGGAAATCGGCCTGCCGCCCGATCTGCCCGAAGTGATCGGGTTTTTGCCTGACCATGAAACCGTGACTTCGTTTTCGATGACCCCGGTGGTTGCCATCGTCCGGCAGGGGTTTGACCCCGTGCCCGAACCCGGCGAAGTCGACGAGGTTTTCTCGGTTCCGCTTGCACATGTGCTGGACCCTGCGAATTATGTGATCGAGTCGCGCAGATGGCGGGGTCAGCGGCGCAGGTATTACGCCGTGCCCTATGGCCCCTATTACATCTGGGGCGCGACCGCCCGCATATTGCGCGGGTTGGCAGCACGGGTGAGTGAATGAAGCAGATCAGCGCGGCCTGGGTTTCAGATCCAGCAACTCAGAGGGTTTGCGCGGCCCTGACCAAAGGCGGGGCGCAGGCCCTGTTTGTCGGGGGCTGCGTGCGCAATGCCCTGCTGGGCGCGCCGGTCTCGGATATCGACATTGCGACCGATGCGCTGCCGAACCGGGTGGTTGATCTGGCACAGGCCGCAGGCCTCAAGGCGATTCCGACCGGGATTGACCATGGTACAGTCACCGTGGTCTGCGATCACATCCCGCATGAGATCACCACCTTTCGCCGCGATGTTGAAACCGATGGTCGCCGGGCCGTTGTCGCCTTTTCCGAGAAGGTCGAGGAAGACGCAGCGCGGCGCGATTTCACCATGAACGCGATCTATGCCCGGCCCGATGGCACCGTGTTAGACCCGCTTTCGGGCCTGCCCGATCTTGAGGCACGCCGCGTGCACTTCATCGGAACCGCCCAAAACCGTATCCGCGAGGATTACCTGCGCTCGCTGCGGTATTTCCGGTTTCACGCCTGGTATGGCGATGCCGAGGCCGGGTTCGATGCGGATGCCTTGGCGGCGATCGCGGGCAATCTGGACGGGCTGTCCACCCTGTCCCGCGAACGCGTCGGGGCCGAGTTGCTGAAACTGCTGGCTGCGCCCGATCCAGCCCCGTCAGTTGCCGCGATGCGCAGCACTGGCGTTCTGGCGCGTCTTTTGCCCGGTGCCAATGACCGTGCGCTTGCGCCGCTAGTGGCGATTGAACAGGCCGCAGGGGCCGAACCCGAGCCAGTGCGCCGCCTTGCCGCCATAGCCTCGCCCGAAGACGCCGCGACCCTGCGCCTCAGCCGGTCTCAATTGCAACGGTTGACCCGAATGCGGGAAGAAGCACAGGCACCGACCAGCGTGGCTGAACTGGGCTATCGATACGGGGATGAGGGCGGCCTGCACGAAACCCTGTTGCGCTGCGCGTTTCTGGAAGAACCATGGTCCGAGGACCTGAGGACACAGTTGCACAGCGGCGCAGCCGCACGCTTTCCGATCAAGGCGGCAGATCTGATCCCCGATTTCACCGGCCCCGCGTTGGGCCAAAAACTGGCCGAGCTTGAGGCGCGCTGGATCGCGTCGGGCTTCACCCTGACCCGCGAGGATTTGCTGACCGGCTGACGGGAAGTCTCAAAAGGGGATGACAAACCAACGGGTTTGTGGTTACGTGCGCCTGTCACATGGATGGAGGAATGCGAATGTATTACGGGATCTGGTTCGGCTAAAGCCGGGACACTTGCCCCGTAAAGGGTGGTGTTCAGGCGCCATTCTTCTTCGCACGTCTTTTGTTTTGCTCAATCGGAGCACGCTTCCATGTTTCGCTATTTCGAAAACCTTGTTGACCCTTTTGTCGCCTATCATGAGACTGACACGCCGCCGACGCGGCTGTGGCCCTTCATGCTGGAATACTCGCGGCCATTCTTTCGCGTGTTCGTATGGGCAACGCTGCTGTCCATTGTTGTCGCTGGGGTCGAGGTCGGCCTGATCTATTACATGGGACGCGTTGTGGACTTGCTTGGCGGGTCTCCGGCCAATGTATGGAAGGATCACGGGACAGAATTGCTGTTGATGGCTGCGTTTATCCTTTTGTTGCGGCCAATTTTGCACATTCTGGACGTGCTTGTGATCAACAACGCGATCCTGCCTCAGTATGGCACGCTGTTTCGTTGGCGGGCCCACAAGCACGTTTTGCGCCAGTCGGTTAGCTGGTTTGAAAACGACTTTGCCGGGCGCATCGCCAACCGGATCATGCAGACCCCGCCCGCCGCTGGCGAGGTGGTGTTTCAGGTTTTCGACGCGATTTCTTTCTCGCTGGCCTATCTGGTCGGGGCTGCAATCCTGCTGATGGCGGCAGACACGCGGCTGTTGTTGCCGCTTTTGATCTGGTTTGCGCTTTATGTCGTGTTGGTCAACTGGGCGGTTCGGCGCGTCGGTCCTGCGTCACAGGCCGCATCGGATGCGCGTTCGACCGTGACGGGCCGCGTGGTGGACAGCTATACAAACATCCACTCGGTCAAGATGTTCGCGCATGCAGATCAAGAGATGGACTACGCGAAGGAAGCGATTTCCGAAACGCGTCGCACCGTTCAGGTCGAGATGCGGATTTTCACCATCATGGACGCCATTCTCGTCGTGCTGAATGGCTTCCTTATCGTGGGCGTAGTCGGCTGGGCCATCGTTCTGTGGATGCAAGGCCAAGCCTCAGTTGGTGTAGTGGCGGCTGCAACCGCCCTGACCCTGCGCTTGAACGCCATGACCGGGTGGATCATGTGGGCGCTGACCAGCCTGTTCCGCCAGCTTGGCGTTGTGGCCGAGGGGTTGGAGACAATTGCGCAACCGATCCAATTGCTGGATGCACCTGATGCAAGGCCATTACAACTGGGCACAGGTGAGATCGAAATTCGCGACCTGTCGCACCATTATGGCCGTGAAACCGGTGGTCTGGATCACATCAACCTGACGATCAATCCGGGTGAAAAGATCGGCTTGATCGGGCGATCCGGCGCGGGGAAATCGACCCTAGTTAAGCTGCTTTTGCGGTTTTACGACGTTGAACGCGGTGCGATTCTGATCGACGGCCAGAACATCGCGGGTGTCACGCAGGACAGCTTGCGCAGTCATATCGGGATGGTCCAGCAGGACAGCGCCTTGCTGCACCGCTCGGTGCGCGACAACATCCTCTATGGTCGTCCCGACGCGACCGAGGAACAGATGGTTGCCGCCGCCAAACAAGCCGAAGCGCATGAGTTCATTCTGGACCTGCAAGACCCGCAGGGGCGCACCGGCTATGACGCCCATGTGGGCGAGCGGGGCGTTAAGCTGTCCGGCGGTCAACGGCAGCGGGTAACTCTGGCGCGCGTAATCCTGAAGGATGCGCCGATCCTGTTGTTGGACGAAGCGACATCCGCCCTAGATTCCGAGGTCGAAGCGTCGATTCAGGAAACTCTCTACGGCATGATGCAAGGTAAAACCGTGATCGCCATTGCCCACAGGCTCAGCACCATCGCGCAGATGGACCGCATTCTGGTGATGGATGCCGGTCGCATCGTCGAAGAGGGCGCGCATTCCGACCTTTTGGCGCAGGGTGGCCTTTACGCGCAGTTCTGGGCGCGGCAATCTGGCGGCTTCATGAACCCGGAGGCCGCGGAATGAGGGTTGCTGACCTCATAAACCCGTTCAAGAACATCGAAACGCCCCCACCGCAGACGTTGGGGGCGTTCATTCGCTGGAGTCTGTCCGGCGCCTGGCCCATGCTGTTTGTCGCGGCCTTCTTCTCGGCCACTGCTGGCGCGATGGAGGCGGTCACGGCCTGGATTCTGGGCGAGGTGATCAATGTCGCAACCTCCAGCGGCCCCGAAAACTTTCTGACCGCCGAGAACATGTGGATGATCTTCGCAGCGGTGGTCTTTTTCATGCTGCTGCGTCCGATCCTGTTTGGCCTGTCGTCGGTGTCGAACAACTATATCGTCATGCCCAATATCACGCCCTTGGTGCTGGCCAAGCTGAACCGCTGGACGCTGGGCCAGTCGGTGACCTATTTCGACGATGATTTCGCCGGGCGGATCGCCCAGAAGCAGATGCAGACGTCCAACGCCATGGCCTCGGTCGTTTCGGAAACGATCAGCGCGATTGTGTTTGCCTTGGCTTCATTGGTCGGTTCTTTGCTTTTGTTAGGGTCTATTCATCCGCTGGTGATGCTGCCCTTCGCCGGCTGGTTGGCGGTCTATTTTCTGCTGGTTCGCTGGTACTTGCCGCGCATCCGCAAGCTGTCGGGGGCTCGGGCCGGGGCACGGGCGATGGTGTCGGGGCAGGTTGTTGACACGATCACCAACATCAAAACGGTCAAGCTGTTCGCCCATTCCGCGTTCGAGGATCAGGCCGCGCGTGATTCGATGGTGGAACTGCGCGAGCGGTCGCTAGATTTCGGCAAACTCTCTGCAAGTTTCCGTTTCATCCTGATGACACTGGCTGGCGTTTTGCCCGTGCTGCTGCTGGGCGCGACCCTGTGGCTGTGGCAGTTCGGCATGGCAACCGCTGGTGATATCGTGGCCGCAGGTGCTGTTTCGATCCGGATCGCGCAGATGACCGGCTGGGTCAGTTTCACGCTGATGGGCCTTTACGCCAATGTTGGTGAGATCGAGAACGGGATGAAGACACTGGCCAAGCGCGACCGGGTCGAGGATGCCGCGCAGGCCACGGACTTGGTGGTGACCGAAGGTGGCATCGCCTTTGACGCGGTCAGCTTTGCCTATGGCCGCGATATCGGCGGTGTGGCCGACCTGAATCTGACCGTCAAACCGGGTGAGAAATTGGGCATCGTTGGCGCGTCCGGGGCGGGGAAATCCACGCTCGTGTCGCTGTTGCTCAGGCTCTATGACGGGGAAAACGGCGCTATTCGCATCGACGGGCAGGACGTGTCGCAGGTGACGCAGGACAGTCTGCGCCGTCAGATCGGCATGGTCACGCAGGAAACCGCGATGTTCAACCGTTCGGCTCGTGAGAATATCCTCTATGGTCGCCCGGATGCGTCCGAGGCGGAAATGATCGAAGCCGCCGAAAAGGCTGAGGCGCATGAGTTCATTCTGAGCCTGGAAGATGCGCAGGGTCGCAAAGGATACGATGCGCATCTGGGCGAGCGCGGTGTGAAGCTATCCGGTGGTCAGCGGCAGAGGATCGCCTTAGCCCGCGCCATCCTGAAAGACGCTCCGATTCTGGTGCTGGATGAGGCGACATCGGCACTGGATTCCGAAGTTGAGGCTTCGATCCAAACCGCGTTGCATCGGGTCATGCAGGGTAAAACCGTTCTGGCGATCGCGCACCGCCTGTCAACGCTCAGCGAAATGGACCGGATCGTTGTTCTGGATCACGGGCGGATCGTTGAAACCGGCACGCATGAGGCGCTTTTGGATCAGGGCGGGCTGTATGCGCGGTTCTGGCATCGCCAGTCGGGCGGGTTCATTCAGGCTGAAGCCGCGGAATAGGGGTCTTTGCGTTTCTTGAACCAAACAGCATCGAAATGCGCGTTCGACCGAAGGGAGAGGCGGCGTATTGCGATCCAAAGTAATCGCAAAGTGCCCTAGGGGGTTTTGTTGTGGACAAACCGCCGTTATCAGCCACGTCATGACGCAGACCTTCACCATAATCCGCCTCGGGCATCAGGGCGACGGTATCGCCGATGGCCCCGTCTACGCGCCGCGAACCTTACCCGGTGAGGTGGTGAGCGGTACTCTGCACGGTCAGATTCTGACCGATATCCGGGTGGAAACACCATCCGATCAGCGGGTGAAAGCCCCTTGTCGGCATTACAAGGCCTGCGGCGGGTGCCAATTGCAGCATGCCTCAGACGCGTTCGTGGCCGACTGGAAGGTTGCGGTGGTGCGCAACGCGCTGGCCGCGCAGGGGCTCGATGCCCCGATGCGGCCAATTCACACGTCGCCCGAACGGTCCCGCCGTCGGGCAACGATTGCCGTACGGCGGACGAAAAAGGGCACGCTGGCCGGGTTTCACGGGCGAGCGTCGGACACGATCACCGAAATCCCGGATTGTCACCTGCTGGACCCCGCATTGATCGCCGCCATTCCGGTGGCCGAGGCTTTGGCCCTGTTGGGCGGCAGCCGCAAGGGCGTGCTGGCCGTGACGCTGACCCTGTCCGAGGGCGGGCTGGATGTGGCGGTCAAAGGCGGCAAACCACTGGACGGCTCGCTGGAGCTGGCTCTGGCGCAAGAAACCGAGAAACACGGGCTGGCAAGGCTCAGCTGGGATGACGAGGTGATCGCGATGCGACACGCCCCTGTCCAGCGCTTCGGCATCGCTGCTGTGACACCTCCGCCGGGTGCGTTCCTGCAAGCTACAAAGGATGGTGAACAGGCTCTAACACAGGCTGTATTGGAGGCAACCCAAGGCGCAAAGCGGGTCGTCGACCTGTTTGCCGGCAGCGGCACATTCTCACTGCCACTGGCGCAGATGGCCGAGGTTCATGCGGTCGAGGGCGAGGCCGAGATGACACAAGCCTTGGATCGGGGCTGGCGCAGGGCGACCGGTCTGAAACGCATCACGGTCGAGGCGCGCGACCTGTTTCGCCGCCCCTTGATGCCGGATGAGCTAAAGTCGTTCGACGCCGTTGTTCTTGACCCACCCCGCGCCGGGGCCGAGGCACAGGTGGCAGAGCTTGCGCAGGCACGTCCAGCGGTCATTGCCTATGTCTCATGCAATCCGGTCACCTTTGCGCGCGACACCAAAGCGCTTGTCGATGCGGGCTATACCCTTGAATGGGTGCAGGTCGTTGACCAATTTCGGTGGTCGTCACATACGGAACTGGCCGCGCGGTTCGTGCTGAACCCCGCATCCTAAGGAGACAGGCAAGGCATGGGGTTCAAACAGCGTTTGCTGAGCATTATCGAGGCACCGGCTTTTGGTCGGTTCATCACTGGCGTCATCATCTTCAACGCGATTCTGTTGGGGATGGAAACCTCGCCCGTACTGATGGAAGCCGCAGGCCCGCTGATCGTGACGCTCGACAAGTTGTGCCTGGCGATCTTTGTCGCCGAAATTGCGATGAAACTGATCGCCACCGGGCGTAACTTCTTCAAAAGCGGCTGGAACCTGTTTGATTTTCTGATCGTGGGCGTTGCCCTTGTCCCCAGTGCGGGCGGCCTGTCCGTGTTGCGGGCGCTGCGAATCCTGCGGGTTCTGCGCGTGATCTCGGTCGCGCCGCGACTGCGCCGGGTGGTCGAAGGGTTCATCTCGGCCCTGCCGGGCATGGCCAGCGTATTCCTGCTGATGGCGATCCTGTTCTATATCGGCGCGGTGATTTCGACCAAGCTGTTCTCGTATTCCTTCCCGGACTGGTTCGGCGATCTGGGTCTGTCTGCCTATACGCTGTTCCAAATCATGACACTGGAAAGCTGGTCCATGGGCATCGTGCGCCCGGTGATGGAGGTTTATCCCTACGCCTGGCTGTTCTTTGTGCCCTTCATCATGGTCACCACCTTCGCGGTGGTGAACCTGCTGGTCGGTCTGATCGTGAATTCGATGCAGGATGCGCACCATGCCGAAGATGAGGTGAAAACCGACGCCTACCGGGATGAGGTGCTGGAACGGCTGGAAGCCATTGAACAACGGCTTATTCAGCAATCAAACATCAAAAAGTGATTTCAGTTTTTTGTTTTTTTGGCATAATACGCAAAAAAAAGAGCAGCAGGCAGTGAAACATGGATCGTCGAGCATTTGGATTGGGGGCGATGGCAACGCTGAGCCTTTCGGCTTGTGCCTCAGCCAGCCCCAGATTTCTGACCTATAACGGACCCGAGGTGACGTCTCTTGTGGTGAACAAGGGCGCGCGCAAGCTTTATCTTCTGCATAACGAGCAGGTCCTGCGCGACTATGACGTTGATCTGGGTTTTGCGCCCCGGGGCACCAAGACCAAGCGTGGCGATGGTCGCACGCCCGAAGGCACATATCTGATCGACCGCCGCAACCCGCGCAGCCGGTATCACCTGTCTTTGGGGATTTCCTATCCCAACTCGGAAGACATCGCGCAGGCCAAGGCCGCAGGTGTTGATCCGGGCGGCGACATCTTCATTCACGGCCAGCCCAACCTGCGGTCAGAACTGCGGCGCGCGAAAAAGACGCCGGATTGGACAGCGGGCTGTATCGCGGTCAAGAATGACGAGATGGAAGAGATCTACGCGATGGTTGGCCGGGGTACGCTGATCACTCTGCGCCCCTGACCGGTCGCCAATCGCCAAATCCGAATTGCACGAAGTCGCGCTGGTAGGTTTCTGCTGCCAGCGCCTGCAATTTGGCATCGCAGATTTCGTCCAGGCGATAGGGTTCTTCCGAAGTGCCATTGTTGGGCATTGGCGGGTTTGCGTGGCCCATCCTGCGGGCCAGATCAGGCAGGGCAACGGACAGCTCACCCTCGCGCAGGATCAGGTCGGGCAGGGCGAATTTCGAAACCCCTGCCAGCGCTTCTGATTGGGTGCACCAAGCTGCATCCACCCGGATCGGCGTCTGCCCGGCAAGGTTATGGCGCAGGAAGGTCAGGAAGGCGGAAAACGCCTCATAATGCTGATCCATTGAATAGTTATGCGCGCGGATTTGGCCGGGGATCGGCAGTTTGAAGCGGTTGCGCAATTGTTTGCGGATGTCCTCGTAACACTCTGGTCCGGTGTTCAGGATATGTCGGCAAAAGGCCGTATGCGCGCGCGCCAGCGGGTGGCGCAGCACGGTGAATTTACGGTGTCCGGGCGTGGCGCGCATCCAGTCTTGCACCTCCTGCCGCGAGGGGCTGGTTATCAGGCCATCTGTGCCAACATTGTCCAGCGTGGCCATCCACTGATGAATGACCGGATCGATTCCGCCGTGCACCGGCATATAAAGCAGCCGAGATTGTGGCGCGATCACATACCCTTCAACCGCCGGTCCGCGCTTGGGTTCAAAATACGGGCTGCGGTGCATGGACAGCAGGTCAAGCCCGGACAGGTCTCGCTGCATCTGGTCCGGGTTTGTGACCTTGGACAGCGCCGGGATCGGGTTTTGCGGTTTCAGCAGGTCGTCCAACTGGCTCAGACGCGCCGGAATGCCCAGCCAGTCGGCCAGCCCGTTCAGAACGTCCATCCGGGTCAAATCGTAATAATCGATGTAAAATGCGCTTTGGCCGGTGCGTTGCAGGTGGGTGTGGACCTGATGCAGGAAGCCTTGGCGCTGATCCAGATAGTCCGAGAACTCTGGCCCATCAAACTCGACCTGTGCCTCAAGCCGCCGTTTGATGTTCTTCAACTGCCACTGTTTGGTTTTACGCACGATCTTCAGCGACAGGTAACTGTCCAGAGGGTTACGCGTCAGAATGATCTTGGCGCAGCGCGGGTCGTTCAGGACCGGGTCCAGCACCCTTGGGTCGTGTTCCTGAAAATAGCGAAAACCGTTCAGATCGCCTGTATCTGCGCGCATGGCCTCGATCAGCCGCGCCGGGTCCTCATCGCGTTCCTCCAGCGAGATGCCCAGCACGTCCTGCGCTTTGACGCGGCCAATGAAATGGGGATTGAATGCCTCGCCATGGCAGGTGATTCCGTCCAGCGCGTTCAGGTTCGACTCCAGCAGGTTCGAACCGGTTCGCATCGCAGCCAATACGATGAAATAGTCAAACTTACGCGTCATCGGCGATCACTGCACCAGATAGGGTTTGCGATATGGCTTGGTCTGCGTGCCAAAAACATCGTCGGCGGGGAAATCCCCCATCAATTGCGGATGCATGCCCTGGTTCTTCAGGTTTTGCAGGAATTGACCAAAGCCGGACAGATCGACCATGGTCGGCGCTTCCGTCAGGTGACTGGCACCTTGGGTGCCGATCTCATCAATGATTGTCTGCAAAGGCTCCATCGGGGCCTCGATGAAATCCGCCAGGGTCCAGCTGCGGACGTTCGCCTTGGTCCAGACCGAGGTCAGAACCTCAAGCTGTTTGCTTTCGATCCGTTGCAGGCGCGCAGCCTCGCATCGGATATCCGCGAAGTTCATGTTCGAGCGGAACAGCGGTATGGCCCATGCCCCGGTAATGACCGAGACCTGGGCGTTCTTGTCGCGGGCCATGAACCAGTTGATGGCCTGCGTATCATTTGGGCCGAACTGAAAACACTGACGCTCACCCCGCGTGTTCCAGATCAGGTTTGACAGAAAGGCGGTTGGATTGTAGTCGCGCAGGGTGGCGCAATCGCTCAGCGCGCCGTTGGTGATTGTCTGGCCTTGGGCGAACTCGGCCCGATCGGGCCCGAACAAGCGCCCGTGCACCCTTGCCCCGGTGACCGAGGTCAGCCAGCTTTCAAAATCCTCGAACAATTCGCCAAAGCCCTGAAACATGGAATAAGGCGATGAGGTCAGGCCGTTTTCACTGCCATGCCGGGGGAACCGGCCCTGCATGTAAAGGCCGTCGCGGCCATGGGTGCGCCGTTCGACCGCTTTGGAAAACACCCGGTCGATCTTGCCGGGGTTCGGCTCGGCCGGTTTCATCGCGCCGGTCTGATCGGTCAGAAAGGACTGATACAACCGATCCGCCCGCCACCAGATTTTGCGTGCAACAAAGCAATCCGACCGGCGCAGCAACTGCAGATGATCGTCGTAGAAGATATGCGGCCGGCCTTGGTAATCAAACTTGGACAACGTTAGCGAGCGGCTTTCGATATGCGTGGAATACAGCCGTGCCAGCGTCTGAAAATAGCTTTCATCGGGTATCCAGACCTGCCGGAAATAGCGGTCATAGGTCTTGCGTTTCGGGTCCTGCAGGATCGCGGACAGGGTTTGGCGGGTCAGACACCACCATTGGCTGCCCATATGGGGAACCAGCCCCTCGGGGATGCTGCGGCGCAGGCCCAGGCGGCGTTGCAGTTTGACATAGGTATCAAACAGTTTGCGCTGCTTACGCCATGAAAACGGAAAGCGCAGGGTGAAGCGTTCATGATCCAGCCCACCGATGGTCCAGCTGACATCGGCTGTGGTGGCGCTTTCGATGAAATCCACGCGGGGCCGGTCGGACAGGTAGTCAACCAGCTCCTGCACCGGGCGCAGCGGCAGGCAGGCCCCTGAGGAGAGGAATACGTGCCGCACGTCCGGGAACCGTTCCAGCATCAGTTCGGATGCGGCCTGCGATCCGGCAACGATGCCCCAACCGCCCCAGTCGCATTTGTGACGCTCGGAAAACACGATCAGCGGATCATCCGCGCAAGAGGCGACGAATTTCGAGAACACATCACCCGGCACCTTACGATCCACATGGATCACCACCGGGCATCCCGCCGCCGTCCAATGCCGTGCGACCTGTTCGGCGCGGTCCAGCGCGGTATGCACCAGCATGACGATGCCCAAAGAACTCATGCCCAGTTTCCTTTTGACATGAGGCCCAGAATCTCAAGCTGTCGCCAGTTGATATAGGTCTCGGACCAGTCGCACCAGAAGACGGGCTTTTCGTCCAGACCGTCGGCATAGGCTTTGTATTCGCCCGACCCGCGATAATGCTGACCGCGCTGCAACTCCTCACGCGCCTTGTCGCCCAGCGTGTCGATCAGTTTGGCATGAAGTAACGCGCCGCTGGCTTTTTCACCGCCCCATTCGTCATAGACCTGGTTCAAGCCGCGCGGCAGCAGCGAATGGGTCGAGCTGACATAGACATAGCGTCGGTCCCATTTCACCAGAGGGATCTTGTTCAGCGCAGGTGCCTTTGACGGGTTGTCGCGAAAGAACACCCGCGCGCGGGGACCGCCTTGAATCCACAGGTTCTTATACTCGGGGTTCTTGGTGATCATGTAATTGCCGGCGTCGAACCAGCGCGCGATTTCAAACGGGTCCTGCCCTTCGTGATAAGGCTCTGCGTCCACCGGCCCCTGCGGATACATATCGATCAGCATGGTCCCGAAACTGCGCACGGCGCAGCCATCCAGCCAATCGGTCAGGGCCCGAATGCGCCGTGTGTCGCAGAAGGGATAGATGAAGAACTCATCGGGATCGACGGTCAGTACCCAGTGTTTATGGGCGTATTTGCGCAGCAGGTAATTCGACCAGTCCAGCCCGAACCCCGCGCGTTTATAGCTGGTCTTTGTTCGCCAGACCGAGACATCGGGCTGTGATTTCAGGAGCTCGCAAGTGCCGTCATCGCTGTCATTGTCCACAAACAGAAAATGGTCGACACCCAGTTTGCGGTAGTAGTCCAGAAAAAAGGGCAGGCGTATCTTTTCGTTGCGCACCACGCTCATCAGCAGAATATCTTCGCGGCGAATGGCGGCGGTGTTGTTGCTGACGGGCCCAAGCTCGCGCCGTCGTCTGACGCCGCGCAGGATACGGCGTTTGCGCCGCAACCTCATCCGATACGAGTCCCACAGGCTCACGTGATTATCCAACCTTTGTTTTGCCGCGAGCGTCCTCCGCCCCCCTCAACGTGCAAAAAGGGTCGGGTTAATGCCGATTTATGCCACCTATGCATCTTGCAGGGCAATGGATTTAGAACCGGTTAGCGGTGAACATGGTTTTTATGCACATGTTTTCGCCCATTACGTCCATCCTCCGGCATTCATTAACCCAAGTTGCTGCAATTGTTCCCACCCTGCATAGCGCGTCGATCGAGCGGTCCAAAGGGTCGGGCGATTGATGATCCCATCATAATATGGCCCGAATTGGTCAGGGTCATGAAAATGCTGGCGGCGCTGTTTTTCGATCCGCGATTTCTCGACGATCTCGGGCAGGAATTTTGTGTGGAGCAAGATACCGGAAGGGGCCGAGCCTCCGGGTCCGTCATAGGCCGCGTTCAAGTGCCGGGGCAGGGCCGAGTGGCAGGAATTCACATAGGCATAGCGGCGGCACCAGCGTATCAGCGGGATCTTGTTCAGGGTCGGAGATCGCTGTCGCGTCGTGGAAAAGAACATGCGTTCACGCGCACCGCCCTGCACCCACAGATTGCCCGCCGGGCTTTGACGCTGGGCCCGATAAGGCCCCGCGTCGAACCAATTCAGCACTGCCGTCGGATCGCTGTCGGGGACATAGCTTTGATCCCCCAACGGGCCTTCGGGATACAGGTCCAGCATCAGCGCGCCAAATGCCGCGCGCCCCGTCTGGTCCAGCCATTTTGTCAGATCGTGCAGCGAGCGTGTGTCGTGATGGGCATAGATCAACAACTCATCCGCATCCACCATCAGGCACCAGTGGCGATGGCCATGGCGCATTTGCAGCCATGTCAGCCAGTCCAGCCCATAGCGCGAGGCCCGATAGCTTGCATGGGTTTGCCAAAGCGAGACATCGGGCTGGTCCAGCAGCAATTCAGCCGAGCCATCATCGCTGCCATTATCCACGATCAGAAAGTGATCGATCCCGAGGCTGCGATAATGGTGCAGAAACCAGGGCAGGCGCGTGATTTCGTTGCGCAGCGTGGTGAAGGCCAGAATGCTGCCGCGCGTGATCTTGTCGGTCTGATCGTTCGCGCTGCTCAGTTGATGTCGGCTGCGCCAAGCGCGCATCAGCAGACGGCGGCGTTTCCAGCGCAGACGGTACATCTGGGCCCATCCGATTTGGGGCAGGGACTGTACCGATGCGCTGGTCAACCGGGCCTCATTGCTCGTAATGGCCGTTCTGATGCCAGCGCCATGCGTCGGCAATCATCGTCTCTAACGTTGACCTTTTGGGCTTCCACCCCAACTCGGCCTCGGCCCGGACAGACCCTGAGACCAGTTTGGTGCAATCGCCTTCGCGGCGCGCCCCGACCGTATAGGGCACCGCGCGGTTGGTGACGGCCTTGGAATGTTCGATCACTTCCAAAACCGAAAAGCCCGAGCCGGTGCCAAGGTTGAAGACCCGGCTGCCTTTGCCCTCTTCCAGCCAGTTCAAACCCAGTACATGCGCGTCAACCAGATCGCAGACATGGACATAGTCGCGGATACAGGTGCCGTCCGGCGTGTCGTAATCGGTACCGAAAACGGTCAGCCCGTCCCGTTTGCCGTCAATTGCGTCCAGCATCAGCGGAACCAGATGGGTTTCAGGGCGGTGAAACTCACCCACTTCGCCATCCGGGTCCGCGCCCGCGACGTTGAAATAGCGGAAGATTACGTGGCGCAGCCCATGCGCGGCCTCGAAATCGTGCAGAATATCCTCGATCGCCCGCTTGGACGCGCCATAAGCGTTCAGCGGGTGCTGCGAGGTTGTCTCGTCCAGAACGACATTGTCATGCTCACCATAGGTGGCACAGGTCGATGAGAACACGAAATCCAGACACCCTGCCGCAACCGCGGCCTCGATCAGCGCCAGGGAACCGGTCACGTTGTTGGACCAGTATTTTCCGGGCTCTTTCATTGCCTCACCCACCTGGCTGAGCGCGGCGAAATGCATCACCGCCACCGGCTGGTGTTTGGCAAACACCTCATCCAGCCGGGCGCGATCCAGAAGGTCGCCCTGTTCGAACGGGCCGAATTTGACCGCATCCTGCCAGCCGGTGATCAGATTGTCATAGGTGACGGGCACATACCCGGCCTGTGACAACGCCTTGCAGGCATGGGATCCGATATAGCCAGCGCCACCGGTTACAAGAACAGTTTTCATATGCGATCCGTAAGGTCAGAGTTGGAGGTTCCTACGCCATGGCAGGTGCAAAGGTCATGGGGAAAAGAGGTCACTCCAGACCCATAGCGGCCATCATCTCTTCGATCTTTGGTACGTCCTGCGGGTTGTTCAGCTCCCAGAACTGGCGGCCTTTGGCTTCGACCTCGACGCACAGAACCTTGCGCCCGTTTTCCATGAAGCGCAGCTGTTCCAGACCTTCAAGTTGTTCCAGCGGTCCGGTCGGCCAGCCGGGATAGGCGGCCAGCGCATCGGGGCGATAGGCATAGACGCCGACGTGATGAAAGACCGGGGTGGATGCGCCGCCTTCGAAGGTTTCGGCTGTGAACGGCACGACCTCTTTCGAGAAATACAGCGCGCTGTTGTCGCGCGCGAAAACGGCTGTAGTGCCGCCGACGCGCCCATGTTTGCGGTCGTTCAGCAAACTGTTCAGCGCATCGCCATCACAGCGCAGAACCGGGGTGGCCACACCCGCATCAGGCGCCGCGCGCAGGCCCGAGATCAGATCCTCGACAAACCAATGCGGCGTCAAAGGTGCATCGCCTTGCAGGTTTACGGCGATCTCATAGCCGCCGCCCAGTGCGGCATGTGCTTCGGCGCAGCGTTCGGTGCCGTTCTGGCATGCCTCGGATGTCATGACGACTTCGGCCCCGAAGGCCTCGGCGGCCTCGCGGATACGGTCGTCATCGGTGGCCACAACCACCTTGTCCACGCCCGAGACGGAACAGGCCGCGCGCCAGGATCGTTCGATCAGTGTTATCGCCTTACCGGTCGCACCGGTCAACGGAACCAGAGGCTTGCCGGGATACCGGGTCGAGGCATAGCGGGCGGGAATGGCGATCAGAACAGACATCAGGCTTCCTTCAACTCAACACCCGGAGCGTAGGCGATAAAGAACGGATTTGCATAGCCGTCCTTGCCGTAGGTCAGCGGGGAATGGTCGTCAAACCGGACAACCTGACCGCCTGCGCCCGCCAGCACCGCGTGACCGGCGGCCGTGTCCCATTCCATCGTGCGGCCGACACGGGGGTAAAGATCAGCCTCACCCGTTGCCACCAGACAGAATTTCAGCGACGAGCCTGCGCTTTTGCTGTCCTGCACCTGATATTTGTTGATGTAATCCTCGGTCGCCTGATCCCGGTGCGACTTGGACGCAACGATCAAAAGCGCCGAATTGTCTGGTTCAGAGACTGATATTGCGGTCAGATCGCCGAGCTGGTCCTTATCCAGCGCACCGGTTTCCTCGACCGATTGGCCATCGGCCTGCGTGTAGAACATGCGCCCCTTGGCTGGCGCGTAAACAACGCCCCGCGTCGGAACCCCGTTTTCGACCAGGGCAATATTGACCGTGAAATCCCCACGCCGGTTGATGAATTCCTTGGTGCCATCCAGCGGATCGACGATCAGGAAAGTGTCACCTTTCTCGGAATGTGAGGCCGCTTGCTCCTCGGTCACCAGCAAAATATCGGGAAACGCTGCGCGCAGCCCGGCCGAGATCAGGGCATCTGCGGCCTCATCCGCTTCGGTCACGGGGCTGGCGTCAGATTTGACCTTTACGTCGAAATCATCCGAGTTGTAGATCTCCATGATCTTGTCGCCTGCTTCCAGGGCCAGACGTCGGATGACGGGGATAAGCGCGTCGTAGGTCACAAAAAAGCTCCGTTTACGTGGTTTGTTGATCCAAATCTCTGACGGACTTATGATGTGCCGGTTACCGAACGGCAAGGTATTCGTGCCAGATTGACGGCAGCAAAACGGGAAAGACCCTTCGAGTGTTTTATTTCAGTCGTAACCAAACGCTGCTGGGTGGTGCGTTCACCACAGCCGAACTGGTGTTCCACGCCGTGGTACGCAGTGTGCGCGCGAGACATTCCAACGCCGTAGTTGCGATCCTGATCAACATTTTGCAGGTCGTTCTGATGGCTTCGGTATTTTACCTGATTATGTCCTTCATGGGTACACGCGTCGCCAAAATCAGGGGAGAGTTTGTCCTGTACGTTCTGTCAGGTGTTTTCCTGTTCATGACACATATTCAATCAGTTGGTAGCATTTCGAAACTTGGTGGCAAGAACAGCCCGATGATGCTGCACTCGCCCATGAACCCGATGGTTATGATCCTCGCCGCCGCGTTCGGCACGCTTTACAAGCAATTGATGTCAGTTCTGGTGATCCTTTTCGTCTATAGCCTGGCGGTGGCGCCGCTTGAGATTCAGGATCCCGGCGGCGCGTTTGGGATGCTCATTCTATCCTGGTTCACGGGCTGTTCGGTTGGACTGGTGTTTATGGCGATAGCACCATGGTTTCCGACGGCCGCAGGGATGCTCAGCAACATTTACCGCCGTCTGAACATGGTGTTTTCCGGTAAGATGTTCATTGCCAACGCATTGGGCGGAAGCGTTCTGTTGATGTTTGCGTGGAACCCTCTGTTTCACCTGATCGATCAGTGTCGGGGCTTCGTGTTTCGCAACTATTTCCCGCGCAACACCAGTTGGGAATACGCGTTGTGGGTTGGAATAGCGCTGCTGATGATCGGTTTGCTGGGCGAGTTTTTTTCCCGCAAGCACATGTCCCAAAGCTGGAATGCGCGCCGTTAGGTTGCCATGCGCATCGTCAGGTTGATCCGTCCGCCTTTGGGCAACAACCGCGATGATCCGGGCCGGATGCGATCAACGCCGTGATAGGTAAGCCGGGCCGGGCCGCCCATGATGACGACATCGCCCGAACTCAGCCAGATTGATTCCGTTTTGCCGCCGCGTGTCGTATTGCCGATCCGGAACAGTGCGTCGTCGCCCAGTGACACGGACAGAACGGGCCAGGAAAAATCAGCCTCGTCCTTGTCCTGATGCAGCCCCATCTTTGCGTCCTCATCATAGTAGTTGATCAGGCAACAATCGGGCGCGCGATCCGGGCTGACCAGATCGCGCCAGATGGTCAGAACCGCCTCGGGTATGGCAGGCCATTTGCCGCCTTTGGGGTGGCGATCCTGGTAGCGATAGCCCGATCTGTCGGTGACCCAGCCCAGATCTCCGGCCGAGGTCATGCGCACGGACATCTCTTTCCCCGACGGCGTCACGGGCCGGAACAGCGGCGCGGCTTTCAGAATCGGGCGCAGTGCTTCGATCACCCGGGTTTGCGCGGTGCTGTCCAGATACCCTTTCCTGATGTCGAACCCCCGCAAAAGCAGCCGCGCCATCCCAGATTCCCCATTCCTTACTTAATCCTTGCCAAAAAAGGCCGCAGATTCGCGAAAAGCTGCGATTCAGAGTGCTTGCAGGCCTCTGGTCCGGCCCTTATATACGCCGGGACGCGCGATGGTGTAGTGCTGTCGCGCACATCAGATCGGGGACAGGATGCCATAACGGGTCCGGCCCTCGGGACATCGCCTTGAAGAGAAAGGGATTGCAAAAATGGGAAAAGTCATCGGGATTGACCTCGGGACCACAAACTCGTGTGTGGCCATCATGGACGGCTCGCAGCCGAAGGTCATCGAAAACGCCGAAGGGGCGCGGACCACGCCCTCGATCGTCGCCTTCACCGAAGATGAGCGACTGGTCGGTCAGCCTGCGAAACGCCAGGCGGTCACCAACCCCGACAACACGATCTTTGGCGTCAAGCGCCTGATCGGTCGTCGCGTGGATGATGCGGAAGTCGAAAAAGACAAGAAAATGGTGCCCTACGCTATCGTCGATGGCGGCAATGGCGACGCGTGGGTCGAAGCCCGCGGTGAAAAGTACTCCCCAAGCCAGATCTCGGCCTTCACTCTGGGCAAGATGAAGGAAACCGCCGAGAGCTATCTGGGTGAGGACGTCACGCAGGCGGTTATCACCGTTCCCGCCTATTTCAACGACGCCCAGCGTCAGGCCACCAAAGACGCCGGTAAAATCGCCGGTCTGGAAGTGCTGCGGATCATCAACGAACCGACCGCCGCCGCGCTGGCCTATGGTCTGGACAAGGAAGACACCCAAACCATCGCGGTCTATGACCTTGGTGGTGGTACCTTCGACGTGACCATTCTGGAAATCGACGACGGGTTGTTCGAAGTCAAATCGACCAACGGCGACACCTTCCTGGGTGGTGAAGACTTTGACATGCGCATCGTCAACTACCTGGCGGATGAGTTCAAAAAGGAACACGGTGTCGATCTGTCTCAGGACAAGATGGCCCTGCAGCGTCTGAAAGAAGCTGCTGAAAAAGCCAAGATCGAACTATCCTCGACCTCGCAGACCGAGATCAACCAGCCGTTCATCTCGATGGGCTCGAACGGTCAGCCGCTGCACATGGTCATGAAACTGACCCGTGCCAAGCTGGAATCGCTGGTGGGCGACCTGATCAAGAAATCGATGAAGCCCTGCGCCGCCGCGCTGAAAGACGCCGGTCTGTCGGCTGGCGATGTGGATGAGGTTGTTCTGGTCGGTGGTATGACCCGGATGCCGAAAGTGATCGAAGAGGTCACCAAATTCTTCGGCAAAGAGCCCCACAAAGGCGTGAACCCGGACGAAGTGGTCGCCATGGGTGCCGCCATTCAGGCCGGTGTTCTGCAGGGCGATGTCAAGGATGTTGTTCTGCTGGACGTGACCCCGCTGAGCTTGGGGATCGAGACGCTGGGCGGCGTGTTTACCCGTCTGATCGACCGCAACACGACCATTCCGACCAAGAAGTCTCAGGTCTTCTCGACCGCCGAAGACAACCAGAACGCCGTGACCATCCGCGTGTTCCAGGGTGAGCGTGAAATGGCCTCGGACAACAAGATCCTGGGTCAGTTCAACCTCGAAGATATCCCGCCCGCACCGCGCGGCATGCCGCAGATCGAGGTGACGTTTGATATCGACGCCAACGGCATTGTCTCGGTTTCGGCCAAGGACAAAGGCACCGGCAAAGAGCAGAAGATCACCATCCAGGCTTCAGGCGGTCTGTCCGACGAGGACATCGAAAAGATGGTCAAGGACGCCGAAGAGAACGCGGAAGCCGACAAGGAACGCCGCGAGCTGGTCGATGCCAAGAACCAGGCGGAAAGCCTCATCCACTCGACCGAAAAGTCGATGGAAGAGCATGCCGACAAGGTTGACCCGACCACCATCGAAGCCATCGAGCTGGCAATTGCCGCGTTGAAGGACGAGCTGGAGACCGAGAATGCCGACAAGATCAAGTCGGGCATTCAGAACGTGACCGAAGCCGCCATGAAGCTGGGCGAAGCCATCTACAAGGCGCAAGCCGAAGAGGGCGAAGAAGAACCGGCAGCAGCAGATGCCGCGCCGGGCGATGATGACATTGTCGACGCCGAGTTCGAAGATCTGGACGACGACAAGCGTAACTAACGGGTAACCGGGCCAATGCGGGCCGGTCCGGTTGCCGGGCCGGCCCGATTACGTTGAGGCAGAAGGAAATACTGATGTCAAAACGCGACTACTACGATGTGCTCGGCGTGACCAAGGGCGCATCGGCGGACGAGATCAAAAAGGGTTTTCGCAAGAAAGCCAAAGAGTTGCATCCCGACCGCAACAAGGACAACCCGGATGCCGAGGCGCAGTTCAAGGAAGCCAACGAGGCTTATGACGTGCTGCGCGACGCCGACAAGAAAGCGGCCTATGACCGGTTTGGTCATGCCGCATTCGAAAACGGTATGGGCGGCGGGGGCCGTCCCGGCGGCGGCTTTGGTCAGGGCGATTTTTCCAGCGCGTTCTCGGACGTTTTCGACGATCTGTTCGGCGATTTCATGGGCGGGCAGCGGGGCGGTGGCGGCGGACGTCGGGCCGCGCGCGGCTCGGACCTGCGCTATAATCTGCGCGTATCGTTGGAAGAGGCTTACGCGGGGCTGCAGAAAACCATCAACGTGCCCGCCGCAGTGGCCTGTTCATCCTGCGAAGGAACGGGGGCCGAAGGCGGCGCAGAGCCCACCACCTGTCCGACCTGTTCCGGCATGGGAAAGGTTCGCGCGCAGCAGGGGTTCTTTACCGTTGAACGCACCTGCCCGACCTGTTCGGGGTTGGGCCAGATCATCAAGAACCCATGCAAATCCTGCAATGGCGCGGGCCGTGTCGAAAAAGAACGCGCCCTGTCGGTGAACATCCCTGCCGGTGTTGAAACCGGTACCCGTATCCGCTTGGCCGGTGAAGGCGAAGCCGGAATGCGCGGTGGCCCTCCGGGTGATCTCTATATTTTTGTAGAGGTTTCGGATCACAAGCTGTTCGAACGCGACAGCGTGAACCTTTACTGCCGCGTGCCGGTCAGCATGGCCAAGGCCGCGCTGGGTGGATCGATCGAAGTTCCAACCATCGACGGTGGCCGCGGTCGGGTGCAAATCCCGGCAGGCAGCCAGTCGGGTCGTCAGATGCGTCTGCGCGGCAAGGGCATGCCCGCCCTTCGCGGTGGCGGTGTTGGCGACATGTTCATCGAACTGGCCGTGGAAACTCCGGTCAACCTGACCAGCCGTCAGAAAGAGCTCTTGCGTGAGTTTGATGATCTGGGGGAAGATAACCACCCGGAATCCAAAAGCTTTTTCTCGTCCGTCAAGTCTTTTTGGGACGGGATGAAGGGTTAAGGCGGACTGCCTCTATTGGGGCGGTCGTCCGCTATTGGGGGCTCTGCCCCCGCCGCCCGTACCGGGCGTCTCCCCCGAGATATTTGTGGCCAGATGAAGCAAGAGATCCTTTATTCATCTGGCCCAAAATACCTCGG
>NZ_JBQFLT010000015.1:0-109785 GCF_056531425.1 Ruegeria sp. N4
GACGCGCACCGCGCGGCGCTTGCCCCTTGACCGGCCCGACACAGGATGCGGGCGGATCGGGATGATGGGACCGGCCTGCCGGTCACAGCAGACCCACTATTGGACAATGCCAGGGCCGGGGTGAGCGCGCTTTAGCGCGTCGATCCCCTGCCCTGTCCAATAATCAATGCGAGCCGCGCGCCTCGCGCGGATCTCCCAGACCTCTTGCAAAAGCGGGCGTTACCCGAAGGGCCGAAACAAGCAAGTCCTGGCGACCATTTGGCCGCGGTTAAGCTGGCTCGCGACGAGACAGATTCACCGCATCAGGCCGAAGGGAGAAAGGGCGTGGTTGGTTCGGGGCGTAAGCCGGTCTGCCGGCTGAAGCTTAGCACGCGGTCACGCGCCCCAAGGCGCGGGATTTGCGCATAACGCCGTCATTTGTACAGCGCAGCCTACTGTACAGAGTTTTGGCGGCTTTCAATTGAAGGTGATGTTTTAGGAACCGCACCGGCCTGATCAAATGGGAGGAAGTGATCATAATTTAGCCGGAGGGAACGGCTGGTTGTGGCCGGTGCGGTCGTATTGTGAGTGGCGTCTTTGCAAGCACCGCATTTCTTATCTCAAAATGAGGCCGAAGAAAGACCTAACCGACTAGGGAACCAGGTGGATACATCTGTTTGCTGGAACTGGCCTCAAAATGAGATCAGCGACGGCCAATGACGCTGCAGGTGTGCGCCGCCAAGGCATCGGCTACGACAATCTGGGACGCTATTGCGTCCGGACCGAAGCCGGAGCAAAGGAAAGGGCGACTTGCGCCGCCCTACCCCTTTTTATTCGGTCACCTGTTCGTTGTCGTCATTGCGTTTTGGGAAGGCCACCATTTCGACGCCGGGGAACATATCGTGTTTGACCTGGATTGAGGTGATGTTGCCGTGATCGTCAGTGTTTACGAACGCGACACCGCAGCGGTTCCAGAAGTTTTTGCCATCTTTTTCACCGGCTTTGACGTTCAGCTTCAGAGTTTGAGTTGCCATTGTTTGATCCTCGTTTTTTGAGTGTTTCGATGAACATGGAAGAAGCGGGCATAATGGGGGTGTCAGCAGGTAATTTGCTCCGCGAGGAATGCGCGATCAGCGCAGGGGAAATTACCTGTTGAAGCGGAGCGCCCGGAACGGGGGCTGCGCGGCTCCCCCGACTGCCCGCTTATGTTCATCAGAGAAGAAACACGTGAACGAGGATCTTCACTGGCAACGGGATTGAGGCTGTCAGACCGAGTGAATGGCAAGAGCTTCTGGGCCCGCTGCGCCCGGAACGCTTGAACAAAGAGAAACGCGGCAACATCACCTCGATCCGACAGATGGGCATTGGGCGAATCCGCGATCTGGCCGCTTTCCCGAAACGGAATGACCTGCGGAACAAGGATTAAGGGCGCGGTGGCGGCGCAAGTCGCCGGTTCTTGCTGGCAGCGGCGCAAGAAGCATCCGCTGCTACGGGAAAGCCCTAATTTCGGCCTGCGTTTGAGTCGGTTATCAAAGTCTCAACCCTACCACTTACCGCTCACTGACGGTAATTCCCCCAGAGGCCAGCATCTACCCCCTCATGCTGGCCTCTTTCAATTCCCGAAACCATGATGAAGAAACGCGGCCTGGCCGCTGAAGCGGCCCCTTGCGCTGGAAGCGCACAGTCCTGATGGAGCGGGGTTCCAACCCCGCGCGGTCAGGACAACAAGGACATTGCACCATCAAGCCGCCGGTAAGAAAAAAGGCCCACCGAAGTGGGCCAGTATCTCTCGCCACAAGAGGAAAATGAAAGAATCTTGGTGAGGCTATCGCTTGCGCGCCCGATCGACAACGCCGTCATAGGTGATCGCGGTAATCCGGTCCTCAGTACGACGGGTCATTTCGATCCCATCACCTGTCATTGTTGTTTCCGCATGTTCGGTCCATTTGAAAATGCTGCCATCCGCTTCGACATGGGTTTCATCTTCAGCGGAACGTCGTTTGACAGACCCATCATGTCGAACCTCAATAATTGTGCCATCCGCCATTCGGACGGTTACAGAATGATCTTCGACCGCAACCCCTTGCCACCAGCTTTCTGCATCACGACGCACAACAATCCGACCGGGGTGCAGCTTGATTTGCACATCCTGAGTGTCCTCCGGGTCGGCGGCTTTGACCACAACAATGGCCTCCTGCTCGCTCGGATCGCCATGAACGGACGCGCTGCCGTACTTCGGGGGCCAGAACTTCGGCTCGCTGCGCTGCCGTTTGTTCTGGTCCTTGTGGAACGCAATATACATCTGCGCGGACTTCCAGACGCGGCGAATGGCGCTCTCTGGTGCTGTTGGGGTGGTGGCTTTGGTCATTCTTCCAGTCCCTCAATCGGATGGGTGATCCCAAGGATTCAAAACATTGACACCTAAGAACTGAAACGGCTTCACGTCTCTTGTTGCGACTGAAAAACCGTGTGTCTTTGCAATTGCCGCAATCTGCGCGTCCGCCAACTTCACGTCATAGGCTTTCGCTTCGGCTTGCATGGTTGCAAGGGCCTCCGCAGCCGCACGGTCAAATGGCAAAATCCGGTTGCCGCACAGACGGCCTAGCGTAAAGTCGAACCCCTTCCAAAGCGCAGCTTTCCGGTTGCCGTCAGGCAATAATTCGATCCCGTAACGTACCTCAAAGATGGTGATCGTCGTGGTATAAAACTGCGCGCTATGCAGCGCATTCAACCACCCAATCACCGCCTTGGAAGGGCTTTCCTTCATCGGGTCGGACAGCACGTTTGTGTCTAGAATAATCACCCGAAGTCCGCCGGTTCTGCTTTGTCGCCACTACGTTCAATATCTGGCAAGAATGCATTAAGGCCCTGCACGTATTCCACAATCACGTCGCCAACCTTCTCGGCTGGCCGTGACGCCTCATCGAGAAGTTGCCGCGCGGCTTCCTCAGTGCTGATGCCACGTTCTGCCGCGACAAACCGAACGCGACTGTGAACGTCATCAGATAGATTTCTGACTGTCAGATTTGCCATTTCATCCTCCATGTTTGATGATGACAGCATATCGCTGATATGATGGCAGTGCAAGCAAATAGCAAGTATGCTATCATTCTTTCATTGCGTTTCGGCAGTCACCTTGCGGGAATACGTCATGATTAAATCCCTGCTGGGAACAGGGCGCAATGCGCCCTGCCCTAATTGTTTTAGAAGCACTCAGGGACCCATGCGTCAATGCGGGCTTTCTGTTCGGCGGTGATGCGCAAAGCCTTTTGATGCTCTGGATCGTTGAACAGCTTGTGCAGCGCTTGGTTCTTCTCGCCCTTCTTGGACTTGCTGAACGCGCGGTAGGCATCGGTGTCCATGTGCAAATCCAGAAGGTCTTTGTACAGTTCATCCAACTGTACAGCCTTGAGCCGCTTGAAGCAGTTCGTCTCGGAAGGCGTCCAGATCGAGCGAATATCAGCATCAACATCAGCCGCGATTTCAGCCATGAAGTCGGCCTGCTGGGTTGTAAAGCGCCGCGCGAGAAACGCGGTGATTTCGCCGTTGCGGGTTTTCTTGCCCAGATCGCGGAAAGCCTTGAACGCTTCGACACTGCCTTTCCCGGCCATTTCCTGAAACTGGTTATAGGCTTCCTCTGCTGCCTCGTCCCTTTCTCCGCCAACAGGAGGGCGAAGCCCTGCCTGTGGCCTGGGGCGGGACTGTCACGGGGTCGGAGTGGCGAAAAAATGGGAGGGAACCGCGCGCTTGCGCGTGGGAGGAACCGGTTTTTTTTGACATGGAGACGACGCGCACCGCGCGGCGTTTGCCCCTTGACCGGCCCGACACAGGATGCGGGCGGATCGGGATGATGGGACCGGCCTGCCGGTCACAGCAGCCCCACTATTGGACAATGCCAGGGCCGGGGTGAGCGCGCTTTAGCGCGTCGATCCCCTGCCCTGTCAATTGATCAATGTGAACCGCGCGCCGCGCGCGGGTCTCAATTCACCGTTTGCGTGGTCTTGTCAGAAAACAAAAGCACGCGTGTTATCCTGCCTCGACGAAAACACTATATTTAGTATACTTACGTTAAGCACCCACAATATGTTTGCTTTGGAACCCCTTTTGTTCTATTCTTTTGCTAAGCTGCCAAGGGGAAAAACTTATGTCCGAAACTGCCATTTCAGAGACACAGACAGCACTGCCAGCAACGGCAAAGCAACTTGCTTATGCACGCAAGTTGGCAGAGCAACAAAACGTCGTTTTGCCCTGGGAAATCCAGCAAGATCGGCGCGCGATGAGCCAATGGATCGACACGCAGAGATCAGCACCTCGCGTTCGCGATACAAGGCCAAGCTCGAAGCAGGTGGCATTTGCGGAACGCATCGCCCGGATCAAGCGCAGCCCTGTTCCGGACGAGTGTTTTCGGGATCGCAATCTGATGTCCCGCTGGATCGATAGCAACAAGCCCTGAACACTATCACGCTTGTTTGGCATCTGTCGCGTTGTGTTGGAAGGTTGGAAGAACCATCGATGCGGTGCTCTCACACATGCCTCGCTGCACACCTTTCCTTTGAATATGGTCGCATCATCCAACCATGGGATCAAACGCCTATGCTCCAACCGGAACATAGCCTCGGCGACGTTTTTGTCTTTCAAGTATATGGAGCGCGTCAGCAGCCTGGGCTTCGTCTTCGTACGTCACCATCATAGCTTGTCCGTTTGTGCCAATACGTCCCCACGTGCGGAGAACCGAAACTTCCCCAAACAGCGTCGGCTGCAACTCTATTCCGTAGAACCGTGCCATGTTGACGTCAGGGTCTACATGGATCAGGTGGACAGGTGTGGTGTCTGTCAGCGCCATGCTCCCAGTATTGCTTGGCACAGCCCAGCTGTCCAATGACAATGCGATATCTATTCGCCGGGAGCGATTCATACCCGTGATGTGAGGTGGCACGGGTTTCACCCGGCCTTATCATTCTGGTCGCACTATAGGCTAGCTGAAGATCTTTGCATGCCCTCCATGCGCCGGATCTGGGTTGACGAGCCCGCCCTTTGTCGCGTCCGCTGTTGTTATGGACATAGATGAAAACAAAGTGGATGAGGCAGTCCTGGCGCTGCTCTGGTTGACGCTGCATGACGAGCGCCGCGCATGGAAAGGCTTTGACTGGGACGCGCTTGACCGCCTGCACCGCAAGGGGCTGATCCTGGACCCGGTTGGAAAGGCAAAATCGATTGTGCTAACCGATGAAGGCCTGCGTCGCTCCGAAGAACTTTTCGCAGAGCTTTTTGAGCGGGAGCCAAAGACATAGCATTCGCCACGACAAGACCATCCATGCAACGCAGATCTGCACAAGCCTGTGATCTGGCTGGCGGTTGCAATCTGCGCTAGATCGCCTCTGTCTGGCGAACAGGGAGAAGCTGAAGATGACAACGGGGAACGATCTTGGTGGGCTCATTCGGTTTATCACCCGTGACGAGATTTGGCACGAGCGGCTCGCGGACGTGTTGGACGAGCATTTTCTGCCAAGTCTCGAAGCCTTTGATCTCGATTTCGAGGATCTGGGCGACCTGCTGGGCGAGGATTGGCCAATGGTTCTGTGGGGCGGTGGCCTGGAAGACTTGCTGGGCAGGACATTCGGACCGGACGCCGAAAACGCTGTAGATGCCTATCTGAAAGGGAGCGGTTCCAAAGAGAGTGCGCAGACCCGCGCCTATATCGAGGGTTTGCGGGACGCGTCGGTCAGCCTTTATGAGGTGAGCGAGGTAGACCCCGGCAGATCCATGGTCTTGCGCAACATGCTTTCGGACGCAGAGCCGGTTACCGTCCGGGAACACAGCGCGACGCAGATGCTGCAGCGATGGGATCGCATCGCAGCTCGGGTTGTCGCACAGGGGGAATATAACGTGATCTCGGGGGCGCTGCTCCCCTTCGACCCCGACACCGTCGCGTTTTTTGAAGACGGGCTCCGCTCCGTGTTGAAATTGAACCCCGACGTTGAACTGAGGCTGACACAGGATCAGCTACACCGTTCCGCACCCCTCTTCACCAATGCCTGGCTCTTCGCACATCTGCCGAACCTGCTGGATCCGGAACCACCACAAATCAGCAACAGCGATGGCGACAACCTGCTCTTTCACGACATGCGCTTCCCCCTCGCCAGCAAAGTGAGGCAAAGCCAGGTATCTGAAAAGCTAACACAGTCCGCAGAACTCGTGATCTCAGGCCAGAAGGATTGGACCTGGCTTGACCTCGACACCCCGTCCGGCACCAAGCACGGCACCGGCCTCGTGTTGGACAAATCAATGTCAGGGGCCTCCGTGCTTGGGTCCCTAGATCTGAAAGGTCGGACACTCACACTTTCTGTGAACTCTACAGCGCGCGCTGAACGCGGCGAAGCCCTGGTCCGGGACCTCCTGGGCGACCTGGTGAAATCTCCGCTGACATCAATCCAGACCGCCGAACAGATGATGGCGGATGACAGCACGAGTAACGGAGTGGCAGAAGAAGAGGACATCCCCCGTGCCCTTGCCCGTCAGATGGCCCACGAATATCTCGAACAGCATTACCGCGATACGCTTGACCAGCCGATTCCTGCCCTGGATGGCAAGACCCCGCGCCAGGCCGTTCGCAGCACGGCGGGCAGGAAGAAAGTCATAGACTGGCTGAAGACAATCGAAAACCGCAGCGCGCGCCAGACCGGCTCTCCGGTGGCTGAGTATGATTTCGGCTGGATGTGGGACGAGCTTGGTCTGTCAGACTACTGAAATTGGACCAGCGATGGTTCTTGCAAAAAACCGTTCCAAAACTTCGCCTCCTGAACCCATCGACTAACCCATGTTTTCCCGGCTGCGTCTTGCAGAGATGTGGCAAGGGTTATGCTGTCGCTGCGCGTCCAGATGGTTTGCCTCGTGACAGCTGGGGCACAACAAAATTTCAGTCTCCGTGGACACACCGGTTTCATAATCGAAACAGTACTCTTGACCACATATTTCCAGCACCTCTCCACTCTTGGCCAGTTCCGAACTTGTCACCGCGCAGTGATCACAAATTCCGTCCAAGAGAGCTGATTGGAGTTCAGAAAGAACCACTGTTTTCTGAAAATTGCACACTCTGTCACTCATAACTGCTTCAGGCTTTCACAAAATGGTGAAGAGAGAAAGCTTGTGAAACAAGAATTCAAGGGAATGTGACATAGCCCAATAGGTTCGAGATTTAGTTAAGCCGATCATTGCCTGTATGCTGCGGGGCGCGTCGAACTTTCACGTCAGCCTCCATCCGACAACAGACCCGTTCACATCAAAATACAGTCTGGGCTAGTCCTCCCAGCGAAACGCGTCGTTGTCCGCCTTCACCCGACCAATAGACGGCAAAGCGAAGTGGTTTCCGAGCACAATACATCCTGTTTCGGACAGTTTCCGACGGGATGTCACGGCCATCTCAGCATCGGAATCAAACGTAAAATGCCACTCGAGATGCCCGCACTGGGCGGTTGTAGGGATTGCATCACCTGTTATCAGAGCGCACCGGTCGCCACTGGTGATTTCGACCGAGACATGACCGGGTGTATGGCCTGGCGTGGGGATCAGAGTGACGGAATACACCCTGTCGCAGTCCTAAGGTTCACAGGAGGCCCGAGACAAAGTAGGTTTCTTGTGCAGAGGTAACGGCAATAGGCGTGGATCAGAATGGCGCGGCAGCTCCCACTCGAAGGTGACAAGACCTTTCTGGTTTACGCCGGCACTGGCACCGACCTGATTTTCAATCATGGAGTTGAGCTTCCCGGTTTCGCGTCGTTTCCATTGCTGGAAGAACCTGGCACCAGGGTGATACTGGCCGGTCAAATGCAGGCACTTGTCGATCTGGCCCGTGAAATGAATGTCGGATGCATCCTTGATGCGCCCACATGGATGGCGAACGCCGACCGGGCAGCGCCCATGGGGTACGATGCAGAGCGGCTCGCCGAAGTAAACAAAGATGCGGTCAGTCTAATGGAAGACGTGCGCCAAGCTTCCGCTCGCGATGATGTACTGGTGTCGGCCTGCATCGGCCCGCGCTATGATCCTTACGCCGACATCCCGCCGGTACCCATCGAAGATGCACGTCGGTACCACGCTGCTCAAATGCAAAGCCTGAAAGACACAAGCCTCGATCTGGTCACCGCTTATACATTCAACCGCCCAAGCGAGGCAGCGGGTTGCATCCTCGCCGCCCGAGACGCTGATCTGCCGATCATCATGTCTCTGGTTGTTGAGACAGACGGGTGCCTGGCAGACGGAACCAAACTTGTGGACGGCATAGACCAAATCGACGCGGCAACCGACTCGGCGGCGATGTTTTTTATGGTCAACTGCGCTCACCCTACCCATTTCGCCAGAGCGATTGGCAACCACCCCCGGCTGAGAGGCCTTGTGGCGAACGCTTCGAGTTGCTCGCATGCGGAACTTGACGAAGCGGATGAGCTGGACGAAGGCGATCCAATTGAACTTGGTAAACAGATTGCCGCGATTGCGCAGCAGAATCCGTCGATTCAAGTATTTGGAGGATGCTGCGGTACCGACATGCGCCATCTGAAATCGACGATCAGCGAATTAGCATAGCCAACTTAGTTCAATCTGAGCGATAACGCTGAGATCTAAGGTGCTCCCGTAATTTCTTTCCACAACTTGTTAGGAGATCGGCCCAAACCTGCCGTTCATCGTGCAAAGCTGTACCTGCAGAGCGGCCGCCGAAGCTGCCGTTAACAATGGAGTTACATTGCGCTAGTCTTGAAACCATGCTCGATTTGGATGAAGCCAAGTCAGTGGAAGTGAACGGCACCGTTCTTGCGACCTTCGAAAAGGGTGAAGGCGAGCCACTGGTTTTTGTGCACGGCAGCGCCTCGGACGTGCGCACTTGGTCCCAACAGCTTGGCGTTTTCTCGGAAAATTATCGCACGATTGCCTACAGTCGACGCTATCATGTCCCGAACGCTCCGATACCAACCGATGCCAGGGACCCTATCCAGGTGCATGTGGAAGATCTGGCGGGTTTGGTCAAAGTGATGGATGCAGGGCCGGCACACGTCGTAGGGCACTCGTGGGGCGGCCTTGTTTCACTCTTAGCGGCCAAGCAGGTGCCGGAAATGTTCCGCAGCCTCGTCCTCATTGAACCGCCTGCTGTCTCAATGCACGTGAGTATTCCGCCAAAGCCTACCCAGTTGATCGGCCTTTTGTTCTCTGCGCCCCGGCTTGCGTTTGACATCATTAAGTTTGGCATAGGTACCGTAGGCCCATCTGAAAAGGCGTTTCGGATTGGCGATGATAAACTGGCCGTTGAAAAGTTTGGCCGAGGGGTTTTGGGCGACAGATATTTCGAGGCACTATCGGAGGAACGATACGCTCAAGTTTGGGACAACCGAGGCCCTGACAGAGCCCTCTCACTGTATCATGGCTTCCCCGATCTGATCGGAACATCGTTTTCGGATATCCATATTCCGGTCCTTCTTATCGGCGGGGCTGATAGTCCGCACTTGTTTAGGCTGCTAATCGATGGACTTAGCGAGCGGCTGCCTGATGCGCATGTCGAAATCATCGAAAACGGGTCACACATGATCCACGAGGACGCACCAGAAACCCTGAACGCGCGGATCAAAGAATTCCTTGCTGGCGGCTGAGGGCTGAGGCTGACTTCAAATTCACGCTTCGCTGTTCCCAGATGCGGACATAGCGGTCAAATGGTCTTCCAAACCAAGTAGCTGTTTTGATCTCACCTATGCTGCAGCGGTTGCTTCAATCTCAAACAACAATCCGGGGATGGCTATGCATGGATTGGGCCTGTTCAGCTCATTTATCAGGTCTTCCAGATGTTGTGCTTGTGGGGAGCGTTCTATTTCAGGAAGCACTAGCCTAGTCGGCAATTTCCCAGACCTCAGGAGCTCCTCCATGTAGCGTTCGAAGTCTTTCGTTTTTAGAACCGGGAGCGACGCCGTCCCACCATTGCAACCGAGATCTGCGGTGCAAGATCGATCGCTCTCAGTGGTACATTGCAATCACGGAGCCTTTTTGGTGTCTTGGTGTGATCGCGATACTTACTAACGCGCCCTCAGAACAGAGAGAACGATGATGAGAAAATTATTTCGGCAGGCCACGGCGCTAATCGTTTCTCTGGCAATTGCCAGCGCACCCTTTTCTGGAAGTTCAGCCGTTGCGGCAGATGCAGCGTCTTTCGAAAGAGTGCTAGACCAGATCGATAGCAGCATAGACGAGACACGTTTCAATGCAGCAGCTTTAGCCGAGGAGGTATGTACGGCGCCGACGTCTGAGATCGTGCAACAGATCGACAAACGCCTCGCGACGCAAATCTACGACGGAGTGATGCGAGGTGTCTCCGGAACGCTTTCAACGGGCGCCGGCAATTCGTGGGACCAGGCATTGGTATTAGAGAGCATACTGAGAACCTGCGGAGTTGAAACTCGCTTTGCGTTTACAACGCTTCCTCCGAAAGAAGCTGCTCGATTGATCGCCGCAAGCGCGCCTTCGATCCGTTCCGCGATCGTAACCGAAACCGCTGATTTGTCGGGTGCAGTGGAGGGCATGCGGGCCGCCGGTATGCTCAGTGAAGATTTAGACCGCTTTGTACAGTTTATGCAGAACCCGGCACCTGACGTACCAGCTAATGAGCAAGTGCTTGCTGTCGCGGAGGAATTAGAGCAAGTGCTCGGCGATAGAATGCCAACTGGCGTCGAATTGGACGCTATCTTCTTGGAAGAGGCGTCTCGGTACGCCTGGGTGCAGACCCGGGCACCAAACAGCGATAAGTGGGAAGACCATCATATCGCATTCGATCCTTCTACTGCCGTGACATTGCAGCGGTTTTCAGCCTCCCTCCCTCCGTCGGCATATCACAAAGTTGAAGTGGGCTTAAAAATCGAGGTTAGCGACGAAAACGACGTTAGGGACGTGTCTGTCCTCGACGGCACAACCATAACTCCTGGAAAGGACGGCGCCGGTTCGGCCTTGCTGACGATCTTGCCTGATACAGCGAGTAAAGATGGGTTCGGCGATCTGACAAAAGCCGAGAGCTTTCTTGTGCGCCTGGAGAGCGAAGACATACAGCAAATCGCGTTTGAGTGGGACGGAAGTGTATTGGATCCGATCTTTACCGATGGCGCCGGTGAGGCCAGTGCCGGCATTGCCGACGCCTTCAGCGGTCTGAGCTCAACGATCGGCGGTGCACCGATTGGCGAACCCGCAGATGCTGAACAAGTCACAGCCGTTGTTATCGAAGTCGCGCTCCAGGGGCCTTTCCAAGCGACGCCTGTCCTTGTGGAACGGCGTATCTGGGAGGCGACTGATCATCGCACGTCGGCACCTGTCGGCGTCTGGACGATCAACGCCGATGGTGCTGCCGCATCCGAGGGAGAATTGATGTCGGTGCTGATCGCGCAATTGCGCGTGGTCATGGAAAAAAAGCTCCCCCGCCCCAACAATTCCTTAGCGCGTGCGATGCTATCGCGATTGATGGACTTGGCCGCGCAATCCGTTGCAGAGGACGGATCCATTATTTGGCGCGGCGCGCCGATGACCACGATCAACGGATTTCAAGTCCAAGACGACGAAGCAAGGCTGGCGAGTTTTGATATTGTTGAGTCCGGGCTTAGAGCGATGCAGGTGAGCACGACGGGCTTTCGCGCTGCCCCAAATATTGCGCTAAGAGCTGGGGTAGCCGAGACCTGGTTGGAGGCCGGATTTGGCACGGACGCACCGCCAAGCGTCACTTTGAAGTCGTCCGCGAGCGCCTGGGCAACTCTCTCGGAGGCAGACCAGTTTCGTGTTGTGTCATCGCAGGCCGAGCTCTCGTCGCTCGGCCTGCAGGGCCAGGCTCTAGCAAACGCTGCGGCCGATATGGATCGAACGTCCTTGCTTGCGGTCGCGGGAGGACGCGACGTGTCGTGGTGGCGGATTGACCCTGCGACCGGGGCCGCAACTGGCGTAGACGATCGCGGTCGAGGCGGCGCCTTTGTGACATTACTGCTCTTGGTGGACTTTTCTCTCCTGCCTTACTTCATTGTCACGGGCATGCAGGACTGCGGCCAAAATGAAGGTTGCATGATGTCAGTGCTGATTTGGGGACTACTGGCCTTTGGGCTCAGTTTCGGTCTTGGGACTTCGATTGGAATTGCTTTGGAGGGAACGACTATTTGGGGCGCCGGTATTGTTGAAGGCATAGGAGCTTTTTTTGTTTTCTTGAACTTCTTGGGCCTGAGCCTGACAGGTTGGAATCCACTTCCTGACATCGAGATTCCCAATATTGACACGCCGTGACACGTAAGCGCACCATCCCTGGGTGTCGCTTCAATAGCCCTGTGGCTGCGTCCTTTCACCCGGTTGCAAACAATAAAAGACGGTCCAGTCTATCGCTTCGACGGTGGCATAAAGTCGGTACGTCTTCTCCAACGGGGACCATTCGCAAAAGACGGAGAAGGCTTTAATAGACGAGCTTCGGTCAATTCCGTGGTAGATGGCCCAAACAGGCCAATGCTCCAGCAACGCTACTCGTGCGTCTGTGTCGCATGCGGAACGGAGCCGCTCGGTAAAACACCATCTACCGGATCTCCGTGGTGCCAGTTGCGATGACACAGTCGAGATGCTGCTCGAGACGTACGGACACCCCAACAAGGCCGGGCAAGCCAAAGCCTGCGCTGAACGCCTCAATCCCGGCGCGGGTTGCGCGGCCTGCGAGCCCATCGGCCGGACCAACGTTGAACCCCAATGCGTTGAGCTTCTGTTGAACGCGGCGCACTCTGTCAGCTTCCGAGCCGGCAATCGCGGCAGCCCCGCAATTTGGTTCCAGGCGTGGCGGCGTGACGCCAGGCGCATAGGCCACCAATTTCGGACCGCTTGGACCTGTTTCGATGTCGACCCATGTGTCCATGTTGCCGGAGATCTCGATTGCGCCAAGAGATTTGCCCCCGCTGAGCCGTACCTCAAAGCGCCCTGACGGAACGGAGATGCCGTCTCCTCCGATACGCCCTTTTGCGACGACGATGCCCTCTTGATTGACGACGTCGACATCCGCCGAAAAAGCCGCCTGCAGTGCGTTGGCAAATGCTGCGCTGCCTCGGGCATCCACAAAAGTGCCGCCACCGGCGCGTGCAATCTCGGCGATATTCGCGCGGTCGGCGTCGGTGTTTAGGTCAAACCCGATGAGGTTCATTTCGATATCGCCAGAAGCTTGCGCTCGCACATCCCGCATGACGGCTTCTGGATTGGGAGCGCATTCTTCAATGCCATCTGTGATCACGATAATGCGTGTACCAGCTCCCGCGTGCACCGTTTTTGCGACCGCCGCGATGCTTCCAATGAGGGGGGTGGTCCCCCCGCTTGGCTCGAGCCCGGCCACCAGTCCCGAAACAACTGCCTTTTTCAACGGGCCGGGCGGAATTGGCGTTTCAATGTCGGTGCAGGCGGTGTCTTTTCCGGCACTTTCCGGGATCCGATTTCCATACACCGTAAGGCCGAACTCAATTCCTTCAGGTAGGCTTCCAAGAACCTGATTTAGGACGGCTTTTGCAGCATCGATGCGCCGCTCGCCATGCGCCATAGGGCGTGCCATCGACCCAGACATGTCAAGGATCACGTGGACGGGCGTGGCAGTTTCTGGTGATAGCACCGGGTTTGCAGCCCTTACACGCAGTGTTCCAGGAATAATGTTGAGTTCAGTGCGCAACTCATAGGGCACCGGTGCGGCCATTACCTCCCGGAGGGTGTCGTAGAACCGGGTCAGATCTTCGGCCCCTGTCGCATAAAAGCTGCGGCCACCTGTCATCACCGAGAGACCACGAAAGACGTTGCGACCCGTTCCAACGGCTTTGAACTGATATCGGTTTACCTCCTCGCCCATGGCAATGCTGTAGATTGGGATAGAGAGGTCATTGGCGCGTTGAAGAATTCGGGCGCGTGTTACCTCTTTCTTGCTGGCGGAATCGATGCCATCGCCGATCAGTAAGATGGCTTTGCTCCCGTCCTGGGCGGAGAGGATATCGAGCGCGGTATCCAAGCCCTCGTGGAGTTTCGTCGCTCCGTCGGCAATGATGCCTTCCCGTAAAGCAGCCAAAAGTCCGTCATGGCCTTGGCCGGGTGCGACGGTCACGACCTCGTCGGAAAAGCGAACCAAATGCAGTCTTTGTCCCGCTGGGGCGCTCTGGACATAGGTTTCGAGTGCGTTTTGCAACGCGCGTTCCGAGCCCTCAAGGCTCCCGGAGGTGTCATACACAATGGCCACCTGACTTGCCTGAGCCGTCAAGGACACAAAATCCGGCGCATCGGGGGGAAGGAGGGCGAAGCGTTTCGAGCCATCCGGACCTACCGCTCCGGCGACACCGCTGTGTGGTCGGCCATCGCGCCGCCAAAAGCCAAGGGACTGAACAATTTGATCTGACGACGCGACCGTGAGGATTGGAACGCCGGTATCTGCGTGCGGCAACGCAAAAATATCCGTGTCCCCACCACTTACAAGACCGCGAATCACGTCGTTTGTGTCCAGCATCTGCGCGTTTGCAAATTTGTCGTTGGGTTCGATTTCATCCGGACCGGCACGCTCTTGCGCTGGGATCTGGGCATCAAGCGTTATGGATGGTGTCGAGCGTTGCCGTAAAGAGAGCAGGTCGGACGCGCCTTCCATCACAGCGATTTTTCTGATCGCGAGCTGATCGGCCCCGCCTTCAAAGACAAGCCGAAGGTGCCTGAGTTTCTGACCAACTGGAAATCGAACCACAGGGTTCGTGGCGAGGGGCGCAAGAACGGCAATGCGTTCAAAGTCGACCCCTTGCGCTTGGTCTGACACATCAAGCGCTATCCGTCCCGGCAGCCCGGTTCCCGGAGCGAATTCGACGACAACATCGCTGACGAAAACCTGCTCATGGGGGCCAAAGGCCAGAACGACATGTTTTGGGTCTGGGCCTTTCTTGGTGATCCAGGCGCGATTGTCTTGTCCGGTGAGCGCGAACACCGGCGGGTTTTTCTCAAATCCGCTGAACGAGACAACCTGCGCCCCGGCCGACGGTTCGGCCAGATCCCACGCCTGGTCTTCGACAAGTGACGTGGGGGTCGCGTCGTCCTCCCACACTTCGATATTGGCCATGGTCGGTGGCTCATCCAAGTGCGTGCCCAAAATTTCAATCCGAACAGCCTGAGCCCGTGTCCCGGGTCTGAGCGGAATAAGGTTCCTTTGCGCCGTCTTCGGAAGCGTCACCTCCAAGATTTGCTCATAGGCCTGGCCCTCTCCGGGTTTGACCCAGACGCGAACCAGACTGGGAAACCTGAACCATGGGAAAGGTGCAGTCTTCCCAACGCGCGTGTCGAGAACGATCGCGCTGAGATCGGCGATCCGCCCGTCTCGAAATTGGACGGAAATTGCCGGGGCAGCATCCCCTTTCTCGGCACCCCACCCACAATGCACGCATTCGCGGGTGCCGATGCTTTGTTGGTATATAGAGGGCAGCCCGTCGCCGAGGTTCGCCGAAGACCAGGCATCGTTTTCTTGCGAGGAAGACGTGGTGACAACGCCACCATAGGCGCGTGTCGCGAGATCTCTGATGTGATGGGGTGCTTGCCACGTGGCATAGTCTGCACCCCATTCTGAGACGTCCGGGCCGGACCCGCCTTCGAGAACCGAGGTGGCGTCGAGAGCCTCAGGATTGGCCGAAGCAGCTCCGGCGCTTAGTGTCAAAGCGAGGCCCAAACTGGCCAGACAGCGAAACGTTGTACGGAGGAAGTTGACGCTCACAGCTGGCCCTCCGCGTAGCGACGGTTGTTCTTCAAGAGCCTACTGTCGGGAACTTCGAGAAGACCCATGTCGTAGATGCCGATCGCCTCTTGCCAGGCTTCTGCGTCAAATTTGCTCCGGGCCCATCGATCATAGATGATCGCTTTTAAGTCTGCCGAGAGCGTGTCGGCGAGCACAGGGGACACGTCATGGATGAGCGCAAGTGCGCCCTCCGGATCAGCGCGATCGACGAGGTCGGTTGCTGCGCGACCCAGCACGTTCTCTAGGACGTCTTGAAGCGATTTTGTTCCGGGAAGAATGTCCTCCATGCGCGTGACCTCGGTGACGAAGAGAGACGCGCCCCCTTCCGTCAAAGCGCTGTGTGACCACTCTTGGAAAACGAATGGTACATTGCGCTTTAGGTCCCGCGCATCGGGTGCGATGGCCAGACCGTCAGCATAGGCTGTCAGCGCCTCTTCCCAGCGCGCCTCGTCAATCGCCTTAGACGCGGACCGGACATACAAGGTCACCAAGAGCTCGCCCGCCTCTTCCTGGCTGAGCACGCGGCGCGCTTGGCCGACAGTGTTTTTGGCGGCCTCGAAGTCACCGGTTTCGACGTGTTGAGCAATCATCCGGTTGAGCGTCGTCACACCCATCCCCGCGACCTTCTTGTCTTGCGGAAATAGACGGAGGAGCTGGTCCATCGCTTCAGCGACACCCGCCGCGCTATCACGTTGCGCCGCAGAGCGGGTCCATTCTTGCGCGATGTAGGCGATATTTTGTGAAAAGAGTTTTGGATCCCCAAGTTGCATGCGACCGGCGTGGTAAATCTCAGCTGCGTCTTCCCAGTTTCCAGCATCCATTGCGTCGCGCGCTCTGTAATCAAAGATCACGGTCTGGAGCTCCTGGTATGTCTCCAGACGGGTCAAAAGTTGCGCGCTCGCAAGGATCTCTTCCGCCGAGCCAGTATCACCGGAACGCAGTGCTGCGTTTACTTGACGAATGATCTCGTCCTCACCGAACCCCGGGTCGACGGCAAAGTCTGGAAAGAGCGCCCTCAGGGTTCGTTGGACCGCCTCAAGTGCGGCGACACCGCCCTCTGCATTTGCCTGGCGCTGCCACTCTTGGGCCACGTAGCGTGCATTTCGCGCCAGGCTCTTGCTGTCCGGAACCGCTTTGCGGCCTTCCGCATAGATTTCTGCGGCAGCAGCCCAATCCTCGGCGTCGATGCGGGCATGACCATAGGCCTCAAAGGCAAATGCCGTGAGCTCATTCATTTGATTCGGGCCAACAATTTCGCCGACTTGCGCAACGTCTGCCAATGCCGCCTCTAAAGTGACCGTTTCTATCCCGGCGCGAATGTGGCGCCGCAAAAAGGTCTCCGCGATCTCGTCTAAGTTGGTGATGTCTGGCACCGCGCTTTTGACGCTTTGAAGCGCATCCAGCCCCTTGGGAAACCCCTCAGCCTTTGCCCATTCCTGCGCAAGATATCGCGTTGCACGTGCGATATTGCGATCGCCTGGATAGGCCAAAGATCCGGCCTGCAATACCTCAAGGGCGTTGGGGAAGCGGCCTGCATCCAATTCCGCGGACGCCCATCGTTGATAAACCCCGCCCCGCCATTCACGTAGATCCCCAAGGGATTGAGGATCCAAAAGCGCGTCGGCGGTTAACGTTGCATCAAGCGCCCCTTGCCAGTCGCCCGCATCGATAAAGTCTTCGGCCGGCCGCGTGAAGACCGCCGCACGCAGCCCGTCAAAGGTGTCCCGGTCGATCTCATCGGCTGCCGTCGCCAAAATGTCGAGCGCGGCTTCCGGGCGCCCCGCATGTGCCTCCGCGAACGCCCAACGTTGCCAAATGGCCTTGCGCGTTGCGGCCAGCCCGCGATCTTCCGGCGCAAGTCGGGCGCCAACAGCCGCGACCTCGGTGGCGTCTTCCCAGTTCCCAACATCTGCGAGCGACGTGCTCCATCGGCCCAACGCCGCAAGGGCATTGGTCGCCGCCGAAGCGAACTCGGGATCCAGGCTCATCGCCCGAAAGTTTGCAAAAAGCGCGTCTTGGTATCGGCCAGCGCGGAGGTGTTCAACGCCATGGTTGTAGTAGATCAATGCCGCCAAACCGGCCGCCCCGATTTCCCGGCGTTTCGATTTGTTTGACTGCGGGATGTAGCGAAACCCGGTTAGGTTCTCAAAGTCCGCGACATTTTTTCGTCGCGGGTCAAAGCCCTCGGCCGTTGTTGTCTCAACGTCCATGTGGTTGAGGCCATCGTAGACGATCGAGAACGCATGATCCGGGACCTCGATCGCGCGTATGTCAAATCCAAGACCCCCAGCGACCGCGTTATAAAGCACAGCCGACGAAACGCAGTTGAACACGCCATCGTCCAAGACCCCCGAGAGGTTCGTTTGCGCTTCGCGGTACCCGCCCTGGAAGGCGCGGGTGTGAAGCCATGTGAGGAGTTGCGCGCCGCTCTCACGACGTGGGGCAGAGAGGTCCAAGACGGATTTCGCTTCCGCTGTTAACGCGTTGACGCGCGCAATGTAGTCTGAGCGCGTGGCGCCGTCCATTACGCCGGATGCCAGAAGGGCGATCTCCATAAATTCGGCGTTGGTCAGGTTACCTTCCCCCGCACGTGCAAAAATTGCGGCTTCTTGCGCTGTGAGTTTGAGATCCGCAGCGCCGAGCGTCTGCATTTCAGCCACAATCTCGAGCGCGGTGATCGGCGTTTCACCGAAGGCATAACGGGTTTCTGGAAAGCCCTCCTTGCCGCCGATGCTGAGGTCCGCAAGCGCAATTTCTTCTGCGCCCCGTGCCGGGTAAAGCCGCACAAGCAACCAATCCGCCGCGCCACTGCCGAACCGGGCCTTTTGCACGGGCTTCAAGGGATCGATGGTCTCGGCTCTGAGGGAGGAAAAACCTGAAGAGGCTGATGCGGTTGACGCAAGGATGTCAATTCGGGCAGGGGCCGGTATTCTGGCATCGTTGGAAAGTGTCAAAGAGAATGTCTCCGGCGCCACGGTTCCGCGCTCAAAGGCAAAGAGCAAGTCGATGGGCATCCCGTCCACGGCCTCAAAGACGGCGACCGTGCCGGCGTTGCCGTCGATCAAGTTGGCAACCAGCGCCCCGGTGTCTTCTCCGGCGCGTGCCAAGCTGTTTTCGACCGTCGCCAGCGCAAGCAAGTTGGCTGGTGCTTCCGCCAACGCAAAAGTGGAGACCCCTGCAAGCAGTCCACTTAAAACAAGTACCGAATTGGCTTTGCCAAACATCTCGCGCCCTCACATTTTCCAGCTTCCAACGGAGCTGATCTTTGCCTGAAACACCGTAGCAGACGGACCTCGTCAGCGGTATCTGTCGAAAAAAAAGAAACGACATCTGAACTGTCGAAGACTTGCATTAACGTCGGTTTAGGAGAATGAGATCTCTTCGCCGCGCGATCTAGGGGTCGAGTGCGGCTGAGTGCTAAATCCCCCTTTAAGCAGTTTTTCGGTGATGCCGCCGTTCGTTTATTGCGCGGCGGATTCAAGGAGATAGCCCAACTTGCGCCTTGGATTTCTCGCTGCGTGCGCGCGCAACGCGAGATTTTCTGCAAAAGCGTAGTTTCACACGCTGTCTTGCAGCGACAAAATCGGCCATTGGTGCTGATCGCAGCGAATATCGAGCGGCCAAAGAATCGGATGCGGACGGAGCCGTCGTTCGTGCTTCGCGTCAATCAGACAAAGTTGCGAGAAACGCAACCAACGACGCGCGATCGTCTTCATTGGCAAACCCAAGCATCACTTTTTTGGTCCCCGGTACAAACTGATACGGGCTTGCCAGATAGTTGTTGAGCGCATCCGCGTCCCAAACCGTATCCAAATCGCGCAGGTAGCTTGAGTATTCAAAGGTCGGGTCTGATGCAGTGGCCTTTCCAAAGATGCTCCACAGATTTGGGCCGTTGTCACCCAACGACAGGGACCTTGAGGGGACCCCGTGGCAAATCTCGCATCCTTTTGCCAACTGTGCCCCTCTAACATGGTCGGCGCCTTCAATTGCATTTGCGATTGAGGGAAATTCAACCCGGCGTGGAGCCCCTGCTTCGACCAGTATATTGGCTATCTCCAAATTTCCGGCTCGGAGGGCTTGATGCAATGGTGTGGAAATATAAGGCTCATAACTTGCAGGGTCTGCACCCGCTGCAATAAGAACCCGAACCACCTCTGTGTGACCGTAGGCCGCTGCATGATGCAGTGCCGTTCCCACAGTATAGGCACCATTCTCTTGGTAGAAAAAGATTGTGGGGTCAGCCCCTCTCGCTAGAAGCTCCTTCACAAGATCTACGTGGCCGAATTTCGCCGCCACAAATAGAGGAGTTACGCCGGGGGCGCTGGTCATGCTGGTGCTGCGAATTTCCAGCGGGACACCTTTATCTAGCTCAGCCAGAACACCCTCAATGTTTCCATTCTTGGCATGCAGATGGATCATCTCGGCAAATGCGGGTGGTGAAAAGGCCGTAAAAATCAGGCACGCTGCAACAATTGATCGGATCATTGAAGCCTCCCGCCACAATTCTCTGACCGTAGGCGCAGAGAGGTTTCGCCGCAACCAATCCACTCAAATCGTCGACGGTTGCAAAAGGCTCACAGTCACCCGCTGCTCATACAACAAGCACCTCAGTGAAAGCGCTACGGAACCGTCCATCTGCAGATTTGGCCAAACCTCTGAGCTTGTGTCGTCTCGTTCAAAGCGCGGCCGTTCGCATCTCAGGAGCTGACGTTCGCGCCAAAAGCGGCGAAACCGGGCCGGGAGCCCCATATCTCCCGAATGGTGCGCATTGTGCGAATGGCGCCATTGAACTATTTTGCCTATACTGCGCGGGCAGCCCCGCGTGGTTTTCGCTTTGAAGCTACTTCCAGACTTTACGAGGACGTCGCTTTTGGAGCGGACCCAAAACGCGGGCCTTCAAGGTATCCAATTGGCAATTGGTCACGACCGCTCGGCTTCAGTTTCCTGATGCCTCAGCAATCCCTGCAATTGAGCGACGACGATTAGGAGAAATTGCCAAGGCAGCTTCGTAAGCGGCGACGGCCGCGTCTGTCTCACCGAGCAAACGCTGCATATCTCCGAGCTGTTCACGCACCGGCAGGACATGGCTTGGAGTGACGGGTGCCTTTCCGACCGAATCCTCCGTTTCTGCGGCAGCTTCCATCATGGAACGCGCGGCTGGATCACCGGCTTCATACGCCTGCCACGCCTTGATGGCACCACTTTGCGCATTCGCAAGAGTCACCCAGTAGTTCATCCCACGCTCGTCCATGATTGCGGTGAGATCGGAGAGCCGAGCGAGTGCGGCTTCAACCCCTGGAACGTCTCCGCTTCGCGCCGCGCCCACACCCTGCGCAAACGCAACGATGGCGAGTGCATGCGGGTATCGGCCCCATTCAAGTTCTTGATAGGGAATGTCAGGAAGTGCTGCTGCTGCCTCCCAGTCTTCCTGTTCCAACGCAAGCCGAGCCGGGGCCGCCGCTACGGCATACGCGGTTCCAAAGACATCCTGCATGTCTGGTGTATTGAGCAGCGTCGCGACCGTTTCGGTGGCCTCCTCCACCTCTCCCAACTGCAACAGCGCATAAGTCAGGTAGTCCAGCGCGTGGGGATAGTGGTCGGACACCGTCCCGTCGATCTTCGGCTGCGCAAGCACGGCGGCGGCGGATCTGCGGTTGAGGTCTGCGGCCTCATCCCATCGACCAAGCCGGGTCATGATATGCGAAGGCATATGAAGTGCATGCGGGTTTTCAGGTGCGAGTTCCAGGTATGCCTGAACGAACGGAAGGGCAGCTTCGGCCAGGGGCGGGTGATCGTAGGCGTGAACGAGATAATGCAGGACCCCGGGATGCTGAGGCACGCGTACGTTCAGGTCTTCCAATAGCGCACCGGCCTCACGCTGACGCGCTAGCGTTCGATCGCTTGGGGGCGCGACCGCCAACATGGCCAAAGCGGCAAAAGCTGCGGCATCAGGATTGTCGGGAAAGTCCGCATGGATTTGACGTTGCGCGTCTGACCAAGCGGCCTTGCGTTCGGGATAGGTGGTAAGAGCCGGATCATAGAATGTTGCGGCGGCGGCGACGTAGGCCTGTTCCAACGCGGTCCCCGCATCGAGACTTGCAGCCCGATCGATTGCCGAGAGGCCTTTTTGGAGTTCAGGAGGCGATTGGATGCCAGGCCAGAGCGGATGGAAGTTGCTCATGGCAATGCCCCATTGAGCCATTGCACAATCAGGGTCAGCTTCAGCAGCAGCCTCGAAGCGGGCGTTGGCCATGCGATACATCATGTGATGCAATAGCAAGGTGCCTTCGGTAACGGCGTCGTGCGCTGCCGAACTGCAACTCGTTGGGAAGTCAATTTCGCCCAAGCGGGATGTTTCGGCTTGCGCCATGGCGCTGGTGGCCAACGGGCCAAGGACCAGCGATGCAATCAAAATGGGGTGTCTCATAATTTGCCTCCTCGTCGCGAGGAGACAGGGTAGAGAAATCTGGCGCCACGATTTATGCTAAGATTGAATTACATTTATCAGAAAAGCCGATCAAATGGACAAACTGACTGCGATCAAGACCTTTGTGGCAATCGTCGAGCATGGCTCTCAGACTGAAGCAGCACGGCGCTTGGGTCGATCGCAACCGACAGTCGTGAGAAGCCTTGCGGAATTGGAAAAGTCCTTGGATGTAAAACTAATGGCGCGCACCACGCGGCAGTCGGTTCTGACGCTTGAGGGCGAGCAGTACTATCACGATTGCAAAAGGCTCTTGGAGGGATTGGATACTTCCGAGGAACGAATTAAGGAAATTCAGAAAAGTGCACGCGGGCAGATCAAACTCACAGCGCCAGTTGAATTTGGCAACTTGGTTTTGGCACCGACACTTCTTGCTTTGCAATCTGAGTTTCCGGAACTTCGCCTCAAAATTGATCTGACGGACCAGCCGCTTGATCTCGTAGGCGGAGGATACGATGCCGCCGTCAGGATCGGAGAGTTGCCAGATAGCGGGATGATTGCTCGAAAGGTGGGCAAAATGCCGTCTTTCGTATGTGCAGCGCCAGTCTTGGTCGAACGCCTGGGCGTACCTGAAAATCCACAATGCTTAGCCAACCTGCCATGCGTGGGGATCGACATTGCCAAAAGGCGATTTGGCCTAGAGTGGAAATTTGATGAGCTCAGGGGATCACCCGTCGTGGTGCGTCCTGACCCAGGATTTGTGTGTGATAGCGTAGCGCTAGCGCGAACTGCTTGCCGAGCGGGTTTGGGCTATGCGGCATTCTTCGGCTACCAAGTGGTCGAGGACTTGCGCGGCGGTACCTTGGTCAAGGTTATGGAAAGCGGAAACCCCGAACGCGCCGTAAATCTGCTCTGGCCTCCCCGCCAACCGATGCCAAAACGGGTGCGAGCAGTTCTGCAGCGGATTGAGATTGGAATAAGGGACGAGCTAGCAAGAATGCGGACCTATTGGTGATCTCTTAGCGGCTATCCACCCTCAAGCTCCTGCTGGTTCGACCGCTTCACCAGAATATCGACAAGCCCCTTCTCGGCTGATCCCGCTTCGATCGCCTGGATAGCATTCACGATGGTCTCGACAAGCGGGGTGTATATGTTTGTTCCCGAACGAATGTTCTCGACCGCCCGTCTGACATTGACGTTGCTCATAGCTTAATCTCCGCGTCCGGGTTTCCGGCGGCGAGCGCGTTCATGTAGGCGAGGCACAGATCACAAGAGCGGTATTTGCCGCCATAGGCGGCTTTCTCTTCACGCTCGACGATCGGGAAGGTCGAGTAGATGTAGCGGATGTCATCTCGGTCGGTGATGCCATAGAGGTGGAAGAAAACGGCATCGAGTTTGGCGCGCAACACAAGGCGGCGCTCTTTGTCCCAAGTGAAGGGTGGTTTCACGGTTCCGTCCTCGTCCACATGCCCCATGTCCCGTGCAAATGGTTCCATGTCATGGGCAGTGTAGGTGAGCTCAAGAACAGACTGCCGGACAACCTCGGCCGCGCTCTTCGCTCCGAAACGTACGCTGCCGAATTTGCTCGGTGCGATCACTGGAAGCTGTTCGACGATGTACCAGTTCAGGTGCGTGCTTTGAGCTTTCTGCCTGGTCACGTAGTCCAATGAGATCGCGCCAAGATTCCCCAGGAGAAGCGCTTTGTTTTCGGCCCGCTGTTCTTCATCATTCCAGAGGATCAGGGGGGCTGTATTCCCGACACCCGCTTTCGGGATTGCTGCTGCTATCATCGTTCGTGCATCGGTCGCCCTAGCGATATCCCGAAAGGCGATCATCCATTCAACGCCGGACGGCAGATCGGCCTCGCTTTCCGGCACCCAATATTGAGGAGTGGGAACGAAGTCCGGATCGGCCTTTTGCTCTTCAGTCACCGCTCCGCTCAGCGCCGCGTTGTGCAGATTTGACTCGTTCACTTCAACCGATGCCGCACGATGATCGAATTGATGAATCATTCGCCCGACATAAAGAGGTAGCCAATTTCCTGAAGCGCTTCCAAACGTGTTGCCGCCGAGAGGGTACGCACCCTCCTGATCATCGAGCTCCATGCGAGTGCGAAACAGGTTAGAGTCGTTCGTCATGTCTAGCATGCGCAGGTATTGCACGGGCCATGTTTTCACTTCCGTGCCGGAAGACCTATCGACCAAGGGCACAGCATTGCCATAGATGACCGTCGTCAGATCAGCATCACGCTTCGATCGGAAAATCGGCGCAGTGCCTGTGTTCGGGTTCACACGCGCGAAGTCCTCGGCGTTGAGGGAGAAGCATGTGTCTGGGTCTGCAAGCTCGCTCACCGCTTGTAGGAAAAACGCGCAGCGCGCGGCCTCTTCCGTTGGTGACGGACTTGCCACGAACGCGCAGAACTTGAAGCGGCTGTCCACGTCCTCGAAGAAAGGCTTCAAATCATAACGTGTGCGCCGGTTCTCGAAGTCATAGAGTGACTTCAGTCGCCCTTCCGTCGCCACGCCTTTGAAGAACTTGGCGGCGGTCTTGTCTGATGCGATCCCGGATGGGACGAGCAGACCAATCAGTCCGTCTTGCCTCACCACGGTCGTGGCACGCTCGACGAAGAGCGAATAGAGGTTCACGTCACCACCGGAAAGTAAGGGGTAATCCCCGCCCTTCCGCGCCATGCGTGTGCCAGCCTCTGCACGCTCTGACGCCTTAGCGTAGTCCTGTGCCAAGGGATCGCCCGCTTGTTCGAGAGCGTTGATCATCTTCTTTCTGTCAGCCGCGCGTGCGGCCATGGCGATTTCAGGGCGGCGCTCGGCAAACCACTCGACCTGTTGCAGCTTCATTCGATCCCATGGCGGGTTGCCGATCACGGCATGAAACCCGCCGGTCAGCTCGTCTTCTTCCCAATCAGACCAGATGCCCGGGAAGGTCACTTGCCAATTGAGGAAGTTTTCCTCTGCAATGAGAACCTGCGCTTGCGCAAAAATACCAGAAAACAGATCGAATTTTTCAGCGGCGCTCATGCGCCCTTTGAGGGTCTCGTCTGCAGCCTTTGCCTTGGGTCTAGTAAGTTTTTGTTTGCCCAAGACGATATCGAGGGGATCACCAAACTCGCCATCGAAGAAAGCTTGCATCGCAATCTTCTTTTCCTTGCCCCTAATGTCGAGCCAGTCGATTGCATGAATCAGTTTTAGAAGCGCATCGAGCGGCGCGGTCATGTCCTCGATCTCGGCAAACACGTCAGCCGATCGGTGCGCTTCGGCAATTTCGGCGTCTGTCAGCCCCTCGACGATCTGCATTTTGGACGCTGCCCGCAGGGCGCGCTTCATGGGCTCATGCAGCAAGAGCGGCGTGCCGTAGGTCGCGGCCTTGTCGATACCCTTCTTCACCCAAGAACCAAAGAGGCTGTCGCCACAGCGAAGATGGTGATCGAGGAAGGATAGCGGCGCTCCAACGGTGAAAGTGTGCAACCACAGCGCCACCTTGGCGAGCTCCACAGCCATCGTGTTCTTGTCCACACCGTAGATGCAGCGCTTGAGCACCATACGTCGAATGATGTGGCGATCGTCGAGCTGTTCCTCGTCGATCGTCCAATCCCGTTCGTCGGCATTGGCAAGGATGGTGTTGCGGATCGTGTCGATCCGCTCTCCTAATGGGGAAATGTAGTCGCCCCATTCCTCGGGCGTGTCGAGCTCAGCCTCGGCCATGGCGGTGATCACCTGGTCGGCCATAAAATCGACAAGACTAACAAGGAAGTGGCCGGAACCCATAGCAGGATCGCAGATTTTCAGGTCAAGAAGCGCGGTTGCAGGATCGAGACGCTTGAGCTGGCCGATCTTGCGATGGTCGGGTAAGTCCCCCTGCCCCAGCTCTGTGATCTTGTCCCGAAATGCAACCTTGCGCTCTTCGACAAGCGGCTCTAGGGTCTCGGTCAAGATGAGCTGCACCAGGTCGTCGGGTGTGTAATAGCTGCCCGATCCCTTGCGCGCGAAGATGTTCGGCTGAACGGTGATGTCTTCGCCATCGCGCGTCACCTCGTATTCGAGAAGCCGCTCATAGATCGAGCCAAGTTGTTGGACCGAAAGGTTGCGGTAGTTGATGTATTTTCGGCCCTCGGGCGTCACCTCAAACGATAGGGCGTCGATCACGCGCGCCATAACCGCATCGGAGATGCGGATGTTGGTCAAGATCGCATGCCGCTCCTGGTCGAAAAGACCGCCATTATAGGGTGGCAAGCCGATCGAGGCGTCTCCCTTGTCAATTGCAATGAACAAATCGGCCATTGCGCCCCAATAGCGCGCGGCGGTTTCCGAGAAGACATCGTTCTTGTCTTTGCGTTCTTGGACATCAAGGCGCACCTTGTTTCGTAGCCCGTAATCGTCATAGCGAGTGTCTTTGACAGGCAAGAGGTCACGGTCTTCGGCGTACAGGATAAACAAGAGACGGTAGAGCAGGATTAGTGCGGCTTCGCGCACTGCCTGTAAGTCGGCCACAGGCGCGGCCTTGACGATCGCGCGCACCAGATCCGGGAATACTTCCCCGAAAACCTTATTGGACAAGTCTTCCGCAACGCGCTGTTCGTAGAATTTCCCCTCTTCGAGCGCCTTTTCGTGGAACGTGCGAGGGTCAGCACCCGCTGGGACAAACGCCTCGCGCCGGAAGATCAGCAAAAAGACTTTCAACCAGTGAAGACGATCGGCCTCATTGAGGGCAAAGAGCCCGTCAGAGTGCCCTGGCAGGTCGAGGATCGCGGCAATGTCGAGCTCGAAGAATTGCTCAGACACAGACCGCGCACCTGAGAAGTAGAGCCGCCATTTAGAGCCGTTGGTAAGAATGCCCCAACGGAGCGTGCCACCCGTGATGTCGTCGATGCGACGCAAGTAGCGGAGCATCTGGGTTGACGGGGCGGTTTCCTCTCCACGCCGTCCAGAGCGGCGATCAAGGGGACGTGCCCATCTCTTGGATTCGACCACGGCGCGGCCGAACTCGTAGCGCTTCCACTCTTCAGGAAAGCTGTTCGCCTTGGCTTTCGTCTCTGCGCTATCGAAGAGCAAACCATCGGGCACGTCTTCGCGCCCGCGCGGTGATAGATTTTGCTGACGAAGGGATTGAGTCCAGCCAAGCGCTTCAAGGATCGGCCAGATCAAATCATCTTCGGTCTGGCTTTCATTGGGTGTCTGGGAAATCGGGAAACGCTCGAAGACTAACCGAAGAGACGCGCCGAACTGGTCGAGATCAGCATCGCTAAGGATATTCCACTCGGAAACGCCCTGAATGGTATCGGTCAAAAAATCGGATGTAAACAGGCTGCCCTGGCTTGCGATTTCACTGCTCAAATCGATACTTCCTAGTGTTTTCTCGAAGGGTAACAGTTGTTCGAATGACGTGCAGCAAGAATGTGGCTTGATCGGGTTTCAAAAGTCTGCTTTGGCCTAGCGTCGCGTTCATATCGCGAGAGCAAGAAGATCCGCGATCCTGAAGAACTGTCGCGAAACAGGACTGAACTCGTTTCGTGGCGTTGAAGGTCCGCTTTCGCGGTTTCTGAAAGCCCTCGCCGCAGAGCGGCGAATTCACACTTTCCGCCCGATTCTTTGGAAAAACAGTATGTTGCGAGCGCAGCGCAGGTACATCTACGATCTTCCAGCACGATCCGCGCCCGTTTTTTTACGCTAAGCTCTTTTCAGCCTATCAATGGAATGAGCGGGTTTTCGGGCCATAGTAAAGCTCTTGTCATTAGGGACCGAGATTCATTGCCAAGATACATCACTGTTCGGTAGATCATCACGGTGAAGGACCATCACCGCATTTGGTCGACTGGACGGCAAATCGTCAACGGCATCCCAGCCCCAAAGAACGAGGTTTATGTCATCAGGCGTCGCCCCCGACGCGAAACTGTTCACTAGGACACCTGAGTAGCCATCGCCCTTCAGTCTGTCTGCAACAACGTGGGTTGATGGAACCAACCCTTGGTGCATCTCGGATTCCCAGTTGTCATTGGCGATATCCTCCCATGAGATGCCCAATGCCTGCCTGGTATCCCGGCTGGTTAGATCCACGATATGATGGCAATCAACCGCTAGAAAATAAAATGTATAGGGTTCTTGGTTCAGGCTGAAACGCACCTCGCGCGCGGCTGTTTCATGTGACAGCGACGTATAGAGCGCTGGTTGCCCAATTGGGTTGAACCGCCCACCCCGTCTTGCAGCCCCCTCCCCCGATGTCGGCAGATACGACCAGCGCGGTTTGGCGGCACGGATGACAGTACGCTGCACCCGGATGGCATGCTTCAAGCGTAACCGCCTTCTAATCGCCGCAGAATATGGGACTTCAAAGCAGCGTTTTCTCCGTCCTTAACGATTTCCTCGGGCGTACGCCCGCCAAAACCCACAATGGGTTCAGACCGATACCAGGCATAGGCCATGAGCGAGCTTCCAACAGCCGGTGCGACGGTATTCAGAATCTCGACCAGATGACGCAAGGACGTCTGGACTGAGACAGAAGCTACGCGCTTCCGCCGAGACAAGGATTCCGGAGAAATGCCCAAAGTCTCACCAATCTCGCGTTTGGTGGTTTTCAGATGCCGGGCCAGACGATCCGGTGAGATCATCCTGTCTTCTACAAGATCACGTAATTCCATGATGGTCACTCCTGTTGCCACAATATATGGACCAATTTGTTGACAATCAAGGCTGTCAGATCCTTTGCGCAGCGTTTCGTGGAGAAAACTCAAGCTGCCTACCCGCTAAATCCTCCATAGAAACTGCATTGAAGATGCAACTCCCCTGCCCTAGTGTTTCCAATCAGTCCTGGGACCTAAGCCGTGGCCGATGCTTCGAGTATCACGTTCGAGCGATTGACTGCACTCCGACAAACCGTGTCTTAATTAGTATCGCATTTGAAGTTGCACAGCTCTTCGTAAATCCAGAGGAGATGATGGACATCTGTCCTGTAAGACGCACTACGTAGTTTTGAGATTCTTTAACCCACCCTGCCTAGTTTTTAGAGGTATTAACATTGCCGTTGGCTCCATGTCTCCCCGATCAATCTTGCTCATGATCGATGTCAGGTACGCTCTGTGGCTTTGAATTCCCTCAACACGTTGCAAGATATAACCTAAGACCATGAAGCGTATTGCTGGTCCATGTGATGATTTCATTGCATACCAGGTCTCTCCAAGCAGCATGTGGTCAGCTAACTGGTCCATCAGTTGATCACAATGCGCTTGGTCTCGTGCAAACCTCAATTCTGAACATAACCGAGGAAATGCCTGCTCCATTTGATCCTGGGTCACCTGAATCTTTGAGTAATCTTCTTTTCTACTATTATGACTCAGTAAGTGCTCTTTGTGCCCCTCAATTTCGGTGTCGCCATCCCTCAATTTGATGGCCTCGCAGGTTTCTGATGGGCAGTTTTCCACAGAAACACACTCATTGATTTCGTCCAGCAGTCCCTGGAGAACGTCCTGTTGCGGTCGACGACGAAGGATCAACCGCGCCCGAACGAGTAGGTCTTGAACACCATCTGAGATGGCGTCCTGAAGTCGGGCCAGCGCTAGTGTGCATTCATCCCGCAGAATCTGAAGGGCTTCTTGTGCACGACGATACTCGCTAGCAAGGGCTGAGAACTCCGCATGACGGGTTGCCAGTGGTAGTAGCGACAGCCCGCTGACCAGCATCACCTGCCCTGCTCCGTCTCGTCTGCACCACCTTTTGCCGTTTGCGGCGGTAACGCGTAGAATGATACCCAACTTGATCAGTTTCGAGACGTGGCGCTCCACTGTTTGAATACTCACGTGGGCTCGCTCGGCTATTGCAGCATTGCTAGCATAGGCGATGTGATGGTCATCGGCCATTTTGCTTACACGATCAGCTGACATAAACGAAAGTAATGCTCGCAAAATAGAAATGCTCGTAGCCTTCAGCCCAAGCTGTTCACGAGCTTCTTCTATAGCACGGAGCTGCATCCACTTTGGCGCACTACTTCCCTGTCCGGCCAACGACCCGACTGCTCCTGTTGGAGCGCAATTTGTTACTGTCCTCATAGCTTTTTGTCAGCAGACAAAGAAATATCGCCCACCCAAGGGTGTTTTTTCTTGTGTGGTGATTCGGGAGGAGCTAAGTTCAAGTTGCTAGACAAGATTTGGTCCTCGGGAGCATCACCGCTTTCGGGGGCTATTTCTTTCTACCTTTTCTCCTTTGCTCGCTTGCCTTTGATTTTGTTCACAGCTGTGAACTCCTTACTTCCGTCCGCTTACTGCCTCAAAGCGGTCTCGGAATTCTTTCATTAGTGTTTCAATGTTCTCATCCAACCAATCTGAGAAGCCGGGGGCTGCACTGTCGTTAATACTGATGTTCAGCCCTGTGGCCCCTTGTTTAACAGTTGCTAGGCCTTCTCCGACGATTCTGGGGTTTGGTCTGGGTGTTTCGGATTTCCTCTTTATGTCATCAAGTAGTGCCAAGAGACGTTCATCTGAAGAGGAGCTGGGAGGTAGCTTCTCCAGTTCCCGGAGTGCGTTGCGAGGTGTGATCAACTTTTGATCCAAAGCATCAACCAAGATCATCCACTTGGTGCGACCGAAGCCCGGCGCAGCCCCAATAGCATCACCCAGTTCGCGCGGTATTGACTTCGTAATGCGCTCTAGGTTGGACAACCCAGACTTTGTCAGAGACATGATTGTTATGACCTCTGACCTATTTTTACCTGAAGCAATGATGTCGGTAGCAAAGCGCGCGCGCTCATAGAATGTGAGGTCCTTCCTGGACGCATTTTCAAGGGCTTTGGCGATCAGGGCCTTGTCATCATCGAGGTCGACAACGTTAGCCTTAATCTTAATGTTTTCATCCGGGTAGGTTTCTTTTAGGTAGCGGCAGGCAGCCAGTCGACGTCGACCAAAAATGATCTGGTAGCGCCCGGTTCGACCAGGTTCATGACGCACCTGAATTGGCACTTGCTGACCGTTCTCTCGTATGCTGTCCGCCAGTTGCTCAAGTGAATGGTTTGGGACGTCACTGTCGTCGTCAGTTCTAGAGTTCACAGCTGTGAACTTCTCAAGCCGGTCCTCCACTCCCCAGTCATCGATAAGATCGGGGTCTATCTCATCAATAGCGTTATACGTGTCCTCAATGAATTGCAGACCCGGCGTGATTGGTCGGGCAGGGGAGGGGGTCGCGTCTTTGACCTCAATAGTAGCTTGCTCTGCGATTTCCATCATGCTGGAATGACGCTTTCTTGCTCTACGCTCCTTCGCCATCAGATGCGCCCCCATGCTTCAAGAACCATGTTTTCTACTTCTTTACCGACGGCATCCATCGAGGTCTTGGCTCGGTCGTAAGTTGCTCGTGTCAGGTCAGACCTGTTCAGCTCATAGATTGATTGCTGAAGCATGGCTGCATCACTAATGGCGGTACTTTTTAGGCTGGTCGCAGTCATTACTCGCTCTTGAAAGAGGGCACGCATGAACGCAACAATTGTTTGAGATGGTGTATCAACAGGCTCGTCCCGCGTAACCAAGAGACGGTAGTTATCATAAACAAGTTTTGCTCCGCTTCTTTCAATTACCTCCATGTACGAGGAAGTCATTTTGAGAAACTGCGCGGTGGACGCGACATCGAGCATCGAAGGAGTTAGTGGTACAATCACTGACGTTGCGGCCGCCATACCACCCATTGTGATAAAACCAAGGCTGGGGGGGCTATCGATCAGAACCACATCGTAATCGGTCTCCACCGACATGATGGCGTCGTGAAGGCGCGCAAAGAAGGGGTGCTGCTTGCTGTTTAGCTTTGCCGACTCTGCCTCAAACTCAGACAGCATCAGCCCGCCTGGCGCGATCGAAAGGCCAGGAAAGTAAGTTTCTCGGATGACTTCCTTCATCGAAATCGGATCATGGTAAGTGATCGCGTCGTAGACGGTATCAATACTCTCATCCAGCTCGGTTTGAAGGCCGCACATTGCTGAAAGCGAAGCTTGAGGATCGAGGTCAACACAAAGTACCCTGAAGCCTTGCAGTGCGAGGTAATGCGCAAGGTGAATACATGTCGTGGACTTGCTGGAGCCACCCTTGAAGTTCATCACCTGAATTCGCTGCAGTGACTCGCCTTCGCGACGCCGCGGAACGTATCGTCCTGGAGTTTTACTGCGGGCTTCTAAAAGCTGCCGCAGTTCCCAAACTTCCAGACCTGTATAATACCTGCGACCGTGATTGATTTCACTGGCCTCGGGAACGGCGCCTTCCACAGTCGCTTTGCGAAGATACTGGTGGCTGATGCCAATCAGATCGCAAACTTCTTGAGCTGGGAAAAGGCGCAGCTGCTTTGTTGAGTCTGGAGCATAGGCCGCAAGAAGGTGTTCTTTGATTGCGAGATTCAGTCGACTACTGATCTCGCTGCTGATATCAACTGGGGAAGTTGATGCAATGGGTGTGGTTGGTATCATGGTTACATCTGTATGCTCGAATTGGCGATTTACGCTCTACCACCACAGAGACCTGATGAAATGATTCAAGTCAACCTTTTTTTATATGTAGAGTAGGGGGATGTGAGTCCTACTACATGTTGACATGAAAGTTCACAGCTGTGAACTTTTTGCCGTGAGACGAATTGCATGCCTTTTTTGAATGACCACGTCGCATCCCGTGTTCTCGAGAGCCTGTCAGATTAAGGACCAGTGGAGTGCAGAGTGACTCCATAAACTCTGGAAAAGTTGGAAGCCCCGTCAGCTAGTGGATTGGTCTGGGGACTCATCGCGATGTGTCGAGATATGTTTCCGCACTGGCCACACTAACGGATGGGGTAGGGGACAAGACATAGGCATTGCAACCAGAGTATCCCTCAAGCCTGGACTTCTTCGAACAATCAGTAAGCATTCACCCCAACAGATCCGCCGCCGGGTTCTCTGCTATATCGACATCATCGTAATATTTCTGCGCCTGCGCCATGGAGCGGTGCAGCGAGAGGCGCATGGCGGCTTGGATCGGGGCGCCGTCCAGCGCGGCCTGGGTCAGAAAGCCCGAGCGTAATCCATGCGGTGAGGCAAACCCCTGAGGCAGCCCGGCCAGTTTCAGGCGGTGTTTGACGATCTGCGCAATCGCATCCGGGCTGAGGCGACGTTTCAGCACCCGGTCGGCTTTGGAGATGGGGCGGAACAGGGGGCCATCCTCGATCCCGCCAACCTCGATCCAATGCACCAAGGCTTGCGCGGCGCGGCCCTTTAGCACCAGTCGCGGGGTTTCGCCCTTGGCTGTGGTCTTGGTCTCCACCAGCGAGAGCCAGACCAAACCTTCTTTTTCGAACGCTTTCAGGCTGACATCCTCGCGCATCAGCGCCGTGATTTCCGACCGCCGCCGCCCACCGCTGGCCCAGCCCAACATCAGGATTGCCCGATCTCGACAATCACGGCGCGAGCCGCGACAGGTGGTTAGCAACTGTTCCAGCACATCGCGGGTGATCGGATGTTGCGATTTTGGAGTAGGGGGCCGGGCGGCGGCGCGTCGCGCCTTGGCGCGGGCCTGTTTCACCTGTGGCGCGTCGAAGGGGGAAGGGAGGTTCTTCATCCGGTGAAAGGCCAACCAGGAGGCGATGCGCCGGTCCAGCGTTGACGGGGCCGGACAGGCCAACGACTTGCGCAGCCCTTGCGCGATCAGTGCCTCTGCCACCTGTCGTGCAGTGTCGTCTTCCGGGGCATCGTTCAAATCGCGGGCGTGATCGAGAATGAAGGCGAGGGCGGTGGCCTCGGATTCCGGCCAGTCCAACGCCGCACCGAACCGCGCAGACTTCCAGGCGGTGACATAGAGCAAGTCGCGCTCATAAGCGCGGAGCGTGTTTTCCGGCGTGCCGCGCACATAGAGATCGGTGAGCGCGTCCTGGTCTGTCTGTGACAGGGCAGGGGAGACAGTGGGGAGGTATGGGGCAGGGGGCTTCATGTGTCGATTTTCCCTAACCTGTAGACTGCTCATGCTTGTTTTCACCATGTTCCATGGTTGGCCTTATGCTGTGTTGGTTTTTTACGAGTAGACTCGGACTGAATTTGTGCCGGTACATATTTACAAAATTGCAGGTTACGGTGCTGCATCTACTTAGGTTTGCTGCCGGTGCGGGGCAGAGGTCTACGGGTTACGGACCAATGCCGATGCGAGTCCAGTGGTTAAGGAAAACCGACACATGAACTGTATTCTGCGCTGATTCCGCGGCAAAGTCAATCACATCTGATAAGGGATACTTATCGAGTGTAACTTGAAACTGATAGCGCAACAAAAGTAACGAGCAAAAGTAACAGATTTTGCGCGTAAAGTAGGTAGAGGGCTTGCGGAATAATAAAATCGGAGGTTCTGTCGCAGGTCTGTAAACCAATTGGCATCGACATTGCGCTGGAACCGTTGGCAAACTAAATGAAATGAACAGATATTTTGCCACTGAATTGCCTTTCTGGAAGTTTGCCAGAAACACGCTGATCGTCAGTTGCCTTGCGTTGTTTCCGCTGTTGGCCATCTTCGTTTTGCGCACGCCGGGCTTTGCGACGCACCTCCTGAACAGTGGTCCCGCGTTTGTTCGGTTTTTGCGTCAGGTGGTGACGAATGGGTTGCCGGTCGTTTTCCTTTTAAATTATCTCAGCTTTTTTCTTTTCGCCGTTGGGGTAAGGGCGCGGGGCAGGGGGGCCATCCCGGCCCGGTATCTGCTAATTGACCTGCTGCTACGGGCCGTCCTGTTCATCGCGCTGCACGCGCTGATCTACGCGCTTTCGGCAGACTGGTTCGGGTCTTTCGGCGGTGATCCCGTAGTGGCGTTGCGGGTAGTCGGTCCGACGCTGGTACGCTCCGCCTACTTCGAGAACATCTCAGGCGTTTACCTGTACGCCACGCTGGTCGGAGCGCTGCCGCTATACCTATCCGTCGTTCAGAGCCAGATCGCCCACGGTACTGGATTTGCAGCCCAACTGGCACGTCGCGTACCTGGGCGCGGCGGACCTGTGACATTGGCCCTGCTACTGATGGCGGTGTCAGTGGTCGTTCTGACCACCGCGGCGGCGCTGATTGTCCGTTTACAGTCGGTTTGGGGCTGAAGGGTCAGAACGCCCTGCGTATCGCGAAGGAGACTGCGTAATCGCGTTCAAGCTGGGGCCCATCCAGATCTTGATACACAGGGATCACGCCCTCGATACCCAGGCGCGTGCCCGCCAAAACGCCCGACCCCGGCACAAGGTAATTCACTCCGATTCCGATACTCAGAAACTGGCCGCCGCGCAGGGTCGGATCAGCGGTGGGCACCATGCCTGGGTTCAGGCGCGCATCCGACCCGTCAATGTTTTCCACGATGTCGCCGACCACCCGCAACGAGGAGCTGAACTGGTCATTCCAGCGCCGTGCACCCCAAACTGTTGCTGAATAGACGTCACCCAAGGTGTAACCGGCATCATTCTCACCCATCCGGATCACGGCGGCCAGCTGGGCGCCCCAAGACCAATCCGCGTTCTGGCCCGTATAGGTGACGCCCGGCAGCAGGTCGTAGGTGCCTGAACCCAGTTGCATGGGGTAGGGCAGCAGCTGGTCCGGCCCAGCTGGCGTGGTGTCGGTCTCGTCTATCGAGCCAGTCGGCAGACTGAGGCCAAGAGATAGTTCCAGCACCTGCCCGTCGGATTTGTAGATATCATATCCGCCGATGATCTTCAGATCGCCAAACCCCTGTGCCCTGGTCTTAAAGGTCTGGCCCATGCGGGTCTGGTGCTTCATCGTCTTGCGGGTATAGGGCAGCATCGCCATCACCGAGATCTCGTCGGTCACACCGTACATCAGGCCGACCATCGCCATGTTCATGCTCATGCTGAGCGGCGCGATCGGATACTGCGACAGAACGTTCGAGGTAGACAGCGACTGCGTTCCGGTACGATTTCCGTCCATCTCCATGTTCATGTAAGAGAACACAGGCATCAAAACACCCTCGGGTGGATGCATACCGCCAACGACACCCGTTGGCGGCACCGCGTCGGGGCGCATCATCCTGGACATGCTTCCCATACCTGACATGTTGCTGGAGGCTTGCGGGTTCATCGCCACGTTGTCAGCCGGACGGGTTTCCGGTTGGGCCATGGCAGTTGACCCAAGGCTCAGCCCCCCAGCCAGTATTACAGCCTGGAGGCGTTGCCAGACGCACGTAATCTTGCTGTTGCTCCGTGTCATGATGCCCTCGTGTTCGTTTGTTTCCTGAGTCCCTGCCCTGAAAACAAAGTGTTCGGTACGTCCATCGGTGAAGTCGAAATGGTGGGGGTCTCCAGCGCTGGAAGGTCAAGGCCGCCGGCCAGATTTGCGCTCGTCAAGCATGCATCAGCCGAAGGGGGTGCGGCAATAATGCGCTTGACCCTCCAGCGCTGGATTGTCGGACAAGGCCGCAAAACCGGAAATCCGGAGGGATTGGAATGATACCGGAAATCGGGCAGTTCGCCCTGGCGCTTGCCCTGGCCGTGTCCTTGGTGCAAAGCGTATTTCCCTTGATTGGAGCAGCACGGAACAATGTCATGTGGATGCGATCGGCATCTGCGACCTCGGTCCTACTGACAGCGCTGGTTGCTATCGCCTTCGCCGCTCTGATGTGGTCCTTCGTGGTCAGCGATTTCACTGTGCTAAATGTGGCCAGCAATTCTCATTCGCTGAAACCGATGCTTTTCAAGGTGGCTGCGACCTGGGGTAGCCACGAAGGGTCGCTGCTGTTGTGGATTCTGATATTGGTGATTTTCGGGCTGGGTGTGTCTCTGTTGGCTCGGAACATCCCACTGAAACTCAAGGCGCGCACTCTGGCAGTGCAGGCCTGGATCAGCGCGGGGTTCCTGTCATTCATGCTGTTCACCTCGAACCCGTTTGACCGGGTGTTTCCGGCACCGCTGGATGGTCAGGATTTAAATCCGCTGTTGCAGGATGTCGGCCTGGCTATGCACCCGCCGTTCCTATACCTGGGTTACGTCGGCTTCTCTATCGTATTTTCTTTCGCCGTGGCTGCCCTGATTGAGGGGCGGGTCGATCCGGCATGGGCGCGGTGGGTCCGACCCTGGACATTGGCGGCCTGGGTGTTTCTGACACTTGGTATCGTTCTGGGCAGCTGGTGGGCCTATTACGAACTGGGTTGGGGCGGCTGGTGGTTCTGGGATCCGGTCGAGAATGTCTCGTTTATGCCCTGGCTTGCTGGCACAGCGCTGTTCCATTCGGCCATTGTGACCGAAAAGCGCGGCAGCTTCAAAAGTTGGACGATCCTACTGGCCGTTTTGACCTTCTCGTTGTCCTTGTTGGGGACATTCATTGTCCGCTCAGGCTTGCTTACATCGGTCCATGCGTTTTCGGTCGATCCCGAACGCGGCATTTACATCTTGGCGCTGTTGGCTGTCGCGATCGGTGGTTCATTGACGCTGTTTGCCATACGCGCACCGGAGATGGAGGGCGGCGGTCTTTTTGCCCCGATCAGCCGCGAGGCCGGTTTGCTTATTAACAACCTGCTGCTGGCCACCGCAACGGCGACGGTTCTATTCGGTACGCTTTATCCGCTTTTGCTTGAGGCTGTGACAGGTGAAAAGATTTCGGTTGGACCACCTTATTACAACGCCAGTTTCGTGCCGATCATGCTGGTTCTAGTCGTTGTAATGGGGATTGGGCCGCTGTTGTCATGGAAGCGGGCGGATTTGCGCGGTGTTCTGTCCCGGCTCAAATGGGTGGCCGGGGTTAGCCTGCTCGTAGCGTTGCTTGTGTGGTATCTGGATACCGGCGGCCCAGCCTTGGCGGTAGTGTCGATCGGCCTTGCGGTTTGGTTGCTGGGCGCTGTGCTGACAGAGTGGGCCAGCCGAATTAAGCTGGGTGAGGCACCGTTGGCCGAGTCCCTGCGTCGGGCCCGCAGCCTACCGCGTTCTCATTACGGCATGGTCGTGGCCCATGCGGGGTTGGCTGTCTGTATGATCGGCTTTATCGGGTCCAGCGCTTGGAAATCCGAGGTCGTGACTTTTGCCGAGCCCGGAACACAGATTGAGATAGCAGGGTTCGACGTGCGTTTTGACGGTGTGGAACAGCTTCGCGGTCCGAACTATCTGTCTCGCGCGGCCACACTGACGGTATTTCGCGATGGCGCTTATGTCACCACGCTTCAACCCGAGCGCAGGGCCTATCTCGTGGCGGGTACCAGTACGACCGAGTCAGCAATTCGAACGACGTTGGCAGGGGACCTTTACGCCTCAATATCGGAACCGGCGGCGGAATCAGAACAGAGCAAATGGACCCTGCGTATCTTGTATGAGCCATTGGTGGTCTGGATCTGGATAGGTTCAGGATTGTTAGCATTTGGTGGTGTCTTGTCACTCTCCGATCGGCGTCTACGCGTCGGTGCACCACGAAAACGGACTGGGCAGAGCTCCGTTGCGGTGGCGGCGGAGTAGGGCAATGAAACGTCTATTTGCACTGTTCCCAATTACGATTGCCGGCATCCTGGGTGCCTTCCTGCTATGGGGACTGAATCCCGATCGCGATCCAAACGAAATCCCGTCTGTTTTGATCTCGCAGCCGGTGCCTGAGTTCGACTTGCCGCCGGTCGAAGGGCTGGATACCCACGGGCTGTCCAGTACCGATCTGGTGGAAAATGACGGGTCAGCTCCGATCGTGGTCAACGTGTTTGCGTCCTGGTGCGTGCCCTGCCGGGCCGAACATGCGGTGCTGACGCGTATGGTACGCGATGAGGGCATTCGCCTGATGGGCATTAACTACAAAGACAAGCCGCAGGACGCGCGGAAATGGCTCGACGATCTGGGCAACCCTTATGAGCGCATCGGTTCCGACCTGGACGGCCGAGCCGGGATCGAATGGGGGATTTCCGGCGTGCCGGAGACCTTTGTGATTGATGGCGCGGGCAAGGTCGTATTCCGTTTTGTCGGCCCGGTGCTGGGCGACGAGGCAATTTCAAAGATGCGCACCGCGCTGGATCAGGCGCGGGCGGCCGGAGGAGAGGCGTCATGATACGTCGCATTGTAATTACCGCGGTCACTCTGGCGATGCTGGTGTCGCAGCCGGCATTCGCGGTTGAGCCCGACGAGATACTTGCAGATCCGGTATTGGAAGAGCGGGCCCGGGCGATTTCGAAACAGGTGCGATGCGTGGTGTGCCAGAACCAAGACATCGACAGTTCTAACGCTGGCGTGGCGCGCGACCTTCGTCTGCTTGTGCGCGAACGGCTGGTGGCAGGCGACACGGACCAGCAGGTTATGGACTTTCTGGTTGCGCGTTATGGCGACTATGTTCTGTTCAACCCGCCATGGAAGCCATCAACTTACATTCTGTGGGTTGCGCCTATCGTCATCCTGGGGCTGGGTGGTATCGCGACTGCAGCGGTATTGACCCAAAATGCGCGCCGATATCGGAAGTCGCGAAAACAAGAGACGGAACGCGGCGCGAGCGAAGAACGGAATCCCGAAAACCATTCACTCACGGAGCCGCACGCATGATCTGGATTATCTTTTCATTCATGGCCGTGGCGGTGTTTCTGACGCTCGCCCTCTCCGGCCTGGGGCGCAAGACCTCGGACTTGTCGAGACGCGAAAGCGCCTCTGCCATCTTTTCCGACCAGATCGGCGAAGTGGAGAAGGACCTGGAACGAGGAATTATCTCAGCCGAAGAGGCCAAGGCCGCCAGAGCCGAGATAGAACGTCGCCTGAAGGCGATTGACCGGCAATCGGACGACAAAGCGATAATGGGCCATTCCGGGCGTGCGCTGATTTTACTTGCCGCGCTGGTAGTTCCAGCGCTCGGAGCCGGTCTTTATTGGCAACTGGGTAGTCCCTACATCCCCAGCCAGCCATTTGCCCAACGCGAGGGGGAGCAGGCCGAAGCCCGTGAAATCGCCGACCTTGCCGTGCGCCTGAAGTCGCGGCTTGAGGCGGATGAAACCGGCGGGCCAACCGAGGGATGGGTGTTGTTGGCTCAGACCTATATGCGTATGGGACGCTTTGGAGATGCCGCAGACGCGTTCGAGGGGTTGCTGGACCGACCCAATGCGAATTCAGCGCTGGTGTCGCAATATGGCGAGGCGTTGGTCTATGCCGATGACGGTGTCGTTACGCCCAAGGCCGATCGGGCGTTTGAACGAGCCTTGGAACTGGACCCATCGAACCCAGCAGCGACATTCTACAAAGCCATTGGTCTGGAGCAGGCTGGATCGCCTGATAAGGCCTATGACCTACTGAAGACGCGGATGGACGCCGAAGAGGAGTTCCGGCCATGGATGGAGAGTTTTGTGGCCCAGCTTAACCGCATCGCCCCGTCGATCGGACGGGCTCCGGTGAATCTGGCGGCTTTTGCCCCTTCCATGCCCGGCCCAACTGCCGATCAGGTGGCGGCGGCCGAGGAGATGTCAGACGAAGACCGGCAGGCCTTCATCCGCTCGATGGTCGAACGGCTTGCGAGCCGGATGCAGGAAAACCCAGGCGATCTGGACGGCTGGATGCGGCTGGGCAACGCCTATTCGGTGCTGGGCGAGACCGACGGCGCCCGGAACGCCTATGGCAGGGCAAGGGATCTGGCGGATGACCTGCCGCAGGGGGATCCGCGCAAGGTGGCAATCGACCGGGCATTGCTGGAACTGGGGGGTTGATTCCCGCAGCCCGGCGTGGATCGGGCCGGCGCCGACTTCGCGCTGATGCCCAGTGAGCCATCTGGAAAATTCCGGTTTAGGCTATCGCATGCCGATCTTTAGGAGGTTGAGACCATGAAAGTTGAAACGTTTTCTGATCTAATTGTCTGGACGCGGGAAATGCATCATTGGCTCGCCGAATGTTTGGCCCACTGTTCGACACAGTCAGAGCAGGAGCTGGCCAGGATGTTGCTTACCTACCTCGCCGATCATGAGGCTGCTCTGGAGAAAATCGTCGATGGTTTCGTGAAACGAGCCGATCCCAAAGCGCTCAACACCTGGGTATATGACTATTTGGGCAATGAGCCGATCGACCCACATCGCGCCTGCGACAGGCCGTTCGCACAGATGAGCGTCGATGAGATCTGCGAAGCGGTCTTCGATCTTCACAATCAGGTGATCGACTTATATCGGTATTTGCACGGGCGTGCCGAGATACCCGAGGCACGCGAACTCTTTCAGGCGATACTGGATATGGAAGAGCACGAGACCATGCGTTTAGCGCAGCAGAGCAACCGCGTCCGGGATATGTGAACTCCGGGGTCAGGATCCGCTTTCCACGGCTCCGCCCGCAATCGGCGCGGCCTGTTCCATCGCGTCGAGAATGGCGTTCGTGGTCAAGATCTCTGGCAGGGCGATGCCTTCGGGGGCCGACGGGCCGTAGACGATGTTGAAGGGGATCCCGAACCGTCCATTGTCCTCAAGGAAACGGGCGATCACATCGTCGGGGCGGGTCCAGTCGGCCTGCATCGGAATTGCTTTGTCCGATTGCAGTGTTGCCAGAACCTCGCCGCGTTCCAGCACCAGCGCTTTGTTGGCCTTGCAGGTCAGACACCAGTCGGCTGTGACATCGACGAAAACCACCTCGCCGCGCGACACAAGGCGGGCGATTTCGGGGCGGCTGAAGGTAATCCAAGGGATCTCTCCGGCTGGTTCAAGCAGCCTGGACCGGTCTTTGCCGGCAATCGCAACCGGTGCGGCAAACGCTGCGGTCAGCGTCAGCAACAGGGCTGTCCAGCGCAAAACGGGTGGCATCATCGTACTTTTCCAGATCAACAGGACCAGAACAGTTGCAGCCAGCACGGTAGCAGTTGCAGCAGTGTCTCCGGCCACCCCGACCATCACCCAGACCAACCAGCCGATCGTGGTCAGCAGTGCCGCCGACAGGGCCCATTTTAATCCCACCATCCAACGCCCCGGTTTAGGCAGAGCGGCGGTAAGTTTCGGGTGCACTGCAACCAGCAGGTAAGGAATGGCCAGCCCGACCCCCATTGCGGTGAAGATCGCCACGATATCCACCGGTCGGCCGGTCAGGGCAAAGGCCACCGCCGTGCCGAGGAAGGGGGCCGAGCAGGGCGTCGCCAGAACTGCTGAGAAGGCTCCGGTCAGGAAATCCCCGACCAGCGACACGCGGCCCTTTTCGACATGGGCAAGCCGGGTGTTCAGCGACTGCGGCAGCGTGATCTCGAACAAGCCCGCGAGGCTGGTTGCAAAAACCGCCAGCACCACGATCATCACCGCAAGGAAAAGCGGATTCTGGAACTGGATGCCCCAGCCGACGGAATAGCCCAGCGACCGCGCCGCAATGGTGATAGCCGCCAACAGCCACATGAATGTCAGGATTCCGGCTGCCGAAGCCAGGAACCCGGCGCGAATCTGAGCCGCAGAGCGGTCGCGAGCCTTTACCGCCGAGGAAAGCTTGATCGAAAGCACTGGCAGTACGCAGGGCATGACATTCAGAATCAACCCGCCGCCCACCGCCAGCAAAATGATCCAGACCAGCGCGCTGGCTGAAGTTTCGGCGGCCGCGATCTCATATGGTGGCGGGGTAGGGGGAGCGTCGGTACGGGGCGAAAACTCGGCCACGCGGTTGGTGTCGGTAACCGTGACGGACAAGGCGGGGGGGTCCTGTGCCAGAGCGAGGACCGGGAACTGCACCCATAGCTGACGCCTGTCGCCAGCGAGCCGGATGTCGGGTGCACCAAACGCGGTGTCACGTCCCATGTCGGGAAAGACATCAGGCGCATCAAAGGGCAGGTCGCTGGTGAAATTCAGCGTCAGCATCTCGGACTCGGTATCCAGGGTCGCGGCGTCGGACTTCATTCCGCTTGTGTTTCCCGTGGTTGGCACCCGCGACAGAAAGGCATTTATAAGCCGGGCCGAGTCCTGATCCCGACCCGTTCCCTGAGTCAGCGACAAGTCCAGCGAAAACTCGACCGGCACACAGATATCGGAACAGATCAGCGTTGTCACAGCGGCCTTCAAGTCAACTGGCGCTCCGGGGTTCTCGAGTGTGACGGTCAGCGGAAAGACCACTTCGTCCTTGTACCCGAAATTCTCGATCCCGAAGGCGCGAAAACGGATCGGCGCGGGCCAGTGAAACTGTACGTCGCTGACGTTTTGCGAGCCGTTCCAAGTGATCTTGGGCGGAATTCCCACCTCACCAGGCGACTTCCAGTAGGTTTTCCAATCTTCGCCCAGTTTCAGATGCAGTCCTGCAGTGATCGTCTTGACGTCAGGCGCGATCCCGTCCTGCGCGGTAATTATGTGTGCGACCAGGGGCTCTGATTCATACGCTTGGGATGTAGCTGCAAGGCTTGTCCCGGCGGAAGTCTGGCCAAAGATTAACCCCAAGATCATAATACATAAATTTAGGAGTGTTCTTGCCATTGCGCGTTGCCATCGGTTGTTTTGCACCCGTCTCTGCCAGATTCCAGCGCTGGAGGGTCAACGAGCCGGAATGTCACATCCCCACGATCAGCTCACGAAACCTTCGCGCCCGTCTTCGCAGATGAAATAGGCCCCGCCATCCGCGCCCTCCCATTGAACCCGGCAACCTTGGGGCAGGGCGTATTCAGGCTGCGGCGGTTGCAGCGGGCATAGTTTAGGGCGTGGTGCGCAAGCCGCCAGCGAAAGAGCGGCCAGCGACATGGCGGCCAACCTTGAGCACCAAAGCTTCATGATTGAAGATTATTGCCGGTGTACTGGGTTCGGTCCGACCGCGGCGTCTGTTGCCTTTGGTCTTTCCGATTCAGATTTGTTCGAATGACAGGATTTTTCCATCGCCTTGTGCATAAAGAAATGGGCTCCGAGGCACAGGATCAACGGTGCGAAAAGACCCAAGGAGTCAGAAAGCCCACCAACCGTCCCGCCGGCGATCAAGTAGAGAGCGATCGGCGTTATCATGGCAATGCAACATACCATCATGCCCCATTTCATTATCTTGCCGCCGCTAACCGGTACTGACGCCTGCGGCGCGTTTGCAGTCTGTTTTTCTTTCACATTCAACTCCAAAATTTGGATTGGAGACCTCTGCTAACGCCTTCCCACGATGGAAGGTCAAGCTGTTTTGGCGCGAAGCGAATTTGACGCTGTCAAACCAGTCCAGCATTTGCTTGGGCCTTACTTGGTGCATAGACACGGCCGGAACAGGGAAGTTTTTAGGGGTATGAACAGCAGGCATTGTCGTCCCGACGCCTGGTGAAGTTTCAGGTTAAACACGAAGCTGCCTAGGTCACTTTAAGCCTTGAAAACTCGCGGGTGGGTCGAAGCGATATCGAACGAATAATTGAATGGACAAATCTTCCCCCGTCGCGGATTGTCTAATCCCCTGGGTACTAACTCCAGACACCAACCAGCCAATAGGAGCGCTATCAATGCTGACCAGACGACATTTTGTTGCAGCCTCGCTCGCCATTTTCTCTCAGCCGGTTTTTGGAGTGACGTCGGCGGCGGCCTCGCAATGGTCGGAGTGGGATGCGCAAGTAACTCCAGCCAATTTTGATCCCGCAACATCCAATCCCTGGGGTTTACACCCACGTTTCCTGCCTCAGCGTGTGCAAACCAATCGACCACTTACTCCGGGTGACATTCATGTCGACGCGGTGGCACGATATCTGTATTTCATCGAAGACGGTGGCACAGCAATGCGTTACGGCGTAGCCATTGCCCGAGGCAATCTTTACGAGCCCGGAGTCTACACGATCAAGCGAAAGGCCAAATGGCCGCGTTGGACTCCTACAGCCGAAATGATTGAGCGCGACCCTGATGAATATGCGCAATTCGCAGATGGTGTGCCCGGTGGGCCGACAAACCCATTGGGATCAAGGGCGTTTTATCTGTTCGAAGGTGGTCGCGACACATACCTGCGAATTCACGGAACGCCTTATCCAAGATCTATCGGAGGTCGCGCAAGTTCTGGCTGCGTAAGGATGGCGATGCCACATATCATCGGGCTTTATGATCGTGTCAGGCCAGGGTCCACGGCTCATCTCTACCCTCCCGAGCGGCTTCTGACCGCGACCAGCTGACAGGCGCTTGTCAGGCGCGCGTACAGATTGGGCGCCCTTCAATAGTCCTAAGTGGTAGGTAGGTTGTTTCAACTGGCCCAACATAGCGATACCAATAGCAACCGTCCTCAGGCATGATTTTCACTGCGTTCAGGTCCTGGCCCGGAGCAGCAATCTGGGCTACGGCGTCAGGAACTTGGGAAAGCGTTCCGGGCTCGCTATCTGCAGATATTGACGTTGTTTCGGTACAAGCGCCGATGAACAAAAGTGCGGCCAGTGCTTGGAAAGCTTTCCTGAAGGACATGGTGTTTAGTCCACTGTGATTGTCATTTGTAGTGCCTGCTACCCTCGCATCGACGGGTGATCACATCAATTCACCAAGAACTAAGCAATTGTTAGCGTTGCTTTTTTGTGTTCGGTTGATTCAAGAAAGTCAGGTTTTGCTTAAAGCAGCCTGGAGTTACGTCCAAGAAAAATTGCTTTTCCACAATGACTTGATGATTTGGGTCCGCCTTCTAAGGAAATATCCCTGCGCCAACGGCAACGACAATTCAGACGAGACATCCCATATGAAATGTCATTTGCGTGTTGACCTTCCAGCGCAGGAACCGGGCATACGAGTTATTTGAGTCGGAAAAAAAGAATAAACTTTGGGATGGCAGGCATGAAACGGAGCAAAGAAGGAAAGGTTGTTACGCGACGTGGAGTGATTGCCGCGTTTGCTGCGACGACGCTTTTTCCAGCACCGGCCGTTTGGGCCCAATCAACGGCAACTGAGGGGACGCGCCGCAATGTTTCCTCATTCCGCGTTGCTAAATGGCAGGACCACTTTGATACGCTTAAGAATGGTGTGATCCTGTCCGATACACAGTCCAAGGTCCTGCAATATTGGTCGGAAGACGAAAGCGTCTACCGAATGTATCCAACCAGCGTACCGCTGACGGAAGACCTTACAAGGCTGGGCTACACCACAGTTACTCGCAAGGTCGAAGGGCCGTCTTGGCGACCGACACCAGCAATGAAAAAGCGCAACCCCGCTTGGCCCGATTATGTGGGCCCGGGTCCGGAGAATCCTCTGGGGACACATGCACTTTATTTGAGCTGGCAATACTACCGGATCCACGGCACCAACGACACGCGCAAGATCGGGAGAAGATCCTCCAACGGCTGCATTGGCTTGTACAACGAGCAGATTGCGGAATTGTTCGAACTGGCCACTGTGGGCACTCAGGTAAAACTGATCTGACCTTGGTCAGGCCGATTTTTTTTGCGCGCGTTGAACCTAAGAACTGACAATCATGTGAAGAACAGAGATGGATAAACTTACACTCTTGATCGGCGGAGTAGTGATCGCAGGCGCCGCCGCGTTCGTCTACAACTTAAATCAGCAACCAACAGGTCACTCGATGACGCCGCCCGATACGTCAGCACTGGAGCAAGGAGACCCAATCGAAAACGTCACTCTGCCGGACCAGCTAAGCGAATTTGCGGCCGTCGGCAAAGTGGCATTCGACGCCAAATGCTCGGCGTGCCATGGCGCGAATGCAACAGGTCTGGAAGGCCTTGCACCACCTTTGGTGCATAAAATCTATGAACCAAGCCACCATTCGGACGAGTCATTTTATGTGGCAGTCCAGAATGGAGTTCGGGCACACCATTGGAAGTTCGGCAATATGCCGCCGGTCGATGGCTTGACCCGTGCGGATGTGAAGGGCATCGTGGCGTATATCAGAGAGCTGCAGCAGGAAAACGGGATTTTCTGAAGGTGACGAGCCGAATGGGCAGTGCAATTCGTTACATCATACTGTCAATGGTGCTGACCATTGGCGGGCTGCTTGTGACGGCCGATTCTGCTCATGCACATGGCAGTGGTTCTCAGCACGTGATTGACCAAACGGACTCCGCGGACGTTGAGCATGTCAAGCAGGGTCATCCCGGACATTGTCATGGCGGAACGATTTGCAACGCTGTTGGTCTATTTTCGATGGGTCCACCACCGCCTGGCCCCCAAGATACTGAACAAAGATACTCGATCCCTCGAGCCCAATACCGGGTTCTCGGTATCGCGGCGTTTGACCCACCACCGCCGCGTGTCCTGATCTGACCAGTCGAATTGCGCTCAACCTGGGCGCGTCGAAGCAGACGACAAGGACAAAACAATGAACATTCTGAAAATGACCACAGGCGTTGCCCTGGTTTCTCTGTTTGCAGCCGCCGCCCTGGCGCATGGTGGCGCAACCGGCATCGTCAAAGAACGCATGGATGGTATGTCCGCGATGAAGGACAGCATGAAGATCCTTACGCCGATGATGCAGGGGAAAACGCCCTACAATGCGCAAACGGTACGAAGCGAGGCCAAGAAAATCGGGCGTCACGCTGGCGAGAGCATGACAAAGCTGTTTCCAGAGGGATCTGATGGCAAACCCTCGGAGGCCAAATCGGAGATCTGGCAGGATTGGGGTTCATTTGCAGAGTTAGCCAGGCAGTTGGAATCCTACTCTGAAGGCCTTGTGCTTGCGGCGGACAACGGGTTGATGATGTCCGGGTCGGGCCATGGTTCGGGCATGATGGGCGGCGCATCCATGATGGGTGGCGGTTCTATGATGGGTGCCGGAATGATGGGCGGCAGTCCAAACCAGGCACAACTTTCTGAAATGCCGGCAGATGGTGTGTTCATGATGCTGAGCCAGACATGCTCGGCGTGTCACACGCAATTTCGGTCGGAATAGGAATGCGTCATGAGACCGATATTCCGATTGGGCCTTGCTGCCGCCGTAGCGGCGTCAGCGGGACTTGTTGCTGTGATGGCTTGGCCGATTGGCCAGCCCTTACAAGCTCTCGACATTCAGGGTGACGTTAACCGCGGGGCGTATCTGGCAAGGGCAAGTGGTTGTATCGCTTGCCACACAGATTTTGCCAAAGGGGGCGCGGCCTTGGCCGGTGGGGTGGAGTTGGATACCCCGTTCGGCACGCTCTTTTCGCCGAACCTGACCACAGATCCCGATCACGGGATCGGTGATTGGACAATCGAGGAGTTCGCCCGCGCGGTGCGTCAAGGCGTATCACCCGGCGGACAACCCTATTACCCGGCCTTTCCTTATCCATTCTATGCCAATTTCACGGATCAGGACATCGCCGATCTCTGGGCCGCATGGCAAACAGTTCCACCGGTAGCGGAACCGTCAAAAGAACAGGAAATGGCGTTCCCCTTCAATCAGAGATGGGGCCTGAAGCTGTGGCGCGCGGCTTTTCTGGAACCACCCCGCACTGATCCCGTGCCGGGCAATGACGAAGTGTGGAACCGGGGCCGGCTACTGGTCGAAGGTGCCACACATTGTGCGGCCTGCCACACCGGGAGGAACCTGGCTGGCGCAAGAAATTCGGACACGGAACACTTCAAGGGAAGTGACTCTCTGCCGGGCGGTGACAAGGCACCGGCCATCGACTTTGAGACCCTGCAAAAGCGTGGTTGGACGGTAGATGATTTGGCCTACGCGTTGCGCACCGGCGTCATGCCTGATGGCGATGTCTTCGGCGGCGCCATGGGAGAGGTCGTAAACTATGGCACCAGCTTTCTGACAGACGAAGACCGGAAGGCAATGGCGACCTATCTGCTGGATGTGCACGACGGGGGGTAATCGAGTGAGAGATCAAATTTTCTTTGGAGGGAAGTCCTCATGAAGCTCAATCGCAGGCAATTCGTTGCAGGCACGTCGGCACTAATCGCAGTGCCGACTATCGGGAGGGCGGCTACCGCCCCCCGAATAATCGAGGCGCGTTCAGGATTGGCACGTGTTGCCCCCGACAGCTATCCTGAAACCGAGATATGGGGATATGATGGCGGTGTTCCGGGCCCCGAAATTCGTGCCCGGCAGGGCGAAACGGTTCGCCGGACACTCCTGAACTCACTGCCTCAGCCTACGGCAATCCATTGGCATGGACTGCGGGTACCAAACAACATGGATGGGGTGCCGGGTCTTACACAGGAGGCTGTACCAACAAGCGGCGAGTTTCAGTATGACTTGCCTCTGAAGGATGCAGGAACCTTCTGGTACCACTCTCATAACCAGTCAACGGAACAAGTGGCCAGGGGCCTTTACGGCGCGTTCATCGTCGACGAAATGGACCCGCCGGACACGGATCATGACATTACGATCCTGCTGGATGACTGGAGGTTGGGTCAGGACGCCCAAATCGTCGATGATTTCGGCGCGATGCATGACTGGACGCATGCAGGCCGAATGGGAAACTACGTTCACGCACACATATCGCCCATGACAGAAGTTCTGACAAACCAGCGTTTGCGACTTCGAATGGTCAACGTGGCAACTGATCGGATCATGTATGTCTCAGTAGGTGGCGCAAACGGGAAACTGGTCGCTTATGATGGCATGCCTGTAAGGCAGCCAGAGGATTTTGAAACCCTTGTTTTTGGGCCTGCACAGCGAGCAGACTTAATTGTTGATGTCACAGCGGAATCGAACGAAGCCGTTCAAATAACTCTTCACGAACGCGATGAATCGTTTGTCATTGCTGAAATCCCGGTTTCGGGAAGCGGTGCATCCGCAAACCGCGGTGCAATAGAAGCCCTGCCACCCAACCCTGTTTCCTTTCTCGAAGATGTTTCTGACGCTTTGACAATCCCATTAGTGATGGAAGGCGGGGCGATGGGCGGACTGCGTCAAGGCACTTTTAACGGCCAGGTCATGAGCACCAATGAATTGGTTCAGGAAGGGCAGATCTGGACATTCAACGGTGTCGCCGGGTTACCTGAAAACCCCCTTGCTGCCGTTTCGCGTGGCGACATAGTCCGGATTCAGATGCAGAACGACACCGTCTTTCCGCACGCTATGCACTTGCACGGGACGCACTTTCAGGAAGTTCTGCCAAACGGCAACCTAGGGCCGCTGCGGGACACAATCCTGGTTGACCGGATAGAAAAGCGGGAGATTGCGTTCGTTGCGGATAACCCGGGGGATTGGCTGTTTCATTGCCATATGCTGTCGCATCAGGCCGCTGGTATGAAGACCTGGCTGAGCGTGGCATGATGAACAAGAGTTCGGCGAAATGGGTGTCACTGGCTGCTGTAGTGATCATTGTCGCGGTCGCTGGCTGGGGCCTGAGTGGGCGTGCGCAGAACAGTGCATCAGCGGATTCGGCACGTGGTGCAGTTTTGTACGCCGAAAACTGCGCGTCATGCCACGGGGCAAATTTGGAGGGTCAGCAGGATTGGCAAACACCTGATCCGGATGGCGTCTTGCGGGCGCCCCCGCATGACCGAACCGGGCATACCTGGCATCACGGCGACAAGCTGTTGTTCGACTATACAAAGTTTGGCGGGGACCAAACTTTGAAACAGATGGGTGTCGCTGACGTCAAAAGCGGCATGCCAGGCTTCGGGGACACTCTGTCGGATCAGGATATCTGGGACATCCTCGCCTTCATCCAGGAGAGTTGGCCGGATCGGGAACGCAAGCTGCAAGAGCAACGCACCGAAGCAGAACAAACGGAAGGAAACTGATGTGAAACGAATACTTGCAGGCTTAGTCGCTATCGCCATGTCGATTGGCATTCCTATGGCACGCGCCGACGAGCTGTCTGACTCCGATGTAAAACGGCTGGCTCTCGAAGCCATTTTGGAAAACCCTGAGATCATCATGCAGGCGATTCAATTGCTTCAACAGCGCGAGGATCAGGCAAAAGCCGAAGCAATTGGAAGCGTCTTGGAAAATCAGCGTGAATTGCTGGAACAGGATCCGAATGCGCCTGTAATCGGAAACCCGGAAGGCGATGTAACCGTGGTCGAGTTTTTCGACTATAACTGCCCATATTGCAAACGCGCTGCCCCGGTCGTGAAGAACGTAATCGCGGGCGATTCCGATGTGCGAATTGTTTATCGAGAATGGCCCATACTTGGAGAAGGTTCCGACTTCGCGGCACGCGCTGCGCTGGCCTCACGAAACCAGGGAAAATACGAAGAATTTCATTGGGCGCTTATGGCTCTGAACGGTCGTGCCACTGAGGCCAGTGTACTGAAAGTTGTTCGGGAACTTGGCCTGGACGAGGATCAATTGCGCGCAGATATGGAAGCGCCGGAAGTCGACGCGCATATTCAGATTTCCATGGAATTGGCCCGACAGCTTGGCTTCAGTGGCACTCCTTCGTTTGTGATTGGAGATGCGCTTGCCCCGGGTCTGATCACCGAAGATGAAATGACCCGGTTAATCGTGGCAGTCAGAGACGCAAGATAGAACCAAGGGGGCGACAGCATGTGCGCTCCTAAGTTTATCATGCGATCGTGGCTTCGTATCCCTCGGACTTCAGCGCTGCAAGGATATGATCAAGTGAATTGGTGCTTAAGACACGTACCCTGCGGTTTTCCATGTCAAAGTCCAACTGTGCGGAGGAATCCACCGTGGCAACGGCTTTTTCGATAGCTGACTTGCAGTGCCCGCAGCTCATATCCGGGATATTTAGGGTCGTCATGGATGTTTGCTCCTGTGTTCCGTCGTCCCGGCTAAAGTATTCCAGCACAGGAAGGTCAAGTCGTGATTATTGGATCGTCAAAATTAGTGGCAAAGAAAGTCAGCCCCATCCCTTGACCTTCCACTTGCTGGAACCCTTATGTTTCCCGTCAGCAGAACATTGGTGGTGACAATATGACTGAAATTTCACATGCAAGGTTTCAAGTTCAGGGTATGAGCTGTGCGTCCTGCGTAGGGCGGGTTGAGCGCGCGTTGAAAGATGTGCCAGGGGTAGATGCCGCTTCGGTTAATCTCGCCAGCGAAAGCGTTCAGGTCGATTTCCGCGATCCAGCCGATAAAGCGGCCATTGCTGATGCGTTAAACAGCGCCGGATATCTGGCACGGACGGAAGAGGTAACGCTGGATATTCAGAACATGTCCTGCGCATCGTGCGTGGGGCGCGTTGAACGGGCATTGCAAGCAGATGATGGCGTCTTGTCCGCGTCGGTCAATCTGGCCACCGAAAGTGCAACTGTACGTTATGCTGAGGGAGTCACAACACCCGAAGCCATCGCGGCGCTTGCGGCATCTGCTGGCTATCCGGCGAGCCTGCGATCCGCGACGCAGACCGAACCACAAGACCGCAAAGCCAAAGAGATTCGCCAATTGGCCCGGCGAACAAGCTTTGCCGCCTTGCTCGCTTTGCCGGTCTTTATCCTTGAAATGGGCTCGCATGTTATTCCGGGCATGCACCACCTGATAGCGAGCACGATCGGCATCCAGAACAGCTATTACCTGCAATTCCTTCTAACCACGATCGTTCTTTTTGGGCCAGGTTTGCAGTTCTATACTAAGGGATTCCCTTCCTTGTTCAAAGGCGCGCCGGACATGAATTCTCTGGTGGCTCTGGGCACTTCGGCGGCTTATGGGTTCTCGCTTGTTTCCACCTTTGCGCCGGGTGTTCTTCCCGCCGGAACCGCAAACGTCTACTACGAGGCCGCAGCGGTGATCGTGGTTCTCATATTGCTGGGGAGGTTCCTCGAGGCGCGCGCCAAGGGGCGAACTGGTGAAGCGATCCGAAAACTGGTCGGTCTGCAGGCAAAAACAGCGCGCGTTGAGCGCGACGGATCGGTTGTCGAGCTACCGATCGAGCAGATCGTTGTAGGGGATATTGTGCACGTTCGACCGGGCGAAAAAATCGCGGTGGATGGTGCCGTAGTGACCGGCGCGTCATATGTCGATGAAAGCATGATCACCGGCGAGCCGGTTCCTGCCGAAAAGACCGAGGGCGCAACTGTGGTCGGCGGAACAGTTAATGGCGCGGGCGCATTGACGTACCGGGCTGAAAAGATCGGCGCAGACACTATGTTGGCCCAGATCATTCAAATGGTCGAACAAGCACAGGGTGCCAAGCTTCCGATTCAAGGCTTGGTTGACCGCATCACGCTGTGGTTCGTGCCGGTAGTGATCGCTGTGGCCGTAATGACTGTGCTGGTTTGGATGTTGTTCGGACCCGATCCTGCGCTCAGCTTGGCGTTGGTAGCCGGGGTTGCGGTACTGATCATTGCTTGCCCCTGCGCCATGGGGTTGGCCACACCCACCTCAATCATGGTCGGCACCGGCCGCGCGGCCGAGATGGGTGTCCTGTTTCGAAAGGGCGACGCCTTGCAAATGCTGCAGGAAACCACCGTTGTTGCGGTGGACAAGACGGGGACCTTGACCGAAGGGCGTCCGGAGCTGACCGACCTGATTGTGGCCGAAGGATTGGCCGAGGATGAGGTTCTGCGCCTTGTTGCTGCCGTTGAGGTCACATCCGAACATCCGATCGCCACGGCCATCGTGCGCGCGGCTGAAACCCGTGGTCTGGAGCTTTCGAAGCCAGAAGACTTCACGTCGATCACCGGTTACGGGGTAAGCGCCTCAGTCGAAGGCCATACAATCCTGATCGGGGCCGACCGCCTGATGAGTCGCGAAGGGGTTGAAATGGGCGCGTTGTCTGATCGGGGCGCTGAACTCGCAATCAACGGAAAGACTCCACTTTATGCCTCCGTAGACGGAGTTATCGCAGCCGTCATCGCCGTGGCGGACCCAATCAAGACCACCACGCCAGACGCAATTGAAGCTTTGCACGGACTGGGGCTGAAAGTAGCGATGATTACCGGCGACAATACCGCTACAGCCAAATCCATCGCGGCGCAGCTTGGCATCGATCATGTCGTGGCCGAGGTTCTGCCAGAGGGTAAAGTATCCGCGTTGCAAGATCTGCGCTCAAATGGCGGAAAACTGGCCTTTGTGGGTGATGGCATCAATGATGCCCCCGCTCTGGCGGCGGCTGACGTAGGAATTGCGATCGGGACAGGCACTGACATCGCCATCGAGGCGGCTGACGTCGTTCTGATGTCAGGCGACCTGACAGGCGTGGTCAACGCCTTCGATATTAGTCAGCGCACCATGCGTAACATCCGCCAAAACCTGTTCTGGGCTTTCAGCTACAACACGCTGCTCATACCGGTTGCAGCGGGGGTGCTCTATCCGTTTGGCGGCCCGTTGCTGTCGCCGGTTTTGGCTGCAGGTGCCATGGCGCTGTCCAGTGTATTTGTCCTGACCAACGCGCTGCGGTTGCGCTGGGTTAAGCCGATCAAAGTTGGGCGAGAACAGATCTCGCAGAATGAAGAGCAGGCGCTGCGATCAGCGCCTGCTGAATAGAATAGGAGAACCGCTGTGAATATCGGAGATGTAGCAGAACGTTCGGGTCTGCCTGCCAAAACCATCCGTTATTACGAGGATATCGGATTCATCAAACCCAGGCGCAGTCTGAACGGGTATCGACATTTCGACGAAAAGGAACTGCACAAACTGGCCTTCATCGGGCGGGCCCGCTCATTGGGCTTTACCATTGAGGATTGCCGTTCACTACTGGCGTTGTACGAGGACAAAGAACGCGCAAGCGCGGACGTGAAGGATATCGCCAAACAGAACCTAAAAGAAATAGATGCCAAGATCGCGGACCTGAAGGCCATGCATGCTACACTGTCTCATTTAATCGATGAATGTGCCGGAGACCACCGTCCCGACTGCCCGATCCTGAAGAACCTCGGCCAAACTTAGATGCGCTCATCGTATGAACTGCCTCCTATTTTGGCAGTTTGTTACGTGTATTCGCGGGAATCCGCTTCATTTCGATACAGCGCACCAACTCACCTGTTTTTTCCTCCGACTGGCTTGAACACTCGTTACGTTCGTCCTAACTGCACGGGATGAAGTGGAAGTTTTTCTCAGTGTTGCGAATGACGTTTCTGACATGCGTCTGCTTGGCGATGACCTTCGTCGGCACTGTTGTGGTCGCGAGCAGTGACGTCAAAAACAGTAGCACCTCTGAGCCTCACGGCGTTTCAATGGCTGCAAAGTCATCAGACTTCAAACACGACCATAGCGGTTTGCATCCGACGACTGGCCAAATCCACACGGATAGCCACGTAAATCACAGCGGAGAATGTCATTCCGGTATCTGTTGTGTTGGCGAATATCCGACCCACGTAGGACTTGCGGTTTTGGCTGAAGCTTTTGGCCAGAAAAACCGTAACATGGATTCCGACATCCACAACTCTCAAGCGCCTCTGACGCCCGATCGTCCTCCACAAATCTCCTAACATCCACAGGCCCGTCAGCGCGGGTTTTCATGTTGTTTCGGTTCGAGCATGCACTGCGACCGTCAGGAGATTATTATGCGTGGAAGATATGCGGCACTATCAGTACTTGCCTTGGCGATTGGCCTGGGTGGAGGTGTCTTTCTTGAAAGACTGTACCTGAATCCAATTGATCAGGGCCAGTCGAACGAACCAGAGGTCCTTTATTGGGTAGCACCGATGGATCCGAATTTTCGGCAGCCTGGACCTGGAAAATCGCCGATGGGTATGGACTTGATCCCGGTTTATTCTGGGCAGGAACCTACCGGCGACCCTGAAGAAGTCACCCTGAGCGCTGCGGAAATCAACGCAATTGGTGTGCGAACTGCGGTTGCACGCATGACTGATATCGAACCTCGCATCGAAACGGTGGGTTTCGTCGGCTTTGACGAACACCTGACCAATCACGTTCATACGCGTGTTGAAGGTTGGATTGAGCAACTGAAAGTTCGAGCGGTCGGTGATCGCGTTGAGAAGGGGCAAGTTTTATTTGAACTCTTTTCACCACTGATCGCAGCTGCGACCGGCGATCTTGTACGCGCAGTCGAAGCTGGTGACCCGCGGATTTTGGACGCGGCGCGCAATAAGTTGATCAGCCACGGTATGTCCGCTCGTCAGGTTGCTGAGATTGAGGCGGGCGGTGAGTTGGTTCGAAATGTGGAAATTGAGGCACCTCAAAACGGTGTCGTCATAGCTCTGAATGCCGCCGATGGCATGTACCTGCAGCCAGGCACGCTTGCTTTTTCGGTAACCGATCTTTCTGAAGTATGGCTGATCGTTGATGTATTTGAACGAGATATTGCACGTTTGTCGGAAGATATGCGCGCGATAGCAAGGTTCGAGCACCTACCCGGTCGCACCTTCGAAGGCGACATCGACTATGTTTACCCTGAGCTTGATCCGCAAACCCGAACTCTTCCCGTAAGGCTTAGTTTCGATAACACCGACGGCGTGCTGCGGCCGGGCATGTTTGGCAGTGTTAGCCTTATACCGGATGAAAGCCGAAATGTTCTCACTGTTCCATCAGAGGCGTTAATTCGTACCGGTTCGGCGGAACGCGTCATCTTAAAAACAGGCGATGGTACTTTTCGCCCGAGACTGGTGACTACAGGTCTTCGAGACAGTTTCGGCGAGGGGGGTCGAACAGAAGTTCTGCAAGGGCTTGAACCTGGTGAGGAAGTTGTCGCATCCGCACAGTTTCTAATCGACAGTGAAAGTGCTTTGAGCGCCGGTTTCACCCGAATGGCACCAACGGATACCGAACCAGCACGCGGGGCAGGCACCCTGGTTTCACTCGATGCCCAAAATCGTATGGCAACTGTTCGTCACGATGTTCTCGAAAGCCTCGATTGGCCCGCAATGACTTCGCAGTTTCCGGTGAGGTCTGGTGTTTCGCTCGACAGCTTGAGTGCAGGCGACGCAGTCGCTTTCGTGATCGCACGGGGTGCGGATGGGCTTCTGAGCCTGATGGAGCTTGCACCAGACGATGGTATTGCCGGAACTGGTGCCGGAATCGCGCGCGCCGTCACTTCAGACGGCAAATTGACGCTTGAGCACGGACCGATCCCCGAGCTCGGTTGGGCCGCCATGACAATGGATTTGCCTGTTGTAGGAGTAGATCTCACTACCGTGCCAATCGACATGCCAATTGAGTTTGATCTGGCTGAGGGAGAAGGGGGGATGTTCTCGATTGTGGCAATTCGCGAAGAGGGCTCGCCGCCGACGGATTCCGTTGAACCCGAAGAAACCGACACGCCTTCTGCTCCACCGATTGTAGTCACCGGCACGATCAACCTCGTTAATGCTGAGGCGGGAACGGCAACCATCACTCACGGGCCGATGACTGAGATTGGCATGCCCGGAATGACCATGGATTTCCCATTAGAACCTACATTGGACACAAGCATGCTCGAAGTCGGTTCTGAAATGACTCTGACTTTCGCGCGTGCAGATGGCATGACAATGGTGTTGGCTGCGGCAACGCCTATTGCACCGCCACTTCAGGTTTCTGGCCGGATTAACAGTATCGACCCGAACGCGCGTACCGCGAACGTAACACACGGTCCGATGACTGAGATCGGCATGCCGGGCATGACCATGGATTTCCCGGTTGCGGAGGGGATTGAGGTTTCTAACTTGCCTGTAGGGATTGATGTTTCTTTGATCCTTCGCCGCAATCCCGACTTTTCGATGACGCTGTTAGAGGTCGCGCTTGATGGGAGTGTTACGCAGTGATCACGGCCATCATTCGTTCTTCTCTCGCCAACAGGTTCGTTATCTTGGCCCTCGCATTCATGATAGGAGTTGCGGGTATTTGGGCCATTCGTGAGACGCCGGTTGATGCAATCCCGGATCTGTCGGATGTCCAGGTAATTGTTCGCACGCCATATCCCGGGCAAGCGCCTCAAGTTGTCGAAAACCAAATCACATATCCACTTGCGACAGCCCTATTGGCCGTACCCGGTGCAAAAGACGTTCGCGGGTTCTCGTTCTTTGGAGACAGCTTTGTATATGTCGTCTTTGAGGACGGGACGGACCTCTACTGGGCTCGGTCGCGTGTGCTCGAATATTTGGGCCAGATTACCGGCAGCTTGCCTGAAGGCGTGTCACCACAACTTGGCCCAGATGCGACTGGGGTCGGGTGGATTTATCAGTATGCGCTGGTTGACAGAACCGGAAATCATGATCTGGCTCAGCTCAGGACTCTGCAGGATTGGTTTCTGAAATACGAATTACAAGCCGTGGAAGGCGTCTCAGAAGTCGCCACCATCGGCGGAATGGTCAAACAGTACCAGGTCGTCGTCGACCCAAACAAACTACGTGCCTATGACATAACACTTGCGCAACTGAGGACGGCTATTCAGGCGGCCAACCGCGAGACGGGCGGCAGCGTCATTGAGATGGGTGAAGCCGAATTCATGGTCAGGTCATCGGGCTACATCGATGAATTGTCAGACCTTGCAAGCGCGCCATTGATGGTCAACGAGCGCGGCGCCGCTCTGACGCTTGGAGACGTCGCTGAAATCCGCCTGGGGCCTGAAATGCGCCGTGGTGTCGGAGAGCTCGACGGGCAAGGAGACGCGGTTGGCGGAGTGGTCATCCTGCGATGGGGTGGGAACGCGTTGGCGACGATCAAAGCGGTGGAAGCGCGCATAGAAGAGTTGCGCTCAAACCTGCCGGAAGGGGTCGAAATCATAACGACCTACGACCGATCTGGTGTGATCGAGCGCGCTATCGATAACCTCCAGAAGAAACTGACGCAGGAATTCATCGTCGTTGTTCTTGTGTGCGCGGCTTTTCTACTTCATCTGCGGTCATCCCTCGTGATTCTTCTGTCGCTCCCGCTGGGCATCTTTGCCGCATTTATTCTGATGAAGGCGCAAGGAGTAAACGCAAACATCATGTCGCTCGGCGGCATAGCCATCGCTATTGGTGCGATGGTCGACGCATCGATTGTGATGATCGAGGCGATGCACAGGCGGTTGGAAAAGGAAAAGCTCACAGCAGAGAACAGATGGCGGATTGTGCAAGAGTGCGCTTCTGAGGTGGGACCAGCCCTGTTTTATTCTCTGGCGATCATCACGGTTAGTTTTCTGCCTGTCTTCGTTTTGGAAAATCAGGAAGGTAGGCTCTTCTCGCCACTCGCTTATACCAAGACCTACGCCATGGCTGCAGCCGCCATCCTTTCGATAACGCTGGTCCCGGTTTTAATGGGTTACTTTGTAAGGGGGCGTATTCTACCTGAGCGAAAAAATCCGCTAAATCGTTTGGTCGTGTTCGTGTACCGCCCATTTCTGGACGCGGCAATTGCCTGGCCATGGGCAACAACACTTTTGGCTGGCGTTTTGGTGACGTCCATGTGGTACCCGTACCAGAGAATTGGCTCTGAATTCATGCCCGAGTTAAACGAAGGCGATTTTCTCTACATGCCGAGCTTCTACCCCGGGATCTCGACGGGAAAAGCCCGTGAGGTGCTGCAGCAGACCAACCGCCTGATCGCGACCGTGCCTGAAGTCGAAACTGTTCACGGTAAAGTTGGGCGTGCGGAGACTGCAACCGATCCGGCACCACTGACAATGGTGGAGACAACTATCCAACTCAAGCCGGAAAAAGAATGGCGACCGGGCATGACAATGGAGAAAATCCGAAATGAGCTTGATCGTATCGTTCAGGTTCCGGGCGTCACAAATGTTTGGATCCAACCTATTAAGAACCGCATCGACATGCTTGCAACGGGTATCCGTACACCTGTCGGTGTCAAAATATCCGGCACCGACTTGGAGGTCATTACAGATATCGGGATCGAAGTAGAACGTGCGGTCGCTGATATTGATGGAACGGCTTCCGCCTACGCAGAGCGACCTGTTGGCGGGCGTTTCATCGAAATCGACGTCAAGCGAGATGCCGCCTCCCGATACATGATGAGTGTTCGAGAAGTTCAGGACGTAGTTCAGACCGCAATTGGCGGTATGCAAGTGTCGGAATCTGTGGAGGGGCTGGAGAGGTTTCCGATAAACCTACGGTATCCTCAAGCATGGCGAGACAGCCCGGAACGGCTCGAAAATCTTCCTGTCGTCACACCGTCGGGTGCTCATGTGCCACTGTCCGCTCTCGCCGATATTCGAATAGTTGACGGGCCGGGAATGATACGATCGGAGAACGCTCGACGAACCGGGTTCGTGTTCATCGACATCGCGGGGCGCGACCTGGGCGGCTATGTGGCCGAAGCACAAGAGGTGGTTGCAGAAAAGGTCGACCTGCCTCCAGGTTATTCGCTAACTTGGTCGGGGCAGTATGAGTACATAGAGAGAATGCAGGACAGGCTGACGATCGTTGCCCCTGCAACCCTGTTAATTATCACGCTCATGCTTTTCCTGGCGTTCAATCGGGTGATTGAGGTCGGGATAATTCTTGCGGCGCTCCCGGTCGCATTGGCCGGTGGGGTTTGGTTCCTTTGGTATCTAAACTTCGATATCTCAATTGCTGTGCTCGTAGGCTTCATCGCGCTGGCGGGAGTTGCCGTGGAAACAGCGATTGTCATGTTGTTGTACCTCAATCTTGCTTGGGAGAAACGTCGAGGGCTGGCGCAATCGGAACAGCGAAAGCTGACACGTGACGATATCGAAGACGCGGTGTTCGAAGGAGCCGTTCTTCGGGTTCGGCCAAAGGTAATGACCGTAGCCACGATCTTTGCAGCACTGATACCCATCATGTACGGCACCGGTACAGGCTCTGAAATCATGCAGCGGATCGCTGCGCCGATGATTGGGGGCATGGTGACAGCGACCCTTCTTACGCTTTTTGTCATTCCCGCAATATTCGTGATTTGGAAACGGCTCGCGCTCAGTCGCGTGAACCGAGAGATCTCCCACACGATTCAGGAAGTGCCCCCTGCGCTTCCGGCAGAATAATACCCACAACCTTGAAACAGGAGCATCTGATGAGAACTTTGACTGCTATTGTGGCCTTATTGGCCGTGTCTACGACAACCAGCATCGCGCAAACGAACCAGGGCATGGACCATTCCAACATGCCCATGTCTTCCGAACAGATGGAAGGGGCGGTTCACGCAAAAGCTTTGGTGAACTCAATTGGCGACGAAACCGCTAACGTCAGCCATGATCCGATCCCCGAGATCGGGTGGCCGGCGATGACGATGGATTTGCAGCTTCTTGAGAATGCCCAGATGATGGGTGAGATTAGCGCCGGTGACGAAGTCACACTGATGTTGGTCAAAAGTGATAATGGTATGTATGCGATCGGCGCGATTATGAAGAATTAAGACAACTTCTACGGCAGCAAACTCCGGGAAAATTGAGTGCACGGACGGTGCACTCATACACCCATGACGCTTCGAACTAAGAACAAGTATAGTGGGAGCCTGCCAAAAATAGGATCGTTTTCCTACGATCTGTAGGTCCGCTCAAATGAGTCGGTGCATAGTTTGATTAACATGTTTTTTGCTTCCTGATGGGTGATTGAAAACTCCTTGGATTCAGCGCTTTCCGACCGTTCTAAGAGGATGATTTAGACCATCAGTTCGGCATTTAGGCTCAAATGAGGGATCAAGACATGACAAAAGACCATGAGATCGGAATCCACGCGAACGGCCCGACCGAGGTCGCTTACGTCTGCCCCATGCATTCTGAGGTGCGTCAATCTGGGCCCGGCGACTGTCCCAAATGCGGGATGCACCTTGTGCCCGAAGGCGAGGTGGATGCGCATGCGCATCACCACCATTCCGCGCATCATGGCGCGACGGACGACAACGGTGAATATGACATCGTTCCGACAGGCTATGACGGACCCGTATATACCTGCCCGATGCATCCGCAGGTGCGGCAAACCCATCCCGGGTCCTGCCCACTCTGCGGCATGGGGTTGGAGCTGGAAAGCGCGGCGATGGTGGACGAGGGGCCGAACCCGGAACTGGTGGATTTCACCCGGCGCCTATGGGTAGGTGCGGTTCTGACGCTGCCGCTTTTGGTTTTCACGATGGGCCCCTACGTTGGGCTGTCTGGCGTGCGAGCGGTTTTTGGTGAGCGTACAACGCTATGGATTGAACTTATACTTGGCACTCCGGTCGTTCTTTGGTGCGGTTGGCCATTTCTGGAACGGGGTTGGAATTCGTTTCGCACCATGCATCTGAACATGTTCTCGTTGATTGCCATGGGGGTTTCGGCCGCGTGGCTTTTCAGCGTTGTCGCCGTATTGATGCCCCACATATTCCCGGACGGTTTTCGAGATTCACAAGGCCATGTTGGGGTCTATTTCGAAGCGGCCGCAGTCATAATTACACTTGTTCTTCTCGGTCAGGTGATGGAGTTGCGGGCCCGCGAAGGCACCGGGAAGGCGATCCGCGCTTTGCTGGACATGGCCGCAAAGACCGCCCGTATTATCCGCCCTGACAGTAGTGAGGAGGAAATCCCGCTTGAAGAAGTACAGGTAGGCGACCGCCTTCGTGTACGCCCCGGCGACAAGGTGCCAGTAGACGGAGTAGTGCTCGAAGGACGCTCATCTGTTGATGAAAGCATGATCTCTGGCGAGCCGGTTCCGGTTGAGAAGGTACAGGGAGAGCCGGTCACAGGGGCGACAATCAACGGCACCGGTAGCCTTGTGATCGAAGCAACCCGAGTGGGCTCTGACACAATGCTGTCCCAGATTGTCGAAATGGTGGCCAACGCGCAACGCTCGCGCGCACCAATTCAGAAATACGCTGACAAAGTGGCGGGCTGGTTTGTACCGGCGGTCATAGGTATGGCTGCGTTGGCCTTTATTGCATGGGCAATTTGGGGACCGGCTCCGGCGCTCTCCTACGCCTTGATCGCAGCGGTGTCGGTACTGATCATAGCTTGCCCGTGCGCGCTTGGCCTGGCCACTCCGATGTCGATCATGACGGCCACGGGGCGCGGGGCGCAGGCCGGAGTGTTGATCAAAAATGCCGAAGCGCTGGAGCGGTTCGAGAAGATCGATACTTTGATCGTCGACAAAACCGGCACCCTGACCATGGGCAAGCCGAAGCTTGTGGCTGTATTACCCGAACCTGGCCATGACGAAGTCGAGGTGCTGCGGCTGGCCGCAACGCTGGAGAAGGGCTCGGAGCACCCGTTAGCTGAGGCAATTGTCACAGGAGCCGAGGAACGTGGCGTGGCCCTGTCCGACGCCAGTGACTTCGAGGCGGTGACTCGTAAAGGCGTGAAAGGCACGGTGGATGGCCGCCCCGTCGCGCTCGGCAACCTGAAACTGGTCACCGATCTCGGACTCGAGGCGGCCGAACTGACGGCCAAGGCCAATGCGCGTCGGGATGACGGCGCAACGGTAATGTTCGTGATGCTTGATGGCTCAGTGGCGGGGTTGGTCAGCGTCGCCGACCCGGTCAAAGAAACCACACCATCCGCACTCAAGGCGCTGCACGAGCTCGGCTTCAGGATCATCATGGCGACCGGCGACAACGAACGTACGGCAAAGGCGGTGGCCGAACGTCTGGGTATCGACGAGATCCGTGCCGACGTTCTACCAGAGGACAAGGCCCGCATAATTCGCGAACTGCAGGAGAAAGGCGCAAAGGTCGCCATGGCCGGTGACGGGGTGAACGACGCACCCGCATTAGCGCAGGCCGATGTAGGCATCGCAATGGGGACCGGCGCCGATGTGGCAATCGAAAGTGCAGGCTTCACGCTGGTCAACGGTAGCCTCGATGGCATCGTGCGCGCCCGAAGGCTGGCTCGCGCGACCATGCGCAATATCCGGCAGAATCTATTCTTTGCCCTGATCTACAACGCCTTAGGCGTTCCAGTGGCGGCAGGCCTTCTGTTCCCGCTTTTCGGCATCCTGATCAGCCCAATGTTCGCGGCCTTCGCTATGAGTGCTTCTTCGATTTCAGTGGTGTTGAATGCGCTGCGCCTGAGGGGGGCGAAGATTTGAGCGCGCACAAGCATATGACACACGAGGGCGTAGGCAACTAGAAATCAGGTTCGATATCGCTGATCGGTTTTACCTATGCGGTCAATCGGTCGGGAACCGTTCGGTGGGTTTGTGGTCCATCATCATGTCGGCACTCAAGATCGGCTGGATCGCTTTCTTTGGCTTTGCGCGGTGAAGTTGGGCACTTGCAGGGGATAGATCCGTTCGGACGCACAGGAGGAACAATGTGTCTGATTTTCTAAAAAAAGCCGCACGCCTAGCAACCTCGATCTGCCCCAACACGAATTTGTCACCGACACGCGGGTCAAAATTGGATGATGGTGTGCTGAAATTCAAAACTGTTCGACCACAGGCGCCATCGAACGCAGCTGTGGGAAATAGGCGCAATTCGGGCCTTGAACGGAGTGTGGTGGTGTTGCTCGCGAGTCTGGCTATCGCAAGGCCGGACCCAGAGTGGCAGGTGATGAAAAGGATGAGATCAAGGATTCCGTTTCCGAGCTGAGTTTGAGCTAGATCATTGTGAAAAATCCCTGTGCAGCCCAAAAAGCCATATCTGATGAGTATCGAAGGGTGGCGGACACGGTGGCCCTATTATTGCGGTCCACTATTAATCATACCAGTGCGATTATATATCGGTTTAAGACAAGCTTACCCAAGAGGGAACATGACAATGAATAACCTGAGCCGCCGCCGCTTGATGCAAGGAGCCGCGGCCCTTGCGAGCAGCGCGGCGCTTCCCGCGTTCGCCAAAACAAGCCCCTCAATCCATGTCCTGAAGGATCCGAATTGTGGGTGCTGCGGATCGTGGATCAAAATCATGCAGGCGGAAGGCTTTGAAGTAGGCGTGGAAAACAGTGCTTGGGAGGCCTTGAACGCTTACAAAACCGCCAATGGGATTCCGGAGGGCATGATGTCATGCCACACGGGCCGCGTGGAAGGCTACATGATCGAAGGACACGTCCCACCCGCTGACATTCGGCGCCTGCTGGGCGAACGCCCGGATGCTGTCGGACTGTCGGTTCCGGGAATGCCTTTCGGCTCACCTGGCATGGGACCGGAAAGCGAACGCGAAGCTTTTGACGTCTTCCTGATCCGCAAGGATGGAACCACAGAGGTGTTCGCCAGCTACCCGGCGGCATGAAGCACCGGTAGCGCTGGCGAGATCCTGAAAAACACGGCGCACGCTTCTTCTGCCCGGTTTACGTGACATTCTTCACGGCAAACCAATTGATCCGTGACTTTACGCCCGCCTTGTCCTATCGGGCAAGTTCCAGCCTACGGTGAAAAAATACCAGCGTCCGCAAAGCCTGATGACCGGCTTTGCGGACAAAACCGACATCACGGTCGCCGTATCAACCGCAGCATTTGTCGCCCGCCTGAATTGGCGGGCATGGGGCCGATCCGTAGGAACAGTAGACGCAGCAATCGCCGGGAAGTGGCTTCAGGACTTTTCCGCAAGATGTGCATTCGTAGAACCACTGGCACGCATCTGTTGGCATCGTTTCAGGTCTTGAATGTCCACATTCCGGGCAGATGATCGTGCTGACAAGGTTCGGGCGTTCTTCACTCATGGCGTCACATTAAGGTTATCAGGAAATCATTTATTCGGGTTTCGTGGAGTACGATAACCCAAGCGATAGTCGTCAACGCAAAACTGCCTGTCAGCCACCATTTGAGGCGGTCGAGTGAACCATGGCGGTACGCGACGATGCCAGAGAGAAACAGCAGGGCCGTCGAACCGCCGAGCACGTAATAACTCGCGGCGGCGATCTTGCCAAATACGGCCAGCCAGCTCCCTCCCAAGCCAAGTAAAATCAAGGCCATCGGCAAGATGCAGCAGGTCGCAACGCCAAATGCGGTAAACGATCCAAGAAAACTCGCCCCTACAAACTTGCTCATACTCAGCTTTCTCCGACTTTGACGATCTTGAGCGGAAGCCGGTTCGGCTTCCTCGATTTTTGCTTCATGCGATTTGTGAAACTCGACATCACGACCGACAACATGCAACCTGTAGTGGCTACAGGTTCAAGGGAATGGTCATCACATGATTGCGATTGGCGAAGCGGCGAGATTGTCCGGCCTGTCGGTCGAGACGATCCGCTACTACGAAAGGGAAGGCATAGTCGAGAAGGCCGGTCGAACCGCCTCGGGGCGACGTGCTTACACGGAACGGGAAATATCCGAGCTCAGATTCATCAAACGCTGCCGCGATCTTGGCTTTGCCATTCAGGATGCATGCGCACTTCGCGATTTGTCCAAAGCGCCTGAGCAAGCTTGTCGCAACGTCGAAGGCGTCGCAACAAGACACCTCGACAACGTTAGGTCAAAAATCGCAGCTCTCCAACGGATGGAGCAAGCATTGGTAGAACTTGTGCAAACCTGTACTGAAGGAGCAGTTGCATGCCCCCTGCTAACGGCGTTGCTCAACGAGCCTGTCGTCAAAACATGTCATTAGCCGCCATTAATTGCAGCGCCCGGAAAAACCGAAACTGCCTATCTCAGTTTGTGGAGGAGCGGCTTCATTGTCCCAGTATTTCGTAACCTTAAGCGATGATGGCCGATCTCTGTTGTATTTTGTTGTTTCAGAGAATTGCGATCAGCTTTCCCTCTAATTCGCTCTGTTAGCTATGCCGGACTGGTGATGGCGCGGATGCTCTAATGCTGTCAACTAAGGAAGAAATACCAAATAATCTGCAAATTTTTGCCGCTTTACCCCTAGAGGCTAAGAAGCTGTTGCAATGCAACAAAGCACATGAAGGCTTGGAATAAAGTACATTGGTCCGGAAAGTTTGGATACCTTAGAGGAACGAGCATGGAGAAGGCAGATATGACAAATCCCACTTTATTTCTGGGAGTGTTATCGAAAAACCTGCTGGGTTATCTTCCAATGGTCTGTTTTACATGCAGCTTTTTTGTGTCTGCCGCTACGTCGCAAGCCTCTGAGCTTCCCTCGATCGGTCTTGATAGAAAGATTGAAGCGCCATCGGGTGCCAAAACACTATGCAAAGATTATACGTGGGCGTGCGCGAGCGCTCGTAGTTCTGGTCTGTCCGTGGCACAAGAAAATCAGATCGTTAAAACGATCAACACGCGCGTCAATCGAAGGATTCGTGCCGTTTCGGATCAAAGCCAATATGGGACAAAAGAGTACTGGACACTGCCGACACAAGGGTCAGGAGATTGCGAAGACTTCGCTTTGCAAAAGAAGTTTGAACTTGTGCAGAATGGTTTGGATCCTACGAAGCTACTAATTGCGACTGTCTTGGACACCAATCGCAATGGCCATGCTGTTCTTGTCTATCGCTCGAGTGAAGGCGACTTGGTTCTGGACAATGTTACCAACAGGATCAAAACGTGGAAGGAAACCAGGTATCTATTCCTAAGAATACAGGACCCACTACACCCTGACCGTTGGGTTCAGGTTTTTAGCGGCTAAACCGTTGGGTAGACATTAGTTGCTTTCGAGCATTTCAACACACGTGCTATCTTTCGAACAGGGATTTTCGCGTGCCTCCAGCGCTCAATCCTACGCCGTTACTCAATGCCGAGTCGCGAATACACTGCGCCCGTGCTATGATCTACTCATTAGTTAACTCATTATTTTATGTAATTTTTGCTATTGGAAATAGCGCACTCCAGCTACGATTTATGACCCTCATAGGAATTTGTGGTAAATTCCACGATCTCTTAGCTCTCTATCTAAATACGGGATCAATTTCTCAAAGACGAAGGCGCGCAGTGGGAGAAAGCTCGACTACCTTCAACCTTCTGTTAGAAGCGACACTTGCTTGCCCATTGTTCCACGCATAACGCAAGCAATCGAAACGGTGAAAGCGCCAAGCTTTGCAGACAACCTCGGCAACCTCTTGATCCTGGTACTGATCAGCTCGGAAAGTGAGACCGAACTCGCCAACCTGGCGCGTCGCCTCTCACTTGACGAACTGGTCAACAGATTGATGCCGCTGTTCAGCGGCGAAAACGTAAAGATCAGTGTCCATTCGTTACTTGGGTCATTAACTGGCAAGAAGCGGACACAGCACCAATTCGCCATGTCTGTGCCAAATGCTGCTCTCGCGTTAGTGTTCGTGATTGCAAAGCTGGTGATCAGCCAAGGAAGCCAGTACGTAGCAGTCTTCTGACACTCCGTCACCGTCACAGCCTTTGGAAATCCGACCCAGCTCTTTTTCAAGTGCCCTAAGCCGTTTGATCTTGGCCCGGACATTGGCAAGCTGAGAAACTGCTATTTTTGTTGCGGCTCGGCACGAGCGATCTGGGTGGTCTTGCAATTCGATAAGTTCAGATATCGCCTCCAGCGAGAAGCCAAGATCACGCGCGTGCTTAATGAAACTAAGGCGTTCCATTCCCGCCGCATCATACCGTCGCTGATTGCCTTCGGTACGTTCTGGCGCACTGAGTAACCCCATTTCCTCATAGTAACGAATAGTTGGAATCTTGACCTTTGTGCGCTTGGACAGGTCGCCAATCGAAAACATCAAATTACCCCTTGAACCTCTAGTCACTAGAGACACTACACTATGCTAAAGACAGATTCAAAGAGGCCTCCCTATGTCAGGATGTTGCGGACACGACGCCAAGTTTGACGGTGTTTCAGATGATTACAAAAGGCGATTGTGGATCGTTATTGCCCTTAATGCTACGATGTTCGTGGTCGAGATGACCGCAGGGCACTATGCGAAATCTCAGGCACTACAGGCCGACGCACTCGACTTTTTGGGAGATGCCCTGACCTACGGTATCTCTCTGGCTGTCATTGGCGCCTCAATTCGCGCGCGCACCAATGCTGCCCTAGCCAAAGGCCTCAGTCTTTTTCTGATGGGTTCATGGGTGTTCGGGTCGACCGTATATCGGGTGTTCTACGTCGGAGTTCCGGAGGCTGAAATCATGGGGGTGGTGGGGTTCCTTGCACTGCTTACAAACCTTGCCAGTGTTCTTCTGCTCGTCAGGTACAAAGATGGAGACGCGAATGTCCGCTCCGTCTGGCTTTGTTCTCGCAATGACGCCATCGGGAACGTAGCAGTGATGTTCGCCGCTCTCGGCGTATGGGGCACAGCCACAGGATGGCCTGACCTCATCGTTGCGACGATTATGGCAGGATTGTTTTTGTCGTCATCTGTACAAATCGTGCGTCAAGCTCTGGCGGAGCGGCGTGATAACAAGCTCCATCAACAGATTAGCGCCTAGCGGAATGAAACTACTGACGCCAAATTGAGCCAGAGCAAGGATATTGTTTTGTCAGGCGTTAGCGTTTTGATTGACTCGTTCACCTTTCATTCAATTAGCCAGCCCCGGCAAAAGATGATCGCACAATTTAGAAGACCGTGTTGCCAGCACGAAAATCCGACAACACAACGAAACCCGATTTTCTGGCGGCGGCGAAAATAGCAAACGAACAACTCGGTGTGAATGCGGGCCGTGCGAAGTTGCTCCGATGTGCGGATCGCACCCTCGAGATAAGCCGCGGCTAGCCAGTAGATATCCGAAATTTAAGGATACAATATCGGGCCAAGTGTCTGCGTCCAGAAATTAACGGCACAATGACATGAGCCAAGTCAAATGCATGAATAACATGAAATAGATTAGGATCAGAATATGATCTGTAAGTGAAATTATTTGAAACTTGCGCCTGCGGTCTTTTCAAAGACAAAGCAGTGCGTTTTTGCCGAATTCAGAGATACCTAATCCGCAATCTTTGATCACGGTTACACGCAAGTTCCTCGACCACCTCGTTTGCACTCAAGTTAAACTCTCTCACGAGATCCGTGATCTGGACCGGCTGAAAGCTATCAGCGTTCCGAACCAGTCTGCCGTCTTCAAAAGCGATAAACTCGTGAGACCTGCCACCCCAACGGACGATCCCACCGCATAGTCGCTGACTTTCCATATTGACCAGTTCGGCCACAGGGTCGGCAAAGAAATCGCTCCACTTAAGAAATCCAGTACTGACTGCCCGCGCCACTGCCTGTTCAATCGTCCGGCTTTTAAGCTTGGTGGTGATCGAAGCAGTCAGTGCCTCTACCATTCGCGAAGAATGCCCTGTCTGCCTGGCAATGGCAGACGGAATCAAACCCGACGCAAGCATCTTCAACACATCCAGCTCATCGCCGGACAGGGAATCCGAGGGAAAGTTGAAAACGGTTTCAATGACATCTAGGGCAAGCAGGTGCAGAACCTGTGCTTCATGGCGCAGGGCAGGGAGCATGCTCCCGACCAAGGCGTCCCAGTCGGAACGGGGCAGGTTGGAGGTAACCGTAAAGACGCCACGCTCCCCAAACGGATTGATAACCGGAATGGATAGTCCGTGCTGACCCACACCAAACTTTCTGGCGGCGTCAAACAGCGGTGCGTGTTCACGCTGGTCGTCAAATACAGCCCAGTCAATTGGAGCAATCATTGCGGCGCCAAACCGAATGAGGGGATCGACCAAAACTAGGTCGTTTTCGACGTAGTGCCGGACCCATTCGGCTGAGAACGTGGTGCAGCCGTGGACAACATTATGATGTTTGTCGATATGGGCGTAGGAGGCGTTTTCAAACCCAAACCTTTGGCAAATCTCCTGAAGGCGCGCCTCCCCAGTTTGCCTGAAGTCCAGTTCAGAATTGCCAATATCCGCGATTTTCATTGATAATCTTCCTGTTCCGCGTCGCCTTCGCGACCAAGTAGCAACCTAAAGCTGAACAAACCACTCGGGAATTCCCGTAGCCAATCATAGATTTGTATACAGTTCTGTTCTGGAGGCGGAAACAGAGCAAAATCTTGCCGATGAGGCGCATGAATTTGCGAGGCTGGCAACATACCAACGGGCAGGGTTTGAACAACGATCTCGTGTCCTAGTGAAGTCCATCCTCATCCTCCCGCGCCCTTCGGGCCAACAAACCCATGAAACTGGAAATCAGGTTCAACTCCCCGCGCTCATCTGCGTGCACCATACCGCGCAGGTATGCGCCCGGATTAACCACTGGCGGCAACCGTGGATCGTTCAGCCTCGCGTCTGTGATCAACCCGGCAAGGATTGCACCCATCACGGTCAATCGGTCAATCGCAGTATGCCAAGCCGAGGCATTGGCGCCTATCTCCGACAATCGCGACCAAACGCCGGTCTCAATGGCGTAGAGCGACGGGCTGGAATTTTGATCTCCGCCACTGGCGATATCGATATGCATGCGCAGCTCGGGTGAGGCCAGTTCATACAGGATGCGATTGTTCACCCGAGGCAGATTTTGGGGCTTGTGTGATATCGGATCCGTCGGATGATTGCTTTCTAAGCAATGCACAGGGCCATCAGGCCCGGAGCCAAAACAATTTGGTTCCGAGGCTTCAGCCGAGGACATTGTCATTTCGCCATCGGCGTTACAGGACAGAATCTTATCTTCAATTTGGTCTTGTATATGGCACCCGAAACAGGCTTCGGGTTCACCCGAAATTCCAGCGTGTTTTGCGACATGATCTTCGATCCGTTTCCAAAGGTCATGAGCCGCCTGAACATGTGATCTGAGGGCATCCAATGACAGGTATTTTAGCTTGTCAGCGCGCGGCCAGGATTGAAGCTCCTCCATCATGTCTTCCAGGCTTTCAGGAGGGCAGGGGAGTAAGAGAAGCACAGCCAGACTATGTTTCACATATCGGTAAAGCCGTGATCGATCCCCGCGCAGCTCGTCATGCTCTTTCTTCTCAGACTTGCTTTGCACGTCCGCTTCGAGCATCTCTGGAATGAGGTTCAGGGCAGGGGTCAGGAAGAGGCCAAGCCCTTTGCGCTTACAGCGCCCCCCATTTGCCCCCAGCCTGCGGTCAATCAATCCAATGGCTTCTAGCTCACGTTCGTGATTATGGATTGTTCGATCTGTCACGCCACGTCCGGCAATCAGTGTTTCCTGGCGCGCGTAGCAAAAGGGTTCCTGGGACGGGTCTCGAAACGCGCAGGGCGAGATCATGTCGATGATGATCTCCAATGTGCGAATACACTGGGCCGATGCGCCCCTGATTTGCGCATAGCTCACACAGAGTTGCCGAAACCTGTCACGGTTCCAGCCCTCGGGAAGACCGTTGTGGAAGCGTATGTTTTCGTGGTGGCGGGTAGATGCGATCTGCCGCAAGCTCATTGTTTTGGCTTCCTTTGGCAATGGTCAGTGTCGATATCGCGGCTTCGCGGGGCAGGGTGTTCGGAATGGTTCAACGGTCTCATGGTCTGCTTCTCATTGGGGAAGCAAGGCAGGTTGAACCTCAGCGAATAAACACAGAAAAACCGTTCGCACAGATGCGTCTATCCTTGTCAGTAGTTTTGGATTTTCCTATAAATCAGGTGATCAAAAGTGACTTAGGAAGATCCCCGCTGAGGCCCCGCCTTGCGGGGGTTTTTTGTTTTGGGATAAGGATGTTCCTCTGGCCAAGAAGGCCTGGTTGCCAATGTGGCTGGCGCGTTCACTGGCTTCTGAGGGGCAACGCATTCATCCACTGTGAAAACAACGTCAGTATCGGATGAGCTCGTATTCGCTGAACCCGAATATGTCGTTCCACTCGACACCAACGCCACGGAAATAGCTGGGAGGTTCACAGCGATTGCCCAGTGGCAGCCAAGGAGGGATTGGGGCAGGAGCGCGCTCGGACCATTGAAAGCTTACGTTGTCGTCATAGCTGCCAACGACCAGATCAAGCGAACGCTCGCAGTCGCCCTCTCGCGAACGACGGCGATAGCTGTAGTGGCGCACATCCCAAACCCTGATGGACCTCACAACGTCGAAATCGGAAGAGGAAAGATCGACGCTGATTGGCGTGGCTTGAAGACCGTCACCGTATTGGTTGTGAAGTGACGGGATCGCTTCCATCGAGATCGCTGCATCTACCACTAAGGTCTCAGCGGTTTCGTCAGATGGAAGCTCTGGAATAGGACTGGCACTGTTGCGTTTGATGGCGCCCAACCTTTCCATAGGACTCACGCCTGAGGAGCTTTCTGACGCGTTCATCGGACAGCGCCAGAGTTGGAGCGGAGGTTCGACCGGATAGGGTGTGACGCGCCGAATGAACTCCGCCTTGGCAGCGACGCAATCAGGCGAATTTGGCCAACCTCCGGCGAGGCAAAGGAATATGGCGCAGTCAATTGGATAGGCACGAGCCTGCGTGGCTGGCAGTGCAGCGAGTGCAACTGCAAGGGCCTTCGCGCGAGTTCGATTTCCGGATTTTGAGTGTTTCAAGATGGTCTCTCCTGCATGTGAATCGCCTAAGCAATACTCGGCCAATATGCCCCTGACAATCTAATATAGTATATTGGCGTGTTTTCTTATATTGACGTAGATTGTGTTTTAGTCCACAACTTTTGGATGTAGAAGACGGCCCATAGGGGGTCGTCATGGCGGACAACAAGAGACAATACACTGTGGTAACCATCGAGATGGTCCGGGGCCTGAAAGAAGATCAGGTTCCATTTACATGCCGCTACGAATTTATCGGACTCGCTTCCCTTGGACGACCTAAGTACCACTGCATTTATAGCTCTCCGAACTATGTCGGAGCCTTGTGCAAGTCGAAGATCTCTCGAGCGGGTGCTGAGCCCAGGGAGTTCGATCTTTGGCCGGGCCTTTTTAAGCATCACCAGGAATTTGGCGACGGGCGCATTCTCTGCGTCAAATCTGACTACACGATCGAGTCAATCACGCCGGCGGGTCTTGAAGCGGCGCAAGCTCTGGACGCGAAATCTAAAACCTGATCGGTCACGTTCGAGAACCCGGCTTCTCAAAATACTGGGACAGGGCGCATGAAACGGCTCTTGTTTCTCAGCACTGCGCTCGCGCCTTTGTTCATTGCTGCAGTTTGGATTGAACCAACCAAGCGAACAGAGACACTGAGCGCATCTGAGGTGATCGCCGTTGACGGTGACACAATCGACCATGGTGACGACCGGTATCGGCTTGTTGGGTTTGATGCGCCTGAGACCTACCGGCCGCAGTGCCTTGCGGAAAAGACTCTGGGATTAGAAGCGAAAGCAAGGCTGACAGAGCTCATCCAGTCGGCGGACCAGATAGAGCTGGTCATCCAACCAGATCTGGACGCCCATGACCGCTTCCTAGCGGTTGGGCGTGTCGCTGGGCAGGAGGTCGGGTCCATCCTGATTTCCGAGGGTCTCGCGCGCCCATACTCCGGCGGCAAACGCCGGTCCTGGTGCGGCTGAAGGAAAGGATCAAACAACGATTTAATGACAACAGAACAAAACCACTGAGAAATAAGCAGTCCTGTCGATTGCGCCAACAATCGACAGGACAAGAAACGCCCCAAATCCATCCGGGCATTCCTCCAACATCAAGAGAGAACTGTACTATGGTAAAAACAGTAGTCCTAGATGCCGATCCTAGATCGGACAGCACCGCGCCAGAGTCAATGGGTGCGGACCCTGGACAACATATCTGCGCCTCCGACCGCTTAGCGCTGTCTGGCGATTGAGGCGAGCGGGACATCCCGACATTTCAGTCAGACCTTCCGGCTGATTGATCCGAGCTGAACGCTGGCTTTCTACGAAGCTAGCGAAGGGCTCAGTGCTGTGTTCCGGCATCCAATTTCCTGCTGCTCAGATGATCCGAAACCGAACCCCATAATAGTAATTATGTAAAAACTACTGACCTATTTTTGAAAGGCGGAAAGGTGATCACAGTGGCCTTCGACACTATCGAAAGCAAGATTGATCGGCGCTGGGTGCCTGCCGCCCAGAGCTTCGAGCAAGCCCGTAAGGACATTCTCACCGTAATCCGCCACCTTGCCGGAGAACGGCCAACCATCAAGCGCGCAATGCGCGAATACTGGCTGGAAAGCGATGCCCGCGCCACGGCTTTCGGGATCGCGCTCGAAATGTTCCATGTCCTCAATGATCTTGGGTATGTCCGTGCAAATCGGCTCTACAAAGCCTTGAAGCTGCACGCGGACGTTAACAAGGCGTTGGGTCCGAAAGAGCTGTTCCGCTTCGCTTCACCGGAAAAGGCCGCTGCGCTCATCCAAAGCAGCAGCCGAGCGGACTATGCCAGCTCATACGCAACCCTGAAATTCGGTTGCGACCTGTCAGGCACAATCGACGCCGACACAGCGCGCGACGTTCTGAACCGGCATGAAGCCCTTTGGTTCGTTTACCCAAACGCCACCTATCACGTTCACCTGATCCGCGAAGGTGTCTGGCTGGACATCGTTATGCCGCTTGAAGTGGTCGATGAGCTGCGCCTTGACGTGGATTTCGCAATGCAAATCCGACAAGCGGAACTTGATGCGCAGGGAGCTTTGTCATGAACAAGCCTGCGCGCAAAGTTCTTCCTGATCGTCGGCTGGCTGAAACACGCCGCGTTGAAACTCCGCAAGGGCACACTGCCTTTGTCACCATCGGGTATGATCCGGCGTCGCCAATCAAACCCCGTGAAGTGTTCTATAGCGGTGGTTTTCGCTCTGGCAGCGACCTCGAATACCATCTGCATGATCTGTGCGTTCTGATTTCGCTGTTGCTGCAGCACGGCGTAGCAGCTTCGTTTCTGTCGCGCTCTATCGCTCGCAAGACTTCGGCCCTTGGTGGCGAAGAATACGCAAGTCTCGCAGGCTGGTTGGTGGATGCTGTCAGCATTCCGCCGTCCTGGACTGATGAGTACGTGGCCGCGACCGGCGACGAACAGAACCCCTCCAATTCCTCGCCAACTCAAGCAAAGGAGAAATCCGAATGATCGCAGCAATGCGGCCCCTTCTGCTCGTCTCCACGGCATTTGTGGCGACCGGCGCAAGCGCCCAGGTCATCGAGTATGAACCGGATGGCAGCGTGTTTCTCAACGGTGCGCGGGCAGAAATCGTCAACGGCGTCGTTCGCCCAATCAAGATGCGTGAGTACACGCTTGACGAAAAACCGGAAGCGCCGAAGGCCAAGCCACAGGAAAAGATCGAGATTGCGGGCAAGGCACCGCGGCCTCGCAAATCCTCGGGCGGCTGGTCACAGGAGCGCATCGTCAAAGAAATCCACGCAGCGGCGGAACGGCATGACATTCCGGCCGAGTTGTTCATGGCACTGGTCTGGCAGGAAAGCCGGTATCGCGCTGATGCTCTGTCGCCCAAGGGTGCCTATGGCTTCGCACAGCTCATGCCCGGAACGGCAAAAGACCTGGGCGTGAATCCAAAGAACCCTGCAGAAAATCTCGACGGTGGTGCCCGCTATTTGGCGGCGCAGTACCGCGAGTTCGGAACCTGGAAGCTGGCGCTTGCCGCCTACAACGCCGGGCCTCACCGCGTCGTCGAATATGGCGGCGTCCCCCCCTTCACCGAAACCCGCAACTACGTGCGGATCATCCTAAGCAAAGTGAGTAAAGACCTATGAAAAGAACCCACTTCTACCAGCAGATGGCGTTTTTCGCGATCACTGCGTTCATCATCACAGCAGCGCCCGCCTCCGCTGGCTGGCTGCAAGATGCCATTGGCGATTTCATCAACGAAACGCTGGCCGACTCGAAGGTCGTTGGCGTCAGCCTTGCCGCTGTCGGCTTCATCTGGGGCTGTCTCGCCTACGTGTTCGGCTGGGGTTCGCTGAAAGGCCCGGTAATCGCTATCGTCGTCGGCGCTGTTATCGGCCTCGCTGATACATTCATCGGAGGCTGATTGATGCCGCGCCGCAATACGGTCTTTCGCGGCCTGAGCCGCCCCGCAGAATGGGGCGGCTTACCCGTGATCTATCTGCTGGTGATCCTCGGGATGACCATGCTTTCGTTCTTCATGTTCGGGATAGCACCAGCAATCATTGCGGGTTTTGTTTTCTATACCGGGCTTCGCCTCTTTTACGAATGGGAACCGGCTTTCTTCCGCGTCCTTTCCGTAACCCTTTCCAAAACTCCGCGCACCAAAAACCGCCAGCATCATGGGGGAGATTACTATAGTGCCTAAGCCTGCTGCACAGGATTTGTGGACCCTTGCCCGCTCGTTGATCGAGCCGAGCTGGCGCAAGGATGAAATGAGCCTCTTTCAGATGTTGCCGTATGGCTATGTCGTGGACGATGAGGTCATTTCCACACGCAACGGTGGCCTTATCGCCGCTGCAGAAATCACCGGAATCAACGCAAACACGCTGGACGAAAACGAGTTCGAGTTCCTGGCCGAACGGTTTGAGCGTGTGTTGCGCACAACACCTAATGAGGTGGCTTTTTATGTTCATCGACTGACCGTCCCGGCTGAGACGGGTCATGTCATCACAGATCCAACCGGCTTTGCCGGTGCAGTGGCGCAGGCCATGCGCTCAGCGTCCGTCGATGCAGAGTTGAAAGAACGCAAGATCATCATCAGCGCCATTCTGCAAAAGCGGCAGGATGAGCGGGCAAAACAGATGTTCGGCATGTCGTCTGGAACGATAGACGAGGAGCGCCGCGAAATGATCGAACAGCTCGACGGTGTGTTCACAACACTGGCGGGCACGCTGGGCGAAAGCCGGGTGCGCCGGCTGAAGCTCAGCGAGGGGCGTTGGCTCGGCTATTATGGAATGCTGTTGAACGGTCGGTATCAGCCGATCATTCACACGAACATTGCAGAACCCATCGCCTTCAACATGCCGCAAGAGGATGTGCTGTTTCAGGGCAAGCGCGGCAAACTGGTCACGGGCGACGATCAGGAACGCTCCATCCGTGTCTATTCCCTGAAGAATTACCCGATGGCTTCGTTCCCCGGCATTTTCGACGGGCTAGACCTGCCGGTTGATGTCGTGATTTCGCAATCCTTCCTGCCGATCAGCCGCGCCCAGGCGCAGGAAATGGAACGCCGCAAGTCGGGACAAATGCGCTCGGCAGGCGACAAGGCAAAGTCGCTTGAAGAGGATTTGTCCATTCTGGCGGACGGCATTGCCTCCGGCACCATGTCACTCGGCAAGCACCACCTGTCGATCTGCGTGTTTGGGAACGAGGAAGATCTGAAAACCGCCGAAAAACACATCATCGGTGAAATCCAGATTTCGGGTGGCACGGTGAAGCGCGAAGCGATGTCGGCCCGTGCCGTGTACTTCGCACAGCACCCCGGCAATTTCGCGTTCCGCGCCCGTGAAGAACTGATCACGGACCAGAACTTTGCGGATATGGTTGCGTTCCACATGCGCCCCAAAGGGTTGGATGCGGAAAAGCTACCTTGGCCGGGGCCATTGGCGACTTTCCCGACGACACACGGGGACAGCTACGATGTTTCGCTGCACCTTCCCAAGACCAGTAACGACCCTGAAAACCTGCCCTCCGGGCATACGATCGTTCTTGGACCGAACGGCTCGGGTAAAACTGTGATCGCGATGCTGCTGGCAACAATGGCGGTTGCACAGGGCGCGCGGATCATCGCTTTTGACAAAGACCGGGCAATGGAGGCTCCAATGCGGGCGCTCGGTGCGCAGTACATCCGCGTCCGAGTTGGTGAGCCAACCGGCATGAACCCTTTTCAGACCGAGACGGATGAGGCTGGGCAAAGCTGGCTCGCCAATTGGGTCATTGCCCTGTTGAGCTATGACGAACCACTGACCACCGATCAGAAGGATGAAATCACAAGGGCTTGCCAAGCCAATGCCACTTTGCCGCCTGCGCTTCAGAACTTCGATTCACTGGTGGAACGGTTCAGAGCCTTTGACGATGACAAGAACCTGTACAAGCGTGCAAGTGAATGGGCGGGCGAAGGCCGCTTGTCCTGGATGTTTGGCGAGGGTGGCTCAGATCCGTTTGCTGCTGGCGACCGTCATCTTGTGTTCGATATTTCTGAGGTTCTGGATGACGAATTGGTGCGGCTGGCATGGATCAGCTACGTCATGCGCCAGATTGAACGCCGCTGCGCCACCAAGATACCCACTGTCTTTGTGATTGATGAAGCATGGGTAATTGCTGGCAACCCTTATGGCGCTGGCATCCTCATAAATGCCTACACCACGTATCGGAAGCTGAACGTCATGATGATGATGATGACGCAGATCCCCGATCACCTCCTGTCGTCAGCGGCAAGTAAGTCGATCCTGGAAAACACCAGCACGCAACTCTTGTTCCCCTCTCGATCCGGCAATGAAGCAGACTACCGGGCAATCGGCTTGAACGATTCAGAGCTGGGCGCGCTGAGGGCGCATTTTGGCGACCGCGTAATGCTCATGAAGAAAGGTGATGAGAGTGTTTGGCTCGATGTCGATGTCGGCGCGCTCGGCCCGCTTCTTCGTGTTCTGAGCGGATCAGACGGAAAATCGTTCCCTGATCCTGACTGGCGAAAAAACCCCAACTTCTGGAAGGAAATCACATGAAAGCCCGCCTTGTCATCACCCTTGTAGTTCTGGCCGCTGTCTCGGCCTGCACCAGCACCTATTCGGGCTATCGCAGCAAATGCGCCTGTGACTTTGAGCGCATGACCTCCCCTGAAAACTTGGAGTTTGTCTGATGGATATTTCAAAGAAATTCCGCACAACCATTGCTGTTTCGGTTCTGGCCGCCCTGCCAGTTATGACGGCAGCCCAAGGTGTTCCGACCATCGACGCCACGGCCATTGCACAGGACGCAGCCAATTCGGCCCGCGAAGTCGCGGAAATGGTCCGCCAATACGAACAGCTGATGCAACAATATGAGAAGCTCGAGCAGCAGAGGGCACTGCTCGAAAACTCCCTCAAAACCATCAGTGGTCTGACGGATCTGGACCAGTTCAACAGCCGCAGCTTTCTGAAACTGGCAACGGCAGCTGACACGCTTGGATACGCCTTGAACGCGACCGAAGATACGATTGGCGATCTTCCAGGCGTCGCCGGACTCGCGATGGAACGCCGATCAATCAGCCTGGGGCTGAACAATGGAATCCTTAAAGAATTCAGTACGTCAGACGTGCCAGCCCGGCGCATTCTCTCGGAGCGAGGTGGCGCTGGCTTGATGGCATCGGCCTTGGGTGAGAATGGCTATGACATGGCCGGTCAGCTCTCCGAAGATGCAGAAAAGCTGCGCGGTGAAATCGGTCAGCAAGAAGATCTGAAGGATGCAATCGACTACAACACGGCGGTTCTCCTTAAACTCCTTCAGGTTGAAATTGAAATCTTACGCGCAACCTCGGCTAATGCTCTGGCGTCGGGCACGGATCTGGCTGCAACCGCTGCCGATCTTTCGACACTCAGCAACTATGTACGAGGAACCTCACAATGAAACTCCGCTCAACTCTCATCCTGACCATTGCAGCCGCCGCCGTTATGTCGGGGGCTGCATCGGCACAGGTGAAGCTGCGCCCATCACCCAAGGTCGATATGCCGTTCGGTGAATATCGTAAGTGCCTTGGGTACTCGGGTGCGCGTGAGTACGGTCGTCAATTCGTCAAAAACGATCAAGCGCGCATGGCCGAAGCGGGCCAATCCGCAGACAAGCAGCCTCTTGTGACCAACTGGTCGGTGGTGATCCTGAATGAACAGGTCATCGCTGCGCACGAGGCCACCATCGAGCAATGCATTCTGCGCAAATCTGGCGAGACCTTCAGCACCGAATGTCCGCTGGGCGGTTTAAGCCGTGAGGACGCCGCCCAAAAGGTCGGAGCTGACCAAGACGAGTTTTGGACCCAACCGTCCGACAATCTTGCCGCGCTGAAAAAAGAGCAACGGACCCGTCTGGAAGCTCTGCGCCCTGCAATTGAGGAGGCTTGTGGGCCGTGATCCAAGATTTCGTCAGCTCGATTGAGGCTGCGCTAAATAACTTCTCGCAGCAAGCATACAACAGCCTGGCGGCGGATCTAGCATCCGCCCTCTGGGCAATAGCCGCGCTGATCTTCGTGGCAATGCTGATCAACGGTGTGCTTCAAATCCGAGAAATCGGGTTTGGTGGCTATGTCGGCTGGATCATTCGGGCGACGATCATCATTGGTATGGCTTCTAGCTGGAGCTTCTTTCAACCCATTTATCAGGGCATTTCGAGCCTCCCAGACACGATTGCCGGAGAACTGACCGGCACAACAAATGTCTGGGAAGCACTCGATGACATTGCGCTTCAGTGTTTCTTGATGGGCCAGCAGGCTATTGAAAACGCAACCTGGGGTCTGAGCATCACCGGGGCTATTCTCTGGGTTGTTGGGGCTGTCATCGTTGCTTTTGGCACCGGCATGGCGCTGATCGCAAAAGGCGGTCTAGCGGTCCTGCTGGGTCTAGCGCCTGTTTTCATCGCAACGCTGCTCAGCTCGGCAACAGCCAATATCTTCGCAGCCTGGGCGAAAACGACTGTTGGCCTGATCATGGTCATCGTCGTTCTGACAGGCATCGTTTCTCTTATTCAGGCCCTTTTCAGCTCCGAACTGACCGCTGTTGAGGATGTGAACAATATGGAGGCCAGTGGCCGGTTTTTGGCGATCTGCATTGTTTCAATCGTGATGCTCACGCAGATCCCGTCGCTCGCGGGCGGGATGTCGGGTGCAATCGTTTCGGCATCCTCGGGTCTTGCCGTGGCAACTGGTGCTGCAGCAGCCGCAAGAAGTGCATTGGGCACTGCAAGCGACGGCGCAAGGGGTGCAGTAGCCGGTGGGAAAACTGCCGCTGCTATGGCTTCCGCAGCACGTGACGGGACTGGCGTTCGTGACAGCGCGTCTCGCGCAATGCAAGCGCGTCGGGACATAGCGCACAGAGCCCGAAATCAGGATGGGGCAGCTCGTCAGAGCTACGCCGCTGACCGTTACCGGCAGAGCATTCGACAAGCTCGCGCCAATAAATCTTCATAAATCGAGGTACAGAGCAAATGTCACACGTGACAGATCACGAAAAAGAACTCTTTCTGGGCGCACGCCGCGATGCCTTCAAATGGCAGGTATTCGGCATGGTCGGCATGGCAATGGGCGTGGCCTCTATGATTGGCTGGGCGATGCTCCTTCCCCTGAAGGAAATCCGCGCGGTGCCATTCTCCATTGATCCGGACACGAAACTGCCGGTCCTGCTGACTGAAAAAGTCGAAGAACTGGAACCTTCTGAGGCGATGGCCTTCCGTGAAGTCGCAAATTATGTGCGCGACCGGGAAACCTATGATGTCCAGGACAACAACGAGCGCCTGAAATCGGTGCTGCGTCGTTCTGATGAGCTGGCCGAAACGTCCTACCGCGAACTGTGGGACGGTTCGAACGACAACCATCCTGACGAAATCTATACGCCCAAGACAAAGGTGCAGACCGAAATTCTGGGCGTCTCGCCGGTCAACGATGAGACGGTGCAGGTCGAGATCCGCAAGTCCCTGATCGTGCCAAACCAAGCAACGGCCTCAGCCCGCTACGTGGTCACTGTGACCTACGGGTTTGAGGAAAAAATCGTGACGTCGATGGATGAGCTTCTGGAAAATCCGTTCGGCTTCGTCGTCACCAACTACCGCGTAGACGCCATAGGGAAGGTCTGATGCAGCGTTCTTTCAAAACACTCACCGCCACCGCCGCAGCAGTTTTGGCATTCTCTACGCCTCTGCTCGCTGAAATCACACCGACGCCAGACGGAAAGAATGCGGATCATCGCATCACGCATTTCCATTACGTCGAGAACCAGGTGTACCGCATCACTGTAGGTGAACGCCTGATTACCTATGTTCACTTTCCGCAGGGCGAGACCGTCCGCAGCATTGGCGCGGGCGACACTGAGAGTTTTCAGATCACCCGCCTGCAGGAAGGTCGCGTTATTGCGTTCAAGCCAGAAATCCTGAACTCGGATTCAAACCTGACCGTCCTGACCAATCGCGGGACATACAACTTCTATCTGGTTCCGGCCGAGAGCGCCGCCGAACGCAAACGTGTTCCATTTCGGGTCACGTTCTACAACAAAAACAACAGCGGCGGGACCACAACGCGTCGCGGCACAGTCGCTCGGAGCGAGCCGAAGCCAACTGGCCGGTTTGTGAACCAGAACTATTCGCGCTCGGGCAAAGCGGACTTTGCGCCCACCGCCGTGTGGGATGATGGCGTTCACACCTATATGCAAATCCCGCAGGATGCGGAGTTGCCGGGGATTTTCCGTGTCCTGCCTGATGGCCGCGAGCTGATGGTGAACACCACAGTCAAAGAGCGCGGCATTATCCAGGTGCAGGGCCTTTCCGACCTTTGGACACTGCGCATCGAAGACACTTCGATCTGTGTACGAAACGATGGCGACGCGTTTCAGCAGGCGAGTGCAACGGGCAGGCCCGTTACTTCACAGACAGTTAAACCGGGGGGCAGCAAGTAATGGATCGCAATCAGACAATTGCGGCACGGGCGGCGGCTGAACAGCCGTCGCAACGTGTCCGGAAGAAGTTCGACCCAAAGAAGCTGATAACCGTTGCGATCGCAGGAGCGGTGTTCCTGGGCTTTGTATGGTTTGTCATGGGCCATGAAAACAAAAGCACGAACACGGGTGTCCGCGTTGACGCTTTGCAACAAGGTGGTGGCGAGCGATACGGGCTTTTGACCGCACGGGGACCAGAGGCCGATGAGCCGGAACCAGAGGCTTTGCCCGAGGAAATTGAGGTGGCAACACCGGCAACAGTGCCGCAGGTCGATTCCGAAGGGCTGAAACAAGCCTTGAAAACTATCGAGCAACAGAACGGTCGGATTTCCGATCTGCAAGACGAGCTGACGGACGCCAAAGTTTCGCTGTCCGAAAAAGACGGTGAAATCGCAACGCTGAACCTGACCAATGAACGCCTTCAGGTCAGATATGATGAGCGAGAGAAGAAGTTCCAGACGGAACTTGCCCAGGCCATCGCAGATGCGGAGGCCCGGGCACTTGCCAGCGTAAGCCACCTTCAGGCGCAAGGTCTGACCGATGACGAGCGGCGCAGACTCGAAGAACTGAAGAAGATGCGCCAGCGGCAGAACCAGTCGGACGGCATTGTGTTCGATGAAAACCCATACGGCAGAAACTGATGGAGCTGACGATGAACAGAACAGCACTCACCCTCGCCCTGGTCACGTTGGCCTCAAGCGCGATGGCACAGGACGCACCCGGTCAAAACTACCAGCCGATCAATGGTGGATCGCAGCCGGTCATTTTCCAACCCTTCCCTGCAGCGCCGCAGCCGGTTCAAGTCCAGCCAGACGACACCCGCCTGCCTGAAGATCAACGCGGCTATCAGGAAAACCAAAACACGACATGGCAAAACAATCTGGTCGAAGAATATCCCCCCATCGTCGGGGCCTCGATCATTGACGATCCGTCGCGCACCCTGACGCAAGGCACGGTTTTGTCGGCTGTGTTCGGTGGCGCGGTCAGCTCGGAGTTGCCCGGCAGTGTCGTGGCGACGATTACACGTGGCGTCTACTCGATGGACGGCACGCGTTTGCTTCTGCCGCGCGGATCGAAGCTCTTTGGCGAGTATCGAGCGGACACGACATTGGCGCAAACGCGCATCATGATCGTTTGGAGCCGTGTCATCACGCCTGACGGCCTGTCAACTCAGGTCGGATCGGCTGGTACGGACGGTCAAGGCCGGACTGGTGCGACCGGCAGGGTGAACACACACTTTGGGAAACGGTTCGGAACTGCAGCGCTGTTGTCCATCATCGGCATTGCGCCGGTGGCACTGGTCTCTGACAACGATAGCAACAACTCGGTTCGCACTGATCTGGCAACGCAAGTGGGGTCTAACCTGCAGAACGCTACGGCAGCGGCGCTTGATGAATACCTGCGCATTACTCCGACAGTCTTTGTCGATCAGGGCAGTCGCATCAACGCCATCCTGCAGCGCGACGTTGTGTTCGATAGCTTCTGAGCGCGAGCCAATGAGCCGACCGCCTCAGCAGTCTTTCCGGCCGCTGCCAGCATGATCGAGTGCGGTAGCGGCCTTTTTTGAAGCAAATTCAGCACTTTTTGGAAGCAATGAATCTTATGTGGATGCCTTCGTGTTCGAGGCAAAGCCGAGATGCAGCGAAGGCAACCTCCAGTGTTCAAAAAAGTGCTCTACCAAGGACAAGAACATGAGCGGGCGGAACGGCAATAGCCTTCTGGAATACTATACAGGCAAGATCGAGCATCTGTTGCACGATGAAAGCCTGAGCGAAATTTCTGTGAATCCTGACGGATCGGTCTGGGTCGAAGAAATGGGCACAACACACATGACCAGGACAGACATTACTCTGAACAGAGATGATGTGGAAAACATCGGGCGCTGCGTGGCCGGATTCAGCGATGTGACATTCGGAGAAAAGAAGCCGATTGCGACGGCCAACGTGCCGACACAGCAGGGTAAAGCGCGGGTGCAGGTTGTGATTCCGCCAGCAACAACCGGCGTGGGGTCCGTGGCGATCCGCCTGCTCCGCGTGAAAACCGTCGATCTGGGCGCGTTCAGCTTCGCCAGCAAAGAGGCGGCGTTGGCAGAAAACAATGATCACAGCGCGCTTGAAAAGGCTCGGGCTGCTCTCGCTGCCGGAACAATGAACTTTGACGAGCTGGCCGACCTTGCGATGCTAAGCAAATGGAACGTGATCATTGCCGGGGGCACCTCGTCTGGCAAAACCACTGTTCTCAATGCAATGCTGAAGCGCGTCGATCCTGGCGAACGGATCGTGACGATTGAAGAAGTGGCCGAGCTGGACATCGAGCAACCCAATTCTGTCGATCTACTTGCTGACCGTTCCGAAGAAGATGGCCCTCGATCACCAACAAAGCTGCTGGAATCGGCGCTGAGGTTACGGCCTGACCGCCTCGTCTGCGGTGAAATTCGGGGCGACGACGCAAATATGTTCCTGGAACTGGTGAACACCGGCCACGATGGTTCTGTTTGTACCATGCACGCCAACTCACCAGTAGATGCCATTGGACGTATGAGCAAGATGGTGCGTCGCGGATCTCCGACCGTTCAAAAGTCAGAAGTGGTCGATGACATCCGGGCCACCATTCACATGATCGTTCACATGAAGAAAATCGGTGACGAACGGAAGGTCAACGGAGTGATCTTCCCACCCCTGATGACCGCTGATCAACTTATCTGAAGGAGAAATAGAATGAAAAAATTTGAGTATCGTAATGTCTTGATGCGGGTAGAGGAAAATGCAGGCGAGAAGTTTGCGAAGCTCGGGCAAGACGGTTGGGAAATGGTCGGCGTCGTACCTGCCGAGTTTGGCATCGTGTGCTTCTTCAAACGCGAGCTGACCGATGGCTGAGTTTCAGGATCTACCCAAAGGCAAGAAGGTCGCGATAGCCGGTACTATGGGCTTTATCGCTACCTCGGCTTGCGCGGTGTTGGTGGTCGGGCTGGCTCTCGAATACATCAACACCAGAGGCTTTCGCGGGCTGGACATCTGGGCGATCCCAGAGAAGTTCATGGCACAGCCTGCAGAGACGCAGCAGATCATGGGTCTGGTGGCGGTGGTCGCAGTGGGTGTTTTGACCTTTGCATTTGTGGCGGCTGCGCTGCGTGGTCCCTCAACGAAATACGGTGATGCGACCTTTGCAAAGGCCCCTCAGCTCGTCCAGGAAGGCTATGCGTCGGTTCTGAAGCTCAAAGACAAATTGGATAGTGAAATCGTGTTTGCCAAATTTGGTGAGCCAAAGGACAAAAACGCGATCTACTATAAGCCCGGCCCCGGTGTCCAAAAGCCGCACGCGATGTTCATTGCCCCGTCTGGTTCGGGCAAAACCAGCGGCTTTGTGATCCCGAATGTCCTGCGTTTCAATGGGTCTTGCGTCGTCCTGGACATCAAGGGCGAGATTTTCCAGACAACCGGCGCGCGTCGGGCAGCAATGGGCGATGAGGTTTTTATGTTCGACCCCGAGAACCCCGACAAAAGCCACAGCTACAACCCTCTGCGCCGCGCAGCACGTGCCGACAATCTGGACCGGCGATGGGAAGAAGTGATTCAGGTTGCAACTCAGATGTTCGACACGCCCAGCTCGTCCGCGCAGGGCTTTATGGGTGGTGTTGAAGGCATGTTCTGCGCAATGGCGATGCTGGCGATCAAAAGAAAGCGGCCATACATTTCCGAAGTCCTGCGCCTGGTCAAAACGACCAAGCAAAAGGACTATGAGAAAATGGCTGAAGAAGTTGGATATGCGCGAGCTGCAGATGAGTTTCTGAATCTTGCAGCCGAAGAATCCAAAATCCTGCGGTCAACGATTTCGGTTATGTTGAACTCCGGCCTGCAGCTCTGGCGCAACCCGTCGGTAGCAAGAGCCACGCAGGGCAATGACATCAACTTTGAAGATCTGCGTCGGCGCCCCAGCTCGATCTACTTTTCCGTGCCAGGGAAAAAGGTCAAAGAGTTCCGGACGCTCATTCGCCTGTTCTTCCTCGATCTGGTGAACACCATCGAAACTGTTGAGCCGGGCGAAGATGAGCCGTTCAAGGTTTTGATGCTGCTCGATGAGTTCCAACGCCTCGGCCATCTTGAGCGCGTTGTTGAAGCCTATGACACCATGCGATCGTTCGGGGGCAGGCTCGTGGTGATTTCGCAAACACTGTCGCGCCTACAGGACATTTATGGGCACGAGGGTGTGCGGGCGATGCTGGCAAACGCTGGAACCCAGATGTTTGCCGCCTCAGAGGATTCCGAAGTACGCGAACATGTGTCCAGGTCCATCGGGGACAAAACGGTCATAAGCAAGTCGAAGTCTCGAGCACTCGGCAAGATGGAAATGGGCAGCATATCAGAGCGTGAAGAAGGCATTCGGCTGCTCCGGCCAGAGCACGTTGGTCGTCTGCCGGAAAACGAGGTTGTGCTGATCCGCGAAGGCAAGATGCCCGTGATTGCGAACAAGATTCGATATTTCGAAGATCCTTATTTCATGCAGTTCCTTGGTGGCGACACGCCAAAGATCAAAGGGACACACCTGGATCTTGCTGAAGAGCAGGCCAAGGATACGGCAAAGGCAGTGGCTGATGCGAAACCGGCCCCTGCCCCGGTGAAAGAGGTTTCTGAAAAAGACCAGGAACTTCAGGCGGCATTTGATGCGCAGCGCACGGTCGCAAAGCGGAAAAGTCGGTCAGCGAAAGATATGGCGATGGAGAAAATGAAAGCCAAACGGGCTGAAAGTAGCGCCTTCACTTGACGGGGGTAACAGGACGCGGCCGAACCGGACCTTACTTCAATATGCAGAGAACGGCAGGAGAGAGCCCAAATTGATCAACGCTGCGGCCAGGATCAAGGGGCGTAGATGGTGTGAAGCTGCCATTCAGATTTGCTGACCAACGGTATGCGAGTGAGAGATTGCGTTCGGCCTGATCCCGAAAGATGCGTCACTCGGTGGCTATGAAACTGGGGACGGAAAAGTTCGCACTCGATACCAAATTGCGCAAGATCAAAGCGAGATGGACACAGAGTATAAGGGCGTAACCCGACTTTTCACCCGACTCTGACGCTCCGAAAACGGGAGGTTGAAACCGGCGGGGTCAAAAGAATTCTTGACTGGCTCCAGCATCACAACTAGTAGAAATGAAATGTGGTTTTGCTGAATGAAACGTTGAGGTGGTGAAAGACGGGCGCGCTCATGTCGAGGACCCGCAAGCCAACCAGCATTAGGGGAGGAGCCCGACATGATGAAAGATAACCGGAAATTGACGCTCACTGCGGGCCTTGTAGCCGGTAGTCTGGCCATGGCCACGTCTGCCTTTGCCGAAGGCGAAGTGGTGTTTTCGTCCTGGGGCGGATCATTTCAAGATGCACTTCGGGACTCCATGCTGGACCCAGCCGCAAAAAAACTGGGACTAACCATCAAGGAAGATACGACAAACGGCATCCAGGATGTGCGCGCGCAGATCACAGCGGGCGCGGTAGCCTGGGACATCACGGAACAAGCATTGTCCGACTGTGCTCGTTTGAAGCAAGAAGGGTCGCTGGAATCCATTGACTATGGCGTGGTCTCGACCGATGGCATACCTACCAGTCTCGTGGACAGCGAATGGGTAGGCCTGTTGACCTATTCGCTTGTAATCGGTTGGCAAGCTGAGAAATTTGGCGAAAACGGTCCACAGTCCTGGGCAGATTTCTGGAACACCGAAGCCTATCCCGGCACGCGTGCGATGTTTAACTCGGTGTCCCATGCACTGGAAGCGGCTCTAATGGCGGATGGTGTCGACCCGGCGGAGGTAAATTCCGTCCTGCGTAGTGAAGGCGGGGTTGATCGGGCCTTTGCCAAGCTTGAGGAGATCGCTCCCGATATCACGGTCTGGTACAGGGGCGGCTCGCAAGCGGCGCAGTTGATGGCTGATGGCGAAATCGACTTCATTCATATTGGCAACGGCCGCGCAGAAGCGCTCAATGCAGATGCAGTAACGGTTGGCTATACTTGGAACCAGGCTACGACCGATGCTGATTGCTTGTTGGTGCCCAAAGGCGCGCCAAATCGCGAAAACGCTATGCTTGTTCTCAACGAGATGCTGTCGGCCGAATCCCAAGCCCGCATGGCAGTGGCCATTTCCTACGGCCCGGCGAATTCCGGGGCATTCGAAACCGGGCTGATCCCGCCCGAACTTGCAGCCAAAAACAATGCCTCCCCTGACAACATGGAGACCCAGGTGGTCATTGACGCGAGCTTCTACGTCGAAAACTTCGCGGAACTGCAAGAGCGATTTGACGCGCTGATTCAGCAATAGAGCGAAATCGATGTGCTCCAGTCCTGTACCCAATCCGGCAGCATCTATGAACGTCCTTTTCGTTCATGGCTGGGCGTGCGGATGGCAGGACTGGAGTGGCGTCGCATCGCTCCTTCCAGATGGTGTAAACAATGGTCTTGCCAAGCTGCCTGGAAGCCCTGGTGCCGTGCCCTTGGAAGGGGCAGTCAGCCTGAGGGATTGCGCGGCTCATGTGATAGCCCATGCAAATGATCTGGGTTTTGATCGCTTTGCTCTGGTTGGGCATAGCATGGGTGCGCGGATTGCAATCGAACTGGCTGCGAATTGGCAAGCGCGCGTCTCTAGTCTTCTTTTGCTGGATGGCAGCAACGTGCCTGAAGATCCCGATGAAGCGGTTGCGCGCCTGAAGGAACAGCTTGGGCAGCTTGGGCAGCAAGAATGGGCGGAAGCTACATTCGCGACGATGATGCTAGATAATCTCGACCAGGATCAAAAGCACGATCTTGTGACCCGCGCTGCGCAATATCCAACCGAGGTTTTGCTCGCGTACTATCATGCGATGGCTGCATGGGATCGCGATCATTTTGGTTCAGCCATCGACCACCTCACCTGCCCGGTTACGATATTGCAGTCGACTTCGCTGGATGAGCACGAAGTGCGCCGACCAGTGGCGGCCTACCCTTCGTCGCTTTGGCTGGATGCCTTTCGCGCTCGGATTCCCAAAGCGACGATCAAGCTGGTGCCCGATACCGGCCATTTCTTGATGCTCGAACAGCCACGCCTGATTGCGGACTGGGTTGGAGACCTAATGCCAGTAGGCCGCGATATCCAGGAAGAGAAAATCCGATCATGTAACCAACCAAAACTTTAGGGAGAGCCTGACATGAAGAAAGAACAGAGAAGACTGTCGCTTGCAGCCAGTATTGTGGCTGGCGGCTTGGTAATGGCGGCACCTGCCTTCGCCGAAGGCGAAGTGGTGTTTGCATCATGGGGAGGCTCCTTTCAGGATGCCTTGCGTTCCGCCATGCTGGATCCCGCAGCCAGCGCATTGAATGTCACGGTCAAGGAAGATACGACAAACGGCATCCAGGACGTGCGCGCACAGATCACAGCAGGTGCCGTCGCCTGGGATGTGACCGAGCAGGACTTGCCCTCGTGCGAGACGCTCAGCCGTGAAGGTGCTCTTGAGCCGATTGATTATTCGATTGTCGACACGACGGGTATCCCGGAGGAGCTGATCCACGAAAACTACATCGGCTTCATCAACTTCACCAAGGTGATTGCCTATCGCAAGGATGCCTTTGGCGACAATGGTCCGTCCAACTGGGCAGAGTTCTGGGATCTGGAAAACTTCCCCGGCAAGCGCGGCATGCACGGCAAGGTGAACTACAACCTTGAGGCAGCCCTTATGGCCGATGGCGTGCCTATGGCAGAAGTTTACGACGTTCTGGCTACGGACGAGGGCATCGCGCGCGCCTGGGCCAAACTGGGAGAGATCGCACCCGAGGTCACCGTTTGGTATCGTGGCGGATCACAATCCGCACAATTGCTGCGTGATGGAGAAGTGGACGTGATCCACATGGGCCATAACCGCGTGGAGAGTGTTATCGCATCGGGCATTGACGTTGCTTATGCATTCGATGGTGGCACGATGGATGTTGATTGCTTGCTGGTGCCCAAAGGCGCGCCGAACGTCGAAAATGCGATGCGCCTGATCAATGAGCTGCTGAGCGCCGAAGCGCAGGCGCGGCTGGCCGTGACAATGCCGCTGGGCCCGGTCAATACGGGTGCATTCGATACCAGCATTATCTCGGAAGAGATGGCGGTCAAGGTCAACACGCATCCCGACAACTACGGCAAGCAGCTTCTGGTCGACCCGAACTTCTACATTGGCCAGCTGGGTGAGTTGACCGAAGAGTTCGACACGCTGATCCAGCAATAATCAAATTTGGCGCAGTGCATCTCGTGCTGCGCCTTTTTCGTCAGGTTAGGAGCCCCTATGTCACCTGCTGCCCAATCCCTTCCCATCGACATTTCCAACCTATGCAAGGCCTACGGTTCGGTCAAAGCGCTCGATGACGTATCGCTGAACATTGCTGCAGGTGAATTCCTGACACTGCTTGGGCCATCAGGCTCGGGCAAAACGACGCTTTTGATGGCACTGGCCGGTTTTGTACGTCCAGATGGCGGATCGCTCCGATTTGGCGGTCAGGAAATGATTGCGACGCCGCCCCATAAGCGCGGCCTCGGCATGGTTTTCCAAAGCTATGCGTTGTTCCCATTCATGACCGTGGCTGAAAACGTGGCCTATCCGCTGAAGATCCGCGGGGTTTCTAAAAGCGAACAGAAGACCCGCGCAGAGCGTGCGCTGGATACCGTGCAGCTTGGTGGCTATGGAGATCGACGTATCACTCAATTGTCGGGCGGCCAGCGGCAGCGTGTGGCTCTTGCCCGCGCCATGGTTTTCGAGCCGCAGATCATCCTCATGGATGAACCCCTGTCCGCGCTCGACAAGAAGTTGCGCGAACATATGCAGATTGAACTGAAAGCGCTCCATGAAAAATTGGATGCGACCGTTGTCTATGTAACCCATGATCAGCGCGAAGCACTGACGATGTCAGACAGGATCGCGGTGGTAAACCATGGGCGGATCGAGCAGGTTGAGACACCTGAGCGGCTGTATCGCCAGCCTCACAGTTTCTTTGTGGCGGATTTCATCGGTGAATCCATTTCGGCGCCGGTGAACGTGGCCAATAACGCGGCACAACTTGGCGGGCGCGTGTTGAAGTCCGGCTTACCAATTGCCGAGGGCAGTGGAGGTCATCGCCTGGTGATCCGCCCCGAGTTGTTGGAGGTCACCGCGGGCGCTGTGCCTGAAACTGCTAATGATTTGTCTGGCCGGGTGAGCGACATCATTTATCAGGGCGACAGCGTTCTGGTCATCGTACAGCACGACAGCGCGGGCCAGATCAATGTACGCGTCCCTGCCAATCGCGCCGGCCAAACGGGTCTGCCCTCCAAGGGAGAGCGCATCGGCCTTGCCCTGCATCCCGAAGATACAATCATCGTACCGGAGCATGTATCATGAGCGTCGCCGAGTCTTATGGGACAGCTCAGACGCTTCAGAACGCAAGCACGCTCAAATCCGAAGAGCGCCGTGAGCGCCTGACATTTTTTGGCCTTTCGCTGCCCGCGGTTCTAGCAATTCTGATCGTCGTGTTTCTGCCAATTTTCTGGCTGTCTTCGCTGTCGTTTTACAATGCGGCCGGCGAGTTGAGCTTGGAGAACTACGAACGCATTTTCAAAAGCGCACTGTATCGACGGACCTTTGTTGTCACCTTTCAGATAAGCATCGCCGTGACGGTGATTTGTGTGCTGCTTGGGTATCCGCTGTGCTACTGGCTGACTCGGCTGCCGGACAGAACAGCTGCAATTCTGATGGTTTTCGTGCTGGTCCCGTTCTGGACGTCGGTTCTGGTGCGAACCTACGCCTGGCTGGTGCTGTTGCAGCGCAATGGCATCATCAATTCGTCGCTGATGTCGATGGGCATAATTGATGAACCGCTGCAGCTGGCGCACAACCTCACGGGGTCAATCATTGGCATGGTACATATCATGCTGCCGTTTCTGGTTCTGCCGCTTTACGCCACCATGCGCAACATTGATACCGACTTGGTTCGGGCGGCTGTGGGGCTTGGTTCCAGCCCGCGCGGGGCATTCTGGCGAGTGTTTTTTCCGATGTCGCTGCCGGGCCTTTTTGCCGGCATCGTGCTGGTTTTCATCCTGTCGCTAGGGTTCTTCGTCACACCTGCTTTGCTGGGCGGTGGCCGTGTTCAGATGTTGGCGCAACGGATCGAAAGCACCATCACGGTCTATTCCAATTGGGGAGCCGCATCCGCCTTGGGCGTTGTCCTGCTGCTGCTTGCACTGGCGATGATCTGGTTGATGAACCGGGTCTTCGGCCTCGACAAACTCTTCATGCGCTAAGGATCGGAATAATGGAACAAGTCGGACAACGCAAAATTGACGGGCTGTGGCTGACGGTGGTTGGCATTGCAGTGCTGTTCTTTCTGATCCTGCCCACGCTTATCGTGATCCCGATGTCGTTTTCGGGGGCCTCGTTTCTGGAGTTCCCACCCACGTCGTTTTCGTTTCGCTGGTACGAGGCCTATTTCACCTCGCCGGAATGGATGAGCGCCACAAAGACCTCGTTGATAGCAGCGGCATTGACTACGGCGATTGCGACACCTTTGGGTTCACTTTGTGCCTATGGCCTGCATTGTTGCACTCCGCGGATCAGAAACTCGGCACAGATCCTCGTGATCATGCCCATTGTCGTACCGGTGATCTTGATCGCTGTCGGCGTGTTCAGCCTTTATGCCAAGCTGGGGCTCAACTACACGCTTGCCGGGATTGTGATCGCCCATACCGCGCTGGCATTGCCGTTTGTGATCGTGACCGTGATGTCAGGCTTGCAGAACTATGATTTTGATCAGGAACTGGCAGCGCGTAGCCTCGGGGCATCGCGGGCATATGCCCTGTGGACGGTGACGGTTCCGCAAGTCAAATTTTCGATACAGACCGGTGCCTTCCTCGCCTTCATCACGTCACTGGATGAAGTGGTGATTTCGATGCTGGTCTCGGGCGGGGAAAATGCCACGATTACCCGCCGCATGTTCAATTCGCTGCGTGACCAGCTTGATCCGACCATTGCAGCGATCTCTACCTGTCTAATTATCGTGTCAGTCTCGGCGCTCATCGGCGTGCAGTTGATTGGCCGCAGCAAGAATGTTGATAAATGATGGACTCGTTATCTTTCACCGATCTCGGTCCGGATCTGGCGGGCGGCATCAAGCACCATAGTGCGATAGCCCTCGACGGCGGCTTCGTCGAAGCGAACCCGCAAACCCGACAGGCTGACCGCACCCAGCAGCTCGCCTTCGGACCCAAGAACCGGGACCGACAAACCAGCGACGTCCGGATCACGTTCACCGAGACTGAGATAATATCCGGCCTCTCGGATTCTGGCGGCCTGTTTGCCCTGCCCGATAGAATAGGCATCCAGCACCCGGCCCGACGAGCCCATGTTCAGCGGAATGATTTCACCTTCCTGAATGTGATCGCGCGCCAGCCTAGGCGAGTTGACCCGGTAGAGGCAGACACCGGAATTGCCGCGTTGCACGTAAAACGACGCGCTTTCCCCCGTGGCATTCACCAGTTCCGCCAGCACCGGGCGCACAATAGGCCCCATGCGCAGGTTCTGACGAAATACGGACCCAAGACGCCACAAAGACGGCCCGAGGTGAAACAGGCCTTCGGCGTCTCGCGTAATATGGCCAAACTTTTCCAGCGAGACGCTCAAACGCAGGATTGTCGCTTTGTTGACACCACTGCGGTCCGCGACCTCTTTCAGAGAAAGACCCGCATCGCCGGGCTCAAAGCTGTCCAGAACACGCAATGCACGTTCAACCGCTTCGACACCACCATTTGTGTCCGGGGCTTGGGGTTTGTTGGGCATAGGCAGACCTTTCGACGCAGTTCCGCGCCCATGTGTAGCGAGTTCGGGCGCAATTTGAAATCGCATTTCGTGAAGGTATCTGACGATGAATAATGCACAAAAACGATGGATAATGACCGGATATGCCGGTCTGCCCTTTGGCGAGTTTTCGCAATGTGAGGCGGGCAATGTCGGGGTTTTGGGTGTTCCAAGCGAAGTCGATAGCGGGCCGCGTATCGGGGCCTCACTGGCACCGGATGCGCTGCGCAGGATGTCACAACAGCTTGGGACCGGTCTGCCTGTAAATGGCCGGGATATTGGAAATCTGAACCTGTCGGGCGATTGGTCCGTCACTTTGATGCAGCTTGTGACGCAGATGGTGGATCACGGCGTTGTGCCAGTTGTTCTGGGTGGCGCATCAGAAGTTGCCTCGGCAGTGCTGGGGGCCCTGCCTGACCTGCCGGTTGTCGCGGCCATGCCGCTCGCCCGGGGTGATGTTGCGGCGCGGCCTGCAAACACGATCTGGGTGGGTTTGAACGGCGAGCAGCCTGCCGATGTATGGGATCAGATCGACCAGCGCTCGATGGCCTGGTGTACCGCCCGGCAGCTGGATGAAGGGCGCGGCGACTTTTATGACATTCCCGAGCGCGCTGTTCTCTGGATTGACATATCGGTCATTGATCTGGGGCATGCAGCAGGGTGCGTCGGCCTTAACCCCGGCGGTATGAAGCCCGAAACGCTGGTGTCCGTTATCGGCTCAATGTCCTGTAGCTGGCAGGCGATTGCGATCACTGGCCTTGCGCCTGCGCTCGATACCCGGGGTATTTCGGAACTGGCGGCCATCGAAACCCTAAACGCGGCGTTGCACGATGGGTGAAGCGGCGCACATACGGTTCGACACAATCCCAAGTTTTCTGGGCGCATCTGTTGGCGATCTGGAAGATCTCGTGCCCGGGCAGGTTGCGATGGCAGGGTACTTTTGTGACAATCTCGATCGACCAGCGGCAGGGCAACGCTACCTCGCACGGCAGTTGCGATATGCCTCCCGTCCCGGAAAGCCCCCGGAAAACGCGATTGATCTGGGGGATGTGAACGTATTTCCGCTTGAGCCGAACAAGCACTTTTCCGCAGTCATTGCACAATGCGAGGCGGTTCTGGAAACCGGTGCGCGCATGGTGCTGGTTGGCGGTGATTCCAGCGGTTTGAAGGCACTTGGCAGCGCTGCAAAAAATGCCACGGGTACGGATGTTCCTGTCATTCCGGTCGCAGGGGAAAATGCGGGCGATCTGCCCCATACTCAACCGGTCATCCTATCTGTGGATTTACAACAGCTTGCGGCCAACTGGGTATCGAAACCACGTTGCCTGACCGGGCTGTCGCCGGAACAGATGATCGCGCGAATCGACGCCACCGCCGGCAAAATCATCGCTGCAGCCGTTTTCGGGCTTGCCCCGGAATTGGACAATCGTGGCAGAACTGAAACCCTCGCGGCACTGTCGATCTTGCAAGCGGTGACTGAGCGCCTTGAGAGAGGAGTAGGCTGATGCCTTTAAGGTCGGCTCCATTGCCACGCATGGCAGGGCATCTGTCATTCATGCGTGCGCAGACCAAAGCAATCGGTGATGTCAGGTCCGGCGATCTGGCGGTACTGGGTGTCCCGTTTGAAGACACAAGCGCAGCGCATGCTGGGCAATCCCTGGCGCCGCGTGCCTTGCGCGAGACCTCGGTCTATTTCGGTTGGCACGCAAACCCGCAATTCAGTCACCCCGTAGATATCGATGCACGTCAAGACATCAGCACCGACGGACTACACGAGCGGTTATGTGACCTCGGAGATATCGCGCGCGGGTCCGAGGACGCGATCCATGCGGCATTGAAGGCGGCAACGCGTCATGTCAGCCGCAATGGTGCCTGCGCCATAATATTGGGTGGGTCAGATCGCCTGTCCAAGACAGTGCAGAGCGCGCTGCCTGAGTGTCAGACTGTGCAGCTTGGCGGTACGCCAGATGATGCGCGCGACTTTCATGTATCGCCCCTGCCAAACGGGGGTGGCACGACCTGCAGCCAAAACACTGCCGCGCAGCTTGCCGCGTTTTCCAGGTGGCGGGATGTATCAAAGCCGCTGTGTGTGCAGTTTGATCTGTCCGTGTTTGAAACATCGCTCAGCGCGCTTTGTGATCGGCCCCGTTTGGGAGGCTGCGACCTTGATACAGTGGTGCAATGGCTCAGCGCCCTGGGACAGCACGAGGTCAGTGCCATCATGTTGACCGGTCTGAACCCGAGCAGGCCCGGAATGGGTGTGGTGAAGGTTGGCCAACGACTGATGGTCACGGCTCTTCTGGCATTCATCTATGCGCGCCTCGGTTTTGGGATTGACCGACCGGTGCGCCCAATTCCCAAGGAAAATGTACTGACATGACTGCAACGAATACCACATTTCACCCGCCTCTGTCACAACCGGGATATCGGCTGTTTGATGGGCATTTGCGCGACGTGGACGAGGTCGGTCCCGATAAGATCGGCGTGGTCGGCATGCCGAGCGACTGGACACATTCCAGCCGCCTTGGCACAAGGTTCGGCCCCGAAGCATTGCGCAGGGCGACAAGTCTTCTGCAATCTTTGCGTCCGCAGGGAGCCAGCTTTGATCCCGATACAAGCCGCCGTACCGTGCCTGCAACCGATTGGCTGATCGATTGCGGCGACGCAGAGATCACAGCGCAGGACGTTGACGCAACAACCGAAGCCATCGCCGCAATGATCGAAACGCTGACCGTTGCCGGGGCGATCCCACTGGCACTGGGCGGTGATCACTATAACAGCTTCCCGGCCTGTCTGGGCTATTCCCGTGGGCTGACCAAACGTTCGCCAAACGCGCGCTTCGGATATATCCAGATCGATGGTCATCTCGATTTCTCCGACCGGCTGGGGGCGTGGGGCAGCCACAACCATGCAACCAACGCGCGCCGGATTTCCGAACTGCCCAACATCGATGTCTCCAATATGGTCTGGATCGGCATCACGGGCTGGGTCGATGGCGGCGATCTTGCACTTATCGAAGAGCAGGGCGGACGGGTGTTTTCATCTGGCGAGGTGCAAAAACTCGGCGCGGCCGAGGTGGTGCGTCAGGCGCTTGCACATGCCATGCAGGGCTGCGACGAGCTCTATCTTTCAATCGACATCGACGCTATGGACGCCGGCTACCTTCCCGGCACAGGCTCCATCGTGCACAGCGGCATTACACCGCGACAATACTACGATCTGCTGGATGGACTGGCCGAGGCCCCCTTGGGCGGGTTGGACATTGTCGAGGTCTCACCACCGCTTGATCCCTCACAGCGCACCGAATTCCTGTCGGCGGAAATGCTGTTCCGGATTCTGCGCCGCTTCCGCACGCGACCTGTGACTGGGCCGGTGGCGGAGCAATGATGGAGTATATCGGAACCCGTCAAATGGGCGGGCTATCACATGCAGGAGAAATCCTTGCCCCGGCAACCCGGCCTTGGATCACGGATCTTGCAGCGCTTTGCCCTTACGAGGGTCTTCAACCCGGTAACCTCCCGGAATTTGAACGTGACCCGGATTGGGACAACTGGGCGCTCACGGACAGCCCCAAGGACCCGACAAAACGCCTGAACTGGCATGTGTTTCAGGACGTGAGATCTCGGCTGATGGTCGCCGACCGGATGCTTATGAGCCGCATCAGCTGGCAGGATCTGGATGATGCAGGGTTTGTCTTTGGAAAGGCCGTGTCGATTGATGGCAGACCGTTTCGCTGCCGGTTGCTGACCGGCGGTGATACGCCCTGTGATGACCCCTATCAGGGGGCAACCCGGCCCAATGAATGGGATGCGTTGGTGGGTGGCGGCGGCGCGTCAAACGCGCCTCGACCGAATCCGGCCGACAGTGCAGCCCCGCTTGGCCCGGATCATCTGACCTCGCCACATAACCGTGTGTGGAACTGGTTTGGGGCGGTCAGCTGGACGGCCGAACCCGTCGCCAGCCGTGCAGACGGGCGGGTCTGCCGGGGCTATCATGGCCCGACCTATTTTTACGTGAACACTGTGGACCACCGGCATGAAGATATCGGGTGGCGTCCAGTCCTTGAGGAAGTGCTATGACTTCAGACCCATTTCCCAACTATATCGCCGGATCATGGGCCGCTGGCAGTGGTGCTGTTCCAAACATCAACCCGTCTGACCTGAACGACACGATTGGTGATTATGCGCAGGCCAGTGCCGCGCAGACTGCCGATGCGATCGAGGCCGCCGCTGCCGCCTTTCCGAAATGGCGCGCGACATCGCCACTGGTCCGGTTCGATGCATTGGACCGGATCGGGTCGGAAATCCTTGCCCGTGTAGACGAGTTGGGCGACATGTTGGCCCGTGAAGAGGGCAAAACCCTGCCCGAGGCCAAGGCCGAAGCGCATCGCGCCGGGCATCTGTTCAAATACTTCGCGGCCGAAGCATATCGTGCAACGGGCGATACTTATCAATCTTTGCGCGAAGGTGTGTCTCTTAAAGTTCTGCGCGAACCGATTGGCGTCGTAGGCGTGATCACGCCCTGGAATTTCCCGCTGGCGATCCCGGCATGGAAAATTGCGCCCGCCCTGGCCTATGGCAACACGGTTGTGTTCAAACCTGCCGAACTGGTGCCCGGATCGGCATGGATGCTGTCCGACATCATTTCCCGTGCGGGCCTGCCCGAGGGTGTGTTCAACCTTGTGATGGGCAAAGGCCGTGAGGTTGGGCAGGCGATCGTTACACATCCCAAAGTCTCTGGGGTCACGTTCACCGGCTCGACACCTGTCGGTCGCAATATGGGGGCTGCGCTGTTCGCCCGCGGGGCCAAAATGCAGCTTGAAATGGGGGGCAAGAACCCATTGATTGTGCTGGATGATGCGGATCTGGATCTGGCGGTTCACTGCGCATTACTGGGCAGCTTTTTCTCAACCGGCCAACGATGCACGGCCTCATCCCGCCTGATCGTCACAGAAGGGATACACGACGCATTTGTGGATCGTCTTTGCGCGGCGATGAATGATCTCAGGATCGGTGATGCGCGTGCGCCGGATACGCAAATCGGCCCGGTGGCAAGTGAGGCGCAGCTGGCCATCGACAAAAGCTACATCGAGGGAGCCGTGGCGAACGGCGCAACGCTTGCTGCAGGAGGCAGCGATGTCAGATTGAATACTCCCGGACATTACCTTGCTCCGGCCCTGTTTACCGATGTGTCACCACAGGCAGCCGTCGCGCGTGACGAGATATTTGGGCCCATCGCCGCTGTGTTACGTGTTCCAGATTATGATGCCGCCCTTGCCACCGCCAACGACTGCGAATTCGGATTGTCTGCGGGCATCGTCACTCGGGATACGGCCAAGATCGACCATTTCTCGCAGCACGCTGAGGCAGGTATGATCCAGGTCAATCTGCCCACTGCAGGCATGGATTTCCACGCCCCGTTTACGGGTCGAAAAGGATCATCCTTTGGCGCGCCGGAAAAAGGCAGCTATTGCCGCGAGTTTTTCACCGCAGCCAAGGTTGTACATGAGGGTCGAGGATAAATGGCACAGTCACCGCTTAAAGGCATTCGTGTCCTTGATCTGACCAATGTGCTGGCCGGTCCGTTCTGCTGTCACCATCTGGCGCATTTGGGGGCCGAAGTCATCAAGGTCGAGGCCGTCGGACGGGGCGATCTCGCCCGCCAACTGGGGGCTGACCCAGAGCTGAACAAGGCCAACATGGGTGTGTCCTTTCTGGCCCAGAACGCGGGTAAGAAATCGGTCACGGTCAATCTGAAGAACGCATGGGGTCGAGAGATTTTTCTGAAACTCGTCGAAACGGCAGATGTGGTGGTGGAAAACTTCCGGCCCGGCGTTATGACGCGCCTCGGCGTGGGCTACGAGACGCTAAAGGAGGTCAATCCGACGCTGATTTACTGTGCCATCTCCGGCTTTGGCCAGGAGGGCCCATGGATTCGCCGCCCGGCCTATGATCAGATCATCCAGGGCACTTCGGGTGTAATGTCGATTACCGGGAATGACAAAAGCGCGCCATTGCGGGTTGGATATCCGGTGGCAGACACCGTGGGCGGTATCACCGCAGCCTTCGCGATTTCTTCTGCCCTAAACGCCAATCCGCGCGGAACGTTCATTGATGTGTCGATGCTGGAATCGGTGCTGGCGACAATGGGTTGGGTGGTGTCGAACTATCTTATCGCGGGAGTCATTCCGACCGCCAACGGCAATGAGAATCCCACTTCGGCGCCTTCTGGTGCGTTTGAGGCCGAGGGCGGGTTAATCAACATCGCCGCAAACAAGGACCAGCAATGGGAGCTTCTGACGGACCATCTGGGATTGGGCGCGCTGCGCGAACGCCCTGAATATGCCACGCGTGAGGATCGCAAACGCAACAGACTGGCCTTGAAAGCAGAGCTTGAGGCGGTGCTAAAGACCCGCCCACCGCGCGACTGGGCCAAGGAGCTCAATAGTATCGGCGTACCGTCAGGTGCGGTTTTGACAGTACCGGAAGTACTGGAAATGCCGCAAGTTGCAGACCGTGGATTCCTCAGTCAGTTTGAAAACGTCCCCGGCGTCGGAAGAGACATAGAGGTGGCCACGACCGGGATCAAACTGGACGGCAGCGCACCCACTGTCGATGCGCCCCCGCCCACATTGGGGCAGCACAACACTGAAATCTGGGGTGAGTTGGGACTTTCACCAGAAGACATAGAAAAACTGGCAAAGGAAGGCGCGATATGACGGCCCCCTCGGAACCCAAAGATGCCGATGACATGCGCCATTGGTGGCGCACTGCAATTATCGACATGGCTCCTGGGCGGATCGCCTTTCGCGGCCACCCGATCCAGAATCTTATTGGGTCTGTCAGCTTTGCTCAGATGATCTGGCTCATGGTGCGGGGCGATATGCCAACGCCAGAACAGGCGGCGCTTTTTGAATGTGCGCTGGTGGCAGGCGTGGATCATGGTCCGCAAGCGCCTTCGATTGCCGCCGCTCGTATGGCCGCGACCTGTGGGCTGGGGCTTAACAACGTCATTGCCACCGGGGTCAACATGCTGGGTGATGTGCATGGCGGCGCAGGTGAACAATGCGCCGAACTTTATTTTGACGTCGCCAAACGGATCGATGACGGCGCTGAACAGGAAACTGCCGTCCGCGACGGTATCGCCGCTTGGCGCGAGGAACATGGCAAGATTGTCTCGGGCTTTGGACACCGTTTCCACAAGCCCGTCGATCCCCGTGCACCAAGGTTGATGGCACTCGTACGCGAGGCCGCAAAGTCTGGCACGGTGGATGGGCGGTTTGCCGACATCGGTGAGGCCGTTCAGGCGGAAATCGGACGCAAGCGCGGTACTGAGATCGCAATGAATATCGATGGGGCCACGGCGGTTATCTTTTGCGAGCTGGGTTTTCCACCGCCGCTTTCACGCGGTTTTTTCTGTCTCTCCCGCTCGGTCGGCATCTTGTCTCATGGCTGGGAACAGATGCAGCAGGGCGGCCGGAACAAAGGACCAATGCCCCCGCGCTATCTGCCCGAATACACTGGTGTCAAATCGGAAAGCTAAGACGATGAAACCTCTGAGGACCGGGTCTATCTGTAGCAGTCGGGTCAGCGGCATCTATTCCAAGACACTGGAAAATATTATGCGGTTGAAGCTATGGCCTGTTCCAGTCTCGCACCGCAGATCGAGGGGCAATTGTTAGATATCAAAGGTCGCGCTATCCAGATGAACATTGATGGCGCGACCGCTGCAAATTACGCCACACCTGGCTTTAAAGCTCCACTCGCGCACGGAATGTTCTGACGTCAGCGAAGAGAAAACAAGCGGCCATTGGTGCGAACGCAGCGAATTTACCTTTTGTCCGCGTCTTACCAGTTCAGGCAAGGTGCCGCGAAGGGTCGGTTTTCAACACATCCCGTTCGGCAACTTCCATACCGCCCTGTTTTGCACCAAGCCTGAAACTGGTCCTGCTGCATCAAAAGTACCTTCTGCGTAGCCCCTACAAGCTGTGCCCCTCATCTTCATGGATGTGGGTGGCCTGTTCGCGGGTATGGGCAATCTCTTGCAACACGGCGGCAATCTTGCTGGACGAAACCTGGTGCAGCTCACCGACAACGGCCTCGGCGCGCTCGTAGCTGTCCGGAACGCCTTGGCTGTTGAAGTGGGCAGCAGCGGTGGAAACATCCGCGTCTTTCCAAGTCGCCGTTGTGCCGACTGAAACGCTGTCATGATCGTTGTAGCGGGCCAGGAACTTGTTTCCATCGAGTCCGAAGCTGTTGGCGGTTGCCACAATGTCATCACGCACAGCCAGCCATTTTTCGGCTTCTGTCGGGTCCAGGTTGTCCAACTCGGCTGCATTCATGGATGTGGTGTAACTGTCATCAGCAACAGTGTACGCCTGTAGGTCGGTGTCGTATGGGCGCAGTTCAGCAACATCGCCCTTCAGCTCTCCGATCTGGACGTCCATTTTGGCGCGCAAGTGCGGATCTTCGACCTCTCGGGCAAGAGCCTCCATGTTCTCGATAGACTTCACGATGTCTTTGGTTTGTTCTTCATAATTCTCGAAACCGGCCTGCCCCAGAGCGGATTGCATATACTGAACATAGCGATCACCGGGCGACTGGTAGTCATCCGAACCCTGAAAATCCTTGTCACCACTCAGATCCGCGAGCGACGAATAGTAGGGGTGATACAGGTCATATTCCTGAGCGTCGGTCATATGACGGGAAACCAAAGCCTGCATGTCGCCCTGATTAACTGGTTCCCCTGACCTCTCGGCGGCTTCCAGTTCGATCTTCAGTTCTTCGACCAGATCAGCTTGGGCGGTGTGTTCGTCAACACGGCGGTTAGCCTGGTCCTCGATGTCAGCCAGTCGCCCACCGATGGCGGCATTGTCATACCCCAGACTCCGTTGCTCTTTCGTGATGATGTCAATCTGCTCAGAAACACGATCTTCACGCGGGGCGGATTGATCAAATTTGGAATAGGGTGCGAAGTGTTCGACTTCGTTCAAAAGATAGTCTGTACGCGAAACCATAGTTTTTCCTTTTCGAGTTGATGGATAACTCTGTGATGGTCCTGCAGATGGCGTTGGCGCGCTCATCAGGCAGACCGGGTGTAATCCTTATAAGCTGTGTCCGTCATCGTCCTCCAAGCTATGACCGGTATCGTCGCCGCGCCCTTGCAAGAGCGGGTGCGTTGCATGGGCGTGAACGTCCGAAAGTTCCTCAGAAATTGCGATGATCTTGGTAGAGGCTATTTGGTGCAGCTCATCAACAACGGCCTCGGCGCGGTCCTGGCTGTCCGGCAAACCTTGAGCCTGGAAGTGGGCCGCTGCGGTCGAAATATCGTCGCTACGCCATTCCATAGTCGTTCCCAATGTGACGTTGTGATGGTTGCCAAAACGGGCAACAAACGCCTCGCCGTCTAGGCCGTAGCTGCTGGCCGTGTCAGTGACTTCCTTGCGGATCTCGACCCATTGCTCGGCTTGCGGATAATCCAAGGTATCCATCTCAGCGGTGTCCATCAGCGTTGAATAACGCCTGTCCTCCATGATGAAGGCTTGCAGGTCAGGATCGTTGGGCCGCATATTCGCAACGTCGCCTTTCAGCTCACCTATCTGAATATCCATTGAGACGCGCAGATGGGGATCTTCAACCTCACGCGCCAGTCCTTCCATTTTCTCGATGGACTGCAGGATGTCGGCGGACTTCTTCGACCAATTGTCACTGGCATCCTCGCCCAGCGTATCGCGCATGTAGGCGTCATAGCGAACTGCTGGCGGCGAGTAGTCTTCGGAGGATTGATAGACTTTATGATCGACAATATCAGCCATCGCCGAGAGGGTTCCACCGCTCTCCGCGATATGCTGGTGATCGTCAATATGCTGGATTACACGGGCCTTCAGATCGGGGCTGATTGTTTCCTCATCGCCGCCTAATGCGATGTGCTGACGCAGCTCGTGCATCAGCTCAGGCGACTTGTATTCGGGGCCTCCCGGCTCACCGTAATCATCAAAATGATGGGCCTGATCCAGTAGATGTTCCATTCTCGATACCATAGGTTCTTCTCCTTCAATGAGCTTGATGGCAAACTCTTCGATCCTTTCGCTGATGGCGTTGGCGCGCTCATCAAACAGATCGGACATTCTTGCGATGGATAAAGTCATCACATCCGCAGCCCTGTCACGGGCCGTAACTTCGACTTCCGGGGTGCTTTCAACAAGTGACAGTCCGGCCTGAACTTTCCACGTGTCTGTCTCCACTTCCTGCCGCAAACCGCGCTCAAGGCGGGTCGTCGCGGTCAGCTCAATGCCGTATCCTTCGGCAACCTCAACCTGGATGGCGCGCTGAACGTCGATGTTCATCTCGCTGCTCATGCCCATAGCGAGCCACTGCCCATGCTCGACGCCTCGGTTGTTCACAACGATGTGGACATGGGGGTTATCGGTGTCGTTGTGGAACACTGTCAGGTAGTCCCAGGTATCGCCAAAATCTCTGCTTCCAAACAGACGGTCCGCGAACTCCAAGCCCGCCTCATGCGCGGCGTCCGGATAGGTGCCTTCGGGAAAAGAAACGATCATGTGACGGGTGTAACCGTAGTTGGTTTTCCCGTTGAAATCCTCCGCCCAGGTCTCGATCAAATCCCTGACCTGATCCGCATCAAGCGGGGTCACGCCATTGTCCCGGATGTCCAAAACACCCTCTGCCCGGACGGTCAGGTAACTGATCTGGCGGCGCAGCTCATGGGCGTTGTTCACCCCACCTTTGCGGACGTGTTTCACAACCGCCTCGGGCTTTCCGACCACAGCACCCAGCCGCGCCTTGATGGATGAGGCCCGCGAGATCATGAACTTCATGCGCTTGGCGGTCTGCAGCTGCAGGCTGATCTGCTTGGATCGATCGATACCCTTCTGCGCTTCCCGGAAGGCAAGCTCCAGGAAATCCCCTGCTGTCAGATTGCGAGCCGCGACATTCATACTTCAGATGTCCAATCATCGTCGCGCAAGATCCGGCGAATGGCGGCCTCCGGTTCTCGATTTCGGCGGGCCGCTGTGATCAGCGCTTTCAGGTCTTGCCGGTGCTGGATGATCGCACGATGGAGATTTTCGACATCGCGCCGGTCGTCATCCGTCCAGATCACCGTGCCGCGCTTGGCCGATTTCGCCAGTTGATTGAGGTTGGTGTATCCACCCTGAACCTGCCGCAAGTGCTTCTGCCAGAGACCCACAACAGCGGGGTCAGGATCGAGATACCCGATCAGACGATAGATCAGTCGTTGGATGATTTGGTTGCGGCTCTTGGCTCCGAGCGCAGTCACGGCCCCCTCCAAAAGCTCCAAGGCATCTGACGGCAATCGAACAGAAAAGACAGTGGTGTCGGCTGGCTTGCTCAATCTATACCTCAGGTTGTATTTGTGATTTGTAACACAACTACCTTATCCTGTCATAATCTCCAAGAGTAAACCGATGGGATTTTAGAAATTCGTATTTTCTCAAATCGTGATCGGAGTAACTTTGCTCTAGGAGTAAATTTCCACGCCGGGAAAAGGGTTCCGCCCCTTTTCCTTAAACAGGCGTGGGTGCCGGTGGACTGGCGCAGGGCAATCACGCAACGCGTGGGCTGCCCGAACAGCGCCCGTCACTTTCCGGCACGTTAAATGCGATCTGCATTTTCCGCGCGCCTGGGCGCGCTCAACTTCCCGACGCTTTGGCGGCGGGTGCCGACGAGTTGGCTGAACTTCAGCCGCGCGACCCGACGAGCTGACCGACCGTCGCATGTCAGGTTAGGGTCTCTCGGTCGGGATCTTAGCACAGTGGCAGTCGCGCGGCTTCGCGCTGGGTGGCGCGAGCGGGGACCGAGCGCGCGGCCTTAACGCTGGCTCTGAGCGGTCCCGTGGGATAGATGCTGAGAATGGAAAGGTTGAAGTTTTTCAGACCGCGTGACAACAGCACTACCGAGGGTTGTACGTTGTGAAGGCTTGGGATTATCCGTTTGAGCTGGTCCGGATCAACTGCAAGACCTGCGGGCGGTACGGGCAGTACCCGAAAAAGCGGTTCATTGAGCTGGTCGGTGCTGACACGCCGCTGCCCTCGGCACTGAAGATCATCGCCAAAACATGCGACCGTGAAAAGGACGGGCTGGCCCTGCACAACCGATGCGGCGCGGGCTATCCGGACCTCGCCCGGATGGTCGATGATAGCAAGAACTGGACGCGCTGAAAGGGCGGGGTCAGTCTCGCGCGACGGTCAGTCGGGCGGCACGGTCAGACTTCCAAACCTCGATAGTGGCGCGCTGTTCCACGTGCCAGCAAAACGCTGCAACTGCTGCCACCAGAAGGGCACCGGCAACAGCAATGTCGATGGTGTGATGAACACATTTCTCAAGCATCGGAATCCTCCTTTTCGTGGTTGCAGACCGGGCACGGAATGCCCCGCCGAATTTCAGTATCGGTCATGTCAAAACTCCATCCGGCGTCATGACCACACTGACCGCATATGAAGTGCCCACCCTTGGCAGTTCGCCAACCGGGCATCATATCGGGGGCTTGACCCACATCAGCCGCGTGCATCAAAACGCGCTGCTCGCGGCGCGGCTGATCGAGCCCCGGCAAGGTGAGCTGGTGGCGCACCTATCCGGCCTCGGGCAAAGGTTCGTCCATCCGGGTCTTGAACCGAATGGTGGCGTCTAAGGCCGCATCCCCGGTTTCGGCCTCCGGAACTCCGGGGATCAACCACGTGTCATTCCATGACATGCGGGCGCGTCCATCCAGTTTGCGGGCCAGCTCGTCCTCTGTTCCTTCCCCGATACAAATCCCGCCCTCGATGTCGGGATGTGCGGAAAGCTCGATGTGTCCAGAACGGAAACAATGGGCATACATTTGCCTGTCCTCTCGATTTCAGTTTTCGGGCTTCGCCCGGCTTAGTGCTGCCAGTTGTCCCGGCCGTATTTGCGGCCAAGAATGGTGATGCGATCCTGCCCGTCGATGGGCACGCTCTGGTGGACAAGCCCACCAAACGGGTTGACGCCGTAGACGGAAACATCGTCATCGCCAAACCCGTAGATCACGAATTTCCACGGTCCCCGGCCCTGCTCACGGGTTTGAAAAAACCCGTCGTAGTTCCGGCATTCCCAGGCACCGGCCCACCAGTTTGCGCCTGGTGTTCCTTTCTCGTTTGGGGCCATCGGTATCAAATCAAGCTGCTGCATTTCTGCTCTCCATCGGGCAAATGGCGGGGGCCGCTTTAGCGGCCTCCCGGCTTTGCAATGTTTCAGTGGGTGGTGGCTTCGGGCTGGTAAGGGTCGAGCTGATCAGATCCCGAATAGTCGGAATAATCGACAAACGCCTCGCGCAACGCGGCCAGCGGATGATTGTCAAAATCATCTACGCGCTGGTCTTCGTCAGGAATCTCGCTTTCGTTGGCTTCGTGGATGGCGAATGTCAGAGCCTCGGCAATCTCAATGAATTCGGTCACTGGCACGAGCTGACCGCTCTGGCGGGGAAACTGCCCATAGGCGACGTCACCAGCCAAGAAGCCCTTGCCGGTTTCCGTGGCAATCTGGCGTGCGATTTTTACAATCGCCTTGGCATCCCATGCGTCATGGACTGCCATCGCCAGAAACTCCGGCGCGTCTTTGGTGCCTTCGTTCTTCCGGCCGTAAATGCTCCAAAACTCGACCTCTCCGGCTTCGCACTGGACGGCGCACCCTTCGCTTTCATCATTTCGGCACGGCATGATTTCGAACCATTCGAATTGGTCCAGCTTGTCGCCTTTCGGCAAGTTGTTGAAACGCTCGTGTGCGGGTGTGTTGACGATTTCATTTTGCATGGTCTCTGCTCCGAGTCAGGGGGTATGCGCGGCCCGGATCGAGCCGCGCGCTGTTCTTCAGGCTGCGAGGCTTACGCCCTTCAGCTCTGCCATCTTTTCAGTGAGAGACCAGACTGCCCGGTTCAGAGCTTTGTTCTGGTCGATGCCTTTGACGCCACGGGTGCGCTGTCGGCGTGTGCGGCCATTGCCATCCTTGACGCGACCATGCAGCCCGCCCTTGATGACGTTCTCCTGCAGAACATTGCCAACGGTCCAAAGATCGGTCAGGCGGTCGGCATTGCGGCGGGTTCTCAACAGAGCGTCAGCCTGAACCGGCGCGGGCTTTCCATCTTCCTTGTGAGCCTCGGGAAAGCGCAGTTCATGCACCACTTCCGCGAACACCTTGCGCTCGGCGTCGTCCAGAGAGATACCTTTGAAGGTTTCAACCTGCTCGGCCACATGGGGCGCATCTTCCAAAACAGTGTATGCGCCTTCGATCACCTCATGAATGGCGTCACCAGAATGGCGCACCTTCACCTCGTTAAAGCTGTCGCCAACCATCAGGCCATTAGCGCAGACAAACCGAAAGAAACCCGGCACCATCTGATAGCTGCTGGTTCCATCATTGGCGTTGACCAAGATGATTTCAAAGGCTTCGCCTTCGGCATTTGTGATTGAGCGGTGGCGCAAGCGCAGCATGTGTTTGGTGAACTCGGCTTTGCCTTCAATGCGGGTGTTGGCCTGCTGAGCAAAGAATGGGTCAAACCCTTCCTTACGCAGTCCGGTCAGAACGTCGATTGTCGGCACCACAACAAAGCGGTCAGACCGGCTTTCGTGGGCTTCGGTTGCGAAGATCGAGGGCACGGCGGAGCGCAGTTGATCGTCGGTCAAGGCTTCCCCTGTGACCAGACCACCGCAGGACATTCCGCTCATATAACGATTGTAACCCATAGACTTACTTCCTTTCTTTCGTGGCGATGCGGTTGCCGGTGTTTCCCAGCTTTCCGCCAATGGGCGCGGCCTTCTGATCTGTTAGCTGATAGATGGACCACATCTATCGGCTGGCAGAACAGGAGGGCGAAGCCCTGCCTGTGGCCCGGGGCGGGACTGTCACGGGGTCGGAGTGGCGAAAAAATGGGAGGGAACCGCGCGCTTGCGCGTGGGAGGAACCGGGTTTTTTGACATGGAGACGACGCGCACCGCGCGGCGCTTGCCCCTTGACCGGCCCGACACAGGATGCGGGCGGATCGGGATGATGGGACCGGCCTGCCGGTCACAGCAG
>NZ_JBQFLT010000016.1:0-92836 GCF_056531425.1 Ruegeria sp. N4
TATTGGTGGCCAGATGAAGCAAGAGATCCTTTATTCATCTGGCCCAAAATACCTGGGAGCGCGAGGCAGAGCCTCGCATTTTCCCCCGCAATTCAAACGCCGCTTTGGTCTTAATCTCTTGCCCAAAGTGGCCTTATGACCTGTGGATTGACGCTTGATTTCCAGCGCCTGCCCTGAGATTGTCCGCATCAACCGTTGGGGTGCCCTGATCAAAGGGCTGAGAGGCGTGAATGCGCTAACCCATCGAACCTGATCCGGGCAATACCGGCGTAGGGAACGGTCTAACGCATACAGACGTTTTCCATGCCCGCGTTGCCCCCAAAATGATGGAGCGACGAAGTGGCAGCAATTGCCCTGACCATAGCAGGATCCGACAGCGGCGGCGGCGCGGGGATTCAGGCCGATCTGAAGGCGATGTCGGCTTTGGGAGTTTACGGCTCCAGCGTCATCACTGCCGTTACGGCGCAGAATACGCAGGCGGTTACGGCTGTGCACGGTATCCCGCCGGACGTGATCGCCGCACAGGTCGAGGCGGTGCTGACCGATCTGAACGTTGGCGCGATCAAGATCGGCATGCTGGCGACGCCTGAAATCATCCAAGCCGTAGCGCGGGCATTATCGGGGTTTGACGGCCCCGTTGTTCTAGACCCGGTGATGATTGCGAAATCCGGCGATGCCTTGCTGGCGGACGCGGCGGTGCAGACCCTCCGTGACGTCCTGTTGCCCCGCGCGAGTGTTTTGACACCGAACCTGCCCGAGGCCGCTTGCCTGCTGGATCAGCAAGCTGCGGCGTCGCGAAGCGAGATGATCGAACAGGGCAAGGCGCTGTGCGCAATGGGAGCGCGCACGGTTCTAATGAAAGGTGGCCATGGAACGGGTGATATCTGCCACGATGTGCTGATCGGTGAAACAGGTGTTGTGGCCGAGTTTCAGGCACCAAGGCAAAACACCAGAAACACGCATGGAACGGGTTGCACCCTGTCCTCGGCGATTGCGGCCGGTCTGGCGAAGGGTATGGCGCTGCCCGAGGCGGTGGCCGAAGCGCATGACTATCTGCAAGGCGCGATTGCGCGGGCGGATGAGTTGAATGTCGGATCGGGGCACGGGCCGGTGCATCATTTTCACCGGGTTTGGCCCGGATGACGCTCTGGTCTGTCATAGGGGCCGGGGTTGCCGGATTGGCCGTTGCCAGCGAGCTGGTCTCGCGCGGCGAACGGGTGCAGGTCTTTGACCCCGCTGGCCCGCCCGGTCCGCATGGGTGTTCGTGGTGGGCGGGCGGCATGCTGGCCCCGTGGTGCGAATACGAAAACGCCGAGGAACCCGTTTTGCGGTTGGGTCAGATGGCCATTGCCTGGTGGGCGGAGCGAACGCAGGTGCATCGCAATGGCACTCTGGTCGTGGCGAATGCCAGGGATGTGCCGGACTTGCGCCGCTTCGCGCGTCGGACCGAAGCGTTTACCGAAGTAGATCGTGCGAAATTGTCTGAATTAGAGCCTGATTTGTATGGATTCGGACAGGGCTTGTTTTTTGAAGGGGAGGCTCACCTTGATCCACGACAGGCGCTGCATGACCTGTACCGCAATCTCAAGGAACAGGGTGTCGAATTCCGCAACGATCACGCGCCTGCGCAGTTGGATAACCTCATCGACTGCCGCGGGCTGACGGCGCGGGATGAGTTGCAGGACCTGCGCGGCGTGAAGGGCGAGATGCTGGTCGTGCGCTGCCCTGACGTGACCCTGACGCGTCCGGTTCGTCTGCTGCATCCGCGTATCCCGCTTTATATCGTGCCGCGTGGCGATGGCATCTACATGCTGGGTGCCACGATGATCGAAAGCGAAGACAGCAGCCGTATCACGGCCCGGTCGATGCTGGAGCTGCTCAGCGCCGCCTATGCGCTGAACCCTGCATTTGGCGAGGCCGAGGTGCTGGAAATTGGCGTCGATCTGCGCCCCGCCTTCCCGGACAACCTGCCGCGCATTCGGCGTCTGGGCGGGACGATCTATGCCAACGGGCTCTACCGTCACGGCTATTTGCTGGCCCCGGCGCTGGCGCAGGGCGTGGCCGATCTGGCGTTGGACAACAAACAGTCGGAGATGGTCGATGAAGATTGTGCTTAACGGTGAACCCAAGAACGTGATGGCCGTCACTTTGGCCGAGTTGTTGGAGGAGTGCGGTTTCTCGGGCCGCGTTGCGACGGCGGTGAATGAAGAATTTGTGCCCTCGGGCTTGCGCTTCGCCCATGCTTTGAACGAAGGCGACCGGGTCGAAATCCTGTCGCCGATGCAGGGGGGCTGAGGATGCGCAGTTTCTATGGCGTCGACCTGCCCAACCGGCTGATGCTGGGCACCGCGCAATATCCCAGCCCTGCGATTCTGGAACAGGCCTTCCGCGCAAGTGGCGCTGGCGTGGCCACGGTGTCTCTGCGGCGCGAATCCGGGGCGGGGCAGACATTCTGGCAGATGATCCGCGATCTGGGGGTGCGGGTGCTGCCCAACACCGCCGGGTGCCACACGGTGAAAGAGGCGGTGACAACCGCGCATATGGCGCGCGAGGTGTTCGAGACCCCTTGGATCAAGCTGGAACTGATCGGCCACACCGACAGCCTGCAACCGGACGTGTTCCAACTGGTCGAGGCCGCGCGAATTCTGACCGAGGACGGGTTCCAGGTCTTTCCCTATACCACCGATGATCTGATCGTGGGCGAACGGTTGTTAGGGGCCGGGTGCGAGGTTCTGATGCCCTGGGGTGCTCCTATCGGTTCGGGGCGCGGTTTGAACAACGAATACGCATTGCGTGCGATGCGGGCGGAATTTCCCGAAATTCCACTGGTAATCGATGCCGGGATTGGTCTGCCTAGCCATGCGGCCCATGCGATGGAACTGGGTTATAACGCCGTTCTTCTGAACACCGCTGTCGCGCGGGCCGGTGATCCGGTGCGCATGGCGCAGGCAATGGCGCACGCGGTTGAGGCCGGGCAACTGGCGCATCAGGCCGACCCGATCGAGGCGCGGGATATGGCCGAACCCTCAACCCCTGTCATAGGAAAGGCGTTCCTGTCATGACGCTGGATCGTTTCTATCCGATCTTCGATCATTCGGACTGGTTGCGGCGGATGCTGCCCTTGGGTGTGAAGCTGGTGCAGCTACGCGTCAAGGACCAACCGGACGCGGTTGTTCGGGCGCAGATCGTGACCTCTCGCGATCTCTGCCGCGAGTATGGCGCGGTGCTGGTGGTCAATGACTATTGGCAGGCCGCCATCGATGCAGGCTGTGACTGGATCCATCTGGGGCAGGAGGATCTGGACGACGCTGATCTGAAAGCGATCCGCAAGGCTGGGCTGAAGCTGGGCGTCTCGACCCATGATGATGATGAGCTTGAGCGTGTGCTGGCCATGGGCCCCGATTATGTGGCGCTGGGCCCGGTCTATCCGACGATTCTGAAAAAGATGAAATGGGAACAGCAGGGCTTGCCCAAAGTCACCGAATGGAAGGCGCGCGTGGGCGGCATCCCTCTGGTCGGGATCGGCGGCATGAGCGTTGAACGCGCGGAAGGAGTACTTGAGGCTGGGGCAGACATCGTTTCGGTCGTGACTGACATCACCCTGAACCCCGACCCCGAGGCGCGCGTGCGCCAATGGATCGAGGTCACCAGATGAACCGCTATGCCCGCCAGATGATCCTGCCCGAGGTCGGCGCCGAAGGGCAGGCGCGCCTGTCGCGCGCGCGGGTTCTGGTTGTGGGTGCAGGCGGGCTGGCGGCGCCGGTCCTGCCGTTGCTGGCTGGGGCGGGTGTCGGACATCTGACGATCATGGACGCGGATCATGTCGCCCTGTCGAACCTGCACCGACAGACGCTGTTTTCCGAGGCGGAATGCGGTCGCCCAAAGGCCGAGGTCGCGGCGGAACGCTGTCGTGCACTGAATTCCGGGATTGTGGTTGTTGGCGAAAAACAGGCTCTAACAAACGGCAACGTGATGGATTTCATCGGGCAGGCCGATGTGATCTTCGATTGTGCGGACAGCTATGCCGCCAGCTATACCTTGTCGGATGCCTGTCTTATCGCGGGCAAGCCGCTGATCAGCGCCTCGGTTCTGGGCCTGTCCGGCTATGTCGGCGGGTTTTGCGGCGGTGCGCCCTCACTTCGTGCGGTGTTCCCGGATGCGCCGGACAGCGGGGCAAGCTGCGCTACGGCGGGTGTTCTGGGGCCCGTCGTGGGAATGATCGGCGCGATGCAGGCGCAGATGGCACTGGCGTTGATTTTGGGGATCGACCCCTCGCCGCTTGGTCAGATGGTGCAGCTCGATGCCCGCACCCTGCGCAGCTCCAGTTTCCGGTTTGACCCAGCGCCCGAGCCCGAGCGGGTCTTTCCCTTTCTGGCCGCCTCGCAACTGGACGCCGATGACATGATCGTCGAATTGCGGGACACGGACGAAGCCCCTGATCCGATCCACCCAATGGCGCAACGCCTGAGTATCGAAGATGTGAAAACAGAGCCTAACAAGGGCAAAAGATTGGCTTTGTGCTGCGCCACCGGCCTGCGGGCCTGGCGCGCTGCCGAACAGATTGAACCGGATTGGCCGGGCGAGATTGTCCTCGTCGCGGCCTCAACCTCGTGAGTGAAAAGGAAACGCGAGACATGAAAAAGCTGATGACAGCCATCGCCCTTCTGGCCGCTGCGCCGGCCTGGGCCGAAGACAAGATGACCGTGCTGCTGGACTGGTTCATCAATCCCGACCATGGCCCGATCATCGTGGCGCAGGAAAACGGGTATTTCGCCGATGAAGGGCTGCAGGTCGAGATCATTCCGCCCGCCGACCCCTCGGCCCCGCCGCGTCTGGTGGCCGCCGGTCAGGCGGAACTTGCCGTGTCTTATCAGCCGCAACTGCACCTTCAGATCCACGAGGGTCTGCCGCTGAAACGTGTTGGTACGCTGGTCGCGACCCCGTTGAGTTGCCTTCTGGTGCTGAAAGACGGTCCGATCAAATCGCCTGCGGACCTGAAGGGCAAGAAAATCGGGTACTCGGTTGCGGGCGTGGAAGAGGCTGTTCTGGGCACCGTGCTGGGCAAATACGACGTCACGCTGGACGATGTTGAGCTGATCAACGTCAACTTCTCGCTCTCGCCCTCGTTGATGTCGGGGCAGGTGGATGCCGTCATCGGCGCCTATCGCAATTTCGAGCTGAACCAGATGGATATCGAAGGCCGTCCGGGCACCTGTTTCTATATCGAGGAAGAGGGCGTGCCGTCCTATGACGAGCTGATCTATGTCGCAAACCCCGAAACGATGGACAAAGACATGATCGCCCGGTTCCTGGCAGCCACCGAAAAGGCGACGCAGTTCATCGTCAACAACCCGGAACAAAGCTGGGAGATCTTTGCCTCTACCTCGCCCGAGTTGCAGGATGAGCTGAACGCCCGTGCCTGGATCGACACGCTGCCGCGTTTTGCGCTGCGTCCTGCGGGCTTTGACGCCGGTCGTTATGCAAGGTTCGAGGCGTTTTTGAACGAAAGCGGCATGGTCGACAGCCTTACACCGGTCAGCGACATCACCATCGACGTGACCGCGCAATGAGGGGGTACGGCAACGCCTTCGCGCTGATGCGCGATGCGGCGCAGGGGCCGTGGCGGGACTATACCCGCCACGCCTTTGTCGAAGGGATGAAGGACGGGACGCTGCCGCGCGACGCGTTCCTGCATTACCTGCGTCAGGATTATGTGTTCCTGATCCATTTTAGTCGCGCCTGGGCGCTGGCGGTGGTCAAGTCGGAAACGCATGCGGAAATGCTGGCGGCAGCGGCAACCGTGAATGCTCTGGTCGGGGAAGAGATGCAGTTGCATATCGCGATATGTCAGGCGGCCGGGATTACTCAGAAGGCGTTGTTCGCGACGCCCGAACGGACCGAGAACCTTGCCTATACCCGCTTTGTGCTTGAGGCGGGGTATAGCGGGGATCTGCTGGATCTGCTTGCCGCTTTGGCGCCCTGCGTTATGGGATATGGCGAGATCGGCACCCGGTTGGCGTCCGAGGCCACATCCGAGACATATCGCGATTGGATCAACACCTATGCCAGCGACGAGTACCAAGCCGGGTGCAAGGCGATTGGTGAGTTGATGGATTCGGCTCTGACACGGCGGATTGGACCGGATTTCAAGGCCTCACCCCGTTGGGATCGCCTGTGCCAGACCTTCCGTACAGCCATCGAGCTGGAGGTCAATTTCTGGCAAATGGGTCTGACCCCGTGACCCCCGCACCCGATCTGACCGTCAATGGGCGGGCGAATATTGGCGACGCGCCTTTGTTCGCGCCGCTGACCCTGACCCTTGCGGCGGGGCAGTGGACCTGCCTGCTGGGCGGATCGGGCGTTGGCAAAACCACGGTCCTGCGCCTGATTGCCGGTTTGGAAACCGGAGCGGCGTTCACCGGCGAGATCACCGCAAGCGACGCGCAACCAGTCCCGGACCGCGTGGCCTATATGGCGCAGGACGATTTGCTGCTGCCTTGGGCCACAGTGGCGCAGAATGTCTCGTTGGGTGCACGGCTGCGGGGTGAGAAGCCCGACCTGGGGCGGCGCGACCGCCTTATCCAGCGAATGCGCCTGCAGGACCACATGGCCAAGAAACCTTGTGAATTGTCCGGCGGCCAGCGACAGCGCGTGGCTTTGGCCCGAACGCTGATGGAGGATCGGCCGATTGTGCTGCTGGATGAGCCGTTCTCGGCCCTCGATGCCCGCACGCGCGCGGATATGCAGGATCTGGCGGCAGAGGCGTTGCAGGGCCGGACCGTGCTGTTGGTCACCCATGATCCGGCCGAGGCCGCGCGGCTGGGTCAGTCCATCGTAGTGATGACGCAGCAGGGGCTGACTGCGTGTGAACCTCCGCGCGCGCCGGCGCCGCGCCATGTGGACGATCTTGAGACATTGGCAACCCAAGGGGCCCTGTTACGCCTGCTGCGGGAGACGGCATGAGATATCTTTCGGCCCTTGCGGCGGCTGTGTTCGCGGTGGCGGTTTGGCAGGGGATCGTCTGGATCACCGGCCTGCCGAAATTCATCCTGCCCGGCCCGGCGCTTGTGGCCGAGACATGGTGGCAGAACCGCTGGCTGATCGCCGAACACACATGGATCACTGCGGTCGAAGTGGTGATCGGTCTGGGTGTTGGTACGGTGCTGGGCGTCGTCACGGCGCTGCAATTGGCCAATTCGCGGGCGGCGCGGGTGCTGGTGCAGCCGATGCTGGTCTTTACCCAAGCGCTGCCGGTCTTTGCGCTGGCCCCGCTGCTGACCCTGTGGCTGGGCTATGGGCTTTGGTCCAAGGTGGCGATGGCGGTGCTGATCATCTATTTCCCGATCACCTCGTCTTTCTTCGACGGGCTGATGCGGACGCCGCCCGGTTATCTGGACCTTGCGCGGACCATGCAGGCCAGCAAGCGGGCGGTGCTGTGGCATATCCGTATTCCGGCGGCGTTGCCGTCCTTGGCCTCGGGGATGCGTCTGGCGGCGGTCTATGCGCCCATCGGGGCGGTGATCGGTGAATGGGTGGGGTCGTCGCAAGGGTTGGGCTATCTGATGCTGCTGGCCAATGGTCGGGCCAAGACGGACCTGATGTTTGCGGCGATGCTGACTTTGGGGGTCTTTTCGATCCTGCTGCACATGGGGGTTCGCCGGGCTACGGCGCGGCTGGCGGGTGAGGCACGTTAACCAATCAGAAACCGATTCTGCGTCAGGATGAGCCCATGACACAGGACGCCTTTGCCGAAGCACCCATGCTGTTCGACACGGACGAAGCACCGGCACAGCCACTGCCGAGTGGCCGGTTGCCGTCATACATCAAGGACCACCGCAAACGACTGCGCGAGCGGTTCATGTCAGGCGGGTCTGCGGCGATGCCGGATTATGAGTTGCTGGAACTGGTCCTGTTCCGCTCGATCCCCCGGCAGGACGTGAAACCCCTGGCGCGGCTGCTGTTGGATACGTTCGGGGATTTCAACCGCGTGCTGACCGCGCCCGAAGAACGGCTGCGTCAGATCAAAGGTGTTGGCGAGACAGTGATCACCGACCTGAAAATCCTCGAAGCCTGCGCCCACCGGATGGCCCGCGCCCGCGTGATGCAGCGGCATGTGATTTCCGGGTGGGATGCCCTGCTGGATTACTGCCACACCACCATGGCACATCGCGAGATCGAACAGTTCCGGGTGTTCTATCTGGACCGCAAGAACGTGCTGATCGCGGATGAGGAACAGGCCAAGGGGACGGTGGATCATGTACCGGTCTATCCGCGCGAGGTGGCGAAACGGGCGTTGGAGCTGAATGCCTCGGCCCTGATACTGGTGCATAATCACCCCTCCGGCGACCCGACTCCGTCACAGTCGGATATCGACATGACCAACCGGATTCAAGATGCCTGCACGGCGCTGGGTCTTACGTTGCATGATCACCTGATCATCGGAAAATCGACCGAGCTGAGTTTTCGGTCCGAGGGGTATTTGTAGGGGGCGTTGCCCCCTCTTGATCCTGCGGATCAATTCACCCCCACCGTATTTTTGACGAGAAGAAGATGCGGGAGTTACTCGATCCAGATTTCGACACGCCGGTTGACCTTGCGGCCCCATTCGGTGTCATCACAGGCCATGGGCATGGCCTCGCCAAAGCCTTCGACCGAGATGTCGATGCTGTCGGGGATTTCGGTTTCAACTGCGGCCAGAACGGCGTTGCGGACGGTTTGGGCGCGGCGCAGGGCAATGCGGGCATTGGTGGCGGCGGCCCCGTCCCCGTCGCTGAAGCCTACAAAGACCAGCTTGCGGGCGTTCAGGGTGCCGGTTTCCAGCGCCTGCGCCAGATACAGGATGTTCGACCGCGATTGCGCATCTGGACGGGACGATCCGGGCTCGAACCGAACCGACAGGGACAGCCGGGCCATGGGGCGCAGGGCGTCGATCATGCGCTGGATTTCCTCTAGCCCGACCTCGGCCCCGCCCGAGACGATGGCGTTGGACAGACGATCCCCTTGCAATCCGATCCGCGTGGTTTCAGGCGCCTGATCCACATACCCGGCTTGCCGGATCGCCATCTGGGCGTCAGCGCTTTGGCTAAAGGCCAGAAACTGCCGCGCGATCCGGGGCAGGCGGCGTTCCGGCAGATAGAGGAACATGGGCAGGGTCAACGGGTAATCTTCGGTCTTGATGGCGTGGCGCGTTGCGGCCAGCCCGTGCCCGCATCCGCCCGTCAGGGGCAGGGCGCGGGCGGCATCAGCCGAGGCATGGCTGGTGATACCAATGGCGAATGAGTCCTTTGCCACCGCCTGCACCAGATCGCTGTTGCGCGCGTGGCGTATTGCGCCGGATGTCAGGTCTACGCCTACAGGTGCCAAAATCTGGTCCTCAACCGCCTGCGCCAGACCAGACCCGGCATCGGGCATATGCAACGCGATCGGCGCGTCCGGCCCGCCCAGATCGGACCAGTTGGTGACCTCACCCGCCAGTACGCGGGCCAGATCAGACGGGGAAATCTGCGCCGCGATGTTGTCTTTGGCCACCACCGGCACGATGGCATCCAGAGCAATGACGCGGGATCGCCGCGCGCGGGTCAGATCGCCTAGCCCGGCCTGTTGGGCCGCGTCAACTTCGCCGTCGCGGATTTCGCGCAGGGCCATGACGATGTCGGCGGTGTTTTGGGTCAGGTCGGCAAATCCCTGATCCGTATTGCCTACACGGAAGAACAGACGGGCCAGCGGGGCCTGCCGGTCGGCCTGAAACAGCTCGTATGCAAAGGTGCGTTCATCCACTCGTTTCGGCGTAGCGGTCAGCCCTTCTTGCCGGGCAAAGCCGATGATCAGCGCGGGCAGAACTGTTTCGGCCATCACGGACGAGCCGGAAAACCGGACCTCGGCCACGAAATCGATCAGGTTCGGGCAGGCGGGGCCGTCGCAGGTGACGCCCGAGCCGTCGACCGTCAGCTCGCCGAACTGAGTGTCCACGCGGTAGAATTCGCCGTCGAAACCAAGCAGGTTGCCAGTAATCTCGACCTTGCCGTCATGCGAGGTGAGCGTGATGTCCTGTGCTGCCGCACCGGTTCCAAGGATTGCGGAAATCAGCGCGGCCACCGCCACACGGAAGAATGTCATAAGAGAGTCGAGCCTGCCTGCGGATTACTTTGCCGCAATTGTCAGGTCTGAGAGCAGATTATTCAACACCAGAAACTCACCGGTTTGCGTGCAGTCCGGCACGGCGAGGCTCAGGTCGCGGGATCGCAGGCGGTTGTCTGCCCGCAATTCGATGGATTGCACGTTCAGATCGCGGCCGCAGTTGGTTTCTGTGACCTCGGCCTCGACCGTCAGATCGATGGTTCCGGATTGTTGCGACTGGCCCGCCGGGAAAGAGTAGATCTCGATATTATTGGCATCGACTAGACCGGTGTGGCCCAGGCTTACGACGCTGCCGGCCCCGGCGGTTGTGCTGTCCGCCCAGACATGGCCTTCGCCGCCATAGCTTGCGCCAAATTCCAATGCGTGGATCTGCAGGGCTGTATCGCCTTGCCATTGCAGCGCGACGCGGTCGTATTGGGTGATGTCCGGCACATGGGTTGTGGCGACGGTGCCGGATTGATCCGGGAACGAGATCAGGAAGATCGCATATTCCGAAAGCGCCGGGATGGTCACGTTCAGCGCACCGTTTTCGTCGGTGACCTGAGTCACGGTCAGGCCGCTGTGATGAATATTCACCCGTGCGTTGCTTTGGCAGGGGGATTTGATGCTTAGCCGGGCCTGCGCACCGGGTACGGCAATGGCCCGCGCGGTCAGGTTGCAGTTTTGATGCGGCTCTCTGGCCTGCGGTTCAGCGCGTGCGGGTTCAACTGTGACGGACTTTTGGCCGCTATCGGCGTCATTGGGGGAGGCAGATGTCAGGACGATGCTGTCCAGCCCCGCCAGAACCGAATTCTGATTGGTCAAAGACGCAGTATCCTGCGCCCCGTTCGGTTGCGCAGCACTTCCATTTTGCATCAGGTAACCAATCGCCAGGGCACAGGCTACTGTACCGCACATGGTCACGTAATTCCGTACTACAAACAAGACACCCTCCCCAGTTGAAGGAGCGAGTCGGACATTCGCCCCGAATCGAGGCCAATTTGTGGCCGCGAGACGGACTCATTGTGATTGGTTAACGTTGACGTTAGGTCAGTCTGCCATGGCAATGTTTGAATTTTTTGCCGGACCCGCACGGGCAGGGATCATTGCGCTTTGGGTTGCCCCAGGTCGCGGGGTCGTTTTCGTCAAAGCCCGGCAACGCATCGCCCGAGGCGGCGGCTTCTGCCTTTGCCTCGGCCTGACCTGCGGCCTGATCGACCGCCTGCTGCGCCTGCGCCTGTTGCGCAGCCATCTGGGCCAGCATTTCCTTTTGCTCTTCCTCGGTCAGCGGACGCACGCGGGACAGTTGCTGCGATACGGTTTCGCGTAAGGAGTCCAGCATGCCTTCGAACAGTTGGAAACTTTCGGTCTTGTATTCATTCAGCGGATCGCGCTGGGCATACCCCCGGAAACCCACGACTGAACGCAGATGCTCCAGCGTCAGCAGATGCTCGCGCCATTTGCTGTCGATGGTTTGTAGCAGGACCTGTTTTTCGATGTTGCGCATGTTCTCGGGGCCAAAGGCCACGGCCTTCTGCGCCATCATCTCATCAGCGGCCTTGATCAGACGCTCGCGGATCTGTTCGTCATCCACGCCTTCCTCGGCGGCCCAGTCCTGAACCGGCGCGTCAATCGTCAGCTTTTCCTTGATCGCCTCGTGCAGACCATCGGTATCCCACTGATCCGCATAGGATTTCGGCGGCATATATTCATCGATCAGATCGTCGATCACCTGCTCGCGCATGTCCGAGACGATCTCGGACAGGTCGTCTGCAGACATGATCTCGCGCCGCTGGCTAAAGACCACTTTCCGCTGATCGTTCATCACATCGTCGAACTTCAACACGTTCTTGCGCATATCAAAGTTGCGGCCTTCGACCTTGGATTGCGCCCGTTCCAGCGACTTGTTCACCCAGGGGTGGACGATGGCCTCGCCCTCTTTCATGCCCAGCGTGGTCAGGACCTTGTCCAGCCGTTCCGAGCCGAAGATGCGCATCAGGTCGTCTTCGAGGCTCAGGTAGAACACGGTGCGGCCCGGGTCGCCCTGACGGCCCGAGCGGCCGCGCAGCTGGTTGTCGATACGGCGGCTTTCGTGCCGTTCCGAGGCCATGACGTAAAGGCCACCGGCCTCCAGCACCTTCTGTTTCTCTTCAGCATGACGCGCCTCTTCCGCCGCGCGCAGTTCGGCAGGATCGGCCTCGGGGTTCTCGGCCAGCGCCTGCAGAACCTTCATTTCCACGTTGCCGCCCAGCTGAATATCGGTGCCCCGACCGGCCATGTTGGTGGCGATGGTCACCGCGCCATAGCGGCCAGCATCGGCGACGATCTGGGCCTCTTGTTCATGCTGGCGGGCGTTCAGGACGTTGTGCTCGATGCCTTCTTTGGTCAGCATCTGGCTGAGCACTTCGGATTTCTCGATCGAGGTGGTGCCGATCAGCACCGGCTGACCCTTGGCGCTGGCCTCTTTCGCCTCTTTGATGATCGCGCCGTATTTCTCCATCGCGGTGCGATAGACCTGATCGTCCTCGTCCACACGGGCAATCGGCTTGTTGGTCGGCACTTCGACAACGCCCAGGCCGTAGATTTCGGCAAATTCTTCGGCCTCGGTCAGCGCCGTGCCGGTCATGCCGCCCAGCTTGTCATAAAGGCGGAAGTAGTTCTGGAAGGTCACGCTGGCCAGCGTCACGTTTTCGGGCTGGATCTGGACGTTTTCCTTGGCCTCGATGGCCTGATGCAGACCTTCGGACAGGCGGCGGCCCGGCATCATACGACCGGTGAATTCGTCGATCAGAACAACATTTCCGTCGCGGACGATGTAATCCTTGTCGCGCTGGAACAGTTTGTGTGCGCGCAGGCCTTGGTTGACGTGATGCACGACGGTGGTGCTTTCCGGATCATACAGGGAATGGCCTTCGGGGATCAGCCCCGCGTCCAGCAATTGCTGTTCAAGGAACTCGTTGCCTTCATCGGTGAAGGTCACGTTGCGGGACTTTTCATCCAGCGAGAAATGATCGTCACTCAGCGACGGGATCAGCGCATCAATCGCGGTGTAAAGATCCGAGCGGTCCTGCGACGGGCCCGAGATGATCAGCGGCGTCCGCGCCTCATCGATCAGGATCGAGTCGACCTCGTCCACAATCGCGAAATTGTGGTGCTTCTGGTAAATCTCGGCCAGATCGGCCTTCATATTGTCGCGCAGATAGTCGAAACCCAGCTCATTATTGGTGGCATAGGTCACGTCACAGGCATAAGCGGCCTTTTTCTCGGCATCGGGTTGCCCCGACCAGATCACGCCGGTGGTCATACCCACAGCCGCAAACACCTTGCCCATCCACTCGGCATCCCGCTTGGCGAGGTATTCGTTGACCGTGACAACATGCACGCCCTTACCGGTCAGCGCGTTCAGATAGGCGGGGAAGGTGGCGACCAGTGTCTTACCCTCACCCGTTTTCATTTCCGAGATGTTGCCCTGATGCAGAAACGCACCGCCCATAAGCTGCACGTCAAAGGCGCGCAGACCCAGCGCGCGCTTGGCCCCTTCGCGCACATTGGCAAAGGCTTCGGGCAGCAGGTCATCCAGGCTTTCGCCATCCAGCGCGCGCTTGCGCAGCTCGGCGGTCTTTTCGATCAGCCCTTCGTCGGACAGGTTCTCGAACTCGGGCTCCAGCGCGTTGATCTTTTCGATCAGGGGGCGGGTCGCCTTGATCTTGCGGTCGTTCGGTGTTCCGAACACCTTTTTGGCGAGCGTTCCGAGTCCCAGCATGTTCACTCCAGCGGATCTGTTCTTGTCTTGGTTGCGACAGACTTGCCCACCTTGCGCGCAACCCATAGATACGGGGGGTGAAAGGCGGCCCTGTCCAAGGCTTCAAAGCGATGTAAGCGGCAGGTTCTGAAGTGTCAACGCTGCGCCCTGTCGCGGCAAAGAAATAGGATTGATCCATGCCCAAAGGCCTCACTTTTCTGCCATCTCTGGCGCTTGCTGCCGTGATGGCCCTGCCGCTGGCCGCCGAAACCAAGCCTGATGCAGGCACCGTCGTCGCCCGTGTGAACGGGGATGAGATCACATTGGGTCACGTCATCGCCATGGCCACGAACCTTCCGGCGCAGTATCAACAGGCTGAAGATGACGTGCTGTTCGACTTCATCCTTGAACAGCTGATCCAGCAGCAATTGCTGAGCCAGGAACAGGGCGACTTGTCCAAACTGAACGAAATCGCGCTTGAAAATGAGCGTCGCTCGCTGAAAGCGGTGCAGGCGGTCGAGGCCCTGACCGATGCCGCCGTCACGGATGAGGCCATTCGGGCCGCTTATGACGCCCAGTTTGCCGATTTCGCGGGCGAGGATGAGTTCGACGCCAGCCACATCCTTGTGGACACCGAAGAAGAGGCCAAGGTCATCAAATCGCAACTGGACGATGGTGCCGATTTCGCCGAGCTGGCGCGTGAACGGTCCACAGGCCCCTCGGGCCCCAATGGCGGCGCGCTGGGCTGGTTCGGCAAGGGCCAGATGGTGCCTGCATTTGAAAAGGCCGTGATTGGTCTGGAAAAAGGTCAGGTGTCGGATCCGGTTCAAACCCAGTTCGGCTGGCATGTCATCATTCTGAACGACACCCGCAAATCTGAAGCGCCCGAGCTGGACACGATCCGCGATCAACTGGCTCAGACCATCCAGCAAGAGGCGATCCAGGCCCGCATCGATGAACTGACCCAGCAGGCTCAGATCGAGCGTCCGGCGCTGGAAGGGGCAGGCCCCGAAACGCTGCGCCAGATCGAACTGCTGCAGGAGTAATCTGCCGTGGCCACGATCACCAAGGTTTCGCCGCTGGCCCCGGCCAGTTTCCCCGATCTGCCTGCAATTGACGGTGTGCGCTTTGCCACCGTCGCGGCAGGTGTGCGCTATCAGGGTCGCACGGATGTCATGTTGGCCGTGCTGGACCCCGGAACATCTGTGGCAGGCGTATTCACCAAATCGGCCACCCGCGCAGCGCCGGTGCTGGATTGTCAGGACAAGATCGGCGGGCCAAGCGACGGCCCGGCGGCGATCCTTGTGAACTCAGGCAATGCCAACGCGTTTACCGGGCATTACGGCCAGACCTCGGTTTCCGAGGTGACGCAGGCCGTTGCGGATGCCACCGGCGTCCCAGTTGGGCGGGTCTTTACCTCGTCCACCGGCGTGATCGGGGAACCCCTGCCGCATGAGCGTATCGTGGCCCAGCTTGAGACGCTGAAATCGGGCCTCAGCCGCCACGCCGTCGAAGACGCCGCGCGCGCGATCATGACCACGGATACCTTCCCGAAAGGGGCATCGGCGCAGGTCGAGATTGACGGCAAAACAGTCTCTATTGCGGGGATTGCGAAGGGTTCCGGCATGATCGCGCCGGATATGGCGACCATGCTGGTTTACATCTTCACCGATGCGCAGGTGGACCAATCTGCGCTGCAGGCGATACTGAGCGCGCAGACGGACCGGACGTTCAACTGCATCACCGTGGACAGCGATACCTCGACCTCGGATAGTCTGCTGCTGTGTGCAACCGGGGCTTCGGGTGTCGATGCCACCGACAACGCGGCATTTGCCGAAGCGCTGGAAGGCGTGATGCTGGATCTGGCCCAGCAAGTGGTGCGCGACGGTGAGGGGGCCACGAAATTCGTAGAAATTCGTGTAACCGGAGCCGCCTCGGACACAGACGCCAAGGTGCATGGGCTGGCGATTGCCAACTCTCCGCTGGTGAAAACCGCCATCGCGGGCGAAGACCCGAACTGGGGCCGCATCGTCATGGCCATCGGCAAATCCGGCGCGGCAGCGGATCGTGATCTGCTGAGCATTTCTTTTGGGGACATTCTGGTGGCCGAAAAAGGCTGGGTCAGCCCCGATTACCGCGAGGATGACGCCGCCGCCTATATGAAGGGTCAGGATCTGGTGATTGCCGTCGATCTGGGGCTGGGCGCGGGGCAATCCACCGTCTGGACCTGCGATCTGACCCACGGCTATATCGAGATCAACGCGGATTATCGCTCGTGAAGACCTTGTTAGTGTCTGCTGTGGCCCTGATTGACATCGAGGGCCGGGTTCTGCTGGCCCAACGCCCCGAGGGCAAATCCATGGCCGGTCTGTGGGAGTTTCCGGGCGGCAAGATCGAACCCGGCGAAATCCCCGAGGCCGCGCTGATCCGCGAATTGCACGAGGAACTGGGCATCGACACCTGGGCCTCGTGCCTGGCACCGCTGACCTTCGCCAGCCACAGCTATGACGATTTCCACCTGCTGATGCCCCTGTTCGCCTGCCGCAAATGGGAGGGGATTCCGCAATCCAAGGAAGGTCAGGCGCTGAAATGGGTGCGGGCCAACGACCTGCGCAACTATCCGATGCCTGCGGCAGATGTGCCGTTGATTCCGATCCTGCGGGATTGGTTGTAGTTGCGGGTTGGTGACGAGGTCGTGGTCAATTGTCCGCTGTGCGGACAAAGCCGCCGTCCACACTTTGGATATCTCGATGTCTTTGAGGTAACTCACTTCTTGGGACGACCGTAGTACAGGTTACGTACTTTCATCGTCAAACCATTCTTCGGCCAAGGGCGAAACGGCGACTTTTTCCCGTTCTGCTTGTAGACAGTCCCGTAACCATTCAGCTTTGGACCCACTTGCCACTGTATCGGGGGACGCAAGTCCATTTTGTCTAAATGGCATTGTTGTTTCGCTTTGGTTCCGCAAGCGGGAGGGATTGCATTCTGACCTTTCAGCGCAAAGATGCGATTTCCGTCACAGAACACTTCCATGAACCCGTCATCGCTTTTAGACCATTTGACACGCATCTTAAATGTCACCCATCGACCGAAATGAGCCGGCGAGAAACACGTTTTATCTTCAAATTTAGCACCACCCGACGAATCAAGGTGCAACACATAGATGTGGTTCTTTGTTGTGTTAATGCGCTGCCACTCCATCAGCGTAAGTTTGCTTCGAGGCAAACCACCTTTGTTGTTCTTAAACCCGGGCTGTATCCAAAATTCCAAACTGTATTCTAAAGTTTGACCAAGCTTGGCATGTTTTTTGGCATTGATCCGTGATCGGATGTTTCCATTTTTGCAATCGCTTTCTCCACGTCCATCGCCATACTCTTTTGAACTGCATTGACCTGGCAAAAGCGTGAAAACAACTTCGCTCCCATTTACTCTGGGGCTACTTCCTTGAAATGTTGCCTCCTTAAATCCCTTGGGTGCGTCAGCCGCCGCCGGAACCGCGAAATACAGTGGTAGTAGCATCAACATGGTTGGCAGTCGTTGCATTAGATAAACCCCTCCCAACTCAATAAACAGGATAAACGTAGCGACGTGAACGAATGCAAGCAATTGGCTGATGCCTGCCACTCGCTCCTGAAACTCCAGAGCGAACACTTTGGGCTCATTGCTTCCATTCCCACAACACCTAAGCAGCATCGTCTTCTTAGACAGAATGCAGATGCCCGAGCATAACCCGGGCACCCTGTCTTCAATCCGAACACCTTACATATTCGGGAAGTAATCCTCGCATTCGCCGTCGCGGTAGACGTCTGCCGTGCAGCAATGCAGACCGCCGCCAAAGGCGTAGGCGTCGCGTAGGTCGACCTCGACCACTTCCATGCCCAGCTTGTCCATCTGTTCGGCCTGATAGACCTCGGATTTTTCGACGCAGACGGTTTTCGGGTCCAGCACCAGCACGTTCATCGACAGCCAGGTCGAGGAATAGCACAGCGGCGGCGGCGTGTTGTGGGCGGGTTGGGCGGCGTCCACGATCTCCCAGCCGTTCTTCTCGAACATGCCGCGCTGGTCTTCGGGCAGGCGGCGCTGCGGGTTGTTCAGGATCAGGCCGGGGCGCAGCGGCGTAAATGTCGCGTCGATATGGATCGGATAGGGGTCACCGGGGAAGTTCACCGTGTGGACGCGGTGATCGGGGAAGTGACGGCGCAGCCATTCGATCCCCTTGAGGTTGGTGGTAAACCCATGCTGGACCACCAGATCGCGGCCAAAACGCAGCACGTCGGCGGCGTCGAACAGAGGCTCTTCTTCGGTGGTGACAAAGAACTTCTCGGCCGCCCATTGCAGGCGCTTTTCGACGCCGATCTTGTCGCTGAGATAGTCAGGGTGATAATCCGCATCGGTCAGGCGTGGCTTGGGCGCGGCCTCGTGGCGGAAATTGGGGTCTTCGTCCCAATATTGCTGCATCAGGGGGCGATAGTTCAGATATTCGAACCAGCGGCAGCGGTAGGACATCGTCGCTTCGAGGATTTCGTGTCCGACGGTCAGCAGCACATCGCGCGGGGGCATACAACCGAACTGGCTTTCGGTGTGAAAATCCGGAGTGGTGGCCGGTTGCGAATGGTCAATCGACGTCGGGCGATCCACACGAATACCGCGCTTGCGCAGTTGATCGGCGAAATTGTCCAGCAGCTCATTGGCCCGGTCGATGGTTTCCTGAGGGCGGCGGCCCCACTGGCCACGCATGTCGCTGTCCTCGGGCACCTTGGCGTCCAGCGCGGGTTCCTCGGGCGGAATGTGACAATCATCCGCGCGGCCCACGATGACGTGGCGCAGGGTGTCCCATTCATTCCAGCTTTTGACTTCGGTTTTGTCGGGGGACCAGGCCATGGCTGTCTCCTGTTGTGGCGGAGATCAGGACGGGGCCCTCAATCTCCTGATTGAAAGTCCCGGCGTACAGGATATGGGGTTTGTCGCTGATTTACCTCTGGCGACGCCATCGCCAAAGAGCTTGACGGGCCACATAGCATTGCTTGCAGGCGTTGGGAAGAAGGGCGTTGCCAAGGTCACCCGGATTGACGGCACGACTCCTGTTACAATTCGTAAGAATTGAGAAAACATCAGGAAAAAGTTGACGCTGATCGTGCAACCGTCCCTTATCGGGGCGCAGGTGTTCGGGCAACGACCCGGACCCGCCATTTCCGGCCCGGAGGAGGGGCCGGATGGGGAGGAGAGGAAGATTGGCTCAGACGCAGTCGGGCGCTGAGGGGATGCAGTCCCTTCCGGCGCTGTTACACCGCAATGTCACGCAGTTCGGGGATGCCCCGGCTTACCGCGAAAAGGAATTCGGGATCTGGCAATGCTGGACCTGGGCCGAGGCCGCGCGGGAAATCCGCGCCATCGCGCTGGGCTTTCTGGAACTGGGCGTCGAAAAGGGCGACCATATCGCCGTCATAGGCCGCAACCGTCCGGCGCATTACTGGTCAATGGTTGCCGCGCAGATGGTCGGCGCGGTACCTGTGCCGCTGTATCAGGACTCGGTCGCCGAAGAGATGGCCTATGTGCTGGAACATTGCGGCGCGAAATACGTTGTCTGCGGCGATCAGGAGCAGGTCGACAAGGTCATCGAAATTCAGGAAAACGTGCATCAGGTCAAACACATCCTCTATACCGACAAGCGGGGGATGCGGAAATACGACCATTCCCAGATGAACGCGCTTGAGGACATCATGGCCGAGGGCAGCGCCGGTCACGCGCGGTTTGATGCGGAACTGGACAAGCGTATCGCCGCGATCACCTATGACGACACCTGCGTGATGCTTTATACCTCCGGCACCACCGGCAAGCCCAAGGGCGTGGTGCTGTCGAACCGGAACGTGATCGAAAGCGCCAAGAACTCGGCCGAATTCGATCATCTGACCCGGAACGAAGACATCCTGTCTTATCTGCCAATGGCCTGGGTGGGCGATTTCATCTTTTCCGTTGGTCAGGCCTATTGGTGTGCCTTCTGCGTGAACTGCCCCGAAAGCGCCGACACGATGATGACCGATCTGCGCGAGATCGGGCCGACCTATTTCTTCGCCCCGCCGCGCGTGTTTGAAACCCAGCTGACCAATGTGATGATCCGGATGGAGGATGCCGGCAAGCTGAAGCAGCGCATGTTCCATCACTTCATGGCCCATGCCAAGAAGGTTGGTGGCTTGCTGCTGGACGGCAAGCCGGTGGGTTTTGGTGACAAGCTGAAATACGCGCTGGGTAATCTGCTGGTCTATGGACCGCTCAAGGACACGCTGGGCTATGGCCGGTTCCGTGTGGGGTACACCGCCGGTGAGGCGATCGGGCCGGAGATTTTCGATTTCTACCGCTCGCTTGGGATCAACCTGAAACAGCTTTATGGCCAGACCGAAGCGACGGTGTTCATCACCGTTCAGCCGGATGGGGAAGTTCGCGCCGATACGGTCGGTGTGCCTGCGCCGGATGTCGAGTTGAAAATCGACGACAGCGGCGAAATCCACTATCGCTCGCCCGGGGTGTTTGTTGAATATTACAACAACCCGGATTCAACAGCCTCGACCAAGGATGCCGAAGGCTGGGTGGCCACCGGGGATGCGGGGTTCATCGAGGAAGGCAGCGGCCATCTGCGGATCATCGACCGCGCCAAGGATGTGGGCAAGATGGCCGACGGGTCGATGTTTGCGCCGAAATATGTCGAGAACAAGCTGAAATTCTATCCCGACATTCTTGAGGTCGTGCTGTTCGGCAACGGCAAGGATCGCTGCGTCGCCTTCATCAATATCGACCTGACAGCGGTAGGCAACTGGGCAGAGCGCAACAATGTGGCCTATGCGTCCTATCAGGAACTGGCGGGACATCCCCGTGTGTTAGAGACGATCAAGGCCCATGTGGAAGCGGTGAACAAATCCGTTGCCGCCGATGAGATGCTGTCGGGCTGTCAGGTCCATCGCTTTGTGGTGCTGCACAAGGAGCTGGATGCGGATGATGGTGAGATGACCCGGACCCGCAAGGTGCGCCGCCGGTTCGTGGAAGAGAAATTCCAGGACATCATCGATGCGCTTTATGACGGATCCCAGTCGGTCTCGACCACCACCGAGGTGACGTATGAGGACGGTCGCAAGGGCTCGATCAGCGCCACGCTGGAGATTGTCGACGCGCCGGTTGTGCCGGTCGCACAGCATAAGGTGGCGGCGGAATGAGGGCCGTTCGAGCGCCGCTCGACCTGCGGTCATCGCCCCGCCCGCCGTCCCGTTTTTTGTGTCAGGGAGTGACTGATGCTGGATAGTTCCGAAGGATATGTCACCGAAGACGGCCGCAAGATCGGCGGTGTGGTGATGGAGATGAAGAACATCACCCTGCGTTTCGGCGGTGTGGTGGCGATCAAGGATATCTCGTTCGACATTCGCGAGGGTGAAATCCGCGCCATCATCGGGCCGAACGGGGCGGGTAAATCCTCGATGCTGAACGTGATTTCGGGCTTTTATGTCCCGCAGGAAGGCGAGGTCTGGTTTCACGGCGCAAAACGCCCGCCGATGCGCCCCTATGAGGTGGCGCGGCAGGGGATCGCGCGGACGTTCCAGAACATCGCCCTGTTCGAAGGCATGAGCGTGCTGGACAACGTCATGACCGGGCGGTTGAACTATATGAAAACCAACATCCTTCAACAGGCGCTGTGGAAGGGCAAGGCCGAAGCGGAAGAGACCGAAAACCGCGAGGCCGTGGAAAAGATCATCGATTTTCTGGAAATCCAGCACATCCGCAAGACACCCGTCGCGCGCCTGCCTTACGGTTTGAAAAAGCGCGTCGAACTGGCCCGCGCGCTGGCCGCAGAGCCCAAACTGCTGCTGCTGGACGAACCGATGGCCGGGATGAATGTCGAAGAGAAAGAGGATATGAGCCGCTTTATCCTCGACGTGAATGACGAGTTCGGCACCACCATTGCCCTGATCGAGCATGATATGGGCGTGGTTATGGACCTGAGCGACCGGGTGGTCGTGATGGATTACGGCAAGAAGATCGGCGACGGCACACCGGACGAGGTGCGCAACAATCAGGAAGTCATCGACGCTTATCTGGGGGTCAGCCATGACTGATATCCGGGCAGATATTTGGGGAGGCGAGCATGCCTGAACAACTCGTTTTTGCGATGGAGGTCATCCTCAACGGTCTGATGGCCGGGGTGCTTTATGCTCTGGTCGCGCTGGGCTTTGTGCTGATCTACAAGGCGTCGGGGATTTTCAATTATGCCCAAGGGGTTATGGCCCTGTTTGCGGCGATGACGCTGGTGGGGATCATGAACGGACAGGTGCCGTTTGCGCATCTGATCAACGCGATTTTCGGCACGCATATCCATTATTTCGGCTGGAACGTGCCCGCGCTGCTTGCGGTTATTCTGACCATGGCAGTGATGGTGTTGCTGGCCTGGGCGGTGCAACGGTTCGTCATGCGCCATCTGGTCGGGCAGGAACCGATCATCCTGTTCATGGCCACAATCGGTCTGGCCTATTTCCTCGAAGGTGTGGCCGACCTGATGTGGGGGTCCGAGATCAAGACGCTGGATGTGGGGCTGCCGCAGGGTATCAACCTGTGGATTGACGAGACCACCTTTAACATCTTCGACTACGGCTTTTTCATCGACAATCTGGATATTGTGGCAACGGTCATTGCCGCGCTGTTGGTGGCCGCGCTGGTTGCGTTCAGCCAGTACACCAAGCAAGGCCGGGCGATGCGCGCGGTGGCTGATGACCATCAGGCGGCGCTGTCGGTGGGGATTTCGCTGAACTTCATCTGGGTCATGGTCTGGTCGGTGGCCGGGTTCGTGGCGCTGGTCGCGGGGATCATGTGGGGCACCAAGTCGGGCGTGCAGTTCTCGCTGAGCCTGATCGCGCTCAAGGCGTTGCCGGTGCTGATGCTGGGCGGGTTCACCTCGATCCCCGGGGCCATCGTTGGCGGGCTGATCATCGGCGTGGGCGAGAAGCTGTTCGAGTTTGCGCTGGGCCCCGCATTGGGTGGCGCGACCGAGAACTGGTTTGCTTATGTGCTGGCGCTGATCTTCCTTGTCTTCCGGCCGCAGGGTCTGTTCGGCGAGAAGATCATTGAGAGGGTGTAGGCCGTGCAAAAGCTGATCGCCATCATCAACGTGATCGCATGGGCTGGCTTCTGGGCTTTTGGCTATATCGCCATCACCGCCGAAGGCCTGACGGACGCTCAGTTGGTGGTCGCAGCGATCCTGGCCTTTGCCGGGCTGGTCACGGGCATCATGGCCTACATGAAACTGGTGCGTTCGTCCGAGGCGAGCGGATACGCCAAGGGATCAAAACAACTGGACGCCGCGACCCGGAACCGGGCGCAGGAAGAATGGGGAAAGTAAGATATGTTCTATCGTGAGGCCGGAGATTTCAAAACCTCCTATGTCGCTGACAGCCAGACTTTCCCGATCAAGTTCGACCGGTATCGGTACTATGTTGTGCTGGCGGTGGCGTTCGGAATCATTCCGTTCATCATCAACGATTACTGGGCCAACGCGCTGCTGCTGCCGTTCCTGATCTATGCCATTGCGGCCATCGGGCTGAACATTCTGGTGGGCTATTGCGGGCAGGTGTCGTTGGGTACCGGCGGGTTCATGGCTGTGGGGGCTTATGCCTGCTACAAGCTGATGACCGCCTTTCCCGATGTCAGCATGTTCGTCCATGTGCTGCTTGCGGGCGGGATCACCGCCATTGTCGGTGTGCTGTTCGGTCTGCCAAGCCTGCGGATCAAAGGGTTCTATCTGGCGGTAGCCACGCTGGCGGCGCAGTTCTTTCTGGTGTGGCTGTTCAACCGGGTGCCGTGGTTCTACAATTACTCGGCCTCGGGCCAGATCAACGCGCCCGAGCGGGACGTGTTCGGGATCATCATCACCGGACCCAATGCTCCGGCCTGGGCCACCTATCTGTTCTGCCTGATCTTCCTGACTGTGTCCGCGATCATCGCCCGCAACCTGACGCGCGGCACCACGGGGCGCACCTGGATGGCGATCCGCGACATGGATATCGCGGCCGAGATTATCGGGGTGAACCCGCTCAAGGCCAAGATCAGCGCCTTTGCCATCAGTTCTTTCTTTGTCGGCATCGCGGGTGCGCTGTTCTTTGCGGTCTATCTGGGCGCGGTCGAAGTGGGCGAAGTCTTTGGCATCCAGAAGTCATTCCTGGTGCTGTTCATGGTGATTATCGGCGGGTTAGGGTCGATTTTTGGGTCTTTTGCAGGCGCGGCCTTCCTTGTGCTGCTGCCGGTTGTGTTGAAGGTGGTTGGCGTCGATGTGCTGGGCTGGCCCACGGATATTGTGGCGCACCTGAACCTTGTGATCGTGGGCGCGCTGATTATCACGTTCCTGATCCTTGAACCGCACGGGCTGGCGCAGCTGTGGCGCGTGGCGAAAGAGAAACTCAGACTCTGGCCGTTCCCGCACTAAGGGGCTGGCCCAATCAAAAAGACGGGCGGAAAGCCCGAAACCAACATCGGACCAACCAAGGGAGGAGACACCCGATGAACAAGAAACTGGCAACCCTGGCGCTGGGCGCTGTGATGGCCGCAGGTCCGGTCATGGCCGACCTCGTGTTCCCGTCACTCAGCTATCGGACGGGACCTTATGCGGCGGGTGGTATCCCGTTTGCGGATGGCTATGCTGACTACTTTACCCTGCTGAACGAGCGGGACGGTGGGATCGGCGGTGTTCCGGCCCGCGTTCTGGAATGTGAAACCGGCTATAACACCGAAAAAGGTGTGGAATGCTATGAGTCTACCAAGGGCGAAGGCGCGTTGGTGTATCAGCCGCTGTCGACCGGTATCACCTATCAGCTGATCCCCAAAGTGACTGCAGATGGCATCCCGCTGCACACGATGGGCTATGGCCGGACCTCGGCCGCCAACGGCAAAGTGTTCAGCCATGTGTTCAACTACCCTGCCAACTACTGGAACGGTGCTTCGGGCGCGATCAACTATCTGCTGGACGAGAATGGCGGTGACCTGAACGGCAAGAAAATTGCGCTGGTCTATCACAACTCGGCTTACGGCAAGGAACCGATCCGCACGCTGGAAACACTGGCCGAAAAGCATGGCTATGACCTGACCCTGCTGCCCGTTGACCATCCGGGGCAAGAGCAAAAGTCGCAGTGGCTGCAGATCCGCCGTGAAAAGCCCGATTATGTGATCATGTGGGGCTGGGGCGTGATGAACCAGGTTGCCGTACAAGAGGCCGCCAATATCCGCTTCCCGATGGAAAACTTCATCGGCGTCTGGTGGTCTGGCGCTGAATTCGACGTGGAACCTGCGGGTGATAAAGCCACTGGCTACAAGGCGCTGACCTTCACCGGTCTCGGCATGGACTATCCGGTCTATGACGACCTGCAGAAATATGTCGTCGATGCGGGCAAAGCCGCAGGCGCAGGTGATCAGCTTGGTACGGTTCAGTACAACCGTGGTCTCTATGCTGCGATGCTGGCTGCCGAGGCGGTGAAGACTGCGCAGGACATGCACGGAACTGCTGAAATCGACGCGTCGATGATGCGTGATGGCATGGAGGCACTGGAAATCACCAGCGCCAAGATGGAAGGCTTGGGCATGTCGGGCTTCGGGCCTGAATTCTCGGTCAGCTGTGACAACCATGGTGGCCCCGGCCTGGTCGGCGTCGTGCAGTGGGATGCCGCCGCAGGTACCTGGAATTCGGTTCAGGACTTCAAGCCCACCGATGTCGAGGTCATCAACGCGCTGATCGAGGAAGACTCGGCCGCTTATGCCGCCGAAAACAACATCGAAGGGCGCTGCGAATAAGCGACCCCCTGTCCCGGTCCTGATCCGGGGCGCTGAAAATCCGGAGCGGCGGTTGCACTGCCGCTCCTCACGAACAGCCCCTTCGGGGGCAGGCACGAGGACACGCGCTGATGCTTGATGCGGCACACACCACCGAAGTGCAGGCAGAAACCCTGCTTGAGGTCAACAATATCGAGGTGATCTACAACCATGTGATCCTTGTGCTGAAAGGCGTCAGCCTGACCGTGCCCAAGGGCGGCATCACGGCTTTGCTGGGTGGCAATGGTGCGGGTAAGACAACAACGCTGAAAGCTGTATCGAACCTGCTGCATTCGGAACGGGGCGAGGTCACCAAGGGCTCGATCAAATATCGCGGCCAAAGCGTGCATGAAAGCGACCCCGCCGATTTGGTGGAAAAAGGCGTCATCCAAGTGATGGAAGGCCGCCACTGTTTCGAACACCTGACGGTCGAGGAAAACCTGTTGACCGGGGCCTATACCCGTAAAGACGGCAATGCCGCGATCCAACAGGATCTGGAACTGGTCTATAGTTATTTCCCCCGTCTGAAAGAACGCCGCAAATCTCAAGCCGGTTATACCTCGGGTGGGGAACAGCAGATGGTGGCGATGGGCCGGGCGCTGATGTCACGACCCGAGACGATCCTGCTGGACGAACCCTCGATGGGTCTTGCGCCGCAGCTGGTCGAAGAGATTTTCGGCATCGTGAAGGATTTGAACGAAAAAGAGGGCGTGTCTTTCCTACTGGCCGAACAGAACACCAATGTGGCGCTGCGCTTTGCCCATTACGGCTACATTCTGGAATCGGGCCGCGTGGTGATGGACGGCCCCGCCGCCGAGCTGCGCGAGAACCCGGATGTGAAAGAATTCTACCTTGGCATGTCGGAGGAAGGCCGCAAGAGCTTTCGCGACGTCCGCTCGTACCGTCGCCGCAAGCGGTGGTTGTGATCTGATGGAGGATATGGCGATGACCTATTTCGACACACTCGAAACGCGCTCAGCCGACGAACGCGCCTCGGATCAGGCCGCCGCTTTGCGCGCGCAGCTGGAACGGGCGAAATCTTCTCCGGGCTTTACGGCGCATCTGGCAGGAAAAGACACTAATAAGGTGGAATCTGCGGATGATCTGCCCATGTTGCCAGTGCTGCGCAAATCGGACCTGACCCGCGCGCAAGCCAGTCGTCCGCCTTTTGGCGGCTTCACGGTGAAACCGGCGCGGCACTTTCATCACGTGTTCCAATCCCCCGGCCCGATTTACGAGCCGGGCAGCACCGATCACGATTGGTGGCGCATGGGGCGGTTCCTGAACGCAGTGGGTGTTGGGGCTGGCGATATCGTTCAGAACTGTTTCGGCTATCACCTGACACCTGCGGGCATGATCTTTGAAAACGGCGCACGTGCGGTTGGCGCCGCGGTTCTGCCCGCCGGAACCGGCCAGACCGAATTGCAGGTCACAGCGGCGCGCGATGTCGGATGCACCGCTTATGCGGGCACGCCGGACTATCTGAAGGTCATTCTGGACAAGGCGGACGCGATGGGCGTTGCGCTGAACTTCTCGAAGGCGGCAGTGGGGGGCGGTGCGCTGTTCCCGTCGCTACGTCAGGAATATGCGGATCGCGGGATTTCCTGCCTGCAATGCTATGCCACGGCTGATCTGGGCAATGTCGCCTATGAAAGCGCTGCGATGGAAGGAATGATCATTGACGAGCATGTCATCGTCGAGATCGTGACCCCCGGAACCGGCATTCCTGTGGCCATTGGTGAAGTGGGTGAGGTTGTCGTGACCTCGCTGAACCCCGACTATCCCCTGATCCGGTTCGCGACCGGAGACCTGTCGGCGCTGATGCCCGGCGTCTCGCCCTGCGGTCGGACCAATATGCGGATCAAGGGCTGGATGGGCCGTGCCGATCAGACCACCAAGATCAAGGGCATGTTCGTGCGGCCCGAACAGGTGGCGGCTCTGGTCGAAAAACACGACGAGATCGTCAAAGCCCGCGTGATCGCCGCCCGTCAGGGTGAGATGGACACCATGACCGTCCAGATCGAAAGCCCGGGCGGGGATGACACGGCCTATGCCAAATCGGTCGCCGAGGTGCTGAAACTGAAAGGCGCCATCGAGGTTGTCGCCCCCGGATCGCTGCCGAAAGACGGTTTGGTGATCGAGGATCAGCGGGTTTATGAATGACACCCGCGTAAGGCGAGGTTTTCTTCGCCTTACGTTTGACGAACTCACTTGGTGTTCAGAACGCTGGTTACCAATTCCGGATGGCCATTGTTCCTAAGCAATATCCCGGAATGTAGGCTGTAGGCGCCGAAAGTTCTCAAAGGGTGAATGCTCCACTGAAATTCCCTCTTTGGAATGCGACCGTTGATCAAAACTCCCTCTCCGTCGTACTTATATGATGCCCACATAATTTTTCGCGAATAGGCAATAGGATTGGACACATGGAAGCCGCTGGCCTTCATCCAACTGATCAGTTTGTTTGGGCTCGACAGGTGCTGGGCGACGGCGATCAAGCAATAGTCCAATTCTTCCAGAAATCTGATCTTTTGCCAGTTTAGGGTCGAATTTTCCAAAGTCTCATCCTCTGCTACCAAGCATGCTTTCGCGAATTCGGTGTCGACGATTGTTTCTGCCCGCACTGGAAAGCCCGCCAGCGCTAATATCGACATGGTCAGAAAAACTCGGCAGGGCATTGCATATCCAATCTTGGCGTAATGCCTCAGCCGAACAGAAGCGTTGTCCGGCAGCAAGTCTGGAATCCCTTATCACGTACAAGTCACGAATGGGGGATTGAGCAAACTCGGGAGCGGTAGTTAGCTGTATTGGTGCTGGCAATCCCGACGATTTTAGTCGAAAAGGACACTCAGAGCATTCTGAAGACGCCGGATGACCCAGATCGACTATTCTGAAAACGGATCGCGGAACCGCGGCGTACGCGGCACCCGGCTTTTGGCCGGGCTGGCCTATGTGGTTGCAGCGGCCTGCCTGTTGCCGATGGTGGCCGTTGTTCTGGCGGCGCTGACCGGCGGGACCGACACGATTGCGCATCTGGCCGAGACGGTGCTGCCCCGGTACACGGTGACCACGCTCATCCTGGTTGTTTTGGTCGCTGCGGGTACGTTCAGCATTGGCACCGGGGCCGCGTGGCTGGTCACGATGACCCGGTTTCCCGGCGTACGCTTGCTTGAGATTGCGCTGGTTCTGCCGCTGGCCTTTCCGGCATATGTGCTGGCCTATGCCTATACCTTTATTCTGGATCATCCGGGGATCGTGCAATCCACCCTGCGCGATGTAACGGGGTGGGGCCCGCGCGATTACTGGTTCCCCGAGATCCGCTCGACCGAGGGTGCGGCGGCGATGCTGATCCTTGTGCTGTATCCGTATGTCTACCTGCTGGCCCGCGCGGCCTTTTTGCAGCAAAGCGCAACCGCCTTTCTGGCGGCGCGTGCGTTGGGCAACAACCCATGGCTCGCGTTTCGGCGCGTGTCTCTGCCGATGGCGCGCCCGGCGATTGCGGGCGGCGTGCTGTTGGCGGTGATGGAGACCATCGCGGATTTTGGCACCGTGTCCTATTTCGGTGTCCAGACCTTTGCGACGGGTATCTATACCAGTTGGTTTTCGCTGGCCGATCGCGCGGGTGCCGCGCAACTGGCCTTATGCCTTTTGACCTTTGCTTTGGTCATGGCAGTGGCTGAACGCACGCAGCGGGGCAAGGCAAAATACTATCAGGCGGGCAAGCAGCACGCAGCGCAGCCCGCCGCACATCTGACCGGCTGGCGCGCTGTCGGTGCCTTTGTTCTATGCGCTGTCCCGGTGCTGTTCGGGTTTCTGCTGCCGGTGATCATTCTTGTTGAGATGGGAATGGAATCCGAGCAGAACCTGCTGTCGGAGCGTTATCTCGGGTTCATCCGCAACTCACTGATCCTTGCGGGGACCGCAGCGGTTGTCACCGTGTCTGCCGCCATCAGCGTCGGGTTTTTTCAGCGCCTTCGCCCCGGTCGCGCCTCGTCAGGTGCGGCTTATATCTCGCGTCTTGGTTACGCGGTTCCGGGTGGGGTGATCGCGGTTGGGCTGATCGTCCCCTTTGCTGCCTTCGACAACGCGCTCGATGCGTGGATGCGCCAGACGTTTGATATCTCAACCGGCCTGCTGGTCACCGGCTCGATCTGGTTGTTGGTTGCGGCCTACATGGTGCGGTTTCTGGCAGCAGCGCTGAGCGCGTATGAAGGCGGGCAGAGCACGGTTCACGCCAATATGGACGCCGCCGCGCGATCCCTGGGGCAAACGCCCTTGGGCACTCTGCGGCGGGTGCATCTGCCCATTCTGACGCCATCGCTGCTGACTGCATTGCTGATCGTCTTTGTCGATGTGATGAAGGAACTGCCCGCGACACTGATCATGCGGCCTTTCAACTTTGATACGCTGGCGGTGCAGGCGTACCGGTTGGCGTCGGACGAACGGCTTGAGGGCGCGGCGGTGCCCTCATTGGTCATTCTGGCCGTCGGATTGCTGCCCGTCATCCTGATTTGCCGACAGGTCGGACGCCGGTAACACCTTTTGACGAATTGAAGCATAGCAGCGCAACAGGCTTGATTCGGGCGCAATTTCCGGCAAGGCTTGGGGTATGAACATGCAGCCTCCCAGCCGGTTTTCTGCAAACTCGGCCCAGATGCCCGTCGCGTTCGACCGGCGCGAGATGTCCCATATCCTGTCCGTATACGGCCGGATGGTCGCCGCCGGAGAATGGCGCGACTACGGAATTTCCAACCTGTGTGACATGGCGATTTTCTCGATTTTCCGGCGCACGGCGGAGCACCCGATCTATCGCATCGAAAAGCACCCACGCCTGCGGCAGAAACAAGGGATGTACTCGGTTGTCGGTATGGACGGACGTATCCTGAAACGCGGCCATGATCTGCGCACTGTGCTGAGGGTGCTGGAGCGTAAGCTGATCCGCTCGGTTTCCCCGGATTAGAGCCTTTTATGGGCTGTCACAGGTCCGTCGCCTTGGGCCAGAATGCGGGCGATTGCCTGATCCATAGGCTCATAGGCCACTGCCATGTGATACGCGTTCGCATGCAACAGCATGTTCGGCCCTGAAACCCATGCCACATGGCCCTTCCAGAACAGCAGGTCGCCGCGTTGGGGCGGTGTGCCCTCAGGTAGCGCAGTGCCAACTGCCTGCTCCTGATCGCCACTGTCACCCGGACACGCGATACCGCAAGCCAGCAACCCGGCCTGAACCAGCCCGGAACAGTCGATCCCGAACCGGCTGTTGCCGCCCCACAGATAGGGCGTGCCCAGAAACAGCTCGGCCACTGTCACCGGGTCGGTTTGAATGTCCGAAACCGGCGCGGTGTGGACCGCAGGAATGAACCCCAATTCGGTTTCCAGAAACCTGTCGGTCTTCGACAGGGCCTGCACCGTGCTGCCGAAACTCAGCGAAGCCAGATCGCGGGTTTTCATATCCGCCTGTTCATAGGCGTGGGTTGCGGGGGCGGTGATCCTGTGGGTTTGCGGCACCTCGGGGCCCAATTGGGCTGAACGAACCCAGCCAGAATAGGTGTCCTTGTCTGCGGTAATCCGGCTCCACCCGTCTTGTTCTTTGGCAACCTGCACGGTGTCCCCGAACAGTAATTGCCGGTCACGCGCACCATCGGGACTGCGCAGCAGGTCAATGACGGGCTGGATGACGCGCAGGCGGGTCATAGGCCCAACATCTCCGGCAGGGCGTTCAGCAGGGCGCGCGGACCCTGGCCCAAACCGCCTTTGCTGCGGCCGGGTGACTTGCTGGGCTGCCACGCATAGATGTCAAAATGCATATAGGCGCTGTCCTCAACAAAGCGGCGCAGGAACAGGGCGGCGGTGATGGATCCCGCGAACCCGCCCGTGGGGGCGTTGTCCAGATCGGCAATCCCAGGCTCGATCATCGCCTCATAAGGTGTATGGAACGGCATCCGCCAGACCGGATCGGCCGAGCGTTGCGCGGCCTGCGTCAGGGCCACCGCCGCCTGATCGTCATCCGTATAGAACGGGGCCAGATCCGGACCAACGGCCACGCGCGCAGCCCCTGTCAGGGTTGCCATCGAGATCACCAGATCCGGCTGCCCCTCATCCGCCAGCGCAAGCGCTTCGGCCAGCACCAGCCGCCCCTCGGCATCGGTGTTGTTGATCTCGACCGTCAGACCCTTGCGCGAGGTCAGGATGTCACCGGGGCGGAAGGCGTTGCCCGCCACCGCATTTTCAACCGCCGGGATCAGCACCCGCAGCTGCAGCGGCAGATTCAGCTCCATGATCATCCGGGCCAGCCCCAGCACATTCGCCGCGCCGCCCATATCCTTCTTCATCAGACCCATCGATGCGCCGGGTTTCAGGTTCAAACCGCCCGTATCGAAACACACACCTTTGCCGACCAGCGTCAGCATGGGCCCTTTGCTGCCCCAGCTCATCTCGATCAGGCGCGGGGCCTGATCCGCTGCGCGGCCAACCGCGTGGATCATCGGAAAATTCTGCTCCAGCAGCGCATCACCGGTGATGGTGCTGCATGTCGCCCCGAATTCCTGCGCCAGCGCTTCCGCCGCCTGTTGCAACTGGCCGGGCCCCATGTCCGAGGCCGGAGTGTTGACCAGATCGCGGGTCAGCGCCTCGGCATTGGCCATCGCCTCAAGCCGCGCGGCATCTACAGTATCCGGCGCGACCAGACGCGCCTTGGCCGGGGATTGGCTGGCATAGCGGTCAAACGCATAGCTGGTCAGCAGCCAGCCCAGACACTCCATCTCCAACTGATCGGGCGGGACATCGGACCCGAGGTGATACGTGCCTTCGGGCAGCGCCTCGGCAGCGGCGGCCAGAGGGAACCGTTTGCGGGCGCGTTTGGCCTGCGTTCCATAGCCCGCCAGCGCAAACCCGGCCCGGCCATCCTTGCCCGGCACCAAAAGCGCCTGACCTATTGCACCGGTGAACCCGTTCACCTTCACCCAATCACGAACATGATCCGGCTGGTCCTGAAGCCATCCGTCCAGATCTGATTGACAAAGCACATGCAGCGGAACAGAAACGTCAGAGGGCGGGGCAAAGCTTAGGGTCATGGGCGTCTCGGCTGATTGAATTTGCGCCCAGACTAGCCACCTGCGACCCGCCCGCAACCCCCGTCAGACGGAAAGGTCCTGCTGATCCCAAACGGCGGTCAACGATCGCTCACCCACGCGGATCAGCCGCCCCAGCGTTGCACCCGCCGCCACCGCATCCCCGGCATCGACCGCGCCTGCCACGTCGCCCGCAACCCGCGCCAGTGCGGTCATCCCGACCTGATCGGCGATCGCCACCAGCGATTTCGCGCATTTGCGCAGGTTCTCCCAATCGCGCTGCCGCCAGAACCGTTCGCAATTCGACAGGCGCACGGCCAGTTCCTCGACCGTGCGGCACAGCACATCCAACGCGTTCTTGTCGCCCAGTTGCCGGTACAGCCCGCTGAGGCGATCCGGGTCCAGTCGCACGGTTTCCTTATGTTCAAGTGTGAGTATCTTATCCACCACATTCACCCTAGTTCAGTCGCCCCCACGGCGTAGGCCTGATGTTTGGCGGGAAATTCTTTGCAAATCCTTGCGCGGAGTTCGGATAATGGCTCGAATTTTCCTTGAATTCAGTTTACAGCGGCCTAAGCAATTGAAGACAGGAACACCGAAATGGATATAGCCAAACCTTTGCCAACCTATCTGGTGAAACGGTATCACGGCTGGAAGGCGACGACATATTCCGAAAATCAGGTCTGGTATCGGCGTCTGGCGGATGAGGGGCAGCGCCCCCGCGCCATGGTGATTTCCTGCTGCGACAGCCGGGTGCATGTGACTTCGATCTTCGGGGCGGACCAGGGTGAGTTCTTCATTCACCGCAATATCGCCAATCTTGTCCCGCCTTACGCGCCCGACGGCGACCATCATGGTACAAGTGCCGCTATCGAATACGCCGTGACGGCCCTGAAAGTGGCGCATCTGATCGTGTTGGGGCATTCGCAATGCGGCGGTGTGCAGGGCTGTATCGACATGTGCAAGGGGCAGGCCCCGCAACTTGAGGCCAAGGAAAGCTTTGTGGGCCGCTGGATGGACATCCTGAAGCCCAAATATGATCTGGTCGCAGATATCGAAGACAGCGCCGACCAGGCCCGCCAGTTCGAACGGCAGGCGGTTGTGGCGTCGCTGGAGAACCTGATGACCTTCCCATTTGTGGCGTCAGCGGTCGAAGACGACACGCTCAGCCTGCACGGGCTCTGGACGGATATCGGTGCGGGCGGGCTGGAGTGTTTCGATCCGCACCAGAAGAGATTCGTGCCGGTCTGACAGCGCCGAACCGCCAGCGCAGGCATCAGGTGCAGTTCAGGGTCTGGTTTTCAGTTGTATTCCGGTATGCTTAGGTCATTGATCGCAATCTCCGGAGCATATTATGAAATGGATTAAACGCATTGTTCTGAGCCTGATCGTGCTTGTTCTGGCGCTTGTGGGCATCTCTTACCTGCTGCCCGGCAAAGCCGAAGTGTCCCGCAGCATCACCATCGATGCTCCGCCCGAGGCGATCTTTCCTTATGTGAACTCCATGCAAGAGACCGAGCAATGGTCGCCCTGGCTGCACCGTGATCCCGAAACCCAGCTGTCCTATTCGGGGCCAGCGTCGGGTGTCGGCAATACTCTGAACTGGGCGTCGGACCACCCGCAGGTTGGTACCGGCTCGCAAGAAATTGTAGAGAGTGTTGAGAACCAGAGCGTCCAGACAGCGCTGGATTTCGGCCCGATGGGCACGGCTACGGCGTCGTTTACCCTGCAACCCGAAGGCGGGCAGACGCAGGTCACTTGGGGATTCACATCCGATCTGGGCCTGAACCCGATGACGCGCTGGATGGGGCTGATGATGGATGGCTGGGTCGGCGGAGATTATGAGCGCGGATTAACCAACCTGAAGGCACTGGTCGAGGGGCAGGGGTGACAGAACCAGCTTTGCGCGCGGCTTGCCCGTCAGAAACTGACCGCCCGCCACCAGAATCCGTTCAGTCAGCCGTGGCCCGCAAATCTGAGATCGCCGCCGCAAACGCCTGCGGGGCTTCCTGCGGCAGATTGTGGCCGACTCCGTCGATGATCCGGCGCTGGTATGGGCCGATAAAGTGGCGCTGATCGAGGTCTTCGTCAGACGGAGGCTCAACCCCATCGTCGCGCCCCAACAAAACAATACTGGGGACCGTGATGTCGGGTTGCCCGGTCAAAAGCTGCTCGATCTCGTTGTAATCGGGGTCACCCGAAACCCCGCCATAGCGGTGTTGGTAGGAATGCAGCACGATGTCCACGAAATCGGGGTTTTCGAATGATGCGGCGGTGGTTGCAAACGTCACTTCATCGAACGCCCAACTGGGCGACCAAAGGGACCATATGTGGCGGCACAGATCATACCGCTGCTGAATCAGACCCGTACGCCCGCGGTCGGTGTGGAAATAATACTGATACCAGTAACGGGCTTCTTTCTCGGGCGATGCCGGTTTCCATGCGTTTGGAATGTCCTGAATGTTGTAGCCATCGCCGCAACTGACCAAACCACTGACGCGTTCCGGCCAAAGCGCGGCCACAATGCAGGCGGCCCGGCCACCCCAGTCATAGCCGCCAAGCGTTGCACGTTCGATCCTCAGCGCATCCATGAAGGCCAGCAAATCAGCGGCGATTGCTGCCTGTTGCCCTGAACGCATCGTGTCGGGGGACAGAAACCGCGTTCGACCGTAGCCGCGCAAGTACGGCACAAAACACCGAAACCCCTGTCCGGCGAGATCCGGTGCAACCGGATCGTAAGAGCGCACGTCATAGGGAAAGCCGTGCAGCAGAATGACCGGCTTACCATCGGTTGGACCGAACTCATGATAAGCAATTTCAAGCTTACCGGCCTCGACGAAATGCAGTTCTGACCAGGACATTGTGCCTCCTGTTTCGCGGCGGGCGCTGAGAAACCGATTTGGATGATTTGCTGAATATCAAACAAGGCAGGGCATGCAAGTTGCTGAAAGCAGGGGGAATAAGTGACCACCGAAAACTGGGTTTTCTCTGCTGCCCGGCAATAGCGTTTTGTCGCGAAGTGGTTACATAGGCCTGAATTCGCTCATACCGCACAAAAAAACCCCGCCACCGAAGTGGCAGGGTCTGTTTCAAAGTCCTTGATCCTTCAGTGGGCTCAGCCCTTCTTCAGAACCTCACGGCCCAGCAGTTCCGCGATCTGCACCGCGTTCAGCGCAGCACCCTTGCGCAGGTTGTCCGAGACGCACCACAGGTTGATGCCGTTCTCGACGGTCGAGTCCTGACGGATGCGGCTGATGAAGGTGGCGAAATCGCCGACGCATTCGGCGGGCGAGACGTAGCCGCCGGCCTCGCGCTTGTCGATCACCATGATGCCCGGTGCTTCGCGCAGGATGTCGCGGGCTTCGTCTTCGTCTAGGAATTCCTCGAATTCGATGTTCACGGCTTCAGAGTGGCCAACGAACACAGGCACGCGGACGCAGGTGGCTGTGACCTTGATCGACGGATCGACGATCTTTTTGGTCTCGACAACCATCTTCCACTCTTCCTTGGTCGAGCCGTCTTCCATGAAGACGTCGATCTGCGGGATGACGTTGAAGGCGATCTGCTTCTGGAACTTCTTCGGCTCAACCTCGTTGATCGGGTTGTAGACGGCTTTGGTCTGGTCCCACAGCTCGTCCATACCCTCTTTGCCCGCACCGGATACCGACTGATAGGTCGAGACGACAACGCGCTTGATCTTGGCGCGGTCATGCAGCGGCTTCAGCGCGACAACCATCTGCGCGGTCGAGCAGTTGGGGTTCGCGATGATGTTCTTGTTCTTGTAGTCGTGGATCGCCTGCGGGTTACATTCCGGCACGATCAGCGGAATGTCCGGGTCGTAGCGATAGAGCGACGAGTTGTCGATCACCACGCAGCCCGCCGCAGCGGCTTTGGGCGCATAATCCTTGGTCGGGGCAGAGCCTACGGCAAACAGGGCGATGTCCCAGCCGGTGAAATCAAAGGTGTCCAGGTCTTTGGTCGTGAGTGTCTTGTCGCCAAAAGTCACCTCAGTGCCCAGCGAACGGCGGCTTGCCAGAGCGGCAAGTTCGTCCACGGGGAACTGGCGTTCCGCCAGGATGTTCAGCATTTCGCGGCCCACGTTACCCGTGGCGCCGACGACGACGACGCGATAGCCCATTTCATGTCTCCAAAGTTAAGGACGCGCGTTCATAGCCGCGTTGCAGCGAAGAAAAAAGGGCTTTCGCAGGGTATTTCACCGATTGACGCGGATTTGAGGCGGTTCGCTGCGCTTATTCCGCATCCAGCAGAGAGCGGTAGACCTTTACGATGGCTTCGGCCTCGCCTTCGATTCGAAAATTCTGTTCCACATGGGCGCGTGCGGCCTGTCCGGCGGTGGCCAGTTGGGCCGGGTCGGACAGCATCTGATCCAGCGCCTCGGCCAATGCCGGGGCGTTGTCTTTTTCAACCAGCCGTCCGGTCTCAGTGTCCTTGATCTGGGCACTGAACGCGCCCACACCATGGCAGGCGATGGCGGGCACGCCCGAGGCCATCGCCTCAAGCGGGGTCAGACCAAACCCTTCGTGGCGGGCGGGGGCGACGAACAGATCGAGGGCACGATAGGTCTCGACTATTTCCTCCCACGGGCGTTCGCCAAGAAAATGGACACGGTCGCACAAGCCAACGGCTTGCAGCTTGGCTTCCTGCTCGGCCTGAAAGGCTTCGAATTCGCTGGTGGCGCGACCGGTGAAGATGATGTGGGCGTTGGGATGGTTGGGCAGAACGCTGAGCGCGGCGTCGACCAGCAGATCGACGCCTTTTTGTGGCCTGATGCGTCCGAAACAGCCGATCAGCGTACCGCTGGGCAGGCCCAGCTTGTCGCGCAGGGCTTGTTTGTCGGTCGCCGGGTGGAACAGTTCGGTGTTCACGCCATGCATGATCACCGTCGAAGGGTGCTGCAGGAACGAGGCTGCCTGCGGCGTTGTCGCGATCAAGGCATCCATTTGCGAGATCAGCTTCTTGGTAAACCCGGAATGATCCCGTTGCGCCGCAGAGGTGAACAGAAGTTTCAGATTGCGCCGCAGGACCTTGCGCAGAAACAGGCCCATCAGCATTTCCGTATTGCGCCGCGCGTGCCAGACCCGGCGGGTGCGGTTGGACAGGAACGGAACCTTGATCAGGCGGATATGCGGCAGGTCATCCGGCAGGCCGGGGCCGGTGGCGGCGATCCCGATCATCGTCTTCTGGATCGGCAGCAGGCGGATGACCGTGGTGGTGACCCCGGACAGGCTGTGTTTCAGGTTGGGTGCGATCACCTCGATATCCTGCACGGGCCGTCCCTCCGGTTCTAAATCAATCCACGTTGTCCCGGCTGAATAGATAGATCACGCAGCCAATGGCAAGGGTCACGGCGAAAAAGCCGAAGATGGCCAGATAAGGCGCGGTGGCTCCGGCGGCGGTATTGGCCGCATGGATGCGACCGGTCACGAATTGCGCGATCCCAACCCCGCCGATGCCAAAGAGGTTCAGCAAGGTAACCCCGCGCCCGACCAGATGTGGCGGCACAAAGGCCCGGCCATGGGCCATGATCACCGGAAAGCTGGCCCCCAGAAACCCAATGACCGCCAGCAGCAGGACCGAGACCCATATCGCGCTGTCGATCCACAGACACAGCAGGCCCAACGCCGCTGCCCCCAGCGCATTACCGCCGAAGATCACCCATTTCCGCGTGCCCAGTATGCGATCCAGCGGCCCATAGGCAAAGGTCCCGGCGATCATCGCCGATCCCATGATCAGAGTTGCGGTCCCGATCTGAGTGGTGCTGAGCCCGAAGACGTCATTCAGATACGGCCCGGCCCACAATCCCCGCAGCGCGGCAGAGGGCGCATAGGCCACCAGCATCAGCGGCAGGATCAGCCACAAGGCGGGTTCCTTCAACAGGTCCAGAACTGATCCCCTATGCTCGGTCTCGACCTTGGCCGGGTCGCTAACGCTGACCCATATGCCAAGGGCGATCACGGCAGAGATCACCGCCAGCCCCAGCAGGGTGGCGCGCCAGCCCATCAACTCAACCGCCAGCGCGGTGGGGTAAGAAGCGACCAGATTGCCCACCGACCCCACACCCAGCATTACAGCCGCAAGGGTTGCAAACCGGGCAGGCGGGTATTCGCGCGCAAAGATGAAGTAAGACGCCATCAGAACCGGAGAGCATCCGACCCCGATCAGCGCCATCGCAACGCTGATATGAAAGGCCGAGGATGCGGCGGCAAACACAGCCGCCCCGCCAGCACCGCCCACCAGCAGCAGCGCGGCGGCGGTCAGGCGCGGCCCAACCCGATCCAGCGCCCAGCCTACGGGCAATTGCATGGCGGCAAAGACCAGAAACCAAAGGCCCGAGGCAAAGGCCAGATCCTCGGGCGTGGCACCGATATCCTTCTCAAGATCCAGGCTGAGCACGGCCAGAAACGCACGAAAGAACTGGCTGAGGACGTAAGCCAGACACAGTACAACCAGCCCTGACTTCATGTAACGTCCCCTTCACATCTTGGCACCAATCCTTGGCACGTCATGGCAAAACGCACAAGCGCGTGTAGAATGTTGCAGAGGGCGGACTTCGATCACGTTTGAGCTAGCTCTTGGGTCAAGCCAATTTGAGGGGGACAATGAAAGACCTCCATTCTGCGTTTTATGAAAACCTTCCGCTGCTGCGGGATTTTAACCGGCTGGCAGACCCGTCGACTTTTTCACCTGTTCCCGATGACTGGATTCTGGGCGTCGCCGATATTGTCGATTCGACCGGAGAGATCGCGCGCGGGCGCTACAAGACGGTCAACATGGTCGGCGCGGCGGTAATCTCGGGCATGATCAACGCCATGGACGGCAAGCTGTTTCCTTATGTCTTTGGCGGCGACGGGGCCGGGTTTGCGGTGCCACCCAGCGCAGCGGACACCGCGCGCACTACACTGTCTGACCTGCGGCGCTGGGCGCAGGAGGAATTCTCGATGCCCTTGCGCGCCGCCTTGGTGCCGGTGGCCGAGTTGCGCAAGGCGGGCAAGGATTTGCGCGTGGCACGCTATGCGCCCTCGAACGGGGTGGACTATGCCATGTTCACGGGCGGCGGTCTGGCCTGGGCCGAGGCGCAGATGAAAGCAGGTGTGCATGAAGTGCCGATGGCCGAGCCGGGCAGCCAACCGGATCTGACCGGCCTGTCCTGCCGCTGGTCCAACAGTCCGGCGCAACATGGGCGTATCGTGTCGGTCGTGGTGCAGCCGACGGCAAGCGCCACCGAAAGCGACTTTGCCGATCTGGCTCAATCGGTTCTGCGCGCCTCGGACGGGTTGGACCGTGCAGGCCATCCGGTGCCCGAGACCGGCCCGCCCATGACCTGGCCGCCCCCGGATGTGGGCTTGGATGCTCATGTGTCCCGCGCCGGGCGGAACCTGTTGGTGCAAAAGCTGATGCTGCTGGGGCAGAACCTGCTGATCGCGATGCTGTTCTGGACCGGCAAACGCATGGGCCAGTTCGAACCCGGGCATTACAGGCATATGGTCAGCCGCAACGCCGATTTCCGCAAATTCGATGACGGGCTGAAAATGACGCTGGATTGCGACCCGGCGACGTTGGCCCAGATCGAACACATGCTGGAAGAGGCGCGCGGGCGCGGCAAGATCAGATACGGCCTGCACGCGCAGGATGAGGCGATGATGACCTGCTTTGTCCCTGCAGCCACCCGCGACGACCATGTGCATTTTGTCGATGGTGCATCAGGTGGATATGCGCAGGCCGCAGCGGTCATGCGCGGCTAAGCGGTTATTCCGGCTTCCACTGTGCCGCCAGTGCACGGGCGGATTGCGCCAACAGCATCACGTCAATGCCCACGGCCAGAAACGCCGGATCCATCTCAAGATAGGCCGAGGTCGCCTCGTCATTCGTGCCCAGAATGCCCGGAGCCTTGCCGGCAGCCCTGATCCGTTTCATTGCGTCTGCGATCACCGCGCGAACCTCGGGCGCGGCGCTGTTGCCTTGGTGGCCCATATCCGTGGACAGATCGGCGGGGCCGATGAACACCCCGTCGATACCCTCGACCTGCAAAATCTCGTCCAGCGCCGCGATCCCGGCGCGGTTTTCCACCTGCACCAGCAGGCAGATTTCCTGATCGGCGGTTTGGATATAGTCTTTGACGGACCCATACATCGTCGCCCGCGCCGAGGTTGCCCCGACACCGCGCACCCCTTCGGGCGGATAGGTGCAGGCGCGGACAAGCGCGCGGGCCTGTTCAGCGCTTTCCACGATGGGCACAAGAATAGTCTGCGCGCCTGCATCCAGCACCATCTTGATCAGCCAGGTTTCCCCCACGGGCACACGCACCACCGGATGCGAGGGGCTGTTCGCCAAAGCCACCAACTGATCCCGGATCGAGCGGATGTCATTTGGCGCGTGTTCTCCATCGATGACCAGCCAATCGAAACCCGCGGTTCCCATGATCTCGGCGGTGATTGGTTCGGCAAAGCTCATCCAGCAGCCGATCTGCCGTTTGCCCTGTGTCAGAGCCTGTTTGAACGGGTTATGTGGGGCGGGCATTGGGAACACTCCTGTTTCAGGCTCTTGCGGTGTCAGTGAATTCCGCCAATTGGCCGGGGTCAAGTTCTACTTCTTTTCCCCGCGAATTAGCCGCCTCATCCCATTAAACAAAACAAAGCCAGATCGATTGGTATCACGAATTTCAACTGCAAAAACTTGCGCAATTTCTGGATTTAGGTGAGGATTCAGTATGACCGACGAACTTCCCCTAACGTCGCGATCTTTGCCCATTGCTTTGTTGCGGGCGCGGGAAAAGGTTATGGGACCCATTCGGAAATTGCTGGTGGACGCTGGTGTCACCGAACAGCAATGGCGGGTCCTGCGGGTGCTGAACGAAGAAGGCCCGCAAGAACCCACCCATATTGCCGAACGCGCCTGTCTTCTGTTGCCCAGCCTCACACGGATTCTGCAAAAGCTGGAACAGAAGAAGCTGATTGTCCGGCGCAGCCACCCTCAGGACCGACGTCGCCAGATCGTCGAGATCAGCGCCGACGGTATTCAGGTGATCCATGCCAATCTGGCCGTCAGCGTCGAACAGGCCGAGCGCATCCGCACCCAGCTTGGCCCGGACAAGCATGAAATGCTGCTGGATCTGTTGAACGAGCTGAAAGATCTGGAAAGCTAAGGGGCAAATTCGCGATTTGCATTAAAACCCCGCCGGAGATGGTAGGGGGAAATCTCCGGCGGGGTGGCCAGACCCGGACTGGAATTGTGCCTGGCCCGTGTTTCAGAAAGTGCAGAACCGAAAATGGCTCAGTACCGGGGTTTGGGGTCTAGGGGGTAGACCTTTGGCCCTTGCTCCTTCCGAAACAGTCGCGTCCAATTGCAGACTTGTGGGGTTGTCCGCAAGAGGTTTCTTCGAGTCAGTTTGGTCGTGCTATTGTTCCGGTCTTCTATAGGACCGGATGTGTGTCTTTCCCTGTCTCGACGACAGGTGCCGTGCGGCAAATGTCTTTTTTGCTTCGATACCACGTGTTCTAGTGCGAAAGCCGCGGTTTCCAAGCTATATTCTTCAATTCAGGCATGTGGTCCTGCAACACATGCCTTTGAACGATCTGCGCCGGGGGTCAAAAAGCACAGACGCTCTGGACTTGATCAAACCGGGTTGATCAGATTCAGGGAACATATCTGTGGTTGTGTGCCGGAATTGAGCAGTTCCATGCCGAAACAATCTAAAGGCGTTGGTAAAAACAGGCGTGTTTCCGCCGGTTGCCGATGGCGCGGTCTTAACTAAGATGCGTCTGAACACGCAATTAGGGGTCATCATGCAACACTATTTGTTTGCGGTTCCGGACACGCTCGGCCTTCCTGTTGTCGGGGAAAGGGCCTTTTATCCCGTCGGTCGCATCTTTTGCGTCGGTCGAAACTATGCCGCTCATGCCGCCGAAATGGGGCATGAGGTTGATCGCGAGGCGCCTTTTTACTTCACCAAATCCGCCGCCAATGCCGTTTTGACGGATGCGACAGTGCCCTATCCGCCCGGCACAGGGAATTACCACCACGAGATGGAGCTTGCGGTTGCCATTGGCAAACCGGTGTTCAAGGCCACCCGTGCGCAGGCATGGGAGGCGGTCTACGCCTATGGCTGCGCGCTGGATATGACCCGTCGTGACCTGCAAATCCGCGAACGCAACAAGCAACGACCTTGGGATCTGGGCAAGGACGTCGAAAACGGCGCGGTTTTTGCGCCGCTGACCCCGGCCGCCGGTTGGTCGCCCGACGATGACAAGCGCATCCACCTGAGCGTCAATTCCGAAGTCCGTCAGGACGCGACCCTGCAAGAGCTGATCTGGAAAATCGATGAGATCATCTGCCACCTGTCCGGTTTCTATCACCTGCGCCCCGGCGATCTGATCCTGACCGGTACACCTGCCGGTGTCGGGCCAGTGGTTGCAGGGGACAAGATCGAAGGCGGGATTGACGGGTTAGAGCCCATTCGCCTGACACTGACAGACGCAGAATAGACCCTATTTGGGGTCTTTCAGCCAATCCTGCGCAAACGCGACCCTGTCCAGACCGGCAAAGCGGCGGACCCGATCCAGTTCCGCGTCCAATCGACGGGTGCGGGCGTCCGACCACCGGACCTTGCGCTCGGGCCACAAGGCTTTGACCCGCAAAACGCCCGCATCCCGATGGGCTTTCATGTCGATCCGCCCGATCAGCTTGTCGCCCTCAAGCAGGGGGAACACGTAGTAGCCATAGGTCCGTTTCGCCTCGGGCACAAAAACCTCGATCCGATAGTAGAAGCCAAACAACCGCTCGGCCCGGTTTCGGTCCCGCAGCATCGGGTCAAACGGGCTGAGCACCCGGATACGCCCGGACGGTTGGGGCAGGTCATACGAAGCGTCGATCAGGTCGGGTCGCGCGAACAGCTTGCGCGCGCGCCCGTCCACACAGGTGATCTCAATCTCTTCCAGAGCACCTGATTTCAGCCCCCTGGCGCACCAATTCTTCGCCTCTGCCGGGCTGACCGTGTCCCAGAATGCGGCCAACTCGCCCGAGGTTGCAAAGCCAAGCCGGTCCAATGCCGCGTTGCACAGCCAATCGACCGTCGCCCCTTCGTCACAAGGTCGCTGCCCGGGGCACAGATGTGTTTCAATCACCCGCTCGGTCAGGTCATAGCGTTTCTGAAACCCGTCGCGCCCCACAACGGTCAAAGCCCCCGACCGCCACAGAAACTCAAGCGCGGTCTTGGACGGGTGCCAATCCCACCAGCCGCCAGAACCCTTCTTTTCGTCCTTCCCGACATCCGAGGATGACACCGGCCCATGGTCGCGGATATGATCCAAAACGGTCTGGAACTGCTGCTCGAACCCGTCCCGACGCCAGTTCTTCCAGCGCGACTTAAGCAACGCTGCATCGCGCTGAAACCGCAGATGCCAATGGGGGTAGTAGTCCATCGGAATGACGGCGGCATCATGGGTCCAGTGTTCGAACAAGGCCCGATCCCGCTCGTACAGGCGTTTGAGGTTGCCGCTGCGATAGCTGGGCCTGCGCGAGAACAGGATCATGTCATGGGCGCGGGCGACGGTGTTGATGCTGTCCAGTTGCACAAAACCTAGCCGCTGGATCAGATCCAACAACTCCGCGCCTTTTGCACCGCCCGCAGGTGGCTCGGCCAGCGCGTGGCGATCCATAAACAGCGCCCGCGCCGTCCGGTTGTCCAACCGTCGCAGCGCCATTGGGTCACCGCCGCTTCAGCGTATCGCCATAGCTGATCTTGGGGGTCAGGGTCACACGGGTTTCGATCTCGGAATTCGGATCTTTAAGCCGTTCGGCAATGATCTCGGCCGCCTGGCGACCAATCTCCAACCGGCAGGCATCCATCGTCGCCAATTTCCGCGGCAGGCCCTGCAGCAATTCCACGTTGTTGAACCCGGCCAGACCGATTTGTCCGGGAATGTCGATGCCCTGCTCCAGCAGATACAACAGCCCGCCCGCACCGATCATGTCGTTGGAATAATACAGAAAATCTAACTCGGGTGAGCGTTCCAGCATGGTCTGCGTCATCTCACGGCCCTTGGCCAGAGCGGAGCCGCCGGAATAGAACTCACGATCCTCGATCTCGATCCCGTGCTTGCCCAGCACCTCGGTAAACCCTTCGAACCGCTTCCGTGCCCGGTGATCCAAAGGCATCTTGGTGCCCATGAACCCGATATGTTCATAGCCCGCTTTCAGGATCGCCTGCGCCATCTCACGACCCGCGCGACGGTGGGAAATGCCCACCATTGCGTCCACCGGCTTGCCGTCGGTATCCATGATCTCGACCACCGGAATGCCCGCCGAATCCAGCATGGCCCGCGCAGCCTCGGTATGTTCCAGCCCCGCAATGATCACGCCCGAGGGCCGCCACGAGAGCATCTCGTACAGCACCTTCTCTTCCTTTTCAGGCAAATAATCGGTGACGCCCACCACCGGCTGCAACTCGGTGTCTTCCAGCACCTGATTGATGCCGGTCAGAACCTCGGGGAAAACCATGTTCGACAGCGACGGGATGATCACCGCGACCAGATTGACCCGGCTGGACGCCAGCGCACCGGCGATCTTGTTGGGGACATAGCCCAGTTCTTTGGCTGCAGCCAGAACGCGGGTGCGGGTGGCGTCTGACACGTCGCCCCGGTTGCGCAGGACCCGGCTGACGGTCATCTCGGAGACCCCCGAAGCCTCGGATACATCGCGAAGGGTAAGCGGGCGTTTTGTTTCAGTATTCACGAGAGGGCACCTGCGTTGTTGTTTTGCCCGATGGTAGCGTGAACAGGGCGCAGTTTACAACTGTTCTACGAACCCGCCGTAAACCCGCCGTAAACCCCATGACAAGCCGAAAAAACACAGGTACAGAGACCCTTGCGCGGCCCCGTGGCTCAACTGGATAGAGCAGCCCCCTCCTAAGGGGCAGGTTGCAGGTTCGAATCCTGCCGGGGTCGCCAGTTTAGGGTGTTACTGGCTCTGGGAACCGCGCGCGGGTGCGGTTGGCAAAGGCGACCAGTGACAGCATGACCGGAACCTCGACCAGAACGCCCACGACCGTTGCCAGCGCCGCGCCTGAGTTCAGGCCGAACAGGCTGACGGCGACGGCCACGGCCAGTTCGAAAAAGTTCGATGTCCCGATCATCGCGCAGGGGGCGGCGATGCGGTGGGGGACTTTCAGGGCGTAGGCGGCTCCGTAGGCCAGGGCAAAGATGCCGTAGCTTTGGATAAGGATCGGGACGGCGATCAGGACGATGACCATCGGTTTCGACAGGATCGTCTGGCCTTGCAGACCGAACAGGATCACAACCGTTGCGATCAGGCCCATGATGGACCATGGCTTGACCCGGGCCGAGAAGGCATCGATGGCTTGATGCGAGCCCAGCTTGCGCCGCGTGATCAGCCCGGCGATCAGGGGCAGAACCACGTAGAGAACAGTGGCCAGCACCAAGGTCTGCCACGGGACCGAGATGTCGGTGACGCCGAGCAGAAACGCCACGATGGGCGCGAAAGCCACAACCATGATCAGGTCGTTGACCGAAACCTGCACCAGCGTATAGGTCGCATCCCCCTTGGTCAGCTGGGACCAGACGAAGACCATCGCCGTGCAAGGGGCCGCGCCCAGCAGGATCAGGCCGGCGGTGTATTGGGCCGCATCCTCGGGTTTGATCCACGGGGCGAAGACATAGTCGAAGAACAGTACGGCCAGCAGCGCCATGGTGAACGGTTTGATCAGCCAGTTGACGACCAGCGTCACGATCAGCCCCTTTGGTTGGCGCGCCACGCCCGCGACCGCCCCGAAATCGACGCCAACCATCATCGGATAGACCATGGCCCAGATCAGGATGGCGACCACAAGGTTCACGCTGGCGACCTCAGCCGAGGCGACCATCCCGACGAGGCCGGGCGCGGCCAACCCGATCACCACGCCCGCGACCATGGCGAGGGCAACCCAGATGGTCAGGTAACGTTCGAATATGCTCATGAATATGCCTCGGACGTTTGGTCGGTCAGTTTGCCCGATGTCAGCGCAGCCAGCGCAACCATCACCGCCGCCGTGCCCAGCACAAGGGACAGCCCGCCGATCTGATAGGTGAGGCCGGACAGGACGGTGCCGACCAACCGGCCCGTTGCGTTGGCCATGTAATAGAAGCCTACATCCATCGTGACCCGCTCGGATTTGGTGAAGGCAAGGATCAGGTAGGAGTGCAGGGATGAGTTGACGGCGAAGATCGCTCCGAACACCAGCAGGCCGATGACCAACGTGATCGTTAGCCACGTCTCGGGCCCCGAGGACAGCAAAACAGCCAGTGTCAGAGCCGCAGGAATGCAGAACAAACCTGCCGCCCAGCTGCGGGCGGCGCGGATCAGGTCACCCTCGCTGCGGTCCGAGGCGCGCAGGATCCTGGGGGCGCTGGCCTGTACCGCGCCGTAGAGGATGACCCATATCGCCATGAACGTGCCGATCATGAAGAACGCGGCGCGATTGCCATCCTCGGTGCCGTCGGAGAGGACCGCGTAGAAATAGATCGGGATGCCGACCACGAACCAGACATCCCGCGCGCCGAACAGAAAGACGCGGGCCGTTGACAGCCAGTTCACGTTGGCGGATTTCGAGAACACCTCGGAGAATTTCGCGCCTTTGCGCCCTTTGGGCAGCCCCGGCGGCATGAACCGGATGACGGCGAACAGGATCACTGCCAGAACAACAGCCATGACCACGATGGCGGTCATGAAGCCCAGCGTTGCCAGCATCGCAGCACCCAGCAGAAAGCCCAAACCTTTGACTGCGTTCTTGGACCCGGTCAGCACGGCAACCCAGCGGAACAGCCCGCCGCCCTCGGCTGGGGCCAGCAGTTTGACGGCTGATTTCGAGGACATCTTCGCCAGATCCTTGGCCACCCCGCTGGCCCCTTGCACAACCATGACAAAGGCAACCGATGTGGCGACGGTCCAGTGCGGGTCCAGAAAGGTCATTGTCAGCAGCGCCGCGACCTGTAGCCCCAGCCCGGCATAAAGGGTCGAGGTCAACCCGAACCGCGCCGCAATCCAGCCCGCGGCCAGGTTTGTCACCATCCCGGCGATTTCGTAGAGAACAAACAGATACGCCAACTGCACCGGCGAGAATCCCAACGTATGAAAGTGCAGCAGCACCAGCATCCGCAAGGCCCCGTCGGTCAGCATAAAGGCCCAATAGGCCGCCGTGACCGCGATATAGGCCGACAGTCCCTCGGGCCGGTTGGTCACAGCGAGGCCCCGACCATCAGCGCCACATCCACCAGACGGTGGGCATAGCCCATTTCGTTGTCATACCAGGCGTAGATTTTCACCTGCGTGCCGTTCACCACCATGGTCGACGGCGCATCGACGATCGAGGAGCGTTCGTCATTGGTGTAGTCAGTCGAGACCAAAGGCCGGGTTTCATAGCCCAGAATACCCTTCAATTCGCCTTCGGCGGCGGTTTTGAACAGGGCGTTGACCTCTTCAACCGTGGTCTCGCGCTCGACCTCGAACACGCAATCGGTCAGCGAGGCGTTTAGCAGCGGCACCCGCACCGCGTGGCCGTTCAGGCGCCCCTGAAGCTCGGGATAGATCAGAGTAATGGCCGTGGCTGACCCGGTTGTGGTCGGGATCAGCGAGTTCAGCGCCGAACGCGCGCGCCGCAGGTCCTTGGCAGGACGGTCCACGATGGTCTGCGTGTTGGTCACGTCATGGATCGTCGTTATCGAGCCGTGCCGGATGCCCAGATTCTCGTGGATCACCTTGACCACCGGGGCGAGGCAGTTGGTCGTGCACGAGGCCGCCGTCACGATCTGATGGGCGGCAGGGTCGTAGATCGCATCATTGACCCCGAAGACAATATTGGCGGTTGGTCCGTCCTTGACCGGGGCCGAGACGACAACCTTCTTCACGCCCGCGTCGAAATAAGGGGCCAGCTTCGCCTCGGTCTTGAAGACGCCGGTGCAGTCTATCACCACATCGACACCGTCCAATGGCAGGGCACTCAGGTCCTTGGTACCGATAAAGGGCAGACGGGTGCCGTTGATGGTGACGCTGTCGGCGTCATGATCGAATGTTGCATCCCAGCGGCCGTGCACGGTGTCGAACTCCAGCAGATGCGCGTGCATCTCGGGGTCGCCGACCGCGTCATTGATCCAGGCGATCTTTGCGTCTTTCTCCAGCAACGGTTTCAGCGCCAGTTTTCCAATTCGGCCCAGGCCGTTTACAGCATATGTGGTCATATTAATCCCCGACCGAGTTTCTGCCGATGTCATCGACAGCAGATTGCAGCGCGATCCGGTCAAGGCTTTCGACCGGCAGTGATGTGAAGGCTTCGATCCGGTGTTTCAACGCGCCATAGGCGCTTTGGAACGCCAGACTTTTCTCGGCATCGGTTCCGGTGGCTTTGACCGGATCTTCCATGCCCCAATGGCCGCTAATGGGCTGACCTTCCCAGGCCGGGCATTCTTCGTTGGCGGCCTGATTGCAGACGGTAAAGACGAAATCCATTTCCGGTGCGCCCTCGGTTGCGAACTCGGACATATGCTTTGACCGCAGCACCGAGGTGTCATGCCCTTTGTCCTTCAACACCTGAACGGCGAACGGGTTCAGTTCGGACGCGGGCTGGGTTCCGGCGGAATGCACATTGAACCGATCCCCACCGAGTTGACGCAGCAGGGATTCGGCAAAGATCGAGCGGGCAGAATTGCCAACACACAGAAACAGGACGTTGAACTTGCGATCTGTCATAGTGTCATTTCCTTTTGAGAAAGGCATGCAAATGTCCGGGCGGCCCCGGCAGCAATCGACAATCAGAAAATCCAGCATCCCCTGCACATTCTTCATGTCGACCGAGTAGCGCAGCGAAGTTCCGGATCGTTCCTGAGTGACCAGCCCCGTCCGTTGCAGTGCGTTCAGGTAATTCGACATGGTGCTGGGTTTGATGCCCAGTTCCCCCGCAAGCTCGCCCGCAGGCACGCGGTCAGGAAACCGTCGCATTAACATGCGAAACACGGTGATACGCTGCGGATGGCCCAGGATGGCCAATTGGTCAGTGATTCTTTCTATCATATTTCATGAAATATCGAAATAAGAGTTGCGGATCAATTCGTGACTGGTGCCGTTACAAAAATTTCACAAATCAGGATGTCACTGCTGCGCGGCGTGATCAAAGCCCGGTTCCCGCGCATCTGGACTTGCAGGCGCCAGAGCGACGGTTTAAACGAGCCTTCACACCCGGGTCCGGGTGGCCCAAGGTGCCGCTGTAGCTCAGCTGGTAGAGCACGTCATTCGTAATGATGGGGTCGGGGGTTCGAGTCCCTTCAGCGGCACCAGTTCTTCTCAGTGAAAACGCCGTCGATTTTTGACTCAATCGCTTCGGATGACAGTTGGATGGTCAGAATTGAAACCATCATACAGCATTGAATCTGAGACGGCCGAAAAAACGACGTAACGTCGCTTTGGTTGACACTTTCCTTAACAAGTTGACGTAAGCGTCAACTATCGCTGGTTATTTTGACTGCGCGGTCAAAAACTGATGCAAATCGTCGATTCCTTCCCCCTTACGTCTCAAAACGAAACCCCTACATCCGCGGTGTCGCTGCGGGAAGCACTCACGGAAGGGGATCCTAGAGCCTGCCTCACCAGTTGCGCTCGGATGTGGCCCGCAGCGGCAAAGCTTGGGCAAATAAGTGGGAGGAGAGAATTTGATACCGTATGTCTTGTCTGTTCTTCGCAAGGCTCACACGAGCGAGAACGCTGACGTGAATCATCACGATCACCAGTGCGTCATAGTTTTGGACGAGGAGCAGGGATCGCCCAGACTGAAGAAGGACGAGCTGCGGGATCTTTTTCACGTCGCGTTTGTCGAGATGGACCGCGATTTGCCAAAACGTCGAAAGAAAAAGGCACAGTCAAAGTCGACTTAGCACCATCAATCTGACCAGGTCAGCGTCAACTGCGTCTGCGTCACAATGGCGGCCGGGCGGCCATCCGGCAGCGCGACAGTGGTTTGCCATATCATCGTCTTCCGACCTCGGTGCAACGGAATGCAGGTCAGTGTGATCTGGTCTTCGATCTGAATTGGCCGAATAAAGTTGGTTTTGCTTTCCAATGTCGTGGTGCTGGCCCCTTCTTCGAGGTTCAGAGCCGCCGCAACACCGCCAATCGAGTCCGCTGCCCCCATGATCGCCCCACCGTGCATGACGCCGTTCCGGTTGCCCATGTCCGGTCTGACACGCAAAGTGGCAATGACTTTTTCTGGCTCAACCGATTTCAGCTCTAGCCCCAATGATTGAGAATAGGGCGGCAGCCAATTCTGAGTATCTTTGTGCGGCATCTGTGTTTGGTTCTTTGATGATCTGACTTCAGTCATTGGCTTACTCTATTGCCATACGTAATGCGGATTGCGTTCGCCTTTCAAAAACCGTGCAACATCAATTGCGTCAATGAGCAATGAAACACTATTGAAGCTTGCAAGAACACAAACCCACCAAAAAAGCGCAGGGTCCGTGTCTTTGTCCGGCAAATTAGAAACGAAATAGGCGATCATTGGGACCCATAGAAAGTGGCCTGCGCCAAGCAGCCTGACAAAACCCAATCTGAAGTAAATCACGATCATCAGCGAAATACCGACCCCGACCGCGACAAGGTTGAACCAAGCATAATAGGAATCGAGAAAAAGCAGAGAGGCCAGATTCACAAGTATCAGGCAGATGGCCCAAGTTCTGGCAATTGGCTTGAAGCGAAACAGAACGATCCAGAGAATTTCGAAGGCATGCATGCGCCCTACTTTATCATCAGCGCAATAGTTGTCAGTCACTATGCGAATAACCATCAGCTGCGGAGCACCCTCAAAACAGGGATGGAACGCATCGGGGTATCTGGGTGAACACTAGCCCTCTTGGCCCAATGCGCAGGCCGTTTCAGGGCTACCGACCCAGAATGATTGACATGCTCTCGCAGTTGGTATGCTATCCACTCCCATAACAATCACAGAAATTTGCGGCACTGCATCGTGAATTCGGTGCAGCTAAATGACTGCAAAAAGGGAGGAAATTATGAACAAACCAATGCTTGCACTTGCGGTGCTGATGACGTCGACGACGTTGGCCAGTGCGGAAACCCTGCGCTGGGCGCGCTCGGGCGATGCGCTGACGCTGGATCCGCATTCGCAAAACGAAGGGCCCACGCATACCGTGCGCCATCAGATGTATGAACCGCTGATTATCCGCGATACATCCGGCGCTTTTGAGCCTGCGCTTGCCACGGATTGGGCCCCCAGTGAGAGTGATCCCAATGTCTGGGTGTTTAACCTGCGTCAGGGCGTGAAGTTCCATGATGGGGCCGATTTCACGGCGGAAGACGTGGTGTTCAGCATCAACCGTGCCAAACAGCCGAACTCGGACATGAAGGAACTGATCAACTCGATCGTCGAAGTGCGCGCTGTCGATGACCACACGGTCGAGATTGTGACAGACGGGCCGAACCCGATCCTGCCGGCGAACCTGACGGACCTGTTCATCATGGATCAGGGCTGGACCGAGGCGAACAACACGGTCGATGTGCAGGATTTCGAAGGCGGAGAGATTACCTTTGCCACCACCAACGTAAACGGCACCGGTCCATACAAACTTGTCAGCCGCGAGCCGGACGTAAAAACCGTGATGCAGCGGAACGAGGATTACTGGGGCCGCGATCAGTTCCCGATGGCGATCAGCGAGATCATCTATACGCCGATCCAGAACGACGCGACCCGCGTGGCGGCGATGCTGTCGGGTGAGGTGAATTTCCTTCAGGATATGCCGGTTCAGGATCTCGACCGGGTCAATGCCGTGGACGGTCTGGTTGTCAAACAGGCACCTCAGAACCGGGTGATCTTTTTTGGCATGAACCAGGGCGGGGATGACATCGAAGCGGACAACGTCGACGGCAAGAATCCTTTGGCCGATGTGCGCGTGCGTCAGGCCATGTCCAAGGCCATCAACCGCGACGCCATCAAGCAGGTGGTCATGCGCGGTCAGTCGCAACCTGCCGGGATGATCGCGCCGCCCTTCGTAAATGGCTGGACGGCCGAGATGGACGGTGAAAGCAGCACGGATGTCGAAGGCGCCAAGGCCCTGCTGGCCGAGGCGGGCTATCCTGACGGATTCTCGATCCGGCTGGATTGCCCGAACGACCGTTACATCAACGATGAAGGCATCTGTCAGGCCGCTGTCGGGATGCTGGGTCAGATCGGCATCACCGTGAATCTGGATGCCAAGCCCAAGGCGCAGCACTTCCCGCTGATCACGGATGGAAAGACCGATTTCTACATGCTGGGCTGGGGTGTTCCGACCTACGATTCGGAGTACATCTTCAACTTCCTGGTTCACGGTCGTGAAAGCGACATTGGCACGTGGAACGGAACCGGTTTTGACAACGACGAGTTGGACGCCAAGATCAAATCTCTGGCCTCGAACACGGACCTCGTTGCGCGCGATCAGGATATCGCCGAGATCTGGCGCGTGGTGCAGGATGAACAGCTGTATATCCCGATCCACCATCAGGTGCTGAACTGGGGCATGGCCGAGAGTCTGGACATCAACGTCGATCCCGAAGATCAGCCGATGGTGAAACATTTCGGCCTGAACTAACCCGTGTCGCCGGGCCTCGGGGTACGAGGCCCGGCACCAAAAAAGTGGGAGCTATCATGAAACGTCTGACCACTGCCGCGCTTTTGGGCGCGCTTGCTTTACCCGTCGCCGCCGAAGAGTTCACCTTTGCCGTCACCACCGATCCGCAAACGATGGACCCTCATGCGGTGAATTCCGCCCCTGTTCTGGGGTTCCTGAACAATGTCTACGAAGGGCTGGTGCGTCGGGGCAAGGATATGACCATCGAACCGGCGCTGGCCACCAGTTGGGAAACCATCGGGGACGGCGCAGGCTGGCGGTTCAAGCTGCGCGAGGGCGTGACGTTTCATGATGGGTCCGAATTCAATGCCGATGATGTGATTTTCTCGTTTCAGCGCGCGTCCGATGAAAATTCAGACACCCGTAGTTGGTTCGCGCCGGTCAGTGAGGTGGTGAAAGTTAACGATTACACCGTCGATGTGATGACCACCGCGCCAAATCCGATCTTTCCTGACAGCATCGCCAACTGGATGATCATGGACAGCGGCTGGGCCGAGGCCAACGACGCCGCCCTTCCCGACAAAGAGGCCGGGAACCATGCGACGCTCAACGCCAACGGAACCGGTGCCTTTCGCGTCACTGCACGCGAACCGGGGCTGCGTACTGTCCTTGAGCCTTTCGAGGGCTGGTGGGACGAGGCAGAGCACAACCTGACCCGCGCCGAACTTGTGCCGATCCAGAACCCGGCGACCGCTCTGGCGGCTCTGCTGTCTGGCGATGTGGATTTCATCAACCCGGTCCCGATTCAGGACGTCGCCCGTTTGCAGGGCAACCCGGATGTAAAGGTCATTCAGGGGATCGAAGCGCGCGTGATTATGCTGGGCTTTGACCAGCAGGAAGGCGCAAGCGAGGCCGGGCAGGGTAATTCTGACCTGTTCCTTGATCCGCGAACCCGCGAGGCGGTGGCCAAGGCGGTCAACGTTCCGGCCATCCTTCAGACCATCATGCGCGGTAATGCCGAGGTGGCCAGCCAGTTGGTCAGCCCCGCGATGCGCGGTTATTCAGCGGCCAATGCAGACCCCTACGCCTATGACCCCGACGGGGCCAAGGCGCTGCTTGCCGAAGCGGGGGCGGAGGGGGTCGAGGTCAGCTTCAAATGCTCCAACAATCGCTATCTGAATGATGAAGCGGTTTGTCAGGCGATCACCGCCATGCTGACTCAGGCCGGGCTGAATGTGACGCTGGATGCGATGCCAGTGCAGAACTACTGGCCGGAGCTGCGGGCCGACAATTTCGACATGTACCTGCTGGGCTGGTCGCCGGGCACGTTTGATGCCGAACATCCCGTGCGCTTTCTCGCCTCGACCCCGAATGAGGAAAAGAAGCTGGGCTCGTGGAACTTCGGCGGCTATTCGAACGCCCGCGTGGATGAATTGCTGCCGCTGATCCAGTCCGAGATTCACGAACCCACGCGTCAGGCCATGTTGGATGAGGTCGCAGGCATCCTGCAGGACGAGGTAGCTTACGTGCCGCTTTATGTTCAGCCTTTGGTCTGGGGTGCCCGCAGCAATATCGAGCTGACTCAACGGCCCGACAACTTCTTCCTTCTGCGCTGGGTCACGGTCAACTAAATGCTGTCATACATCATCAGGCGCGTGGCCCAGTCGGCGCTGGTTCTGTTCGTCGTGGGCCTTGTCGCCTTTTCCATGTTCCGCTTTGTCGGTGATCCAATCGACAACATGCTGGGGCAGGAACGGACCATGGAAGATGTGGAACGTCTGCGCACTCAACTTGGCCTCGATCAGCCGTTTCCGGTGCAATATGTGAAGTTCCTGCAAGAGGCGGTGCAGGGCAATTTCGGCGTCAGCTTCCGCCAGGGTCGCCCGGTGGCCGAGATTCTGGCCGAACGCGCCCCAGCGACGCTGGAACTGGCAATGGTGTCAGCCGTGTTTGCCATCGTTCTGGGCATTGCGCTGGGCGTCTTTACCGCGATCCGGCGGGACGGGTTTGCGGCGAATTTCATCATGTCGGCCTCGCTGATCGGGGTATCTTTGCCCACCTTCCTGATCGGTATTCTGTTGATCTACGTCTTCTCGGTCGAACTGGGCTGGCTGCCCAGCTTCGGGCGCGGTGAGGTCGTTGACCTTGGCTGGTGGAACACCGGGTTCCTGACGGCCAGTGGCCTCAAGGCGTTGATCCTGCCCGCGATCACGCTGGGATTGTACCAAATGACCCTGATCATGCGGTTGGTGCGGTCCGAGATGCTAGAGGTGCTGCGGCAGGACTACATCCGCTTTGCCCGCGCCCGTGGACTGAGCGACCGGACCATCAACTTCCGCCACGCGTTGAAAAACACCATGGTCCCGGTGATCACCATCATAGGCCTGCAATTGGGAGCCATCATCGCCTTTGCCATCATCACCGAAACGGTGTTCCAGTGGCCGGGCCTTGGCCTTTTGTTCATCAACGCAATCCAGTTCGTGGATATCCCTGTCATGGCAGCTTACCTGATGATGATCTCGGTCATCTTCGTCACCATCAACCTTGCGGTCGACATCCTTTACGCCTTCATCGACCCGCGCCTGAGGGTCAGCGCATGAGCCGAGTGAAACGCATTCTGGACAGCGACCAGTTCTACGCCTTTCGCCGCTCGCCCGTGGCCATAGTCTCTGCGACGGTGGCTTTGGTGCTGATCCTTGCCACCATCCTTGCACCGCTGATTGCGCCGACGAACCCGTTTGATCCGGCCAGCCTGAACCTGATGAATGGCTTCACCCCGCCCATGGAGCCCAATGCCTTTACCGGTGAAAGCTTCCTGATGGGCACCGACGATCAGGGCCGGGATGTGTTCTCAACCATTCTCTACGGCATGCGAATCTCGCTGTTTGTGGGCGTGGCGGCGGTTCTGTTTGCCATGGTTCTGGGGATCATTCTGGGCTTGCTGTCCGGCTATTTCGGCGGCTGGACCGAAACCATCATCATGCGTACGGCGGATGTGCAGCTGACCTTCCCATCAATCCTTCTGGCCATGCTGATCTTTGGCATCGCCAAGGGCATCACGCCCATTGAATACCGAGACCAGATGGCGATCTGGGTGCTGATCCTTGCCATTGGCCTGTCCGACTGGGTGCAGTTCGCACGCGTCGTCCGGGGTGCCACGCTGGTTGAAAAGAACAAGGATTACGTCGCCGCCGCGCGCATCATTGGGCAAAGCCCGCTGACCATCATGCTGCGCCATATCCTGCCCAACGTGCTGTCACCGGTGCTGGTGATCGCCACCATCTCATTGGCGCTGGCGATCATTGCCGAGGCGACGCTCAGTTTCCTTGGTGTTGGTGCGCCGCCTACGCAACCGTCGCTGGGCACGCTGATCCGTATCGGGCAGGGCTTCCTGTTCTCGGGTGAGTGGTGGATCCTGTTCTTCCCCGCCTGCACCCTGCTGGCGCTGGCGCTGAGTGTGAACCTGCTTGGCGACTGGCTGCGCGATGTTTTGAACCCGAGGCTGAAATGACCGACCCCGTTCTTTCGATCCGCAACCTGACGGTGGAAATCCCCACCCGCCACGGCATTTTCAAGCCGGTCGAGCATGTGACCTATGACCTGCATCCCGGTGAAATCCGGGGCGTTGTCGGCGAAAGCGGTGCCGGAAAGTCCATGACCGGCAATGCCGTGATCGGCCTGCTGGACCCTCCGGCCCATGTCTCCGAGGGCGAGGTCTGGCTGAACGGTCGCCGGATTGACGAACTGGACGCCGAGGACAAGCGCAGAATCCGGGGCAAAGAGATCGGGATGATCTTTCAGGACCCGCTGACCTCGCTGAACCCGCTGTTCACGGTGGGCGAGCAACTGGTTGAGACAATCCAGCTGCATCTTGGCCTGTCCGCGTCTGACGCGAAGAAACGCGCGATTGCGCTGCTGGATCGCGTCTCGATCCCCGACCCGGCGGATCGGTTCAATCAATACCCGCACCAGTTTTCCGGCGGCATGCGTCAGCGGGTGGTGATCGCGCTTGCGCTGTGTACCGAACCCAGCGTGTTGATCGCAGATGAACCCACGACCGCTTTGGACGTGTCCGTGCAGGCGCAGGTGCTGGATCTGATCAAGGAACTGGCCAAGGAACGTCAGGTCGGCGTCATCCTTGTGACGCACGACATGGGCGTCATCGCTGACACCACAGACACCGTCACAGTGATGTATTCCGGCCATGTGGTTGAAAGCGGCACGACTGATCAGATCCTCGGCGCACCCACGCACGAATACACCAAATCCCTGATTGCCGCTGTGCCGCGCCCGCATACCAAAGTCGAGCGTTTTCCGGTGGTCAGCTATGGCGAGCGGGAGAGAACCTTCAAGATCGACGATCTGGCAGCCCATTGGGACAAGACCGATCTGTCCAAATCGGGTAAGCTGCTTGAGGTCGACAACATCACCAAGACCTTCCTGCAAAAGGGCGGTCTGCTGCCGTCGCAGCGGAAATATTTTACCGCCGTCGATCAGGTCAGTTTTGACATTCGTGATGGTGAGGTGTTCGGCCTTGTTGGCGAAAGCGGGTCCGGCAAATCCACCGTCGCACGAATGATCGGCACGCTTTATCCGGTGGACGGTGGCCAAGTGATCTTTGACGGGCAGGATGTGACGGCCATGGGGGCGGACGCACTGCAAGCCTATCGCCGCCAGATCCAGATGATTTTTCAGGACCCGTTCTCCAGCCTCAATCCCCGGATGAGGGTCGGGGATCTTGTGGCCGAGCCGATCCATCACCATAAAATCCTGCCAAAACCCGCCGTTGAGCCGCGCGTGCGCGAGTTGCTGGATTGGGTCGGGCTGGCCAAGGATGCCTGGCGCAAATACCCGCATGAATTCTCGGGCGGGCAGCGCCAGCGCATCTGTATCGCCCGCGCGCTGGCCACGCAGCCCCGGTTCCTGATCTGCGATGAGCCGACAAGCGCGCTGGATGTCTCGATTCAGGCACAGATTCTGAACATTCTGAAGGACCTGCAGGATCACCTTGGCCTGACCATGCTGTTCATCAGCCATGATCTGCCCGTCGTGCGGCAGATGTGTGATCGGGTGGGCGTCATGCGACGGGGCAAACTGGTCGAGGTTCAGGACACCGATGCACTGTTTTCGGCCCCTCAGCATGCCTACACCAAAGAGCTGCTGGATTTGATGCCCCGGTTGAAACAACTGGCATAGCGGCACTGGTCAATTGCCGCTCGGGGCACCCTCAATGCTGCGCCGAGCGGGACAAGGCTTGCAGGAAATCCGCGCTGGCATCATCGGACGGAAAGAACAGTTCGATCTTTAGATTATCCAGCGTCACATCCGTAACGGTGCTGAACTGCGCGATGGTGCCGAACATCGAAACGCGCTGGCCGCCAAACCGATAGATTGTCGGAATGGTTGGCCCAATTGCGGCGTCACTGCGAATCTGCGCCTGTTCCGCCAGGGCCCGCGCGGCGGCGTCCAGTTCCGGCAGGCCACCGGCATTGGCGCTTTCGGACCGCAGGCGCAGCATTGTGTGATGGGCAACCTCGGGCCAGTTCTCGACAAGCTCGGCCATCAGTGGGCTGGTGATCAGCGTCAGAAGGCTTTGACCTTGCGCGATCCCAAGTGGCGCAAACAGCTTCTCGGCAGGTTTGTTCAGTCGAACGAGGTACCACAACCGGTCCAGCGCCATCGCCGGATACGGTTCATGCTGTTTCAGCGTCCACTCCACGGCGCTGCGGATGGGGGCCATGGCGGCATCATCGAAGGGCGTCGCCGCAAATCGAGCGGCGAACCCCTCGGCCCGCATCATCTGATTGCGCGCATCGACCGGCACATCCATGACCTCGGACAGGTGCAGGATCATGTCCGGGCTGGGCCGGGACCTGCCGGTTTCAAGGAACGAGATATGGCGGGCGCTGACATCAGCCTCAACCGCCAGATCTAGCTGGCTCATCCTGCGCCGCTTGCGCCACTCTTTCAGCAATCTGGGATACGGGGTCATGACACAAGCCTAGCAAGCGCGGGTACGGAAATCACTTACCTCTGACGTAATTGCTTTGTGTTCGACCCATGGCGCATCAAGGACGGGTCTTGAACAGGAGGGGACCATGACCCGACAACATTCCGCAATGCGCTTGTCCGGCACTATTCTGATCGTGACCGGCGTTCTTTTCGCACTTACCGCGCTTCCGGCTTTGCACGGTCTTGCGCATATTTTTCTGACGGTCGCGTATTGGCCGTTCCAAACGGTTCCTTCGGATATATCCGCTCCGACCACATTGTTGCTGGCGATCACGGGCGGTCTGACGGCCGGGCTGGGCGCTATGCAATGGGCATTGGGTACCCATGTTGCGCCTTTGTCGGCGACGGTGGCCGCGAAGGTTGCAAAGATAGCGACGTGGACATGGTTCTGCACCGATAGCGCAGGATCCATCCTTGTGGGCGCGCCGTTCAACGTTGTGCTGAATCTGTCCTTCCTGCTGCTGATCCTGTGGTCCTGCCGAACGCAGCCGGACGGTAATCCTGTGGCGACCTGATCTTGGCCTCGGCCCAACCGTTCAATAAGCGGCACCCTGTTCGAACAGGTCGGACAGGGACTTGCCCTCTACCACCTCCAGCATTTTGGCCATGGCCTGCACCGACGCCACCAGCTTTTCATCGCCGGATCGTTCGATCTCATGGATCAGTTTTTGCAGCCGCTTGACATCCTGGGCACAGATACGTCGGGACAGCACGTCACTTGTAGTGATCGCCCCGGACAGGATCGGGCCTATGGCGGCGACCGCGGCGCGGCGTACATCGCCGTTTCGGATCATCAACTCGGTCAGGGCTGCGCGGTGTGCACTGACCAGAGTGTTCAGCTGACGCCCGCTGCCCGATCCGTCCAGGCGGGCCTGTAGATCGCGCCCAAGACCACGGGCCGGCGACCCGGCCCTTGCCCAGCGTCTTTCACGCGGTGTGAACGGATGAAGCCCCGCCGCCGGTGACACATCTGCATCGGGTGAGGCGAAGCCCGGTGCAACCGCCATCTCTTCGACAAAATCGGCAAACAGGCCATCGCAAATCGGCGCCAGATCAAGCTGCTCGAAAACATTTCGCATCTTGCAGGCCAGCCCGTCAGAATCCGTGGAACTGGCGAAATGCAGCCCCACAGCCGGATGGATGGCCGAGGACGTGGGCAACCCCGCCTGCGAAAACACGACAGAGCCCGAGTCGCCCGGTTCCGCCCAAACGCCACCGTCAGAGGCCTGAATCTGTACGACATCCTCGAAAAAGAAGATGTCGTCGGCCAGAAACACGGCAGTGTCCACATCCGCATCGACAACCTGGCCCTGGGTCAACCCGCTGGATTTGCCCGACTTCTGCACAGCCATGCCCAGCGTCGGTGTGTCCACCGCATAGATCGCCGAGCCGACGTCCAGCACAACGGTTTGCACTATGTCGGTGTTTGTGGGTTCCGCAATTGCTGCATCGACGGTTCTGGTTTCGCCTGCCTGCAACTCGATCAGCCGCTTGACGGTTCCGACCCGGTCGTCCGTCACGTCGCCGCCATCCGACAAGCCCGGCTGCAGCATCGGTCCGTTCAACAGGACCACGACGTCAAAAAACCCCACGACGTGGCATGCCGTGAGCATAACAAAGCTTGCATCGGTCCGGTCCCACGCCCAGCCGCCGATCGTGCCGGTAAAGACCGAACCGCCGCTGACCCCACCCGGCACGGGGCGGAACCTGTCTGTCGGGTCGGCGGTAAAGCGCATCGGCGGCTGCTCGATCACATCGGTCGGCAATTCGACCTCGCGCCCGTCGCGCTGCGACCAGATGCGGAATGCGGCGGGCACCCGACGATCCGGCGCTATTCGGTCCGTCGGGTGCTTGCAGCTGACATAGAACCGCAGACACAGCGTATCGGTCGGTTTGCCTGACACGATTTTCTGCCCGATCCCAATCGCATGGGCGTCATATTGGCGAAACGCGCCCTTGCCCAAATGCTGTTTCTTGTAGGCCCTGAGCAGCGGATAAAGATCGCCTTCGGCGTTCGGGGTAACCATGAAAAGCCCTCCTACGGCATGAAAAAAGTCAGCAACTATCAGGAGTGTTCGTGCGCTTGGCTTACCCATAGACTAGCACAGATTGGCCAGGCCTGCATCACCGCCAGGTTGTGCCGCGCTGGCACCGGCCAATTGCAGCCAAGCCCCGGCGGGCAGTCGCGGAATCAGCCAAAATCGTGTATAGTACAACCTGTGCAGGTATTTGTGACTGCATGTTTTTTATTTATTTTAAGCATTTATTGGAGAATTCCCATGACGGATGTCAGCAAGGAAATTGAACTTCGAACGTCTGCCAATTTCAGGCTGCTTCAGAACCCGAACTATTTCGGCAACCTGTCCCAACTGGACCTGAAAGGGCTGCAAAAACCGGTTCTGAAAAAGATTCAGGACGTCGCTTTCGAAGAACTGACCTGCATCGGCTACAACCCCGACAGCAGCATCCTGACCGCGATTGTGCGGATCAAGCAGGCCGATGGCTATGGCGGCGGGCCCTGCACTGACGGGTCGCAGGAATATGTGCGCTTTTACCTCGATTACGGTGACGGCGTTTGGGTCGACAGCGGGGTGAACAGCTTCAACATCCATGACCTCGGGTTCAAGGATGACCTGTGTTACGCCGTGTCGATCAAGGTCGATCCCAAGAAACGGACATGTTGCGACCGCGACCCGGTTTTGCCGACCGTTCGGGCCGTTCTGTCCTGGAACGTGATCCCGCCGGCCAATATGCCGAACTGGCTGCCGATCTGGGGCAACAGGCTGGAGCGCGACATTCAGATCAACCCCAGAAGCCCGTTCCTGTGCAACCTGATCGATCATATCACCGATATCGGCGTTCAACAGATCGACCCGAAAGTGCTGCAGCAGGCGACATCGCTGCTGGAAACGCAGTTGGTTGCGAACAAACCGGCGGCCTCGCTGGCGCAGTTGATGAAAAAGACCGACCGGGCGGACAAGATGCAGGTTCTGCGCAATGTCTTTCCCACCATGGTCAAACTTGCGGCCGACAGTACGGATATCGCCGCAAGCCAGACGATGGCGGCCTTCCAGATACCGGATTTTGACATCGACCTTTCGGATTTCGATGACTTCATCATGAAGCCCGACTTCAACACGACATATGAAGAGCTTCACTGCGTTGGTCTGGATCGCGACACCTCGCACCTGCATGGCGTGATCGAGATCAAGCGCGCCAGTGGCTATTCGGGCGATCTGTGTTCGCAAGGGTCGCGGGAATATGTCGCCTTCTACCTTGATTTCGGATCGGGCTGGGAATTCCAGGGCATCACCTGGGTCGATGTGCACAATATCGATCAGATCCCGGATGACGGGCTGTGGTATCAGGCCTCGCTGCCGGTGGATCTGGATGATCATCGCAAAGAATGGTGCAAGACCGGGCAGGCGCGGATTCGCGGTATCCTGTCCTGGGCCGTCCCGCCCGCGCCGAATGATCCGGATTTCGTGCCCCATTGGGGCGACCGGGCCGATTGCACGATCGAGGTTGAACATCTTCCGAAAGGCGGTGTGCCGGGGCAGTTCCTGCCCTTCCTGGAATCCATCGGAAATATGCCGATCCCGCAGATCAACGCCATGGGATATGCCAATGGCGCGGGCGTGGGCGGTATCATCCCCAATGCCGACGATGCGCCGTTTGGCGGGCGGACGCTGCTGAAGGGCCGGGCCTTCAACATCCCGGCAGGCGCGATGGAGTACCGGATCATGATCCAGGGACCGTCCGATATCGCGCCACGGGCCTATACCAACCCGTTCGAAGCCGATGTCACCACCTTCCCAAGCCCGTTCTCGGTCAAGCAGACGGTCAACGCGGTTGGCGATTGGTTCCCCTATCTGGCTGCATCACCGCTGGTCTCGGTCGCCGACGATCTGTTGGGCGCATTGACGGGGCTGGAGAACGGGTTGCACTCGGTCTTCATCGAGTTCCGGCAACCGGCAGGTCCGGTTCTGGGCACAACCGTATCGACGGTCTTTATGGTCGACAACACCCGGCCCGGCGCGGATGTCGAAATCACAAGCGGCGCTGGGAACTGTGGCAAGTTCGGCGTGGGCGAAGTGATCTCGGGCACGTATTCGATGACGGGCAATCACTGCGGAAGCCTGCGCATCCATGTGACCCCGCTGCCCGAGGCTGCGGGCGGCACCATGGTCATCACTTCCGCCGCACCTGCGGCGACGGTTCTGCCCCCGTTTGTGGGCGGCAGTTCGTCGGTCACGATCAGCTACGCGGCTGGATCGCTGAGTACCGATGGCGCGTCTGGTAATTGGGAGCTTGATACAACCGGCATGGATCCCTGCGGCTACAACATCCGCATCCATGTAAGCGACCGCACCATTCTGAACAGTGGTCCGAACAACTGGACAAATGGCGACATCGAAGGCTTCTGCCTGGACGGCTGACGCCAGTAGTGCAAGCCGGGCGGCGGCGCTTGAATTGCGCCGCCGCTTTTCTTTCGTCGGTGCGTGTCAAATCACCCCGTGTTCCGCAACCTGATCCGGATGCGCCTCCGCCCAATCGGCAAGAAATTCGGACATCTCGGGCCGGGTTGCAAATTGCGGGGCTTTTCGGGGCAATGGTACGCCCCGCTCTAACGCCATCCGGGCGCAGTCGAGATGGTCGCGATGCGCGCGTTGCGGGCAGTTTTCTGACCCGTGAACGATGGTCGACAGCAATGTGCCGCCATAGGCGTTGGTGTGGTCAAGGTCCGGGTTCTGGTCCAGAAAATAGGCCATGACATCGGTCATACCTTCCCAACCGGCAAGATGCAGCGGCGGCATCCCCATCTCATCCGGCAGGTTGGCGTCAAAGCCCATCTCCACAAGGCGCTGCATATGGGGCAGGCTGCCTTCTCGCCACACCAGACGACCCAGAAGATAGGTCAATTCTTCCGATAGGGCAGTCATATCGATCCGGTCGCCGGGCCTTGGCACTCCATCCGCTGCACGCGCCAAAAGTGCCTCGGTCTCTGATAGCTGCGTGGATACCCCCGCCTGCTCCAGAACATCCGCCACATCCCGGTTCCCGAAGACGCGGGCAAAGGCATAGGGCGTATGGCCGCGACTGACGGCGTTTGGGTCCGCGCCGTGATCCAGCAAGAGCCGGGCGATCTCACCCGAGGCCAAGCGCCGGGCGGTCTGATGCAAGGCGGGGATCACCAGCGATGGCTCGCCCGACGGGTGTGGCGCGATGCCTTCGTTGGGGTCCGCGCCGTGATCCAGCAACAGGCGCACCGCGTCGGTGCTGTTGAAATCAATGGCCCTTGGCAGCGCGTTTGTGCCCTTGGGATCGGCCCCATGGTTCAGCAACATTTGCAGCCCGTCGGTATGGCCAAGCTCGGTGGAATGGTAGAGGGATTCGTTGTCATTGGGGTCCGCGCCGTGGTCCAAAAGCCATTCGGCCAGGGGCATGTTGTCGGCGTGGCCGACAGCGCCATAAAGCGCGGACAGGCGATGGTCTGACTCCGGGTCGAAGGCAAAGCTGTCATTCACATCCGCACCGTGGGCCAATAGCAGATCCGCCATGGCCAGCATGTCGCCCTCTTTCTTGGGGGCGGCCTTGATGTGCCGCGAAAACGCCAGATGGCACATTGGGCGGCGAGGCGGGTATTCACGCGTTGCGGCGCCCGGATCCTGCGCCAGAACCCGGCGCATCGCATCGACTTCATAAAGCGCAACCAAAAGCGGCACCTGATCCTCGGCCAGGTCAGGCTCCTGCGTCAGCAGATACGCCACCGTTTCCGCCGAGCCATTGTAAAGCGCCCAGCGAAGCCGCCCTTGTTTCTGCGCCCGGTCCATGCCTTGTGTTTCGACGGCCAGTTTCAGCGAGGGCCATGTGGCATAACCCGTTTCGCGCGCGATCACATGCAGGCAATCGGCATGTTTGTAGACCCCGTTTCTGGGCGTTTTGACAATACCATGGACGCGCAACATCGCGCCCTTGTCGCCCGCAGTCAGAGCTTTGCCCAAGGCCTTCGCGTCACGGCGCAGTTGGTCGAGTGATTTGGTCATCGGTCTTCCCTCCGCTGCCCGACGGTCCGCTAATCCGGGCTGAGAAACCGATTTGGTTTACAAGTCGTCTTACAGAGGTGCCGATGACAGCTTTCCGCGGACCGGGTGGCTGCCTCAAACAGCCTGACCCGAGCCTAACTTTCGTCCATCAGGGTTGCAAGCCGCATGACCGCCCGGCCTAGGCGCGTTTTTCACCGATCGAGGCAACGCCCAGAACATCCAGAACCCTGGCCTCGATCTGTTCGGCATTCATACCGGCAACCGCGTACATATCCGCCGGGCTGGCCTGATCGATGAAGATGTCCGGCAATACCATCGAGCGATATTTGAGACCGCGATCAAACACGCCTTCATCCGCTAAAAGCTGCGCCACATGGCTGCCAAAGCCGCCCACAGCGCCTTCTTCGATGGTGATCAGCGCCTCGTGGTCGTCGGCCAGGGTCAGGATCAGGTCCCGGTCCAGCGGTTTGGCAAAGCGGGCGTCGGCGATGGTCGGGGTGATCCCCCGCGCGCCAAGCGCTTCGGCCGCCTTCTGAACCTCGGCCAGACGAGTGCCAAAAGACAGCAGCGCCACGCGCGCGCCTTTTTGGATCATTCGGCCCTTGCCGATCTCCAGCGCTTCTCCACGTTCGGGCAAATCGACGCCTACGCCTTCGCCACGTGGATAGCGGAAGGCAATGGGGCCGTCATCATGGGCAACGGCTGTGGCGATCATATGCATCAACTCGGCCTCGTCTGCGGCGGCCATCACAACCATACCCGGCAGATTCGACAGATAGGCGATGTCAAAGGACCCGGCATGGGTCGCCCCATCTGCGCCGACCAGCCCCGCCCGGTCGATGGCAAAACGCACCGGCAGGCGCTGGATCGCCACATCATGCACCACCTGATCGTAACCGCGCTGCAAGAAAGTCGAATACATCGCGCAGAACGGCTTCATCCCGCCCGCCGCCAGAGCAGCCGAGAAGGTCACCCCATGCTGTTCCGCAATCGCCACATCGAAACAGCGCGACGGGTAGCGTTCCGCGAACAGGTTCAGCCCGGTCCCATCCGGCATTGCCGCCGTGACGGCCACGATCTTGTCATCGCGCGCGGCCTCATCCACCAGCGCCTTGCCAAAGACCGAGGTATAGGACGGCGCGTTCGAGGGTGCCTTTTTCTGCTCGCCCGTCACAACGTCGAACTTGGCGGTGGCGTGGCCCTTGTCGCGGGCTTGCTCGGCCGGGGCGTAGCCTTTGCCCTTTTTCGTCAGCACGTGGATTAGGATCGGTCCGGTTGCGCGGGCCTTGACCGTGCGCAGTACCGGCAGCAACTGGTCCAGATCATGGCCATCGATGGGACCGACATAAGAAAAGCCCAGTTCTTCGAACAAGGTGCCGCCCACTGCCATGCCTTTCAGCATTTCCTTGGCGCGCTTGGCCCCTTCACGGAACGGCTCGGGCAACAACGACACCGCGCCCTTGGCGGCGGCTTTTAGGTCGTGGAACGGTTCTTCTGCATAGATGCGCGACAGATAATTGGACAGCGCACCCACCGGGGGGGCGATGCTCATCTCGTTGTCGTTCAGAATGACGATCAGGCGCTTTTTCAGGTGGCCCGCATTGTTCATCGCCTCAAAGGCCATGCCCGCCGACATCGACCCGTCGCCGATCACTGCAATCGCGTCACCCAGCCCCTCGGGCGTCACGCCACCCAGATCGCGCGCAACGGCAAAGCCCAGCGCAGCACTGATCGAGGTCGAGCTGTGCGCCGCGCCAAACGGGTCATACGGGCTTTCGCTGCGCTTGGTGAACCCGCTCAGGCCATCTTTCATCCGCAGCGTGCGGATACGGTCGCGCCGCTCGGTCAGGATTTTGTGCGGATAGCACTGATGGCCCACATCCCAGATGATCTTGTCGCGCGGGGTGTCGAACACGGCATGCAGCGCGGTAGTCAGTTCCACAACACCCAGACCTGCGCCCAGATGCCCGCCTGTCACTGAGACGGCGGAAATCGTCTCGGCCCGCAATTCCTGCGCCACCTGATGCAACTGCGTGTCCGAGAACTGCTTTAGGTCGGCAGGACGGCTCACAAGATCCAGCAGAGGCGTGTTCGGGCGATCAGACATTTAGCGCGTTCCTGACTTAGCTGTCCCGGGCAATAACGAAGCGGGCGGCGTCCTTCAAGGTTTCCGCCCTTGGGCCGTAGCCATCCAGCGCGGCGCAGGCTTGGTCGACAAGTTCCGCCGCGCGGGCTTTGGCAGATCCCAGCCCCAACAAAGAGACAAACGTGGCTTTTCCCGCATCCGCATCCTTTTGCAGGCGCTTACCGGCCTTTTCGGCATCGCCTTCCACATCCAAAATGTCATCTGCGATTTGAAAAGCAAGCCCAAGCGCTTGGGCGTATTGGCGCAGCGGGGCGGGATCGGCCTGCGCCAATCGAGCACCCGCACAGGCGGACCATTCGATCAATGCGCCCGTTTTTCCGGCCTGCAAATGCGTGATTGCCGCCAGAGATAACGGCTCTGCTGCAGTCTCAGCCGCAATGTCCAGCGCCTGTCCCATGACCATGCCTTGCGCGCCGCTGGCTTTGGCCAATGTCAGGGTCAATTCGGCCCGTATGTCTGCCGCCCCAACTTCGGGTCGCGCGCAAAGCTCAAAGGCCAATGTCTGCAAGGCATCTCCGGCCAGAACCGCCGTGCCTTCATCCCATTTCACATGGGTCGTGGGGCGACCGCGCCGCAGATCGTCGTCATCCATACAAGGCAGATCATCATGGACCAGAGAATAGGCATGCAGCGCCTCGATCGCCGTGGCAGGCCAGATCGCGCGCGCCTCGTCCACGTCATGCAGACGGGCGCTTTCCAGCACCAGAAACCCGCGCAACCGCTTGCCGCCTTCGGTGGCATAACCCATCGCCTGCGTCACATCGAAATCGTCAAAGGCGCTCAGGACATGGTCAAACTGCGCCTGAATCCGGGACGCATCCCGCGCCAACTGGTCGCGAAACATTTACTGACCTTCAACAGGCGTCGTCCCGGTCGGCTGGCCGCCAGCATCCAAGGTGATCGCGGCGACCTTTTCTTCGGCCCGCTTCAACTCATCCTCGCAACGTTTCTTCAACGCTGCCCCGCGTTCATACAGCGCAATCGACTGATCCAGCGCCACATCGCCGCGTTCCAGCTGGCCGACCACGGCCTCAAGCTCTTTCATCGCCTGTTCGAACGTCATCTGATCAACGGGGGTATCGGTCATCGTACTGCCTTCATCAGTTCTTCCACATGGGCGCGTGTCGCCCCGGCCAGTGCCTTCAGATCATACCCGCCCTCCAGAGTCGAGACGATACGGCCCTCACAAACCTCATCCGCGATCCTGCACAGCTCAGCGGTGATCCAGGCAAAATCACCCGTGGACCAGTTCAGATTGGCCAGCGGATCGTCCTGATGGGCGTCAAAGCCGGCTGAGATGATGATCAATTCGGGCCTGAACGCCCGCAAACGCGGGAAAGCCTGCGATTCATAAGCTGCCCGCATCTCGGCCCCGCCTGTGCCGGGGGCCAGAGGTATGTTCAAAACGGTCTCATAAGCGCCGGTCTCATCCGGGCGTCCCGATCCGGGCCACAAGGGCATCTGCTGGCTGGTAATCACCAGCGCGCGCTTTTCGTCCCACAGCAAATCCTGCGTGCCATTGCCGTGATGGACATCGAAATCCACAACGGCGACCCGGCTCAAACCGTGATGATCCAGCGCATGTTTCGCCGCCAAAGCCGCATTGCCGAACAGGCAGAACCCCATCGCCCTGTCCGTTTCCGCATGATGCCCCGGCGGTCGGATCGCACAGAACGCATTCGTTGCCTCACCGCCCATCACCAGATCCACAGCCCGCACCACGGCCCCCGCCGCGCGATAGGCGGCATCGACAGAGCCCGGAGACATAAACGTATCCCCATCGATCTGCGCAAACCCCTCCGCAGGCCGCGTGGCCCGAATATCCCGGATGTAAGCTTCGGGATGGACCCGCAGCAAATCGTCATCCGCCGCCATCGGGGCCGTCCTGCGATCCAGATCCAAAGGCTCCAGCGCATGAAGAATATGCTCCAACCGCGCCACCCGCTCAGGATGCCCGTCCGGCGTCACGTGCCCCAGACAATCGGCATGGGTCAACAAGGCAGTCTTCATCGGGATCCCTTCTTCATCTGGCTAAAAATATCCTCGCCGAAGGCATAAAATCGCCGCGCAGCGGCCAAATCAATCCGGCGCCAGCATGTAACCAGCACCCCGAACCGTCTGCAGGTATCTGGGCTGCTTCGGATCCTGTTCGATCTTCCGACGCAACCGGGTGATCTGCACGTCCACCGCGCGTTCCTGCGCCTGCCCCTTGTCGCGGCCCAGATCCTCGACCAGTTTCGCACGGCTGATTGGCTCGCCCGGCTGGGCCGAGAAGATCTTCATCAACTGGCTTTCCGTTGCGGTCAGACGCACCGGGTCTTCGCCCTGCCACATCTCACCACGTTCGATGTCATAGCGGATCGGGCCCAGCGTCAGTATCTTTGCGGCGGTATCCTGAGCAGGCGTTTCGGGCATACGCCGCAGAATCGCATTGATCCGAAGCAACAGCTCTTTCGGCTCGAACGGTTTGGCCAGATAGTCATCGGCCCCGGCTTCCAATCCTGCAATCCGGTGCTCGGTTTCACCCCGCGCGGTCAGCAGCAGGATCGGAGTCGCATGGGTTTCGCGCAGCGCCTTTGTCAGGCTCACGCCATCCTCGCCCGGCATCATCACGTCCAGCACGATCATGTCGAAATCCAGCCCCGACAGCACCCGGCGCGCATGGGCTGCGTCGCGAGCGGCGGTTACCAGAAACCCGTTCCGCATCAGGAACTTCTTCAACAGATCGCGAATGCGCTCGTCATCGTCGACGATCAGCAGATGGGCGTCCATATCGCTCATGAGGTCGTATCCCGCAGCTTCGTATACGCATGACGCATATCAGCATCCATCATCGCTTCAAGCACTTTACGAAAACCAGCCACCGCTTCGGGGCCTGCGTCCTTATATGCCGCACGCATCCGGGCGCGCTGGGCGTCGGACAGCGTGGCCTCCAGCGCGCGGCCCTTTTCGGTCAGAAACAGGTGCCGCTCGCGCTTGTCGGCGGTACCCACCCGGCTTTCGACCATTCCATCCTCGATCAGCGTTCGCAGCACCCGGTTCAGGGATTGTTTTGTCACCCCCAGAATGGCCAGCAGGTTGTTCACCGTGGTCCCCGGAGCGCGATTGACAAAGTGAATCGCCCGGTGATGCGCGCGGCCATAGGACATCTCGGACAGGATGCGGTCAGGATCGGCGGTAAAGCCGCGATAGGCGAAAAACATGGCCTCGATCCCCTGTCGCAACTGCTCATCCGTAAGAAACAACAGGCTTTCGCCCCCAAACATCGGGGCGGGGCGGATTTCGGACATATCTTGCCTCATTCGTTACACAATGCTCAGTTTATGTCAGCCTTATTGACATTCCAAGGGCGGACAGGTATCGAATCGCAGTTTTTGCGCAAGAATGTGTCCGCTCCGGACCTAAATAGCGCAACAATCGAAAATTCAACCCGGTTCAGGAGGTTTCGCATGGCGGGGTACGATGATCGTGACGGTGTCATCTGGATGGATGGTGAACTGGTGCCCTGGCGCGAGGCCAATGTGCACCTGCTGACCCACGCGATGCACTATGCCTCATCCGTGTTCGAGGGCGAGCGCGCCTATAACGGTAAGATCTTCAAAAGCCGCGAACATTCCGAGCGTCTGATCGCCTCGGCCGAGGCGCTGGATATGCCGATGCCTTATGACGTCGATCAGATCGAGGCCGCCAAGGACGAAGCCCTGAAAGCCAGCGGCTTGCAGGACGCCTATGTCCGCGCGCTGGTCTGGCGCGGCTCGGGCGAGGATATGGGCGTGGCCTCGGCCAGGAACCCGGTTCGCATGGCCGTCGCGGTCTGGCCCTGGGGTGCCTATTACGGCGATGCCAAGATGCAAGGTGCCAAGCTGGACATCGCGGAATGGAAACGCCCCAGCCCGGAAACCATTCCGGTTCACGCCAAGGCGGCGGGTCTTTACATGATCTGCACCATCTCCAAGCACAAGGCCGAGGCCAAGGGCTGTTCGGACGCGTTGTTCATGGATTGGCGCGGCTACGTGGCCGAGGCGACAGGCGCGAATGTGTTCTTCGTCAAGGACGGAGAGGTGCACACCCCGCTGGCCGATTGCTTCCTGAACGGCATCACCCGCCAGACCGTGATCCAGATGCTGAAAGACAAGGGCATCACCGTCCACGAACGCCGCATCAAGCCCGAGGAAATGGCCGATTTCGAACAATGCTGGCTGACCGGTACGGCTGCCGAGGTCACTCCGGTCGGGCAGATTGGCGACTATACGTTCGAAGTGGGCGACCTGACCCGCGAGATTGCCGAAGACTACGAAAAGCTTGTCCGCGCCTGATCTGCGCAGATGCTGCATTACAAACCCCTGCCTTGCGCGGGGGTTTTTCTTTGCCCGCCGTTCAAGACATCGTGCAGATCGTTCAGGCGGCTGGACGAACGCGCAGGCGGGGTTACGTTACCCCCATGTTGGACCTGCTCAGCGATATCCTCACCCGTCTGTCCCTGCGGGGGACGTTCTATTTCCGCACCTCTTTCACGCCGCCTTTCGGTATTCAGGTGCCCGCGTTCGAAAACGTGGCCCGGTTTCACTTTGTGCAGCGTGGGGAGTTGAAGGTTTCTGTCTCTAACACGGGCGAAACCTTGCGTTTGAAGCAAGGCGATCTGATTCTGATCCCGCACGGCGCGGCCCACGCGCTGCTGTGCAATGAGGTCAATCCGCTGGACGCCCTGCCACTGGAGCAGGTGCTGGAGGACGCCGGGTATCAGGGCGACGGCGTCCTGGTTTATGGTGGCGAGGACAAAAGCCGCGATACGCAATTGATCTGCGGCCATTTCTCGTTCACCGGCCCGCCGGGGCGACGCGGCACCGGGCATATGCTGATCGACCGGCTGCCGCCCTACATTCTGATCGAGAATTATGGCGAAGAAGCCGGGGCCTGGATCGAGGCCACGCTGCGCATGATCGGGTCCGAAGTGGGCGGCGCACGGATCGGCGGCGACCTGATCGCCTTGAAACTGTCCGAGGTCCTGTTTGCGCAGGCAATCCGGGCCTATCTGGAATGCCAAAGCCCGACCGGCGCGGCGCTTGCCGGATTTGCCGATCCCCGCATATCCCGCGCGCTGACCGCATTTCACCACGGGCCCGCGCAGGAGTGGAGTGTCGAGACTCTGGCCCGCGAGGCCGGGATGTCGCGCACCGCCTTTGCCCAGCTTTTTGCCGAAAAGATGGGCACGACCCCGATGCAATACCTGACCTCGTGGCGGATGCAGATCGCCTGCCATGGACTGACAGAAAGCCGCTGGAACGTGGCGGATGCGGCGGCCGAGGTCGGATACGCGTCCGAAGCGGCGTTTTCGCGCGTGTTCAAGAAGCAGGTCGGCGTGTCCCCGGCAGCCTATCGGGCGATGCACTGATAGGCCTTAACTTCTGAACGATCTGCAAAAAGACCTGAACGACCCGAACTGATACGTCTGAGATCCCCACCCTATCTTCGGATTATCCCAAGCAAGAAAAGGATCTTCCGATGTCTCTTCGTTTCGTTACGCGCAACATTCACGCCTATCTGGACTACCCCGTCGCGCTGGCGCTGATCGTGCTGCCCTTTGTTCTGGGGCTGGGTCAGTCCAACCCCATGGCTTTGTGGTTGTCGGTTATCACCGGGGTCGCGGCCTTTGTCCTGACTGTTCTGACCGACCATCACCTGGGGGTCTGGCGTGTCCTGAGCTATAAGTTCCATCTGGCCGTGGATCTGATCGTCGGCATCACCTTCCTGTTCGCCCCCAGCCTTTTCGGGTTTTCGGGTCTGGATGCCGTCTTTTACTGGCTGAACGGTGCTGCGGTGGTGCTGGTGATCTCACTCAGCGCGCCAGAACAGGGTGTTGCCGCCTGAGAATTATCCACAGCTGTCACAGTATCATCGTGATACTGTCAAAAAACTGAGCCGCGCGTTTTACAAACGGGCGGTTCTTATCGGTTCACCAATCGCGTGATCTTTGAGACGATCACCAGACAGGAGAGCCCCGAGATGACCAAGATTATTCGCCCGACCCGCCGCACGTTTCTGGCTGGCAGCACTGCATTTGCGGCGTCGCTGGCCATGCCTGCCATCAGCCGTGCCGCGTCGCGACCCGTTTTCACGCATGGTGTTCAGTCAGGCGACGTGGATGCAAGCTCGGGCATGGTCTGGACCCGCACCGACCGGCCTGCGCGCGTGATGATGGAGGTCTCGACCACCGAGAGCTTTGCCGATGCCCGCCGATTGCCGCCAATGGATGCAATCCCGAACAGTGACTTCGCGGTCAAACGCCTGATCGACGGGCTGCCAGCGGATCAGGATATCTTCTATCGCTTTGTCGCCGCCGATCTAAGCGACATCAATACCGTATCAGAGCCTGTTACGGGGCAATTCCGCACTGCACCGTCCGCACGCCGCAACATTCGTTTTGCCTGGTCCGGCGACACCGCAGGTCAGGGGTGGGGGATTGATGATGACGGGATGCGCACCTATGCGACCATGGCGCAGCATCGGCCTGACTTTTTCATCCATTCCGGCGATACGGTCTATGCCGACGGCCCGATGCAGGACGAGGTCGAAAAGGACGGGCAGGTGATCTGGAAGAACGCCACCCTGATCGACGAAAAGCGCAAGGTTGCCGAGACGCTGGACGAATTCCGCGCTCAGTGGAAATACAACATGATGGACGAGCACGTGCGCGCCATGAACGCCGTCTGCCCCACCTTCTTCCAGTGGGATGACCACGAGGTTGTCAACAACTGGTCGGACGCCAAGGACCTGATCTCGGATGATCGGTATTCTGAGAAATCGGTGCATGTGCTGCAAGCCCGCGCCGGACGGGCGTTTCACGAGATGACACCGCTGCGCATAACCCCTGCCGAGCCCGGTCGCGTCTATCGCAAGATCTCATACGGTCCGATGCTGGATGTGTTCTTCCTGGATCTGCGCAGCTATCGCGGCCCCAACGGGCCCGCGATGGAAGATGAAATCACCGATCGGTCCCGCATTCTGGGTGCCGCGCAACTGGCCTGGCTGAAACGCGAACTTGCAGCCTCGCAAGCCACCTGGAAGGTTATTGCCTCGGACATGCCGATCGGGTTGATCGTGTGGGACAACTGGAAGGAACAGGCCGGAGCGGAGGCGATCTCAAACGGTGACAGTGGGCCGGCCAAGGGTCGCGAGTTGGAGATCGCCGATCTGCTGCGTTTTATCAAGACGGCGGGCATCACGAACACGGTCTGGTTTACAGCAGATGTTCACTATACCGCGGCGCACTTCTACGACCCTAACAAAGCCCAATTTCAGGATTTTGAACCGTTTTGGGAGTTTGTTTCGGGGCCCCTGCACGCCGGTACATTTGGTCCGAACGCGTTGGACGGAACCTTCGGGCCCGAGGTGAAATTCGTCAAAGCTCCGACCGAAGATCAAGGGGTGAACCTGCCCCCCAGTGCAGGTCTGCAGTTCTTTGGCCTCGTGGATATCGACGGTTCAACGCAACAAATGACCGTTCGCCTGATGGACCGCGCGGATACCGAGCTTTGGTCGGTAACGCTGGATCCGCGTGACCGGGCCATCTGATCCTATCTTCCCCGTAACTTGCGCCCCGAAGAAATTCGTGGGCGCATTTTTTTGGCTTGAATTGTCCGACTAAAATAATCAGATATTAATCAACGCCAGATGATGTATTATCCAGCACAGGGTTTCGGGGCGGTTTGCGGGCTTAGCGCGAGACACAGTGAGGGCCTGCCGCCGCCTCGGAAACGAGACAATCGCAGGGCTTCGGTATGCGCGAAAAGATGGACGAGATCATTGCCCGGCACGATGCCGCCACTGCCTGTGGGTGCAGCTGCTGCGACACCGATTACGCGGCTTACGTGGACCAAAAGAACCGCAAGGCTGCCCGCGATGCGGCGGGAAAAGGTGACACTCTTCCAGAGAGCGCCTCAAGCCGCCGCAAGTCTGTGCGGTACGTATTTGAAAACCTGTCAGGCAAGCGCGCGGGGTAAGGTGGGCAAGGCCACGCCCACCTTGACCATTCCTAAAAGTCCACGCCGCGCTGGGCTTTGATACCAGCCTGAAACGGGTGTTTTTCTTCGGTCATTTCGGTGACCAGATCGGCATAGTCGCGCAGCGCTTGCGGGGCGTCGCGACCGGTCAGGAAGACGCTGGTCTTGTCGGACCGTGCCTTCAGCCCCTCGATCACACGCTCAACCGACAGGTATTCATAGCGCAGGGCGATGTTGATCTCGTCCAGCACGACCAGATCATATTCGCCGCTGGCCATCAGAGCGCAGGCCTTGTCAAAGGCGGCAGTGGCGGCGGCAATGTCACGCTCGCGGTCCTGCGTATCCCAGGTGAAACCTTCGCCCATCGTGTGCCATGTGACCAGATCGCGGTCTTCAAAAAACCGGCGTTCACCGGTCTTCCACTTACCCTTGATGAATTGCACCACCGCGACTGTCTGACCCCAGCCCAGCGCCCGGATCACCACACCAAACGCGGCCGAGGATTTGCCCTTGCCCTTGCCGGTGTTGATCAGCACCAGCCCGCGCCCCGGATCAACCGCCTCGGACACTTTCTTGCGGTGCTTGGCCTGCACCTGCTGCATCTTTTCCTTGTGATCCTGTGCGTCGCTCATGGGGAACCCTCTTTGACTGTCGCGCCCAACCTAGGCGAAGTTTGCGAAAGGTAAAGTCACGCTTTGGGGTCGGTGACGGATCGCGCCTTGCTGCGCTCTAGCCCCAACTGATGCTCGCGCCAGATCACGACGACATTGCCTGCGATCACCAGCGCTGCGCCGATCAGGATGGCGACTGTTGGCAACTCATCGAACCAGACATAGCCGATGAAAATCGCAAACAGCATGGTCGAATAATCGTATGGCGCCAGCATCGAGGCCTGCCCGAACCGATAGGATGAGGTCACCAGAATCTGCGCAACCCCGCCGATCAGGCCCATAGTGACCAGTATCAGAGCCTGATTCAGCGTGGGCATCGTCCAGCCCCAGAACGCGGTCAGCGCCGACAGCAGCGTGGCGGTCATGGAAAAGTAGAACACGATGGCGGCTGGGTGATCGACCTTGACCAATTGCCGGATATGGATCTGAACAAAGGCGCGGGCGATGGTTGCCCCCAGCACGCACAGCGCGCCGATGGTTGCTGCCATCTCCATCTGAGTGCTGCCCAGCCGGGGCCAGATCATGATCAGAACCCCCAGCAAGCCCAGAGCGACCGCCCCGATTCGGATCATGCGGATTCGCTCGCCCAGCATCAGCGCGGCCAGAATCAGGGTGAAGATCGGGGTGGCATAGCCGATGGCCGTGACCTCAGGCAGGGGCAGAAGGCTGAGGCCGGTAAAGGTCAGTCCCATGGCGCTGGTGCCCAGAACGCCGCGCCAGAAATGGCCCATGGGTTTCTTGACGACAAAACCTTGCGCCAGTTCGCCCCGCCAGATCAGCCAGATGATGATGACCGGAATGGCAAAGAGCGAGCGGAAAAAGACCAGCTCACCGGGCGGGAAATCCTCGGACAGGGCTTTGACCAGTGCCGACATCGAGGTGAACAGCATCAGCGCAGCCAGTTTCAAACCCACGGCAAGCATGGGTCGATGCGATGTTAAGGATTGTGCCATTGGCCGGGACCCTGCGCCTTTGGCGGCGAAAGATCAACGACGGGATTGTACCAATCAGGTGGATTTCCAGTGATCGGGAACGGGGTGGTCGATTTCATCCGCGAAGGCATCCAGAAATCCAAACATCTGTGACACCCGTTCCTGCGCAAGCGCCCGCCCGGCCGGGGTCAGCATATCGGCGGGCAGGGTCAGCAGTTTGACTTTCCAGTGGTCGAGCGAGAATTTCAGATCGTCCAGCGCGCGTGCTTCGGCGAAGGGATCATCGGGATCATAAAGGTCGCGGCCCAGCGCTCCGGCCACAACAAAGGTGCGGGCGATGCCAATCGCGCCCAGGGCGTCCAGCCGGTCTGCGTCGCGCAGGATGCGGGCCTCGGGGGTGCGCGGCGGGATGTTGGCCGAGAAACTGTGGGCCTCAATCGCGTGCTGGGTGGCGCGGATCGACGCGGCATCAAAGCCCAGATTACCCAGAATAGGCTCTGATTCCTGCGCGGACTGACGAGAGGCGAGGTGCCGGTTCGGATCGTTCTTGGGCAGGTTGACCAGATCGTGCAGATAGCAGGCGGCCAGAAGGACCTGCATGTCTGTCTGTTCACCGGCGATGGCCTGCGCATTGCTCCAGACGCGATCCAGATGCGCCAGATCATGCGCCGGATCGGCCTGCATGCGTTGCGCGACGATGCCCCGCAGACGAGCGCGCAGATCAGCCGATATGTCCACGATTCTCGCCGATCTGACCGCGATGCAGCAGCAAGTGGTCGAGGATCACGCAGGCCATCATCGCCTCACCCACCGGCACCGCGCGAATGCCGACGCAGGGGTCGTGGCGGCCTTTGGTGATGATCTCGGTCTCCTCACCGGATTTGGTAATGGTCTTGCGGGTGGTCAGGATCGACGAGGTCGGTTTGACCGCAAACCGCACCACAATGTCCTGCCCGGTCGAGATACCGCCCAGAATACCGCCCGCGTGGTTCGAGCTGTATTGCGGGCCGTTCTGACCCATGAAGATCTCATCGGCGTTGGCCTCGCCGGTCAGTTCGGCGGCGGCCATGCCTTCGCCGATCTCGACGCCTTTGACCGCGTTGATCGACATCATCGCGGCGGCCAGATCAGTGTCTAACTTGGCATAAACAGGTGCGCCGATCCCGGCGGGGACGCCGCGCGCCACAACCTCGACCGCCGCGCCGACCGAGTTGCCGGATTTGCGCAAGTCGTCCAGATAGGCGGCCCAATCCTCGGCCGCTTGGGCGTCGGGCGTCCAGAACGGGTTCTGTTCGATTTGCGACCAGTCGAAATTGGCGCGGTCGATTTTGTGCGGGCCGATCTGGGTCATGTAGCCGGTGATCTGCACATTGGGCGCGATCTGTTTGATGGCTTCGCGCGCCAAGCCACCGGCGGCAACACGCGACGCGGTTTCGCGGGCTGAGCTACGCCCGCCACCGCGATAATCGCGGATGCCGTATTTCTGCCAATAGGTGATATCGGCATGGCCCGGGCGGAACTTGTCCATGATGTCGCCGTAGTCTTTCGAGCGTTGATCGGTGTTCTCGATTATCAGCTGGACAGGGGTGCCGGTGGTCTGGCCTTCGAACACGCCGGACAGGATCTTGACCTGATCGGGCTCGCGCCGTTGGGTGGTGAATTTGTTCTGCCCCGGCTTACGCTTGTCCAGCCAGTGCTGGATCATGCCCTCGTCGATTGTGACGCCCGGCGGGCAGCCGTCAACAGTGGCGCCCAAAGCGGGGCCGTGGCTTTCACCCCAAGTGGTGACGCGGAAGAGGTGTCCAAAGCTGTTCATCGACATGGGGCGTGCTCCTTTGAGCGATGTGATTAGCCTTGTGGGCCTTTGGCCTCAAGCGGATTTACTTCTGTGGGGTCGGGTGAGGGGGCTCTGCCCCCGTCGCGCAAGCGCGACTCCCCCGAGGTATTTTTGAACAGAAGAAGGATCAGGCGGCTTTTGCGATGGCTGCGCGCGTCGCGGTGATCTTGAGCGCGGCTTGCGCAGCCTCGCGGCCTTTTTCGACGAAGTGCGCGCGGTAGATCGCGTTGTGGTGGTCGGTTTCCTGGTATTGGTGCGGGGTCAGCGAGACCGACAGGATCGGAACACCGGTATCCAGGCCTGCGCGCATCAGACCGTCTACCACGGCCTGTGCCACGAAATCATGCCGGTAGATGCCGCCATCGACGACAAAGGCGGCGCAGGCGATCGCGGCATATTGGCTGGTTTGGGCCAGATCGCGCGCCAGCAGGGGCATTTCGAACGCGCCGGGAACGTCGAAGACGTCGACCTGTTCGGCGGGGATGAGCTCAAAGAAGCCGTCAAGCGCGCGGTCGACGATATCGGAATGCCAGTTGGCTTTGATGAAAGCATAGCGGGTGTGTGTCATTTGGACCTCCGTAAGTAGACAGACACGTCACCCAAGGCGATCACGAGCAGACGCGCCGAGGGGGCACGCTGCACGTTCTCTTTCATCCGGACTTTAACCGTCGGCTCTGGTTTCTCACCAGATCTGCTGACACCCCGGATGATCCGAAGCCGCTCGCGGGCTTACGGGTCATTGCCCGCATACCGCCGGTGGGGAATTTCACCCCGCCCTGAGAACGAGACGGACCTTGCATAGATCGGGCCCCTTCTGCAAGAGATTTGGCAGGAGGACCGCTATGCACCCGAACCCCGCCTTCCGCGCCGAGGACCGCGCGCGTCATATTGCGTTTGCCCGTGACAGGGCCTTTGGCGTGTTGGCAATCTCGACCGATGGCGCGCCGCTTATTAGCCATGTTCCGTTTTTGCTGTCCGAAGACGGGGCGGTGGCCGAGCTGCATCTTGTCCGCTCGAACCCGATTGTGCGCGTGTTGAAGCAGCCTGTAGCGGCGCGAATCGCGGTGTCGGGGCCGGACGGGTATGTGTCGCCGGATTGGTACGGGATCGCGGATCAGGTGCCGACCTGGAATTATGTGGCCGTCCATCTGACCGGCGTTCTTGAGATGCACTCGCAGGAGGAATTGCGGGACTTGTTGGACCGGCAGTCAGCCTATTACGAGGATCGGCTGCGTCCGAAGCCGCCGTGGCGTACCGAGAAAATGACCGATGAGGCACTGGATCGCATGATGCGGATGATTGTGCCCTGCCGGATGCAAGTCGATGACATTCAGGGCACCTGGAAGCTGAACCAGAACAAACCCGATGATGTGCGGATGCAGGCGTCCGATCACATCGCGTCGGGGATTGGATCCGAGTTGCAGGTGCTGCAGACGCTGATGCGCGGGGCCAAGCCGTCCGACGACTGACCGCTTTTGTTTTTCCGCCCTTGTTGTAAGGTCGGCGCAATCAGGGAGCGTGTGAATGAAACTCTATCACAGTCTGACCTCGCCTTATGTGCGCAAAGTCATGGTGCTGCTGCACGAAACGGATCAGCTGGAGGATGTCGAGCTTGAGACGGTGGCCAGTACGCCGATTTCACCGGCGGCATCTTTGATCAGCAAGGCCCCCCTGACCAAGGTTCCGGCGTTGGAACGCCCGGATGGGCCAACCCTGTTCGACAGTCGGGTGATCTGCGCGTTTCTGGATGCCCGCGCCGGAGGGCGGCTTTATCCCGATGGCGCGCGACGCTGGGATGTACTGACGCTTGAGGCGCTGGCAGATGGTATTCTGGATGCGGCCCTGTTGATGACCTACGAAGACCGGTTGCGCCCCGAAGACAAGCAATGGGACGACTGGACCGAGTCGCAATGGGTCAAGATCGACCGGGCCTGCGCCGTCCTGAACCAGCGCTGGATGGCGCATCTGTCCGGCCCGGTGGATATGGGGCAAGTGGCTGTCGGCTGTGCGCTTGGCTATCTTGATCTCCGCCACGATGCGCGCGGCTGGCGCAAGGGCAATGATGCGCTTGCGGCCTGGTTTGCCGAGTTTGGCGAGCGGCCCAGTATGGTCGCCACCCGCCCACAAGGCTGAGGGCGACCCGCTCCCCTAGTCGCTGAAGGTTGCCAGATAGGCGGCGATGTCTTCGGCCCCTTTCCTGAGCTTGACGCTCATGTTGGGGCGGGCGGTTTCGTCCTGCAGAAACTCCTGAATGAAACCGATCGGGTCCTTTGAATAGACCGCGATGTTTTCCTCGGTCCAGACAAGCCCCTGTTCACCCGCCCGGATCATATCGTCGGTGAACATACCGATGGGCAGGCGCTCGCTGCCATTCAGGTAATCGGTCTCGGACCCGGCGACGCGGCCCACGACACCATAGAGATTCGGTCCGGTAATGCCGCCTTTCTCCAGAACCTCGCCATCTTTGATGATCGCGTGGCACGAGGAACAGCGGTTATAAAGCTGCTTGCCTTTGGCGGGATCGCCAGCGGCGGCGGTTTGGGTGGACAGTGCAATCGTTAACAGAACGGCGGCCAAGGGGGTTTTTGACATCGGAGTCTCCTGATCGGCGTTCGCGCAGACCGGGATGTCCGGCATTCAGGCACAGGATTCAACAGCAAAAAGACCGCTATCCCACTGAACAAATGGTCTATTTCAGAGGTGTCATTTGTCGCGGAACAATGCGGCTCTGCCGTCGTGGATATTGCATGACATGGCATCAATCTTCTGCCGGAAGATGTGCCCCGAATCCGATTGGGTCAGGCCTCGCTGGGATGGGCCCCGGACATTCGAATCAAACCCCGCCGATTCGGGCTGATCGGAAAAGATGTGGGCTTGAATCACCAAAAAAACCCGATGCATTGTGACAAATAGCACAGATGCGGCGTATTGCGCGTTTATGACCGCTGGACGAACGCTATTTGCGTCGATAGACAGCGCGGTTAAGACACCGCATTCGTGCGGTGCGCGAGCTATTTGCCCGTCCGCGGGCGCCAGAAAACCGGAGATAACCTCGTGTCCCACGCAGAAGACCACGAAGGCACCCGCAGAGATTTCCTCTATTACGTCGCTGGCGGCGCAGGAGTCGTTGCGACAGGTGCAGCCGTATGGCCCCTGATCAACCAGATGAACCCGTCGGCGGATGTGCAGGCCCTGTCCTCGATCCGTACAGATGTCAGCGGGGTTGAACCGGGCACACAGTTGACCGTGAAATGGCTGGGTAAACCCGTGTTCATCCGCCACCGCACCGGTGCCGAGATTGCCGAAGCACAGCAACAGGATGAGGAAGCGGTTGGCAACCTGCCCGACCCGCTGGCACGGAACTTCAACCTGAACGCGGACGCGCCCGCAACCGATGCCAACCGCGTGCTGCCCTCGCCCGAAGGCGAAGCAGCGGGTGCCTGGATCGTGCAGATGGGCGTTTGCACCCATCTGGGCTGTGTTCCGCTGGGCGACGCTGGTGATTTTGGCGGATGGTTCTGCCCCTGCCACGGCTCGCACTACGATCTGGCTGGCCGGATCCGCAAAGGCCCCGCGCCTGAGAACCTGCCGATTCCGCCCGTTGAATGGGTGGACGCATCAACCCTCAAACTCGGCTAAGGGAGACCCAACTTATGTCCGGAATTCCCCACGATCATTACGAGCCGAAGTCAAACGGCGAAAAGTGGCTGCACAGCCGCCTGCCCATCGTCGGCCTTTTGTATGACACCCTGATGATTCCCACCCCCAAAAACCTGAACTGGTGGTGGATCTGGGGCATCGTTCTGGCGTTCTGCCTGGCGCTGCAAATCGTCACCGGCATCATCCTGGTGATGCACTACACCCCGCATGTCGATCTGGCCTTTGCCAGTGTCGAGCACATCATGCGTAACGTGAATGGCGGCTACTTCATCCGCTACCTGCACATGAACGGCGCGTCGCTTTTCTTTGTTGCGGTCTATATTCACATGTTCCGCGGCCTGTTCTACGGCTCGTACAAAGCCCCGCGTGAGATCACGTGGATCATCGGGATGCTGATCTATCTGATGATGATGGGCACCGCCTTCATGGGTTACGTTCTGCCCTGGGGTCAGATGTCCTTCTGGGGTGCGACCGTGATCACCGGCCTGTTTGGCGCCATCCCGTTTGTCGGTGATGCGCTGCAGACCTGGCTGCTGGGCGGACCGGCGGTGGACAACGCCACTTTGAACCGCTTCTTCTCGCTGCACTATCTGCTGCCGTTCATCATCGCGGCGCTGGTCATCGTGCATATCTGGGCGTTCCACACCACCGGCAACAACAACCCCACAGGTGTTGAAGTGCGTCGTGGCTCGAAAGCCGAGGCCGACAAGGACACGCTGCCCTTCTGGCCTTACTTCGTGATCAAGGACCTGTTTGCGCTGGCGGTTATTCTGGTCGTGTTCTGGGCCATTGTCGGCTTTATGCCGAACTACCTGGGCCACCCGGATAACTACATCGAAGCCAACCCGCTGGTGACACCTGCGCATATCGTGCCCGAATGGTACTTCCTGCCGTTCTACGCGATCCTGCGGGCCTTCACCGGCGAGGTCTGGGTTGTGCAATTCGCCAGCTTCATCACCGGCGGCATCGTCGACGCCAAGTTCTTTGGTGTGGTCGCAATGTTCGGTGCGATCCTGGCGATGGCTCTGGCACCCTGGCTGGACACCTCGACCGTGCGTTCGGGCAAATACCGTCCGATGTTCAAATGGTGGTTCTACCTGCTGATCATCGACTTCTTCGCCCTGATGTGGCTGGGTGCGATGCCCGCGGAAGAGCCCTATGCAACCTTCTCGCTGATCGCATCGGCCTACTGGTTTGCTTATTTCTTCGTGATCCTGCCAATCCTTGGGGTGATCGAGAAGCCGCTGCCGCAGCCCGAGACCATCGAAGAAGACTTCAACGCGCATTATGGCAAGGCTGACGCCGAAGCCACGCCGGCCGAGTAAGAAGAGGGACCGGAAACATGTTCAAGAAACTTGCAATCGGCGCCGCGTTTGCCCTCGCTCTGACCCCTGCTGCATCCTTTGCGGCAGGTGGCGGCGAGCAGCATATCGAGGATTTCGACTTCTCGTTCGAGGGTCCGTTCGGAACCTGGGATCAGAACCAGCTGCAGCGCGGCCTTCAGGTCTACACCGAGGTTTGCGCAGCCTGTCACGGGCTGAGATATGTGCCTCTGCGCGATCTGGAAGCGCTGGGTTATTCGGAAGAGCAGGTCATCACCTACGCGGCCGACAATTTCGAGGTCTTCGACCCCGAGCTGGACGATTTCCGCCCGGCGATCCCGACCGACCATTTCCCGGTCAATGACGCGGTTGGCGCACCCGACCTGAGCCTGATGGCCAAGGCGCGTGCGGGCTTCCATGGTCCTTATGGCCTGGGCATCAACCAGCTGGTCAAAGGTATGGGCGGCGCGGAATACATCGCCTCGCTGCTGGATGGCTATACTGGCGAAGAGAAGGAAGAAGCAGGCACCATCCTGTACGAAAACAAGGCCTTCCCCGGCGGCTGGATTTCGATGGCCCCGCCGATTTCGGAAGATCAGGTCGAGTTTGCCGATGGCCACCCGGCCACTGTCGAAGCCATGTCCGAGGACGTTGCCGCCTTCCTGATGTGGGCCGCCGAGCCCAAGATGATGGATCGCAAGAATGCCGGTTTTGTCGGCGTGATCTTCCTGACCGTTCTGTCGGTGCTGCTGTACCTGGTGAACAAGCGTCTGTGGGCGCCGCACAAGGGTAAGCTTCGCAACGAGGACTGATCCTTTTCGGAATACTGACACAAGAACCCCCGCGCCCTAAGGTTGCGGGGGTTTCTTTTTGAGGTCGCCAGAAGGGGCCAGCCCCTCTTGGCCTGTGGCCAATTCACCCCGAGGTATTTTCGAACAGAAGAAGGGGGGATCAGACCGTGAGTTGGCCCGAGGTCTGCCCGGTGATTGTTGCCGTCACGATCTGGCCTTCGGGCTGAGGCGCGTTGAAGGCGACCTCGGTGAATTGTTCGGTCCGACCCATATGGGGGTTTTCCATCAGGATGTGATGGGTTTTGCCGATCTGGTCTGACAGGTGCCGGGTGACCTGCGCATCACCTGCGGCGCGCAGGCGGGCGGCGCGGTCTTTGATGATGTTGCCGTTGACCTGCTGCGGGATGCGGGCCGCCGGGGTGCCGTCGCGTTTGGAGTAGGGGAAGACGTGCAGCCAGGTCAGATCGCAATCAGCGACCAGTTTCAGCGAGTTCTCGAAATGCGCCTCTGACTCGGTCGGGAAACCTGCGATGATGTCTGCGCCAAAGGTCATCTGCGGGCGCAGCTTGCGGGCCTCTTCGGTGAAGCGGATGGCGTCGTCGCGCAGGTGGCGGCGTTTCATGCGTTTCAGGATCAGATCGTCGCCATGTTGCAGCGACAGATGCAGATGCGGCATCAGGCGCGGCTCGGTCGCGATGGCCTGCATCAGGTTCTCGTCCACTTCGATGGAATCGATCGAACTGATCCGCAAGCGGGGCAGGTCTGGCACCAGCTTGAGGATGCGCATCACCAGATCGCCCAGCCTGGGCTGCGCCGGCAGGTCGGCCCCCCACGAGGTGAGGTCTACGCCTGTCAGGACGACCTCATTATAGCCTTTGTCCACCAGCCGCTTGATCTGATCGACAACCACGCCCGCAGGGACACTGCGCGAGTTTCCGCGGCCATAGGGGATAATGCAGAAGGTGCAGCGATGGTCGCATCCGTTCTGGACCTGCACATAAGCGCGGGATCGGGTTCCGAAACCGTCGATCAGGTGGCCAGCGGTTTCAGTGACCGACATGATGTCATCGACCTGCACTGTTTCGGTTTCGCCAATGAAATCGGCCGCCATACCCTTCCAGGTATCGGGCCGCATTTTCTCGGTATTGCCGATGACTGCGTCGACCTCTTCCATTTGGGCAAAGGTCTCAGGCTCGGTCTGTGCCGCGCAACCGGTGACGATCAGGCGGGCGTTTGGGTTTTCCCGGCGCAGCTTGCGAATCTCTTGCCGGGCCTTGCGCACGGCCTCGGCCGTCACAGCACAGGTGTTCACGACCACCGCATCGGTCAGCCCCGCCTGTTGCGACAGCTCTTTCATCGCCTCGGTCTCATAGGCGTTCAGGCGACAGCCCAGAGTGGTGAATTTCGGGGCGCTCATCCCAGCGACCTTATGAATTCGGGCGTCAGGGTGCCCGAGAATACATGGGCCGTTGGTCCGGTCATCCAGACGCCATCGTCGCGCCAGTCGATCCAGATGGTGCCGCCGTCCAACTCGATCTGCACCTTGCGCCCGGTCAGGCCCCGCCGGGCAGCCGCAACCGCTGTGGCGCAAGAGGACGAGCCAGAGGCCAGAGTGATGCCCACACCGCGTTCCCAGACGCGCATACGGATATGATCCGGCCCGATCACCTGAGCAACCTGAACATTGGTGCGTTCCGGGTAGAGAGGGTGGTGTTCGTAGCGCGACCCAAACTCGGTCAAGGGAATCGCTTTGGCGTCATCCACGAAAAACGTGCAGTGCGGGTTGCCCATACCGGTCGCCGTTGGCGCACCTTCGATGGGCAATTCCAGAGTGTCCATCTCTTCCGCCAGCGGGATGTCGTGCCACTTCAGCTGAGGTTGCCCCATATTGACCGAGGTCAGGCCGTTCCCGGCCTCTTTGGCCAACAATGTGCCCCGTTCGGTCGTCAGCGTCAGATCGGATTTCCCGCTTTCCTCCATCAGGTACCGGGCGATACAGCGGGTGGCGTTCCCACAAGCGGCCGAGGTCGATCCGTCCGCGTTGTAAAATACCAGATGTGCGTCGGCTGGGCCGGTTTCGATCACGGCCAACTGGTCGAATCCGACGCCAAACTGACGGTGCCCGATTCCCCTGGCCAATTCCGCGCTGATCGGAACGGCATGCGCGCGCGCATCCACAATGACAAAGTCATTGCCCAGCCCGTGCATCTTCATAAAGGGCAAACCGGTATCGCTTATCTGTTGCATGGCGGGCATATAACGTTGCTCTGAACATGAATCCACCCTGTCGCGCAGATTCCTGAAAAAAGGGGTTGACCCCCCCGCGCCACCTGCCTAATTAGGCCGCCTATCGGGTCGCCGGAAACACTGATTAAACCGGCGAAACGAGGCGCAAAATAAGGGCTTGAACCCGGTCGGGTAATTGCCTTACAGAGCGCCACGGATCATCAAGATCCAACGAAAGAGTGGGCCGTTAGCTCAGTTGGTAGAGCAACTGACTTTTAATCAGTGGGTCGCAGGTTCGAATCCTGCACGGCTCACCACTGTTTTCAAAGACTTACGAAGCGATCTCATGCCTGACACTCGCTTCGGGTAAGCGTAGGGTAAGCGTAGATACCCATTTTTCCCTTTTGCATTCGCCCGAGGGTTGCATGACTCTTCAGGCAAGGGAGGAACTGATGGGGCACATCAGGCTTGGCACTTTGCCTCGGTCCAGAAAGTGGCGCGAGGTCGTTGATCTGATCGCAACCGATGCGTCTGTAGAAGAGATCGCCGAGGCCGCGGCGGATGCATCCGACAAAGATCTCTCACGCGCGAGTGGTGACCCCAGGTTTCAGTTCGTAAGTGATCTGCTAGTGAGGCTGCCGTTGCTTGCGAGGGCTCCTGGCTTCGAAGACGCTCTGGCAGATCTTGGTATCGACGGATCGGAGCTTGCCTCTGTGACAGGGCTGCTCGCAGGGTTGGATCGTGCCGTTGATGGCAGAAGCTTCGATCTCCGAAGTTCCTCAGATGCAGGAGAATTGGCGAAGGTCGCGCTCTTGGAAAGCCTTTCCGTTCAGCTGCACGACCGGTTGCCATCCCTGTTTGAACCTACACCGCAAGAAATTCGCCAAGCACTCGCGAGCTTCGCCTCGGGCGATGCTTTTGCGAGACTCGCGCGGGATTTCTTTGCCCGGCTGACATACCGCTCTCTAGACTACTATCTGAGCCGGGAACTCGCCAATCACACTGGCGAGGATCGACGCTTTTCCAACGATGCACAGCGAGTGGCATTTCAACAAGCCCTCGCCCAGCACACATTTGAAGTGTCTAGAATTGTCGAAGAATATGCCGGCGGCTGGTATGGCAAAACCGTCTGGCAGAAGCAGGCGCTTGATCGCGATGCAATAGACAAGTTCACAGCTTACGCGTTCAAAAAGATGCGCTCGGAGTTTGGGCGCCGTCGCGCCGTTGTCTGAAGTTGAAGTCAGATGGTTGCCGCCCCTGACAAAAAGCGGCGGTGATGAAGTCCTGCGTCTCGACATTGCTGGCCGCGAAGTCGCAATGACGCTGCGGATTGGACAATTGAACCGTCAATTGGTCGAGGCCCTGCAGGATCGTGCGCTCGATTTGCTGGAGATTGCCGCGCTTGTCTATTGCGCGGACGCGGCAGTCAGCCGTGGTGGCCCGGCGGATCAGAAGATGGGAGAGAAGTGGCACAGACGATTCGTAGCAACAATGCCGGTACGCGATCTGGATTTCTGGCAACGTGAGAGCGTAATACAAGCTCTGGAAGAAACGTTGATGTTTCTATCCGGCGACCGCTTTGAATTTTCTTTTTCGACCAAAGACGAACCGGATGCAGAGCGATCGCGCTTCTTCAAATTCGGCCGAAATAGTTCATGGAAGCCCCACCGCGTCCTGATGTTTTCCGGCGGGCTCGATTCCTTTGCGGGTGCTGTGGAAGAAATCGTAGAACAGAAGCATCGGGTTGCTTTGGTCAGTCATGCCTCGTCCACGAAAATAGCGCCGGTCCAGAAACGGCTGATATCAGCGTTGAGCAAACGGTACGGACCGGAAACGTGCCGTCACTTTCCCATGACCGCCCACTTGAAGAGCCGATCGACCGCGGAAAGAACGCATCGCACACGCTCATTCTTGTTTGCGGTACTTGGGTCGATCACTGCAACGGCCTTTGGACTGGACCGCGTGTCGTTCCATGAAAACGGGGTCGTGAGCCTCAACCTACCGCCGGTCGGCAACGTCGTTGGAACACGAGCGACGCGAACCACGCATCCAAAGACACTGAAGCTGTTCACCGGTCTTCTGCGGCTTGTTTTCGAGAACGATATGCGCGTCGACAATCCCTACTTCGCGCGCACTAAAGCTGAAGTCGTGGAGCGCATCTCCCAACTTGGGATGGCAGACCAGATCGTTGAGACGCGCAGTTGCGCTGATGTGCATAATCAAACCCATCAATACTTCCATTGTGGGCGCTGTTCGCAGTGTATCGATCGGCGGTTCGCGATGCTTTCAAAGGGGTTGGAGCGATTTGACCCGGAAGATGCCTATCGCGTGGACCTTGTGTCGGACGCTCGGCCGAACGGGACCGACCGGGAGATGGCGTTGTCCTACGTACGCAATGCAGTGTTCTTCGAGAACGCCACACCAGATGCGCTGGCCCGGAGTTTCCCGGTTGTTCTGGACGCGGTCAATCATCTCGGCAGTCCACCAGACACAGCAATATCGATGATCGCAGATTTGCTTAACCGCCACGGCAAGGCGGTCACATCTGTCATGCGCAGAGCTCTCGAAAGCAAGTCACCCGGCGAGTTCCCAGAACAGAGTTTACCAAGACTATATGGCGAGATGCAGAGCGCCTTGTCCTTGCCTTTCGTGCCAGCTCCCTCAGTTGATAAAAACGAGAATAAGAAACCACCGCTGACCATAGAAATCGACAAAACCTCACGTTTGGTTTTGATCGGAGAACATATTGAGCTTAAGAAAAACGCCACAGCGGATCTGTTGATCGTTTTGGCTGAAGAGTGGCTCCGTGCGGCAGGCAAAGGTCGCGAACCTTTGGAATATCCCTGCTTGAAGTCTGGTGACCTCGTCGAAAAATTAGGCGTTGAATCCGACGAAGTCGTAAGGCGGAGAATACTGACCGCGCGAAGAACGATTGCAAAGAGATTCGAGTCCGCTGGTCTGTCAATTGATAAGCCCCAAGAGTTGATCGAAAATCTCTCTTGGAACGGATACCGGCTTGCTCCCGAGCGCGTGGTCGTTCGGGTGCGCCAACGGAGCTGATCATTCATCAATAACCGCGTCCTCGTCTGGCAACGGTCCACGGCGGCGAAACCGCCCCATCAATTCAACCTGACGACCAGGTGAAACGGAACCATAGGAGCTGAACGTCGTCATCACGTCGTCGTGTCCCATGTTCTGCGACCAGGCTTTGTAATCCTCTGGTGTCCTGCAGTGATGTTTTGCCAGCTCTGCGATCGTATCTCGCACGCGGTGCGGCGAAAACGGTGGCAGCCCGGCGTTGACGAAAGCTTGCTTGAAGATCCTAGCCGCAGACGACGGGCCTGCCCACGGCTCGCGCGCGATACCTACAGCCTCAAATCGTCTGGACGGGCCAACAGCGACGCGCGTCTTTGGGAACAGAGTATCCGTGTCCGAGAAAAGATGGTCCTGACGAAGCTCCGAGATCCAGTCTCGCAGAGTCCTTTCGACATCATCACCGAAGGGAAAGAAACTGGTCGTGAAGGACTTTCCAAACTTTGTATCCACGGAACGCCCGTCAAACTGCACGCATTTATTGGCTGGATCGACGTGACGCAGACGCACGGTGATGGCGGCACCTTCACGTGATCCGGTCAAGAAAAGAAAGGCGATCAGGGCGCGGTCACGGCGCTGGACCACTGTTTCTGAAGGCATGATGGACAACAGGTGGTTTACTTGTTCAGGGGACGGATGCGGCTTCCACAGGGTGCTTCGACGGGCCTTTTCCGATTTGCGATCCGGCGTGAGATAGGCAATGTCTGCGCGCGAGATCCTGGACTTGTACCCCGGTTGGTCCGCCATCCAGTCAAAAAGCTTCATGACATCGCGCAACACTCCGTTGATCGTAGCCGCCGACAGTGGCGCGCCCGTTCGTTCATTGCGCAGACCTTGCAGATGGCGTTTAAACGCGCGCGCCCTTTCTGAATGGAACGCCCTGTAGTCCTTACCTTTGAGCCATTTATCATAGATGGCAATCGATGCTGCGGCTTTGTCGATCGAAGATTGTGACAGCCCCTTTGCGTCCTTCAGCCAGACAAGGTGTTTGCGCTTGATGCGCAGGTTATCCGAGGTGTGTTTTGGCATGGGTCTCGGGCTCCTCTTTCAAGGTCACTTTTGAATGTGGTTCGGTACAGGACACTAATCTTGGGGAGGCTTGTTGACGTGTGACCTCCAGTTTGGCCTGAATGGTTTCCAGATCTGAACGGCGAATGATCTTGTTCATGACCGCACCACACGTCGGACAGAGGGCTGTTACGCGGCCGCTGGAAGCTGTTTCCTGAACATAGTCAGCGATCTTGCCGTCAGGTTCGCGCGGACCTCTGCAGCTGAGGCAGTAGCAGTGATGCAATGCCAGCTTGCACCGCGCTTTGCGTTGTCTCAGTCCGAGGAAGTCCTTGAGCACATGTCCTTCGATCAACCAAGGCCTGCTGCTGGTATCAGCTGTAAGTCCGTTGTTCCCAATCCAGCGAATGACGGTTTGGCGATGACAGCCCAAAACGTCCGCCACCTCCCAGACTGTGTAGACAAGGTGCGATTTGACTTTGTGTGAGGGGAAGGACTTTGCCATTACACACCCTCCCCGGAAATCGGTCCGCATGTATTCTGGCAGACCTGCGCCTCCTCAAAGGCTTCGATCACGCCTTCATCGTATAAAACGCGCGCGCCGATCTTCAAAAACCTGGGGCCCTTTCCGAGCCAGCGCCACTGCTCCAGCGTCCGCGGCGACATGTGCCACCGCTCCGCCAGCTGATCTTGTGTCAACTTGGGCATATCAACCTCAATTGCTCACTGCGGCACGAGGAAGTTCGGTCCGCTTCTGTTGAACAAAGTGAGGGTTCGGATCTCTAAAATCTGTGGCCGCCGCCAATAAAGGCGTGACACATGCCAGGGCTAAATCATTGATATTATGTGACTTGAATCAGAAAGGTGTGACCCATCCGCAAAATGCGTGACCTTGCCACCCAAATCGCAGGGAGTCAGCGGCTGCAAATGACCCGAAAGCTGACGTTAATCAAAAATGCTTGGAAGACGGCTTCGAGCCCAACTCGGCCATTGCTTTTTCTCGCTGCGCGCGCTCGCGGCACGAAAATCGCTGCACGTGCTTGGTCCGTGACGCCGCGCGGCGGCAGCGATAGCCGCCATTCGTTCACCACGCGGCGAGCATTGTCAGGGCAACTCACTGGTCGCGGATTGGGTGGATGGCGTTTGCACCATAAGTCGCACATTGCGGCACAGTGCAAAAGTCATCTTCTGTCAGGAAAAGAACCCCATCATGGAAGTTACGACGATAGGAATGGACCTTGGGAAGGACGTTTCCAAGTTCACGGTGTCACTGCTGACAGTGCAGTTGCCTTCACTCGTTCGATCCGGCGGCGGCAATTGCTCACGTTCTTCGAGACCTTGCCGAATTGTATGGTCGGGATCGAGGCCTGCGGATCCTGGATTGGCCGGAAGCTTCGCGCTTTGGAGCGCCAGCTACTTTTCTACTTTTTGCAACGCTTCGAACACGGCGATGACGGGGGCGAGGGTTTCCGTGTCGGGGTCTGTCTCGAACCTCTCGCAGCGCTCGACATATTCCTTGAGCATGGCCGCCATCTTCGGCGCCAATGCCGCCGGGAAACGCTGGAGAATTGGGGTCATGGTTCTGACGGCGTCGATATGCGCGACCAAGGCATCGTCGGGTCGGTCGTTCGCTTCGAGTCGATCCGCATAGACCCAGAGCGATGTAGAAAGCGGGTCTGCGAACGCATCCGGGCGCGCGGCAGCGAGGCTGCGATA
>NZ_JBQFLT010000017.1:0-78281 GCF_056531425.1 Ruegeria sp. N4
GGTTGTCTCCTTTCAGGCCAAAGATGGGAGGTCGGGCAACTGCTCGCCACTAACGAGAACGCACAGTCACTATGCGTCAGCGAACCCCCGCTAAGTCGGTGCCACTCAAACCAACGATCTTGTGGTTCCGGGATGCGATGTTGTGCTTGATGAATCCTTACAGGCCTTCGCGGCTGAAGTTGCGGACGTGGACATAAATCGGCTCAACACTTGAGCCAAACATCGCGTGAGCTTGCAGACTGTCTGTGCCGCAAGTTGAATCAGTATCCAGCCCGAACCGAACCTTCACCGTCGGGCTTTGCAAACCCCCAAATGTGGGACAAACCAGCCTTTTGACAATTGGCGCCCAATACCCGTTTCCTGCTTTTTGCGATGCAGCCAAAATCAGTTCAGCACGAAATCAAAGCTCTTCTTCGACGAGAGAAAACAATTCGATTGGACGAGCAAGGCCACGAACTTCGTGAAACCCACAAGGGGAAAACAGATCAGGGGAGGCATCAGCAATCGCTGATGTCGCCAGCACTCTGCGGCCAATAGACTTAGTTAACCCTTCAATTCGACTGGCAACGTTCACTGCGCCCCCAAGAACCGTGAAATCAAGCCTTCCTGGGCTGCCGATGTTGCCATAGCTGACTTGCCCAACATTGATCCCGATCCCAACATCCAAAGATGGCTTTTTAGCCTCGACACAGCGACGGTTTAGCGTCGTCAAACCGGCCAATACAGTTTTTGCGGCTTGCGCTGCCTTTCGGCATCGTTCTGCGTGATTAGCCTGAGTTTCGATGGTGAAAATCGAAAGAATTCCGTCACCCATAAATTTGAGAACATCGCCTCCGTTGTCTTCCACAGACTGAACAACCAGATCAAAGTAGCCGCTCAGCGCGTCAAAAACATCTGCCTCTGGCGCGACTTCTGAAAGTGCCGTAAAACCTCGTAAATCAGAAAACATGACGACCGCATCAAGGGTCGTTCGCTCGCCTCGCTTGATCCGCCCGTTCCACACGGCGTCGGAGGGCCCGTCGCCGAGATATGTTCGTAGCAGCCCCTGGGCTGACTTGCGCATCGTGACGGGTTCCAAAGCGGAAGACAGAGCAGGCAGTGCCGCCTCAATCAACGCCAGATGTTGCGGTGAAAAGCCTTCTCGCTTCTGCGTGACAAAAGTGCAGCCGTGCAGAGATCCGTCGCCATAATACATCAAAGTGGCATAGTAATCTGTGCCACCTAACCCAGCGAATTCAACATACGATGAGTGCTCAGTCTTTGGGTCCAGCTGTCGCAGGCTTTTGTGCAGAGGTTTTCTGTGCTCCAGAATGTACTCAAATGAGCTACCAACATACCCTTTTGTCAACGTCGTTTCATGAGTTACGTCGTAGCTGTCTGTTCCGTCAGGGGTCCAAACGACCCCCCATGCGATGAGTAGCGGATTGGCGAAGCGCTGACCGATATTGACCCGCCAGAGCGGTACACCTTCCTTACTTAAGAACGAGCAGAAATAAGAAACTACTTTCTCAGGGTCGCCTGAGCGGCGTCCTTCGGTAATCATCCAGTCGGTTAGTTGTGCTACGGAGGCCATGTTCTCAAACTAGTCGCTCGGACAGGATGATCAAAGAACCTTGGCTCTACACTTCTGTGGTCGGGTCGCTTGGGGACAAGATCATCTTCAATCGTGCGGTAAGATCACAAGTGTAGCAATGGAGCCCCCGAATGCCGACAGGAAAACGACCGAATGTGATACTGATCCTGGCCGATGATCTGGGCTTTGCAGATTTGGGTGCCACCGGGTCGGAAATACGCACTCCAAATATCGATGGCCTTGCAAGGGATGGTGTGCTGCTTACGGCAATGTATAACTGTGCCCGCTGTTGTCCTACGCGGGCGTCTCTTTTGACAGGGTTGTACCCGCACAACGCCGGCGTGGGCCACATGGGGGCCAACCTGGGAACGCCCGCATACCAGGGGTTTTTGCGGAATGACAGCGCCACCATTGCCGAGCACCTACGTGCTGGTGGCTATCGGACTTTGATGTCCGGCAAATGGCATGTCGCCGGAGATTTCATGGCGCGCGAAGTTGACAGTTGGCGTGTTGGAGATGTTGAGCACCCAACGCCGAGACAGCGCGGTTTTGATCGCTTCTATGGGATCGTCGATGGCGTCACCCATTTCTTCTCACCGCATTACATGCTCGAAGATGACAGCCGTGTCATGACATTCCCTGATGACTTTTATTTCACAGATGCAATCACGGACAAAGCGATTGGAATGATCGAAGAAACGCCCGACGATCAGCCATTTTTTCTTTATCTCGCACATACTGCACCGCATTGGCCGCTGCATGCCCATCCCGAGGACATCGCTCGATATGACGGGGTGTATTCTGGCGGTTGGGACGCAATCCGTACCGCACGACACGAAACCATGAACAGCATGAACCTGTTTCAGAAGAACTGGGAAATATCTCCGCGTGATGTTGCTGTTCACCCTTGGGAGGTTGAACAGAATACCGATTGGGAGGCACGGAAGATGGCCACCTATGCTGCGATGGTTGACCGGATGGATCAATCTATCGGCAGGCTCATCGCTTCGTTAAAGCGTTTTGGGCAGTTTGAAGACACCTTGATTTTGTTCCTGTCCGACAACGGTGGTTGCGCTGAATTCATGGCGGAAGACGGGTGGGCAAAGTTCTTCCCAGATACGACAAATGACGGCCTAACCATTGAAATGGGAAACCGCCCCGACGTGATGCCGGGCGGTGCCCAGACATACCAGAGCTACGACAAGCCGTGGGCAAATGTCTCGAATGCGCCATTTCGGTTGTTCAAACACTACGTCCATGAAGGCGGGATTTCGACACCACTGATAGCGCATTGGCCGAAAGGGGTCGCTTCCGGTGCGACCGCACATGCGGCCTGTCATGTCGTCGATATTTTGCCGACTATCTTGGACGCAACGGGTTGTCAGTACCAAAGTGAGGTTGGTGGCCACGAAATTCAGCCCATGCAAGGGCAGTCATTGATGGACCTGTTCCGCGGCCAGGATTGGGCGCGAGAAGAGCCTATCTTCTTCGAACATGAGGGAAATTCGGCGGTGCGGCTGGGTCAGTTCAAACTTGTCAGGCAGCATGGGCAAGATTGGGAACTTTACGACGTCGAAGCGGATCGCACAGAGTTGACTGATTTGAGAGGGAGTAACGTCGAATTAGAGGCAGACTTAGTTGGCCAATACAACGACTGGGCCAAACGGACAGGTGTTGTTGATTGGGACGTTGCACTTCCGCAGTTGCTAAAGGCGTGGAAAATTGAAACAGCAGAAGGATAGTTAACTTCACGCAGGGCTCAGAACCGTCCATCTCTTTACTCCAAGAAGTGGACCCTCTCCGGCCCGAACCGGACTTTCTAAAATAGGTTTTGCAGTTCCGATTGGCGGACGAAACGGCCATTCGCCGAAAGTTTGCCAATGACCGCTTTGGGGAAGCCAGTCGAACGCGGCGGTGTATGATCAACAATGGTGCCGAAACTTGGTGAGACAAAGGCTCATTCTTGAAGGGTTTTGGGCCAAGTCAAACTCATTCGTTTTCTACGGACATACAACTCCCGTATATATTGTGCGTCACAACAGCGCCCAATCCCCAGAAGTTTGACCAAGATTGGCTCAGTGTTACGTTCAAGGTGATAAACTCGAAATCATTGGATCAAGAAGGTACGAAACGACATGTTGATACGCAAGCTGTGCAATCTGATATTGTTTCTGCCGTTCTTTGCTGTTCCTGCATTTGCTCAGGACACCATCGAAAATTATATCCGCGAGTATCCCAACCAGGAACAAGTGCGCATGATGCAGCGCTGGCTTGAAACCAACGAGCCGGGCAGCTTTCAGTTCACGGGACTCGTCGACCCCACCGATGACACGGTGATCACGCCACAGGCGACAGTGAATTATGGCTATAACTGGTTCAGTTTGTCCGAGGGTCCTGCGATCATTCGCGCGCCGCGATACGACCGCTACTTCTCGGTGTCGGTTTTCGACATGAAGCACAACATACCAGGCGTCATTGTGAACCCGGATTTACCGATCCTGCTATTTCGGCCCGGGCAAACACTGCCCGAGGGCGACTTTCATAAACTGGCCCTTGAGACCGACCAAGGGCTTGCCTTCACCCGAATGGTCGTCGTCGACAATCTTGACGAGGTCATGGCGCTGAGCAGCGAGATTGTGATGGAAGGCGGCCAGGGTAACATGGACCGCGACGTGCAGCGATTTTCGCCTGAAACCGAGGCGGCGGCACTGACGCTCATCGAAACAGCGGTGCCACTTGTAGATACCGACAAGATATTCGGGTCGGTTTCAGGCGATGTGGGCGAGATTCACGCTGCGGTCGGCGTGTTCCAAGGACAGCTTGGCACGCCGTCCAACGTGGTGAGGTACGGCCTGCTTGCGTTTGACGAAAACAGCCAGCCGTTCAACGGTGAAGACACCTACGTTCTGACAGTCCCTGCAAACATCGTCGAAGAAGGCGGCTATTTCTCCGTTACGGTCTATGCGTCCGCCAACAAACTGCTGATCCCCAACGACAAGGGCATCTATGATCAAACCAGCTATACAGCCGAGCCGAATGAAGACGGCACCTATACCGTAACGCTCAGCCCGTCCGGCGAGGGGCAGAACGGCATTCCGACCGGAACGCCATTTTATGGCGTCCTTCGCGCCTATGTTCCGGTTCCCGGCGCTGACTTGACAGTCGAGGTTGAAACAAAATGAAAAGCGCATCCAGCAAGTTCCACAAGATTACAGCCGCCTTGTTGTGCAGCACTCTGATCGTACCGACGGTGCTAGCGGATATCCCGGACATAGACAGTTCCGGCTGGTCCACAGATCCGAACGACTACGGGATGAGCGCCGCCGAATACATCAACGCAGATAGCCGGGCGTTTTTCGCGAACTTCATGGGCCGCTCTGGCATAAACCAATTCTTTCACTTCACGAACCTGTCTACCGCCGACGACCGCTGGGTCGTTTCGCCAAATAACGACACGATCTATTCGATTGCAATCGTTAACGCGCGACAGGGGTTTACGCTGGATGTGCCAGATGTGGGCGACCGGTTTCTATCGATCCAGATCATTACGGAAGACCACATGACGCCGTTCTACCTGTACGGGGACGGCCAATACACGTTTTCGTCCGAGGATTTCGAGACCGATTTCGTTGCCGTTGGCATTCGGACCGGAACGGATGCTACGGCAGATGATGTGCGTGTTGTGACAGAAGAACTTCAGCCACAATATGTAATCTCTGGCGCCGCACCAGAGAATGATCTGCCGAGTTTTGACGCGGAGGTGCTTGAAAGGGTGCGCGCCGCCCTGCTGGCTGAGTATTCCAAGCTGCCTTCATCGTTCGGTGCGATGCAGAAGCGGGTCGCCGATGTCGAGGACTGGGAGTATTTCACCTATGTGACGGCAGGCGCCTGGGGTTTGTCAGCGGACGAAAACGCAATGTACGCTATCGGTGGTCCTGAAAACGCTGTGGGAGGCGCTTGCTACACTGCAACTTTCCCGAAAGTGCCAGTCGATGCATTCTTTTCCATCACGGTATATGGGCCGCAGAAATACTTGATGTCGGACACGGATAGCATCGTCAGCTCAAACCAGGGCGTTGTCAGCAACGACGACGGCTCGTTTGACGTTGCATTCGGTGGCGAGGACTGTCGCGCACTTGCTCCCAACTTCGCCTTCACACCCGAAGACGGTTGGAACCTGCTGCTTCGGGCATATCGACCGGATGTCGAAGAATTTCGAGCCTACCGTGTTCCGGAAATTGTTCCGGCGAATTAGACCAACATAGCTCGGTGGGCACAGCTAATACAGGGAGGCATTTAGAGTGAGCGGCTTGGACATTTTTGCGTGGGTCGTGCTTGTCATACTGATCCTCACAGCCATCGTAGGATTTGTGATCCTGGCAATGTTACCGGGGAAAATCGCGAAGCAACGCGAGCATCCCCAAGCAGATGCGATCAATGTCGCTGGCTGGGTGGGAGCGATTACTTTTGGCATATTTTGGCCGCTTGCATTGATTTGGGCATTCACAAAGTCGCCGCTGCAAACAATAACGAATTCAGCAACCGAAGCTGAAACCAGTGCTCGGTCGAAAGGCGCGTCATGATTGTCTTCCTGACCCTCATATATGTTGCTGTCCTTTTCATTCTTGTAAAACTCAAGGTTCTTCCAAACTCCAAGGCGACGTGGCTTTCCACCATTGGGTGGATGGTTATCCTGCTCATCTTCCTTTTCATTCCCATGCAGTGGGGTGCACCCTCCGGGCCGGTCAAGGTTCTAACCAGAGCAGTTTCAATCGTGCCTAACGTTGCTGGCGAGGTTGTCGAGGTCGTGGCAGAACCGAATGTTCCGATGCAAGAGGGTGACGTGTTGTTCCGTATTGATCCGGAACCCTTCGAAATTGCGGTTGAACGAGCGCAAGCAACTGTTTCACGTGTCGAGGCACACATTCGGCAGGACCGTGAGAACCTTGCCTCCGCCGAGGCGCAACTGCGTCAGGCAATTGCGCAAAGAGACTTGGCTCAATCACGCTTTGAGGATGATAGTAGGCTTGTCGAAAGCGGGGCTATTTCGGAAAATCGGCTTGAAACCCGTCAATCCAATCTCGAAGCGGCACAAGGCTCAGTTGATCAAGCACAGGCGGCCGTGTCTCGGGCACAGGTCGAACTCGATGCCCTCACACCGGATGGCGTTGTCGCTAAGCTTGCGGAGGCGCAAGCGGCGCTTGATCAGGCGCAGTGGAATCTGCAAGAGACAATTGTCCGTGCTCCTTCAGAAGGCTTTGTGAACAACCTTGCCATCACAGAAGGTCAAAGAGTGGTATCGTTCCCGTTTTCGCCCGCGGGAGTGTTCGTTGACACTGCTGAAAAAGCCTTGGTCGTTCAGGTACATCAGATCTACCTCCGCCATCTTCGGCCAGGTCAACCTGCTGAAATTGCCTTCAAGATCAGACCGGGAGAGCTGGTAACCGGCACGGTGGATACGATCTTCGATATTTCTTCACAGGGACAAGCTCAAGTCAGCGGAACTGTCTTTCAGGCTGGGGAGATCGTAAGCGAGCCCTTCATCGTTACCATAATTCCGGACGACCCTGATGTACTGGCATCGATTCCTCCGGGCGCAGCCGGTTTGGCGGCGATTTACACTGAGTCTGCAGCGGCAACGCACGTGATCCGCAAAGTAATTGTCAGGATGAATTCGATCCTGAATTACATCAGACCAGGACTGTAGGCGCACGGACGCCACTCGAAATTAGTACATTCGCTAGGTGATTTCGGCAGAACCAGAAATATTTTAGCCATGCTTAGCCCGTCATTAGGGCTGTAGAAACATCTCAAATTCATGCTAGCGCGATAGTTGACCTGTGTAGCAACCAGGAACCGACTCGATTTGCCGCCGGCATAGCCAAAATCCCCGATCAGAGATCCACTTTTTGCATGGGTCTTATCGAGAAGTGCTTTGTATGTTGCAAAGCAAGAGACTTTGAGGACCGACCCCTAGCGCTAAAGTGGAAGCGGACATCGGTACAAGCTGCAGCATTTGTCACTTTGGGCTCCTTCGAGTCATTCGCCGCGTCCCGCCAAAATGTCAGGTTTTGAGTTCTCGGAGGGAAGGCCTTAGATAAAAGCCATTGGACATTGCTGAACGGATGTTACGTGAACCACCTTCTAGTTACACCGTCACCCATCTGGGTCCTCATCGCTCCAGTGTCCAATCTCGTAAACGCCCTGCTTTTTCATGCGACGTATGAACGATAGGTAGTTAACTACGCGGTCGATCTCATCCAATTCACCGGTGGCATAGGCGACCGCAATCATCTTGAATTGGGCCTCAAGATCTTCCGCAATTTTTTCGTCTCGTCGGGCGAGACCCTTTCCAATCCCCAAAGAAGCAGTAGTTGTTTTGTCTTCGCTCCAAATCTCATCGAGATAGGCCTTTAGATTAAGCGCGGGACTATTCGCGCCCAGCTTGCCTACGGCCTCCCATATTGGTTGAAGCCGTTCAGTAAGATTTCTTCGACTGCTACAGGCCGCAGCGAATGGCCGTTCTCCACCCGCATTCTTTAGAAAAGCAACGTGTTCTGGCACAAAAAGTAACGGCGCAGCCAGCTCCACCGCACTTGTTTTGGGGCCAGCGGGATTTGGACAAGCCAAACGCCTCCGGCCGTCAGGGGTAAGACGCTGCCTTCCCCCTCGGGCAACCCTATTAGACAACACCGTGTCCTCGGCTGTGCCTGCGGGCCGCACCACTATTGTCGAATAGCATTGCCTTGCCCCCATCCGCGTTCGCCACGTGGCAGATCAGCAGGAACAGGCGCCTTCGGCGTCTGATCTGCAAATCAGCCCTGATTTCCCAAAAGGGAAGTCAGGATCATTGAAATCGGTCTAGGTGCTGGATGAAGGACGTGAGGCGAAAATGGCAAGGTTCTGTCGCTGGTGGCAGAACTATGTGTCGCCTGACACAAGCACTGTGGAACGTCACCGATCTTTGACTCAGTCGACAACTAAAACCTCAATAAATCGTCCGATCACGTCATTCAATTCTGACCCAATCGTCAAGCATTTCTGACCCAATGCCGGTAGCAGCCAATCAATGACGTTGCGGCTAAGGTCTGTTGGGAGCCCATACCTGGCGTGCCCCGACCACAACGTGAACATCGCACAACAGGCACTTGTTCAGTTGCCCGTCGCAGCAATGGCAGGTCGCAAGCATTCGTTAAAGGCTGAGCGGCGGCCCTTGGCTGTCACAGATAGCATGCAGTTTGGTGTTCATGCCGCCCTTGGCTCGGCCAATCAAGCGGACACGCCCCCCTTTTTCGCGGCCATGCTGGTCGCGGAACGATGTGCTTTCAGATAAGTCGCGTCGATCATCACGGTCTTATCCTCGCAGTGTTCGGCTGCCAAGCCGACCATCATCCGAGCGAAGATACTTTTCTCACTCCAACGCTTCCACCGGCTATGAAGCGACTTGTGCGGTCCGTATTCTTTGGGAGCGTCACGCCACCGCAACCCATTGCGATCGATGAAGGTAATCCCGCTAAGTACCCTTTTGCCGTCGACCCGTGGCCTGCCATGCGACCGCGGGAAGAAAGGGGAAAGCTTGGCCAATTGCTCGTCGGTCAGCCAGAAAAGGTCACTCATATCACCGCTCCGTTTTCCTAGCCGTGAATCATGCAGCGCTTTGAAAATCAATGCATCCTGACCCTAGCTTGCCCGTGCGGCAGATTCGAAATTCAGGCAGAATTGAAAAATTCTACATTTTGTGGCATCATAAAACCTGAATTTATTAACTTGATCATTTGGCAATGTTTGGTTTTTCAAACCTAGATCGACGTGAATTTCTGATTGGCGGGGCAACAGCTTTCGGAAGCCTCGGCATCAATACAGCGCTCGCCCAGCCTATAACTACCGATGCCAAGCGTGCCGCCGTTGTTATCGGTCTAGACAAAACGCCAGGATTGCCGGACTTACGCGCGGCAGTTTCAGGCGCAAATGAGGTCGCAAACTTCCTGAATCAAGAAGGCTTCGATGTCAGTCTCTTTACAGACGCGCAAGACAACCTTGTTCGTGCGCACCATCTTGCTGATGAAATTGAGCGATTGGTTAAACTCGGCACTCTCGACCAACTTGTCATCTATTTTTCAGGGCACGGCACGCTCGGAGGCACTAGCGAGTATTGGTTGTTGTCCAAGGCGGCTACGCAATCGTCGGAAGCTATTTCTGTTTGGGAAACTTTCTTCTTTGCCAAACAATCGGGAATCCCGAATGTCGTACTCATCTCGGATGCTTGTCGATCGGTTGCGGAGACGTTGAATCTTAGCGGGGTTACTGGGCAACCCATTTTTCCGTCCGCAGTATCGGTAAATTGGGATGTTGATGTAAAAGTAGACCTCTTTTTAGCAGCAAAGATGGGGAAAGCAGCACATGAGTTGCCAGCGGGAACAAGTGTAGCGCAGCACGAAGGTATCTTTACGGCCGCGTTTCTCAAGGCCTTTCGCGAACCGGATTCAGATATGATCGTTGCTCTGCCCAGTGGTGACTACGTCGTTCCCAATCGCAAACTTGAGAAGTTTCTCGTCCGAGAAGTACAGGCAAGAGCGCAGGAGTACTCTTTCAAACTCAACCAAGTTCCCGACGCTATGGTCGATTCCGATTTGCCAGCTTTTATGGCGCGCTCAGCAATTGCGCTAAGCGAAAGTACCCCAGGGCAGGACGTGGATTTGTCCGAAGCATCGGTCACAAATGCAGTAAGTGACATTTTTCAGCGCGCAGTGGTCCAAGGCATCTCATATGGTGAACCAATCACACGTCTTTCCGCACAAAGCAATGAACAAGAAGCCGGGCAACTCGTTGTTGATGCAGCAATCCGAAACTCGGAAGACTACATGCTCGAGCAGACAGGGCTAGTTTCATACGGTCGTAGAGTTCAAAACGTCACCGGCCCTGCTATCAAAAGTGCGCTTAGGGTGGAGAGAGGTGAAAGTTTCGATGCTTGGGTAGTCGATTTGGGTTCTGAGCCCGGCGCGGGCGCGCTTATTACCTTCGACGATGGTTCAGGAACTGTAATTGCGCTTCTCCGCGACTTCGGTGTTCACATGACCTTAAATCAAGAAGGCATAGATGATTTGCGCTACACACCTGTAGGATTCAGGTTTGAACTTGGTGACCCAATTGCATTGCTGCGAGCTTTGACTGCCGAGGCCACTCGAAATGGCGCGCTTCGCTTCGACGGTGACACTGCAGAACGTGAATTCGCTGCAGAGCGGTTCGCAAGCCAGATACGTATGGGTAAGGGCGCAGATCCGACACTTGGTATCTATGCGGCATATGCGTACGCAATGGCTCCTTCTAGTAGCGGCGCACAAAGCGTACATCAGATCATGCAGGATAGCTTTGATGGACTGTCCCTCTACGATACGGCTTTGGCTTCAGGAATATTCGATGAAGCTTGTTCTGGGCGACCAGCTTTAGCTCCGGCTGCACCAATGCTGCGGCAGGGATGGGAACTTATCCGTCCGCGCAGTGCTCCTCTGTCCGAAGCGTACCGTGTTGCCAGACCATTTTTAACAAACAGCCTTTGGACGACTTTTTCTGAAAGAGGAATGGCGATTTTATCCAACGCGACTGAGGACCAAGTTTTCGAGGCGTGTCCTCATATCTAACTCAATGAACGGAGAAGGACGATGTTCAATCCCAATCGCCGTGAATTAATGCAGGTGGCAGCAATTAGTTCCCTGCTTTCTGTAAGCCCGGCAGTCGCGCAACCGGCGCCCCGCTTGCTTTTGGTACACGGTAGATCTCAAGGTGGAAGGTCTGAAGCCGAGCTGTTGCAAGAGTGGACTGGAGCGCTTCTCCAAGGGGCTCAGTTTGCGGGTGCAAGTTTGCCACAAAATTTGGAAATCGTTTTACCTTTCTACGGTGACGCGCTTGATGAAGTTGTACGCGATTACGAACTTCCACTGACTTCGGAGATCACCACCCGTGGAGGGGCATTTCAAGACGAGTATCTCGTTTTTCAAGAAGAAGTTGTGAGTGAAATCCGAACATCGAAGGGCATAACGGACCAGCAGATAGACGAAATCTATGGCGACAACCCGCGTGAGCGTGCACCTTGGAATTGGGAGTGGGTGCAAGCAATCATCAAGGCTATCGACAGACACACTCCAGCAGTGACTCAGGGCTTCCTTGAAACCTTCATGCGGGACGTTTTCATTTATTTGCAGTCCCCCGGGGCTAGATCAATCATTGATGGTATTGTGTTGGAAAGGTTGGATGAACGACCAACCATTATAGTCGCCCATTCTTTGGGAACGGTAGTTATGTACAACATCTTAAGAAATAACCCTGCCTTGCATGCGCCACTCTATTTTACGCTCGGCTCACCTCTTGGCATTAGTGCAATTAGTCGCCGTTTTCGTCCGTTGCGTTATCCTGACACAGTAGGTTTTTGGGTAAATGCCTTCGACGAACGCGATGTTGTAGCACTCAATCCACTTGACCAGCAGAATTTCCCGATCACGCCACAGATTGCGAACATAAACAACATCGACAACCAAACAGCAAACCGCCACGGAATAGTCGGTTATCTTGATAAACCGCAAGTCATCTTACCAATATTGGAAGAACTGTAGGTCCTTCTAACCACTATTGAATTAGGCAACTTAACTTTGGGATCTATTTCGTAGATGTGATGGATGATTACTCACAACCACTCCAAAGAGATTTCTTTTTAATTCAGGAGAATTAGTGATGATGCCAATCAATTCATTGCCATTCAATTGGTGGCGGAAGACTCCAGCACTGATTCCAGTCATTTTCTTTCTTGCTTTCTCACGCGCCCTCGCTGCACAGGAGTTCATTGTGCCGGGTGATCAGTCTGGCGTACTTGGCGAACTAAGTCCTAGCGGTGGCGGTTGGGAAAATCACCTTCTCAATCCGAGGCACAACGCTCCTCCATATTTTGTACCGTCGTTGCCCAATGGTTTGCAAGAGAGATCCAGTCCGAAATTGGGTGCTGCCGTCTTCCCCCGAACCCCAATTGACGGTGAGTTCCATTGGCTTCCTGAACGGATGCAATCCCTACCCCTGCTTGCTGACAACTCGATCGAAGAGCTACTGAAACGAATTGGTATATACGGTCAAAACTCTGAAGTGATTTACGAACGTCTTGATCAAACGGGGCAAATCAGAGTGGAAGAAATCCTTCGCGCTTATCCGGCGCAGTACCTCGACCCAATGCCATTCATTATAAACGCAGGCAACGTCAACCGGTGCTGCTTAGGGTGCATCTGCGGCGGAGATCCAACTGGACCCATTTGCGTTCCTCCCGGTTGTATCGGCAATCCAGAACTTTGGCCCTTCGTTGGTAATCAATTGCCGAAATATCGTCTCAACGCGATTGCGGTCGAAAAAAAAGACGACAGAAATCGAGGATCACAGATCATTGCAAAACCAATTCAGGTTAAGCCAAGGATTTCAGAATTCAACCGCCTCGCTCCGAAGTCATATTTTTCAACCGTGGGATTGCAGAGCTCGGACCGCAGAGTGTTCTGTAGCGGTGTACTCATTGGTAAAGCTAGTGTGCTAACGGCCGCACACTGTCTATGTGATAATACACCGTCCTACGTATTTTTTGGAAACACCATCTTTGCCGCCCGTGAAGTACGGCCAGCCGGCGAATTAGCATTTTCAATGCCGGTCAAGGCCGAAGCGGCGTTCCTTAGCGGCAGCTTCTGTGAAGACTACGAGACTTGGCGCAATGATGGGCGTATTGGCCAATACCCATCAGGCGACCTTGCAATCCTTCATCTGGAGGAACGGTTACCGCCTCTTATGTCTGAGTACGGCTTGCCAACCGAACCAATCGCTAGACTGGAACCTGCACCGTTTGTCTACGGCGTTGGATTTGGCCAAGCAGATGGCATAGATACAGCAGGCGAAAAACATCGAGCCCGCTTTAAGTTCATTTCTCGGCTGTGCACAGACCAAGATGCGCGCGAACATGGCTGCCACGCCGGAGAAGAAAACATAATCACGAGTTTCGAGGAAGGTGCTGGTCAGGATAGCTGTTTTGGTGACAGTGGAGGTCCCATTTTTATTCGCGAGACGGCTGACTCGCCAGTGCCAGATGGTGGTTTTGGTGTTCCACCACGGTTGGTTGCAATTACTTCTAGGGGTCTCGCTACTAACCCGGACGGATTTTGTGGGCGCGGCGCCATAAACACCAGTCTTGAGCGTGAAGAAATCAAAAGATGGATTTCCAAGCACCAATAGACACGGGGGGAGTATAGTATGAATAGCATTTCAAGACTTGTGGTTGTTGGGTTCGCACTTTTTGCTCTAGCTGGGCAGGAGGTTTTGGCGCAGTCGCGGGCCGCACAACGCGACGCTAACGAGCGAATTGTTGGTGGCGAAGAGGCTACACTCGGTGACGCTCCTTGGGCCGTTCGACTTAACATCACACGGGATGGTCAGAGGTTTATCTGTGGCGCGTCGTTGGTTGCCCCGCAGATCTTGCCCAACGGTAACGTTGATTGGAGGAGCAATATCTCAAGTGCCCGATGGGCTATCACCGCAGCACATTGTGTTGATAACTCCGATGGCACAGGATTTGTGAGACCTGAAGACATCGACGCAATCACTGGTCGCCTTGACCTCGCGGACTCTGAAAGTGGTGAACAGAGAGACGTCATTGCTGTTATTGGTCATCCTGATTTTGACAGAGACAACTTGTCAAACGATTTGGCCCTGCTCGTGTTGAATGAAGCAACCGAAGATCTTTCTTTAACGCGACGCGCAAGCATACGTTTGCCGGGCACCCAAGACACAAACTGGTTAGGACGACCATACTTGGCATTGTTAGCTCAAGGCTGGGGTCGGGTGGCGGAGGTTATGCCACCCACTGCAAAACTCCGACAAGTGCGCTTGCCCCAAGTAGACCATGAAACATGTGCGTCTGCCTATGGGCTACATGGTTACTCAATCGAACCAGGCATGATCTGTGCTGGCTTCTTTTCGGGAGGATTTGACTCTTGCTCCGGTGACAGCGGCGGCCCATTGTTGTTTCGACCAAGTAGAGATGTGCCGCTAGCCTTAAACCTACAGGATCCTGTCCTCGTTGGTGCGGTTAGCTGGGGCAAGGGCTGCGCTCGCCAAGATCTCTATGGGATTTACACTTCGCTTGCGTTCTATCGAAACTGGTTGGACGCTAAAGTCGAAGAGTGCCTCGAGGAAAATAGTTTCGCAGATTGCAACTAGTCAGATGAGTTAGATTTTCGCCGACAACCTTTGTCAGATCAGGGCGTCGTTACATTGAGGAGGCACCAAAACTCGGCAGGCTTCGAAAGGAAGCGAGCACTAGAAAATCATGATTGACGCATCAAAACTAAGTGTGCACCGCCCTGTCTCCAACCCGCGGTTTAAAGGGGGAAGGTACGGCAGGCTGATAGGGCACACCAATGGTAGCTCAAACACGAAATTGCACGCCGTTACTGTTAGTGTCGGACTCCTGAAGGACCAGTGGCGGGTCGCGACTCGATAGGCCCGATTTTCAGAATTCCTCCGATCTGTAATCGCTCTCGCAGCCACCATTCTGTTTTGGCTGTAAATCAAGGAGGCTGGAATCTATTGATCAACTCGCACAATATCTCCATCACGGATCCGCCACAACTCGTCGAAGAGAGCCACTCCGGCATTCACATCAGGATGATCTGTTTTCACCACGCGAAAGAAATTATTCAGTCTAGCAAGAGAGGTTACTCTAATAGGTTCACCTATTGGATCGAATAAGTTGTCGAAATGAATTGGGACAACATGCTTTGGCTGAAGATCGCCAACCAATTTGGCGAGAAAGTACTTTGTTGCTGGCCGCCCTACTAGTGATAGCAAAAGCACGTCAACTCTACCTTGTAAGCCTTCTATTGAATCGCGAGGAATTCCAGCGCTCCCGATGTGCAGGATGGTTCCTGCTGAGTGAGAAACAAGAAAGTTCAATACCTCACCGCGGCCGTAGGCCGTGATCGGCGCAGGTACTGCGAACTCAGCGCCGACTTCCCTGTCGAGAGGATCTATTAGTAATGGCGCCCTGCCATGCCTTCCACTCAGTATTTCTATTGTAAATGAGCCGCCCGTCTGAAGTTCCCCGATTGTCTGACCCGGCTGAACAACCGAAAACTTCCTATAGCCATGAGCAAAAACGACTCTTTTTGCGTCAGCGGACCCATATACGTGGGCTTTTGTGCAATCGGCAAACTCAGCCGCATCCAGAACGTGGTCATAGTGAGTGTGGCCGACCAAGATCGTTGTCGCACGTTTAAAACGAGGCTGCATGCATCTATCAAGCACTTTCGACTTCTCAACTACAGCATCTCTCTGGAGAAGTATATCAACTGGTCGGTTGCTACTGCGGGAAACAAATGGATCGATTAGGACGCTCGTTTCTCCGTCGTCGATTATTATTGATGCGGCTCCATACCAACTGAACGTCACACCTTTTTCGAGGGCTTCGTTCGTCCCCATGAGACGATTTGGAATGTTGGAATCGATGTGCTGAGGAACACCTGCGCGAGGTAGAAGTATAGATAGGAAAAACACCAAGAATGTCAAAAAAACCCGCATAACAAATTCCAGTAATACTGCGTTAGACTTCAAGCCTACGGTCAAGACCAATGGGCATATCGCCAATCCCCAACGCGCCGGTTGCCTTCTCAAGCTGCGGAGGGCTGTTCACGGTTTTGTTCGTTGCCTTTTCCCGGCAAAAACGATCAATGTTCGCTTAATATAAAGACCCGATCTGACGGTCGGGGCCCTGGAGCCGATAAGCATGATTTGAGCCTATCAGATAAAATCAAGTTACGCACCTGATTTGCATACCACTTCCACAGCTTGATTTTGCCAAGTTTCAGCTTTCGGTGCGGACGTCATGAAATTTGCAACTTGACTATAATCTTCTTCAAGCCCAAAACCGCGCTTTGACGGCTTAAACAGCGCGAATTTACAAAACCTACCTTTCGCCGACGTAGCGGCCAAAGCGTTGAAAGAGCCCAATTTTGTCGAAATGCTGTGATCAACACGAACGTCCGATCTTCGGTAGCAGCCAAAAACGTGACAAAATCAAACCAAATCTCACCAAGGGTTTGTAGCACGAGATTTCTTAATGGTTCCGGTGGAAGACTGGCCAGCGACAAAACAATGCATTTGAAGCTATGTTTTGGGATGGTGGTTTTGAAGTTGGTTCCAATCTGAGCCAAGTAGAAAACCTAATTGCACTCAAACGATCTGTCAGCACTGCCCAATATCGGACGTGGCACCAATTCACATACTTAGGGAAGTTGGTAGATTCGGTGCGACATACTTCCACGACTACCACCACCTTGACGGAGTGCCTGCAAGCCCTTGGATGCGCGCGGCAGTAGGCCTAGATCGAACTCTTCTTTGGAAAAGACCTTGTTGGACGAAGCCGCACTCCGATAGTGGACTGCCTTACCGTCAATACGAGCCGAGGACGCAGCAGCTGCTTGTGATCCGCCATCACCAGAGTTCGCTTGCAGGATAGCCTCGAAGAGCACCTTAACTGCCTCCCAAATCTTCATGTCGTCCTTGGTGTCGTTGGTTAAGTGTCGGACTCCAACCCACTGTACATCATCGATCATATCGGCGGAGAGCTGGCCGACCTTCGAAACAATCACTTCTTTTGCAGAGCCGATACCGCCGGTGGCATTGATCCCTGCACCGTACGACATACTCAGAAGGGGAACGTTGTTCGGCCCGTACACTATAACCTGCGTGACAAAATGGTCACCATCGTATCGCTTGCCATTCGAGAATTTTGTGGTCGCATTGACCTTACCTGCATCATCAATCACGACGTTTGTATAGCCGAACTGTTTCGAGTCGATCTCGCTCGAATATTTGAAGTTCAGATTTGCTGCGTCTGCTGCCGCTGCCATCGTGATGATCGTCAGGGCTGCGGCCCAAAACAACTTGTTTGTGAACATCGATGCCATTTCGTCAGCTCCGTTGTTTAAACGCTCGGATCAAGCCTTGGCAAAGGGGATGATATTCCGCCCGTGCCAAGGCAGTTGCTCATTGAAGATATCTTGTCATGTTGCCATCAAGGACGCATTTGGCCCACCCGCGAACACCAGCACGATTCATCCCGCTGCCGGACTGCGCGGTGGCTCGCATGCAGACCTTCTTTGGTTGATAAATTTTGGTGCCAGGAATTACCTCTGTCTCTTCTGAGAATTGGAGGTCGCACCTAGCTCCAGGACCGTTTACACTCGTAAATCTCGGTGAAACGCTTTCTTTTGCAATTACGTATTTTTCGGGGGCAGTTTGGCACGTCCAATTATCTGCGTAACATGTGTGTCCTTTGCCACTAGAAGACACCGGGTTGGTTGTGCACTCAGAGGCCAGATCTAGCGAGATAATGTCAGGTTGGACGCCATTGGCCATCGCTTGTGATGTAGCGATGAGCACCATGCACACCGAAATTCTAGAACCGATAGAAATAAATGTTCTCATACTTACCTCCTTACCAATGATGACCCACTATTGGGTTGAAAAACACATGGAGGTTGGCGCATTTAAGCTGCTTCGTCATGATCCGAATGGATCATGACACGCTGTTCTTACCTGGAAGGTCTGCACTGCCTTTAGGCCACCGGCGGTAGAATACGAAGGATAAGCCTTATCAGTTCGACTCGGCTGCCAACCCCGGCTTTGGCGAGTACCATCGAAACTTGGTTCTTCGCGGTTATCGGGCTAGTACCTCGCCGTTCTGCAATTTCTGCAATAGTCGCACCATCTGCAATCCACCGACACACATCGGTTTCTGCTTGGGTCAGCCCGTAGAGCTCGGTGAACCGTTCCAGTCGAAGATACGGAACACGCTCAGGATCGATGATAGTGACAAGCGCCCCATCAAGCCCCTGTTCGAGTTCCGCTTTGCTGTCGCTGATTGGGCCGATGTCCAGGAGCAGCGGGGTCAATCCTGAAGGGCGTTTGACTGAAATCAAGGATTCATGCCGATTGGCCTGACCCTGCGCCGTAGAACCCACGTCGAGGATGTGAGCTCGGATCTTGGATGTTGTGTCGGGGTCAGGTGTTACTAGCCGTCTATCACCCGACAAAACAACGCCATCCTTGAGACTCAGCACTCTGTCCGCCTCAGTGTTCGTGACAATGATCTGTCCATCTGGCAGTGCGATAGCTATTCCTGCCTGAATCCGATCCAATGCCGAAAGCGCAGCCTTGTACCGGGCTTTCAAGAGCGCAAACATACGGCCGATTTCTAGCGCTTTTGTTAGATGCGGAAGCAGATCCCGCGATCTTTCACTAGCCGCGTGTGGAATTTCTATCTCCAGCTGATCAAATCCGATGCTCATGGCATCAAACCACACAGAATCGGAGTTAAGACGTATCCCAAGCCGGCGGGCAACACCGGTTCGCTTTCTAAGAAACGCATAGTCTTTGCGGGCATCAAGAGCCTCGGCTGAAAACCCTGTTTCCAAATCTAGGATCGGGTGATGCGCTGGCTGGGATTGGAGAAAATCCCAGTCCTGGTTTTGCATTTTTGAAAGCCATGTGCCGTAGTACCACCCTGCCGGTGTACGTGAAAATTCCAGATAAACGCTGGACATCATCGTCAAGTCTTTTGCCCCGGCCATTTTTCCACGGATCACGAGTGCGATAGCCTTTGCGCCGATGGCTGCTGCCGTCGCGTCTAATGCACGCCGCCAACATCCTGGATTGACCGCCGTGTCGTAAATCAGTTCGAGAGCCCGGTAACCTCGTGGGTCCATTTCGTCCGAATCCTTGGAGCAAAGCTTACCGTCAAAGCGAGCTTAACAGAGTTGAACAGGCTTTTCAGCCATATGCATCGAAGGGTTATGCCCGGCGTTTCTGACTGGTACTAAATAGGCTGTTTTTTGGTCTGAGTTTTTTGCTACAGCGGCCATTGGCGCAGCGGCAGAGTAAGCTAAACTGGACCCACACTTCAGTTGCCGCGAAGTAGCCCCCGATTGGCTGCTTTCGCAACCGCCGGACGATTTGACGGCAAAATAGCCGAGAGCAAAATCACTGAACGGGTGTTATGTGAAGCGATTTCTGGTTGAGTGGACAGCTCACCCGGGGAGACAGGCACACTTGTTTCCTTGGGTTACCAATCTTTCCTCGCCATGCAGCTTCTCCTTAGAAGAAACTGGCCGTATCATCGGAAACCGCATCATATCCGGCGCAGCCACCCGCTAAGCCGAAGCCATCAAAGCAAGCCGATATCTATGAGCCACTTTGTAAGGACCATTAGGGTCAAGGTGAATGCCGCCCCGAACAACATTGGTGCCAGCGCCACGCGCCAAGTGGGCAATTTCGCTCGCTCTATCGATTGCGCCAACATCTCACAAACCATAGCGGAGAGCTCTGCGTCCGAAGGACTGTTGGATCTCACCATAGCCGTTGTCTCCCGAAACCGCTGTCAAACATCAAACAGTTTATTTCCGAGGCGTCCACCGAGTCAATTTCGTCAGGCAAGCGGCCATATCCCTGTGGCAAACCGCAGCCGGTCTTGACCGATATCTCTATCCCCAACCCGGTAGGCTTGTAGCCAAGGCCGGGTGCGAGTTCATCCACCGCCGATCTTTGCGCCTTCAATCCATCGCATCCCCCATCCGGACTTTCTTCGTCCGACCTGCCCAAATCATAGAGACCCTGCTTTTTCAAACGGCGGATGAGCGCAATGTAGTTCACAACCCGATCGATCTCATCCGCAATTCCTGTAGCATACCCGCTACTCGCTGGCGTTTTTACTCTTTGTTCCGCTGCTTCCTGGCCGATCTTTTTCGAGGTCGATCGGAGAAGATTTCAGACATCTCAATTTTGGAAACAAGCAGGTTGCTGATTTTAAACTCCCCTCCAAGGCGCCCCGACGCACTCAAGCGGCCTGATAGAACCAGTTGCACCAACTCTGAGACCCTTCGCCGCTTTTGCCGAGCTAAGTTTGGCAACGTTTGGCAACCGTCAGGAACAGCTTGGAAAGCGCGCGTACCACCAAAAAGGTCGCGGATCAGCTGACGCAGATGAACGCTGTCGTATCCGCACCGTTGCCGCGCTGAATCTAAACCATCTTATGCTGAAGTAATTTATCACGCGTCTTTGGTGAACTGGGTGAGTATTTCGACAGCGGCTCAGCGAGCCAAGGCTGATCACTTCAAAAGAAAGATTGCCAGCGCCGAAGGTCAACTCCCCGATGACCGCCCTGGAGTGGTGCATGTCGGCATGGAAAGCTTGGGCCATCAATTGATTGACCAACGCCGACACTTCCAGAACCACTTAATCGCACGGGAGTTCACAGCCTCAACTTCACGGCTACGTTGGATTTATGGAAACTACTTTCAGGTGGAGTTTACAACCCGCCAAGATGAGTCCTGCGCCATGGAAGAGTCGATGGCTCCGTACCGCATTGGCAAACACAGGACCAAGGAGCCATTGCCGGGTCACCTGCTGGTTGCGGACGACCAAGACGCCGTCGAAGGACTTCACTGGAACCTCTAAATGAGTGTTAAGCAGCATTTTGTTGTTTGCAAAGGTCAGGCCCTCAAAATTCTGCGCATGCATTCGACGACCGCTTCGAGGAGTCTGCATGTAGCGTAGTTGGTGATGTTTAGTGCCCGCAATGAGCCGTCAATGGATGCAGCCAAGGTAGTTCTCGCCAAATCGCTCCATTGCTGAAATGCAAATCTGCTCATTAGCACTATCGTCGATGAACAATCCCCAGGGGTAGACGTCCACGTTGGCTAGATCCAAGTCGTCCTTCGGATTCGGCTTGTTGTTTGCCAAAAAGGCATAACGAATTCCAGCCCACATCTCAAAGCCGAGCTCAACTTCTAGACCATCATAAACACTGTCTCCAGGTATATTCAGAACAATTTTCTTGGTGATGTTGCCTAGTGTCTCAAGAAGCATCGTGCTGCATGTGTGAGCAACGATGTCTGCCAATTGAATGCCCAAGTGCTTTCGTGAGTCCTGCTCAAAGTGGAATTTGCAGAGCCGAAATCTGGGATCGTCATCCACTAGATGCGAAGCAGCTTTAGAGGATTGAAACAAGCCTTCATCAAAGAATACTTCGTGCGATTGCCCTTCCAATTGGGAGTGTGAAAGGGCCGCAGCCAGTAGTTCGAGAGCTGCAGGCCCCAGCCTATTATCTCTGCCCACAACGCAGACGGCTATTTTGCAATGTCTTCCAATGAAGGACTTTAAGTCTCTTCGTAAGGCTTGGAGACGTTCGTCTTTCGCCATCTTTGAAGACGATTTGAACTCAAAAGTCTCGGGATCATATCCAAGTTTTCGGAAAACGGAGCCGATGTGTTCCGACGGGTCAGTGTCGCAAATCACAAAAGCCGCCAAGGAAAAACCAAAGCGGTGATGTTTGCTGTCATCTAAGTAGAGATACGCCATGCCTAAGAAGTATGTACTGGTGGAAGGCGCTTAAAGGAGGGGCGCGTCGCTTGGCCGGAGCACAAGAAACTTGTTTCAGCACTCTCAGTTGCCGGTCAACTCGGGATAAACGTTGATCAAGAAATTTGTCTGCGGGAGTTGCCCTTTGCGTGGCCAGGGCTGGGTGAGCACACCAAGAGCATTGTCGAGTACACGGAAATGATGCTCAAAGCCTACGCCAGCCAACGGGCTGACAAAGACGTCGAATGAGTAACGACCATTAGATTGCAGGTTGCGGGGAGTGTCTCCGCAGCCTGTGACAAGCGCCGAAATTGTTCGCATGTGTGGCGGTGAAACAGACAACCTGCCGAAACCCGATATGGAACGATCAAAACGTTGGCTTGAGTGGTTGCGTGACCAACCGTATTCCAAGATTATCGTCAATGGGGGTGAGCCAGTCGGGCAAGCGCGCTGGCTGGTTTCAGGTTGCCGAGTGCTGGATGGCCAAAGAATAGACCCAAAGCTCAATGCCCTTGGAACAACAGATGCCCCAATATGCAAGCGCCAGACCCATTTCGCGCACACGATGCGCTAGGTTCGGACAGTCTTCTTTGCAAGCTTCGATTGCCGCGTGGGTATATAGCATGGCGACCGTGGCAGTCAGGGCAACATAAAGCATCGTAGATTCCCAGTGTCTAAGTTCGCTTCTGGGCAACAAGAGGCAACCCATTGCCGGTGGTATGCCTGCACGCCACCCCTTTGCGAATTCGGCCGCGCGAAAGAATCATAAAACGGACCTGCTATGCAATCGGTGAGCTTTCGTGCGCTGCAAGATTTCCGGGAGTTATCGTCGGCTAGATTAAGAAACAGTCTTGCAAGAAGCTGGGCTTGAGAACGGCTATGATCTTTAAATAGGGTCATTGCAGTTCGGAGCGCACGAATTCTCCAAATGCGCGCCCGAAGCCAAGGGAGGCGGCATAATGCTTGATGAAGTCAACCTGAGCCACATAGACCGGCTGAGTTACATAAAGAAGGTCGACCCGGAAACGTTCCGCAAGTTGAGCTACAAGCAATTGAGAAACTTCCTCAGTGAGGTCAATCGACTCCCCGAAAGAGGAGGATCAGAGCCTACGATTGCGCGCATTCTTTCGCGCCAGATCTCGGGTAAATGGCTAGAGCGCGCTCTACGGGAGTCTTCAACGCTCCGCCAAAAGATCACAACGGTGTTGGACATCGGTGATATTTTTGCCGCTGATGGTACGCGAGACATCGACGCGCTGCTGACCTCGAAATCTGGCGATGGTCTTGTCCCTCAAGTTGATGATTTAGGACTTTCAACGCTGCATCCAGTCAAACGCGTGCCTGTCGATCGGACCGCCGCGCATCCTCCCATGGGCAGCCAAGAGCGCGCTGCTGCACGAAAGCTCAAACTGGCACTGCTCGCGGGAGAATTCCCGGTCGTCCATTGGCCAGCAGAGCCATGGTCAGGTGCAACACTGGCGGCGCGGTCTCTGGCAAGCCATCCCGATCTGTCGGACATTTATTCCGAGATCGTGTTCGTTAGGTGCACGAACCCGGACGAGCCGTTTGTCGCTGAGATGCGGCAATTGGCTGCGATGTTTGGCGCAAATCCTTCTGATGGACAGTTGCCGCCAACACTTGCAGACATCGTGCGCGATAAAAAACTTCTATTGGTATTGTGCGACGCATGTCACCTACCGGCAAAAGGCAACAAGGCGCACGCCGATGGGCAAGCGTCGCGCATTTTTGTCGACGCACTGATCAACACCCACGGTTCCGGTCCTTGCAGGCTTATCACCATCGGTCGATCGCGGGCCATGGAATATGTCTTGGACAGAAGTGGAGCTGGAGCCGCCTCTTCGGCGCTTGCGGCCGAACTGATCGACGCACTGCGATATACTGGCGCAAGATTTGAAGATTATCGAGAGATGGAGGCTCATTACCGGGCTGTACGCGGTGTCCCGGAAGCAATGATCGAGGGCAATCGACTGAAACGCGCCAAATGGCACTATGAGACCGATCAAGTACGCCTTGATCGCGAAGTCTGGCCCGCCAACCTCCGCTTGAGGGCCTTCTTTGCGTCGGACCCAAGCAACTTCGGATACTTTGATCCCACGCGCGGCTTCGAGGCATTGGCTGGTCCGCGCCCATGGCCGGAAGACATCGAGATATTGCATGACGACATTATTGGGTATCTTCGCCTAGCGGGAGTCGGCGCGCGCCGGTCCGAATTGAATTCACTGAGATACTGTTCCACCGCTCTCCACTGGCTTTCGTATGGTGGCTATGACGCGCTTGTCAGGCCTTCCACGCATTGTCCAAAGGGTGACGTTCGGCTGCGAGAGGTCAAACTCGACACTTTTGAGTCCATCGTTGATGACCACAGGACGCCCTTGAGGGCACCTCTTAACACATTCAACCGAGCGGGGCGGGTCGTCGAAAAACGTGTTTTCGCTTTGGGCATAGGGATCAAGGCACTTGTTCAGGACCACTGGCACACGACGGAGCCCGAGCAGCGCGCCGAGGCCCACTATCGCATCGCTTGGCGCCTATGGAACCAGAACCATAACAAGAATGTGCTGCGCGAAGAGTTTCCGTACTTTCCGCTGCAGCATCGTCATAGCGTTTTCCTCGCCGGCGAAACGATCAGGCATCTGATGTTAGCGGTTGGTCAAATTGATGCGGACGCGCGTCCGGCACTTGCTGATGTGACCGGGCAATGGTCCAAGTTCCCGCCCGCGCCCACGTTAAAACAGCAGGGCTGCGACCCTGAGGACGTCGTGAACTTTTGTTATTCCGAGGTCTATCAGCGATATATTAACCGGAACAGCTGGTTCAATCGAGGGCCTAAGGTGGGGAGCGCCACCCGCGCGCTGTCCAAACGTCACGGAGCTTTTGGGTATGCCGCGGAGTTGCTGCAACTGATGAGCGACGGAGGTAAACTCGGACACCCACACCCCGCTTTACATCCATCATTCCATACATCCTACATTCGCGAATGCGGGTACGCTCTGCTCGACCTTGGGATGCTCAAACAGGCCCTCGCCTGCTTTCAAAAGCTCGATGCTGATGAGACATCTCCGGTGGACCGGATCTCGGCAAAATTCGACGAGTCATTGGTTTTGGCAGAAGTCGGGCGTCTGGAACAAGTCTGGAGCGCTCTTGAGGAAGCGCAAGCTATGCATGACAGTCTGCCAGAGATTGAGAACAAGGCGTCGAGCAACACGTTCATGAAGCGCCTCTCTGCGCGTGCGGCTCACCTGAACTACCTAGAAGGTGATTATGGGCTGGCGCTTATGTCCCTCGAGAAGGTCGGGTCAACGACTCCGGAAATGACCCATATCCGTTTCGCTTCGATGGCAAAGATGGGCGTGGCCCCTGAGATCATTGCCGCAAAGGCTACGAACGAAGTCTACAAGGCAGCACACGGGGTAGGTCAGCATGAAGCCATTGGCTTCATGATTGCCAATGCTCACGCCGTGCGGAAATTCAGTGCAAACACAGCTGAGGAAGTTCTCGAGACGGTTTTTGAAGAGGTACTTCGGACTGGGTGTTCAGAGCGCACACTTCTTCGTTTGTTATTAGAGGCTGGGCGCACACTCGCAGCTCAAGGACGACTTCTTCGGGCTTTTGCAACCTATGTTTATCCCTGCGCCGTTCGGGCGCGCGCAAGGGGCTTCGCGAGAATCGCAAACACGGCGGAAGTACTAGCGCTCGCCCTTCTCCGCCGGATTGATCTGTACCATCGTGCTCACACTTCAGTAGCCTGGTCTCGGGCGATAGCGTCCGCAGCAAAAAATGACCAAGCGACGGCCTCCAAGGCAGAGCACAGCCGGGGATCTTCTGAGAACGATCCCTTATTCGGATTTTTCTTTGACGCGCCCAGCCCAGCCTTGCGGCAGCTTTCAAACAGACAAGGGATTGATCGACTCATCCGAAATCTTCGTCGCGCTCATCGCAATGGCCCGAAGACTGTCGATACTACTCCTCCATACATTGCCATCGCCCGAGCGCGACTCGCTGACTAATCGGGCTGTGGTTACTGATGCTCCGCCTGTGGCCCGCAATTCTTGAAGATCCTGATTTCGCACTCGCAGCGAAAGTCCGATCTGACGAGCCGCACTGCTGCGAAGCAAGACCTTGGTCGATGGCCGGTTTGGGCCGCAATTGGCAGATAACAGACTACACAAAAGATCGAACAGTTGCGAGTTACAGCGACTGATCTGCAGTCCTGGATCTCACCCGTTGATAAAAGAAAAATTGACTTGGGGTGCTATGTTATGTCGAGCGTCCATCGATTATCTGGTACAACTATGACGGTTGGGCCAGGCACGTGTGACGTTCAACAGGTTCGTCAAGTATCAGAATAATAATCTAACGAGGAATGCACTCCACGCAATGTTGATCCAGGCCAATCTCCAAAAACACGAAAACCCGCGCTTACGCGTGGGCCTCGGAAAGAGGGCAATACAAGCTCGCGCCTCGACTCTCATATGGAACCATAGTGGTCAAATATCAAGAGCCGGGTGGTTGTCTGAACTTCGGTAGCCGGTAGACGGATCTGCAGCTCAAAGCAAATTTCATTGCAATGTTACTATCCGGCCTTGTGTGCCATCTGATGTTTGGCGCTCACCCTGTCCTGGTCGCACTGTAACGGTTGGGTCACGTTCGTGTGGCGTTCAACAAGGTTGCATCAGCGATGTTTGGGAATTTAGATGAAGGCGCGCTCTGCTGACCTATCCATGTGAACCCATGGAACGCACACCATACGGAGACAGTTCGGTACAGCAGGCGACTGCACAGTACTGTGAATAAGGTATGGCTCTTAAGATTTCCACAACAAATGTTAGCAATTGCCAATATAAGGCAACAAGTGGCGACGAGATGTAACCAAATTGCTGTTGTCCCGTGAAGGAGTTGCAACGCGCTTTCGTGGATCTACAACTCGATACCAATTTCATTGCAAAAGTAGTTTTCGGCTTGGTGCGCCGTCTGATGTTGAGCGATCACCTCGCTCCTGGTCGCACTATGACGGTTGGGTCAGGTTCGTGTGACGTTCAAGAAGCACCAAGTGGCGGACCGAGGAGGATTCGAACCCCCGACCCCTTGATTCGTAGTCAAGTACTCTATCCAGCTGAGCTATCGGTCCGCGTTGGTGAGGCGGTATTTAGACCCGGGGCGGTGGACGTGCAAGTCGATTCTTCAAAAAACTTTCAAAAAGTCACGTCGCCGCGGGGAAGCCTTATTTCAAAGGTTGTTCCGCTTGCGCTGGTGTCTTTCAGAAGCAGATCTCCGCCATGGCCGCGCACCAGTTCCTGTGAAATCGCAAGGCCCAGACCCGAGCCTCCTTTGCGGACGCCGCCCTGAAAGGGTGTGAACAGATTCTCGCGCGCCTTTGGCGGCAGACCGGGGCCCGTGTCGCTGACTTCGATGCACCAGCTGGTCTCGAACTCGCATCCGGCGATGGTCACGCGGCCGGGTTGGCCTGATGCGACCAGGGCCTGTCTGGCATTGCGCACAAGGTTCATGATGACGCGGAACAACTGCTCGGGGTCGGCGCGTACGACCAGGTCCTCGGGGACTTCGTTGACGATTTCGACGTGGGCATCCGCAACGGCCAGTTGTTCGCTGGCCGCCACATCCGCCGCCACGTCTCGAACCCGGACCATTGTCAGGGTCGGCGCGGGCTCTTCAGCGCGGCCGAAGGCCAGGGTGCTTTCGCACAGTGAGACGGCCCGGGTGATCGAGTTGACCAGTTTCGGCGCCAGACGACCAACCAGCGGGTCATCGCTGGATTCGATCCTGTCGGTGAACAGCTGCGCCGAGGTCAGGATGTTGCGCAGATCATGGCTGACCTTGGCGACGGCTCCGCCAAGTTGCGCCAGACGCTCGCGCTGCTTCAGGGCCTGGGTCAGATCGGTCTGCAAGGTTTTCAGTGCCTCTTCCGCCTCGCGCAGTTCCGTGACTTTGGAGGCAGGTGCAATGATACCCCGCGCGTCCTCAGGCGCGCTGGCGTAGCGCTGCATGTAGCCGACAACGCTTTTGATCGGACGCACAAGGACGACGCGAACCGCCAGAAACAAAAGCGACGCCGTGATGATCGAGATTACAAAGGACAGGCCGAGAATCCGAAGGCCGTAATCCACCATCGCCATGCGCAAAGGCGCGCTGTCGATGGTCACCTCGATCAACAGCCCGGCCCCTTTGACCGGCTCTCCGATCACGCGAACGACTTCGTTTTCGACCGTGAAGATACGGTTCACCGCGTCGCGGATCAGAATCCAGGGGCCCGCATCGCGCAGATCATAGGTATTGGTGATCTGCTCGGGGATGGGCGAGGACAGCATCAACTGCCGCACCTCGTCACGCCGCAAAACCACGTTATAGACACCGGCATTGGCCAGCAGTTCGGCCTCAAGCTCATCGGCCAGCATGTCGTCGGCCAGCAACGCAAGCGAGGCGATCTGCGCACGCTCAAGCCTGTTCAGCAGAAAGTCTTCGCGAAAGCGCGCAATCGAGGGGACAAAGATCAGGATTTCGGCCAACATCACGAAGACCGTCGTCAGGATCAGGAAACGGCCCGAAAGCGAGTTCAATTGGCGCTCCTTCTTTAGGTCAGGGGATCCAGCGCTGGACGAACCTGACCACTCGTTTAACTGTCTGATTCTCAAACAGCCTCGGCGAGAAATAAGCACCCGCCACACGTTTGTTAAGCTCTCCTATCGTCGGATAGGGGGAAACCATCGCGGCGATCTGACCCATCTTAAGGTTATTGGCAAGCGCAAGAGACCACAAGTTGATCAGTTCCCCGGCTTGATGCCCCACGATCGTTGCACCGACAGGTCGGCCTTTTACGACCATAACCTTGATAAACCCTTTCGTCTTGCGCTCGGAAATGGCGCGGTCGTTGTGGTGATAATCGAACCGGGCGATTTCCACCTTGTCCCCATGCTGTTCGCGCGCCTGCGCTTCGGTCAGGCCAACCTGGGCCAGTTCCGGGTCGGTATAGGTTGCCCATGGGATATGCGCGGTCTTGGCCTTGGATGGCAGGCCAAACAGAGCGGATCGGATGATGATACCGGCATGATACCCGGCGACATGGGTGAATTGCAGCCCGCCAGCGACGTCGCCGATGGCATAGACCTTGCGGTTGCTGGTGCGCAGAGCGTCATCGACCCTGATACCCGTCCGGGTGCGGTCGATCCCCGCCGCCTCGAGGTTCAGGCGTTCAACGTTGGCCTTGCGTCCGGCGGCCATAAGAAGGTGGGTACCGGCAAAGACCTCTCCGGTTTCTGTGACAACCTCGACCGCGCCGTCTGCGCCCCTGATCTCGGCGACCATCGCCTGTTCGCGGATATCGACGCCTTCCGCCTTCAGGGTATCCAGCACGATTGCGGCGGCTTCGGGATCATCCTTGCCCAGCGCCTTCAGGCCCTCGATCACCGTAACTTTGCAGCCCAGCCGGATATGCGCCTGCGCCATTTCCATACCGATGGGGCCGCCGCCGATGATAAGCAGGTGATCGGGCTTTTCACGCAGATCAAAGATGGTCTCGTTGGTGTAGAACGGTACCGTCTCCAGACCCGGTATCGGAGGCACAAGCGGCGATGAGCCCGTCGCGATCACCACGCGGCGGGCGGTGATCACATTGTCCCCCGCCTGCACCTGCGTTGGCGACAGGAAGGTCCCAAACTCGCGAAAGACCTTCACGCCGAAACCTTCGAACCGGTCCTGACTGTCCATCGGTTCGATCTGTGCGATTACGTCGTGCACGTGGTCCTTGGCGGCACCATAGTCCACCTGTGGGACGACATCCGACACCCCAAAGGGTGATGCGTGGGCTTGCGCATAGGCGGCCTTGCCACTGGCAATCAGCGCTTTGGACGGGACGCAGCCGAAATTCAGGCAATCGCCACCCATCTTGTGACCTTCCAGCAGAATCACGTCGGCCCCCATCTGGGCGGCCCCCGCAGCCACGGACAGGCCACCTGACCCGGCACCGATCACCAGGATATCGGTCTTCAGTTCGGTCATGAGTCAGGCGTCCTTTTTGCCACGCAGGGCTTTGATCACAATCGGCAGAGCAGCCAGCACACACAGACCAATGATAGGCCCGATCACAAACGGCTCCCACAACAGGGACACGTCTGGGGTTTCACCCCGGTCGAACACCCCGCCCAGCCCGACGCCGATCCAAGTGTAGACAATGCCGCCCGGAATGATACCCAGCGCGGTTGTGATCAGGAAGTTGCGGAACTTCACGCCGACCAGCGCGGGCACCAGATTGGCGACAAAGAAGGGAACGACCGGAACCAGCCGCAACAGGAACAGGACCGAGATCTCATTCTCACGCAGCCCGTCTTTCAGCTTTTTGACCGTACCTTCCGAGGATTCCAGCCGCGCCGTCAGCGACTCGCCCAATCCCCAACGCGCAGCCAGGAAGATGGCAGATGCGCCAACGGTCGCTGCAAAAACGTTGAATACCGTGCCCGCGAACAGGCCGAACAGGAACCCGCCGGTCATGGATGCCACAGCCGCGCCGGGCAGCGAGAATGCAACGATCACGATGTAGATCGCCACAAAAGCGGCCGCCATTGCCCAGTAATTTGCATCGCGCCAGGCCAGCAGCGCCTCGCGATTGTCGCGCAGGGTCTCGAAGCTCAGGTAATCGCCAAGCGTAAAGAACCCGACCGCAGCAGCGGCAAGGATAACAAGCAAGGGGATATGACGCGCAATTCCGCTGCGCGGTGCCTGGGTCGTTTCGCTCATCTGGCCATCCGGCTTTGTCTGTTTCATTCCTGACCCAACATGCGCTGCCCGAAGGCCAAGCAACAGGGCCCTCACGCGGCCTTGAACTATGTGGCAGTGAATGTGAGGGTTTCGGGCGCAAAACCCGGAATTTGAAACCTTTTCCGGGGCCGGGATACAGAATTGTTGCAAAAGGCGTCAAAACCCCGGTCTTGGGGTTTGACTTACCCCCCGCTTAGCAGTAGAGGACGGGCTTCGAACACTAGGGCCAGGCGAATCCGCGCCGCACCCGACCGCTATAGATTGGAGACGGAGCGATGAAACGCACCTATCAGCCTTCGAACCTGGTTCGCAAACGCCGCCACGGTTTCCGCGCGCGCATGGCCACCAAGGCCGGCCGCAAGATCCTGAACGCACGCCGCGCACGCGGTCGCAAATCGCTGAGCGCATAAGCCGCTCACCGATCAGGTTGTGAACATGACGCCGCCGGAGGCCCCTGAGGATGGTAGAAACCACCCCCGGGAAACGCCCCCGGCGGCATCCGTTTGCGCGCCTGTATCTCTGACGGTTCTCAAAACCCGATCGGATTTCCTGAAAGCGGCACGCGCGCGCCGACAGGGCACGTCGTCGATGATGGTGCAGGCCCGCAAGCGCGTGCCTGACGAAGCCTCGGGGCTGCGCGTTGGGTTCACCTGTTCCAAGAAAGTGGGCAACGCGGTCGCCCGCAACCGCGCCAAGCGACGCTTGCGCGAAGCGGCAAGAGCCGTTTTGCCACAACATGGACAGGACGGGTGGGATTACGTCCTGATCGGCCGCGCCAATGTCACGGCAGATCGCCCATTCGCGGCGCTGCTGGATGATCTGAGATACGCGCTGCGCAAGATACATGCGCCGCGCAAGTGACCTTTCTGTCCCATATCATCGCGCTGCCCATCCGGGCATACCGGCTGATCTTCAGCCCCTGGGTCGGTTTCAACTGCCGCTATCAACCGACCTGCTCGGCCTATGCGCTGGAAGCGCTTGAAAAGCATGGCCCGATCAAAGGCACATTGCTCGCCGCGCGACGCATTGGCCGGTGCCACCCCTGGGGCGGCGATGGCTATGACCCGGTGCCCGAAAAGACCACCAAACCGTCCGACTAAAACAGCGCCAGATTGCCCCGGTCAGTGAACTTTCGGGTTGGAATGACTTCGCGATCCAGTTTGCCCGTCAATGTGTGGTGCAGGTCTTCATAGAACCGCGACGAATCGAAGTACCAGCTATGGGTGGCCGATGGGCCGTCCGGATAGTCATCGCGATTGTCTTTGAAATACGCGCCGCAATACAGGTTCACGGCCTTTTCCGGATGATCGTCCGGCATGCCGACACGCCCCAGCCTGCGTGACACGCCGACCCGTTTGACCTCGGACACTGACAGCACCTCATCAAAGGGGCTGTAATAGCATGTCAGCCGTGTGCAGTGGCGCATCAGGGACGAGGTTTTGGAACTGCCATCGCGGAACGACTTTGCCGACACATCCGCCGCGACGAAAGCTATCTGGCTGGTCATCCAGCTGTGCTGTGCGATTTCGTGGTCATCATCGGCAAAGTCCATCGCCTCGCGCACCAGAAACGTCCCCATGGAATGGGCCAGTACATGGATGTTGTATCGGCAATCCGCCGTCTGCATGCGCGACAGACGTCTGATCCCATGGGTGAACAGCTTGTCTGCCGAGCGCCGCGCGTCGGCCCGGTCGGAACTGTAGCCCAATACCGATCCGTCACTGGGCCAGTCAAAGCTGACAAGCACGCCTTTGAAGCCATGCGCCTCTAGCCCCTTGCGGATTTTCCGGTGCCGCTCCAGCATCTCGTACTGTTCGGTGTTGAAGCCGTGCACAAAGATGACGATGTTGCCTTTCTCATCATCCGTGGCACCGGCTTCGTCCTGAACTTTTCCGACCCATTGCGACACCGGAACTTCGTGTTTTCGGGCCGGTGTCTTCACGTTCGACGGAATCGCCAGATACCGCGCCGTGCCCAGTTTGTTCGAATAATGATCTCCGCTGCGCCCGCGGACCGAGAAAAAATAGTCCATTACTAGCTCCAACTCCAAATCCCGCGAAGATAGCATATTCGGGGTGGTTTCCCAAACCGGCGAACGCGCAACACCTTGCCCGGACCAACGGTCCGCTGTAACCACGGCCCATGTTTGATGATGCAGACGATATCCACCCGCTCTTCGCTGGCGCGCCCTCGACCACCGAGTTCAAGAAGCTGCGCAAGCGCATCGTGCGCCAGACGCGCGAAGCGATCGAGCAGTATGGCATGGTGGACCCGACCGCCCATGACAAGGACGGCAAGCCGCCCCGCTGGCTGGTCTGCCTGTCGGGCGGCAAGGACAGCTATACCCTTCTGGCGGTTCTGTATGAGCTGAAATGGCGCGGCCTGTTGCCCGTGGATCTGCTGGCCTGCAATCTGGATCAGGGCCAGCCCGGCTTTCCCGCCACCGTCCTGCCCGAGTTTCTGGAGCGTATGGGCGTGCCCCATCGGATCGAGTATCAGGACACCTATTCCGTCGTCATGGACAAGGTCCCGCAGGGGCGCACCTATTGCGCGCTATGCTCGCGCCTGCGCCGCGGCAACCTGTACCGTATTGCCCGCGAAGAGGGATGCTCGGCCGTGGTGCTGGGCCATCATCGCGACGATATTCTTGAGACCTTCTTCATGAACCTGTTCCACGGTGGGCGTCTGGCGACCATGCCGCCGAAACTGGTGAATGAAGAAGGTGACCTGTTCGTCTATCGCCCCCTCGCCCATGTGGCCGAAGCGGATTGCGAGAAATTCGCCAACGCCATGCGTTACCCGATCATCCCCTGCGATCTGTGCGGCAGTCAGGACGGGCTTCAACGCCAGCAGGTCAAACAGATTCTCGACCAATGGGAAAAGAACAGCCCCGGTCGTCGTCAGGTGATGTTTCGCGCCCTGACCAATGCCCGCCCCTCGCATCTTTTGGACCCGAAACTGTTCGATTTCGCCAATCTTGCGCTGAAACCGGACGAAAAAGCCGAAAATTCGGATGAAATTCCTCGGTTGCGTTAACGACTGACTCAGACTGATTTCCTACGGTTGGCCCGTGCGATCACTGCAAGGGGCCAAAAGACCGATGCGGAACCGACCTTCACTTGACCGTCTGGCGCGTAGCCTGACGTCCCTTCTGAACACCTCGTCTGCTTTGGCATTTGTCCCCGCGCTCAGCCTAGGTGCGTTCTGGATCGGGGGTGAGCGTGCTTTGGTTGCAACAGCACTTGGCCTTCCGCTGCTGATCGCCGGGGCCAGCACGCTTGAAGCGAAAGCCGGGCGCGGGCAACACTCGGGCGGTCTGCTGGCCAATGATCGGTTCGACATTGAACTGAGCGGGATATTTGATCGTTCAAAACAAAGCGGCGATGTGTCGGCCTGCCTTGCCATCGCGCTGGATGACCACACGCAGATCCTTGATCTGCACGGGCAGGCAGCGGCCAACCATATCATGGAACAGGTCTGCGCGCGCGTCCTGTCGATGATCCGTGGCCAGGATATTGCAACACGTCTGGGCGAAAACAAGATCCTGATCGCCCTGCGCCCGTCGCAACATTTGGACCTTGAGGCCTGTATCCAGATGTCAGGGCGCATTCAATCCGCCGTCGAAGACCCTGTCATGCTGAATGGCACAGGTATCTATGCGTCCTGCTCTATCGGATTCTGCCTGAGTTCACGAGAGGCGGACGGTGCAGCCGAAAACTGGAAAGAAGCCGCGATCAGCGCCTTGGTCGAGGCGCAGCAAAACGGCCCCTCAACGATTCGCGCCTTTTCCTCGGATACCCGCCGCCGGTCGCGCATTCGCACCAACCTGCGGAAAGAGTTCGACGCAGCCCTGAATGGCGGCGAAATCCGCCCATGGTTCCAGCCGCAGGTTTCGACCGATACAGGCCGCGTCACGGGGTTTGAGGCTTTGGCCCGGTGGGAACATCCCCAAAAAGGCGTGCTGGGGCCGCATGTGTTCCTGCCCTTTGCCGAACAGGCCGAATTGATGGAACGCTTTGGTCAGGCCATCCGCCACCACGCCTTTCAGGCCATGCGCGATTGGGATCAGGCCGGGGTCATCGTGCCCCGGATCGGCATCAACTTCTCATCTGACGAGTTGCGCGACCCCGGTTTGATTGACCGCCTCAAATGGGAACTGGATCAGTTTGACCTGACACCGGACCGTCTTGCTGTCGAGGTTCTGGAAACCGTGTTTTCCCGCCGACCGGACGATGTGATCACCCGCAACGTCACCGGCCTTGCGGCGCTGGGATGCTGCATTGATCTGGATGATTTCGGCACCGGCCATGCCTCGATCGCGTCGATCAAACGGTTCCACGTGTCCCGGATCAAGATCGATCGATCCTTTGTCGCGAAATCCGATCAGGACCCAAGCCAACAGCAACTGGCCAGCGCGATCCTGACCATGGCCGAACGGCTGAAAGTGGAAACTCTGGCCGAGGGCGTCGAGACACCGGGTGAACATGCCCTGATGGCACAACTGGGCTGCGATCACGTTCAAGGGTTCGGGATCGGAAAGCCCATGCCGTTTGAAAAAACGCTGGACTGGATTGCCGCACATGGCAACAAGGTCAACGGTGTTCCGAAGATTGGGCGCCAAACGGGGTCATAAGGCGAACTTTAGGCCGATCAGACCCCTGCCGTGACGAAATAACAACCGATTCCGCTTGACCTTTGGGCCTGCACTCTGTTGAACCCTGCGGGTGTCTTTCACTGCTCAAGGTGGCTGTCCCAGATGGACGATCAGAACAAGAATCTCATCCTCGCAACCGCGCTCAGCTTTCTCGTGATCCTGGTCTGGTTCGTGCTGTTCCCCCCGCCGGAACCCACACCTGCCACCGATCAGACCGAGATCGCCGCCACCCAAGAGTCCGAGATTCAGACACCCAGCGCAACAGCGACCGGTGCTGTGGGCGAAGCGACCGCCGCCACCGAAGAGACACTGCCCGAAGAACAGGCCCCGCGGGTCGCGATTGACACCCCGCGCCTGAAAGGCAGCCTTTCGCTGTCGGGCGGACGCATCGATGAGCTGTTCCTGAAAGACTACAAGGTTTCCATCGAAGACGGCGCGCCCATTGTCGAGTTGCTGGCCCCGGTGGGATCAGACTCGGCTTATTACGCGCTGTATGGCTGGGCTCCGGGCTCGGGCGTGACTGGCACGGATGTCCCCGGCCCCAACACCCTCTGGACGCTCGAGCAGGGCGCAACATTGGGCGTGGACACTCCGATCACGCTGGCTTGGGACAATGGCAACGGCCTGACCTTCCGCCGCACCGTCTCGGTCGATGAAAATTACATGTTCTCGGTGACCCAATCGGTTGAAAACACCACCGCAGCCGAGGTCAGCATGGCCCCCTATGGCATTCTGGCGCGGCACGGCATTGGCGAAGATGGCGACCTTCCCGGCCTCAAGAACTTCTTCATCCTGCACGAAGGCGTCATGGTCATGGCCGACGGCGTTTTGGATGAAATCGACTATGGCGATGTACGGGACTTTGACATCGACCCCAACGAGCGCGCGCAGGCCGAGGTGTTTCAGGTCAAGGAAGGCGGTTGGGTCGGGTTTACCGATCACTATTGGATGACGACGCTGATCCCTGCGGAAGGCGCAACGTTCAAGGCAGCCGCCAAATACGACGCCCGCCGCAAGATCTACCAAACCGAAACCGTGCTTCCGACCCTGACCGTCGCGCCTGGCGCGACCGAGCAGGTGACGACGCAGCTGTTTGCCGGTGCCAAGGAATGGGACACCATTCGCGAATATCAGGCGGAAGGCGTGCAGAAGTTCATCGACAGCATCGATTGGGGCTGGTTCTACTTCCTGACCAAGCCGATCTTCTGGCTGCTGCACAACATCAATGTGCTGATCGGCAATATGGGTTGGTCGATCATCGGTCTGACCCTGATCATCAAGGCGATCCTGTTCCCGCTTGCGTTCAAATCCTACGTCTCGATGGCGAAGATGAAGGAATTGCAGCCGCAGATGGAGGCCCTGAAAGAGGCCGCTGGCGACGACCGTCAGAAGATGCAGCAGGGCATGATGGAACTGTACAAAAAGGAAAAGGTAAACCCGGCTGCGGGCTGTCTGCCGATCCTGATGCAGATCCCGATCTTCTTCTCGCTGTATAAAGTGATCTTTGTCACCATCGAACTGCGTCAGGCCCCATGGTTCGGCCCGTTCCAGGACCTGAGCGCACCGGACCCGACCTCGATCTTCAACTTCTTCGGCTTGCTGCCCTGGGCGGGACCTGCACCCGAAAGCTTCATGGCGCTGATCTTCATCGGCATCCTGCCGCTGCTGTTGGGTATCTCGATGTGGCTGCAGCAAAAGCTGAACCCGGCCCCAACCGATCCGACGCAGGCGATGATCTTCGCGTGGATGCCATGGGTGTTCATGTTCATGCTGGGCGGGTTTGCCAGCGGGCTGGTGGTCTACTGGATTGCGAACAACACAATCACCTTCACCCAGCAATACCTGATCATGCGCAGTCAGGGCTACAAGCCTGACGTGTTCGGCAACATCAAGTCCGGCTTCAAGCGGACGCCTAAGACGGACGGAAAATGATCGGGACAGTCTCAGCCCTTTGGCGGCACCCGATCAAAAGCCATGGGCGTGAAGCCCTGGATCAGGTCACAGTAATCCCCGGGCAGACCATGCCCGGGGATCGCGTTTGGGCCGTCGCGCACGAGGCGGCGAAGACCGATGGCACCGAATGGGCGCCTTGCGCCAATTTCAGCCGTGGTTCAAAGGCGCCCAAGCTGATGGCGATCTCGGCCCGGATGGAAGGGGACCGCGTCACCTTGCATCACCCCGAACGCCCGGATCTGAGCTTCGCGCCCGACACGCAGCAGGATGTGTTTCTGGATTGGGTCAAACCGCTGATGCCTGCGGATCGCGCAGCGTCCGCCCGAATTGTCCGGGTGCCGGGGCGTGGCATGACCGACAGCGATTACCCCTCGATCAGCTTGTGCAACATGGCCTCGCACCGCGCGATCGAACAGAAACTGGGCCGGGAATTGTCACCGAAGCGCTGGCGCGGCAATATCTGGTTCGAGGGCCTGCCCCTATGGGAAGAATTCGACTGGCTGGGTCGCGACGTGCAAATCGGTCAGGCCGTTTTCCACATTCGCGAACGCATCACCCGCTGTCTGGCGACAACAGCCAATCCCGAAACGGGTGAGCGGGACGCAGATACCCTGGGCGCGCTCAACAGTTGGGATCATCAGGATTTCGGCGTCTATGCCGAGGTCATTCAGGGCGGCGAGATCCGCCTTGACGATAAGGTTAACCTGCTATGACATCGCTGCCCTTCCCGCTTGCCGAAGACCCGGACGAGTTCGCGCAAGAGCGTGGGCGCAAGCTGTTCGCCGGGCCTTCGGAATTCGTCAAAGGGGTTGTGGCCATGAACGGTCTGCCCGCCCCCGACCGGCTTGAGGTCTGTTTTGCCGGGCGCTCTAACGTGGGCAAGTCCAGCCTGATCAACGCGTTGACCGGCACCAAGGGTCTGGCGCGCGCGTCGAACACGCCGGGCCGCACGCAGGAAATCAACTTTTTCACCCAAGGCCCGGAACTGTATCTGGTGGACCTGCCCGGCTATGGCTACGCCAACGCGCCGGTCAAGGTGGTGGAGAAATGGCAACGGCTGCTCAAGCAATATCTAAGCGGCCGACAGACCCTGCGCCGCGCCTTTGTGCTGATCGATTCGCGCCATGGGGTGAAGCCCGTCGACGCCGAGATCATGAAGCTGCTGGACACCAGCGCCGTGACCTTTCAATGCGTCATGACCAAGGCCGACAAGGTCAAAGCGAATGATCGCCAGAAGGTTCTGGATCAAGTGCGCGCTGCGCTGTCCAAACACCCTGCGGCCTTCCCTGAAATCGTGCTGACTTCGTCCGAGAAAGGCGACGGAATTCCCACCCTGCGCTCGATCATTGCGCATCTGGAATAGCTTGGCCCTTGGCAGCGCCGTGCAAACCTCCTAACACGGAACGCCAGAGGGACTTAGCCATGAAGACACGTGACATGAACCGGGATTGGATCGCCACCGCCGCCACCTTGAACAGTGCCCTGCCCTATCTGCAGCGCTATGACGGGGCCATCGTCGTCATCAAGCTGGGCGGTCACGCCATGGGCAGTGACGAAGCGATGGAAAGCTTTGCCCGCGACGTGGTTCTGATGCGGCAGGTGGGTGTGAACCCGGTGATCGTGCATGGCGGCGGACCGATGATCAACGCGATGTTGGGTCAGTTGGACATCCAGTCCGAATTCGTGAACGGCAAGCGCGTCACTGACAAACCCACTGTTGAGGTGGTCGAGATGGTGCTGTCCGGCCTTGTGAACAAACGCATCGTGCAGGCGATCAACGGTCAGGGTGGCAGTGCCGTGGGGCTCTCCGGAAAGGATGCCAACCTGATTGTCTGCGATCAGGCCGATCCGTCGCTTGGGTTTGTCGGATCGCCGTCCGAGATGAACCCGAAAATTCTGCACGATCTGTTCTCACATGATGTGATTCCGGTGATTGCACCTCTGGGTGCGGGCAAGAATGGCGAAACCTTTAACATCAACGGCGACACCGCAGCCGGTGCGATTGCATCGGCTTTGAAAGCGGATCGCCTGCTGCTGCTGACCGATGTATCCGGTGTGAAAAACGCAGGTGGAGAGGTTGTGACCGAGTTGAAAGCCGGTCAAATCCGCGAGATGACGATGGACGGCACCATTGCGGGCGGCATGATCCCCAAGACCGAAACGGCACTGGACGCGCTGCACAGCGGTGTGCGGGCCGTGGTCATTCTGGACGGGCGCGCACCCAATGCGGTCCTGCTGGAGCTGTTCACCGAGCACGGCGCGGGTTCGCTGATCCGGCCCGACTGATCCAGTCTGCGGAGGAGAGATGACCGGATATCCCCCACCCTCCTCTTACATGGCGGCAATCAGCTTTGGCTGGGTGGGGCGCGTTGCGCATCAAGCGGGTCTGATCGTCATGGGTGCGACCCATCCACGGATCAGCGGTGCCAAAGGGCTGGACGGGGGGACTCTGGTCTTACTCGGGGCGGGTTCGGCTTTTTGGCCGGTTTTGAAAGCGTCTCCCGAATGGCAAGGTCCTGATCCGGTGGACCGTTGGTCGAGGCGTGTCATCGGCGGAATGGCACAGTCACTGGGCGCAGTGGCCCATTTCCCATTCGGCGGACCGCCTTACGCCCCGTTCATCGACTGGGCGTTGAAATCCGGACGCACCTTCAGCAGCCCGGTTGGCGCATTGGTTCATGACACGGTCGGCATGATGATCTCGTACCGTGGAGCGCTGCATTTTGCGCAGGAATTCGACATCCCCGAGGTCAACGCCGCCTCGCCATGCCTTACCTGCCCGGCCCCCTGCACGACGGCCTGCCCGGTCGGGGCGCTGAATGCCGAAGCCTTTTACAGCGTCGATGCCTGCCATGGCCATCTGAATACACCCGAGGGGCAAAGCTGCATGACCGGCGGATGCCTTGCCCGGCTGGCCTGCCCACTTAGCAGAGGCGCGGGCCGCGACCCGGAACAGTCCGCCCACCATATGAAAGCGTTCCACCCGTCATGACCCGCACTCTGATCCTGACCCGTCACGCAAAATCCAGTTGGGATTATCCAGCGCTTGACGATCACGACCGCCCGCTGAACAAACGCGGGCGCAAGTCGGCCCCGGCGATTGCCGGATGGCTGCGCGAAAACGGGTGGCTGCCGGATGAGGTCATCAGCTCCACCTCAGCCCGGACCCGCGAGACATGGGACAGGATGGGCCTGCAGGCCGCCACGGTCGGCTTTACCCGCACCCTTTATCATGCCGGGCCAGACGAGATCCTGACCGTCCTGTCAGGCGCAACAGGGGAAACGGTGCTGATGCTGGGGCACAATCCGGGCATCGCGGGTTTCGCACAGCACATCGTGCGGCAAGGCCCAGACCACGCCAGGTTCTACGATTACCCCACCTGTGCGACAGCGGTTATCCGGTTCGACATCACAAACTGGGCAGATGCAACATGGCGCAGCGGGGCGGTATTGGGGTTCACCATTCCGCGCGAGTTGCTGAAATAGAAAAAGGCGGGGCAAAACCCCGCCTTTCCAAAATCTGATCCGGTTCAGTGCCCCAGAATCTGGCTGAGGAACAGCTTGGTCCGCTCGCTCTGCGGATTGTTGAAGAACTCTTCTGGTTCGTTCTGTTCCACGATCTGACCGGCATCCATAAAGATCACGCGGTTGGCGACCTGACGGGCAAAGCCCATCTCGTGGGTCACACACAGCATGGTCATGCCTTCCTCGGCCAGCTCGATCATGGTGTCGAGCACCTCTTTGATCATCTCCGGGTCCAGCGCCGAGGTCGGTTCATCGAACAACATGATCCGCGGCATCATGCACAGGCTTCGCGCAATCGCCACACGCTGCTGCTGACCACCGGACAGCATACCGGGATACTTGTCGGCCTGTTCCGGAATCTTCACCTTTTCCAGGAAATGCATCGCACGCTCTTCGGCCTCTTTCTTGGGCGTCTTGCGCACCCAGATCGGGGCCAGCGTGCAGTTTTCCAGAATGGTCAGGTGTGGGAACAGGTTGAAGTGCTGGAACACCATGCCAACCTCGGACCGGATCTTGTCGATGTTTTTCAGGTCATTCGACAGTTCGATCCCGTCCACTACGATCTTGCCTTGCTGGTGTTCTTCCAGCGCGTTCAGGCAGCGGATCAGGGTGGACTTACCCGACCCCGACGGCCCCGCGATCACGATCCGCTCGCCCTGATTGACGGTCAGATTGATGTCGCGCAGCACGTGGAAGGAACCGTACCACTTGTTCATGTTGTTGATTTCGATGGCGACCTCGTCGCTCACCTGCATTTTCGAGCGGTCGATTTCGCGTTCTACTGCAAGTTCAGACATGTGTTGAACTCCTTAACGATGATCCGTGGCAAGGCGACGCTCGAGCCACTGGGAATATTGAGAGATGCCGTAACAGACGACGAAGAACAGAAGCGCGGCAAAGCCCAGAAGCTCCCAATAGACGCCGTTCCATTCGGTCGACGCCAGGATGGGACCCCGGATCATGCCCACCAGATCGAACATCGAAATGACCGAAACCAGTGTGGTGTCCTTGAACAGGCCCACGGCCACGTTCACGATACCGGGGATCGAGATCTTCAGAGCCTGCGGCAGGATGATCAGCCGCATCGCCTGCGGGTAATCAAGGCCCAGACTGTCTGCTGCTTCGTACTGCCCACGCGGAAGCGCGGCCAGACCGCCGCGGATCACCTCGGCGATATAGGCGGCTGAGAACATGGTGATCATGATCACAACGCGCAGGAACAGGTCGACCGTGCTGTCAGGCGGGAAGAAATAGGCCAGCATCACCGAAGCCACGAACAGCAGCGTGATCAAAGGCACGCCACGGATGAATTCGATGAAGATAACGCAGACCCACTTGATCAGCGGCATGTTGGACTGACGGCCCAGCGCCAGGGCAATGCCCAGCGGCACCGACAGCGACACACAGGTCACGCCCAGCATCATGTTCAGCATGAAGCCACCCAGGTCACGGCTGGGAACAGCCGAAAGCCAGGCATTTTCCGACGCACCTTCCGGGATCAGCGCCCCGCCGACATTCCATATGATCAGCGCAACGACAATCGCGCCGAAGAACCCGGCGGCAAAGCTGCTCTTGCCCAGTTTCTGGAACACGGCACCTGCTGCCACACAGCCCACCAGCGCGACCAGTGGCGCAAGGATCGTACCCCCCCAGATCAGCCAGAAGGCGATGAACGGGTACAGGCCGGTAAAGATCAGCAGCTTGCGCGGCAGATCGAAGAACAGCACCGGCGCAAACGCCACCAGCATCAGCACAAAGGCCAGATTCGGGCGCCAGTAAGCTTCAGCCGGGTATTTGAACCCATAGATCAGCTGCGGCCAGCGTTCCGTCAGAACCGCGAAACAGGCCCCTGTCTTGCCCGCCAGAATCTCGCGGCATTCCGCCAGCGAGTTTGCGTTCCAGACCCCGTTGAGCATCCATGGCAGGAAGTTCTTCAGCAACAGATAGATCAGGACCAGCGACAGCAGTGTCAGGATGGTGTTGGTGACGCCCGAAAACAGGTTCTCGCGCAGCCATTTGATGGCACCCGTCTGGTTTGCGGGCGGTGGCGAGGGCGGGATTGTCCCGTCAGCCACAAAGGCGATCGGATTTGTTGATTGATCGGCCATGGCTCAGCGCTCCTTCAACTTGACGGATGCGTTGTAGATGTTCATCACCATCGAGATCGTCAGCGAGGCCGTCAGATAGAACAGCATCAGCAGCAGAACACATTCGATCGCGCGACCGGTCTGGTTCAGCGTGATTCCACCCAAGGTCGCGGTGATATCTGCATACCCCACGGCAATGGCCAGCGACGAGTTCTTGGTGATGTTGAGGTACTGCGAAATCAGCGGCGGGATGATCACCCGCAACGCCTGAGGCAGAACCACCAGGTTCATGATCCGACCCGGACGCAGGCCAAGGGCCGCAGCAGCCTCGGTCTGACCTTTCGAGATCGCCTGAATACCCGCCCGCACGTTTTCAGCGATAAAGGCACCAGTGTAGATCGACAGCGCGAACCACAGGGCGATCAGCGGGCCACCGACCTTGATACCACCGCTGAAGTTGAAACCCTTCAACTCGGGGATGTCCCATGTCAGGCCCATCAGAACCATCAGAACGACAAGCGGACCCAGCCAGATGGCCAGTTTGATCATGAACGTCTGGGGGCGCTCGCCAGTCTGTTCTTGTTTCAGCGTGGCGCGTTTTTCGACTTCGTGCGCAGCGAACCACGAACCCACCAGACCGGCGATTACCAGCAGCCAGTTCAGAATTGTCGCGCCAAACAGACCGTTGGTGAATTCGGGCCGCGGGATATAGACACCCCGGTTGGTGAATGCGAACGCATCAAACAGCATGGTCGAAGACGGGTCTTCGCCCCGGAACGCCCTTGGCCCCGGCAGCACGGCCGTCATGATCGTAAAGATGATGATGATCCAGATCAGAACCGGGATGTTCCGGAAGATCTCGACATAAACCGCCATCAGTTTCGATACGAGCCAGTTGTTGGACAGTCGCAGAACCCCCGCGATCACACCAAACACCGTGGCCGTGATACAGGCCAGGAACGCGACCAGAAGTGTATTGAGAAGACCGACAACAGCCGCACGTGCATGCGTGTCCTGACTGTCATATTCGATCAAAGACTGCGCAACGTCGTATCCGGCTGAATCTCCGAGAAAACTGTAAGAGATGTTCAGGCCGGCGGCGCGTAGGTTTTGGAACAGGTTATGTCCCAGATACCAGATGCAATAAGCGATAACGACTGCTGCAATCACCTGAAACGTAAGCGATCTGTAGCGGGTATCGTTTATGAGCATCGACAACCGAAAATCAGCTTTCGGTGGGTCTGTCATAGTCGACATGTTATGGAATCCCCGTGGCTTGCGGACAGCTTTTCCCCGGCGAGGTTGTCCCCGCTCTGTTCCTGTCCACAGCATTTATATTGGAAGAGGGCGCAGGTGACCTCCGCCCTCTCCTGTTGATGACTTAGCGGAACGGCGGCGAGTACAGCAGGCCGCCTTCGGTCCACTGAGCGTTCAGGCCACGTGCCAGACCGATCGGAGTTTCTTCACCGATGTTCTTAGCAAACACTTCGCCGTAGTTACCATCCGCCTTGATCGCGCGGGCGGCCCAATCGGCGTCCAGACCCAGCATCTCGCCCAGGGTACCTTCGGTGCCCAGCAGACGGTTAACCTCGGGGTTGTCGGTGCCCGCAGCCAGTTCATCGATATTGGCCGAAGTCACGCCCAGCTCTTCTGCCGAGATCAGCGCGTTCAGTGTCCAGCGGACGACATCGCCCCACTCGTTGTCGCCATGGCGGACCAGCGGGCCCAGCGGCTCTTTCGAGATGATTTCGGGCAGCAGGACGTGATCACTGGGGTTTTCGAACGTGGCGCGGGTTGCGGCCAGGCCCGAAGCGTCGGTGGTGTAAACGTCACATGCGCCAGCCAGATACTGCTGTTGCGCTTCGGCGTTGGTTTCGATCGGAACCGGCTCGTAGCTGATGTTGTTGGCGCGGAAGAAATCGGCCAGGTTCAGCTCGGTGGTGGTGCCGGTCTGGATGCAGACGGTCGCGCCGTCCAGTTCCTTGGCCGAGCTGACGCCCAGTGCCTTGGGAACCATGAAGCCCTGACCGTCATAGTAGTTGACGCCGGTGAATTCGAACTTCAGGTCGACATCGCGGCTGAAGGTCCAGGTGGTGTTCCGGGCCAGCATATCGATCTCGCCAGCGGCCAGAGCGGTAAAGCGCGTTTTCGGCGTGGTTGGCACGAACTCGACAGCGTTCGCATCCCCCAGAACAGCAGCTGCAACAGCCCGGCACAGCGAGACGTCAAAGCCTTTCCATTCGCCATTCGCATCGGGTGCCGCAAAGCCAACCAGACCGGTGGTCACACCACAGTTCAGAGTCCCACGCGCCTTGACGTCGTCAATGGTACCCGCCACTGCAGCGCTTGCGGCCAGACCGGCAACTGTTGCCGCGCCCAAGATTACGGATTTTTTCATTTTTACCTCTTCCTGATTTTCCGCCCTTTGAAAGGCGGCTCTGTCCGGCAAGTGGATGCCGGTAAGGTTACCCCAAAGGTGTCTCCCCTTTAGTGGGCATGAGTTTGGGCGCAATCATAAACAAACGTCAAGGGCCGGATCAGTGAAAACGATGGATCAGGCCCACTGGTTCATGCACTTACGCCCAAAAATCAGGTTGTGACGGATCAAACTGACAGGTCGAAGAACCTCTTGGCGTGCAGAAAGGCGGCTTTCTTTACCTCACTGGCTGCATGGGCCTCGTCGTCGTGGCCCCATTGCTCGATTTGCCAGTCCTCATCCAGACGCGAAATGCGCCATATCTCGTCCGGATTGCGCCAGTTCATGGCGGCAGCAAAGCCCAGGACCAAGGACCCGGACAGGCTGACCAGATCGTGGAACGCCGCCAACTGGAACGCATCCATGTTATGCACGCGGGCGCGCAGATGCTGCAACGCCTCTGGCGATTGCGGCTTGTGCAGGACACCCGCGACAGGGATCAACCGGGCTGACAGATGTTCGGCGGCCCAGTCCAGCGCCGGGTCCCATTCCATAGCCTGTCGCATCTGCAGCTCTTGCGGGTGCGTGGCGCGGTAGCACAGCAGATCAGAGTCGCCGTAATCCGCCAGCATGTCCGCCACTTCGCCGTGCTGAATGCGCACCTTGTCGATGGCGGCATTGGCCGAGCGGGTGAAGGGCATGGTGGCAGGGTCCACCTCTTTTTCCTGTGCCTCCCATTCGGCGGCCACGGCCTGTGCCATCGCATGTGTCGGCAGGATCAACGCCGCTTTGGCCGGGGTCTTGACCCGACGACCGTCCAATTCGACCGTGTGGCCACCTTCGGCCTCGACCACGGTGCTGTTTGTCCAAAAGCGTTTCGGTTTCCAATCGCTCATGTCTCAGGTCCAGATAGCGTCCAGCGCGCGGGGCAACTGGTCGAAGGTTTCGATCATACAGGTGGCAGAGGTCAGCGCTGATGGATCGTGATAACCCCAGGACACACCGATCCCGGCAACTCCGGCAGCGGCGGCCATGTCCATGTCATAGCTGGTATCCCCGATCATCACCGCGTTCGCCGCCTCGACCCCGGTTTCCGCCAACGCGGTCTGCACCATCGAAGGGTGCGGTTTTGACGGGTGATGATCCGCCACCTGACGGGTCACAAAATAGCGCTCAAGCCCGTGCCCCTCGATCAACGCGTCCAGACCGCGCTGAGATTTGCCGGTTGCGACACCCAAAAGGATTTCGGGCACCGCATACAGGGCTTCAATCGCCGCACGCGCACCAGGATACAGCGGCGAACTGGCGGCACCCAGGTCCAGCCGGTGGGCGTGAAAGGCTTGCTTGTAGCCCTCGACCAATTGCGCCTGCACCGTGTCGGACTGATCCGGCGCCAGCCGCGCAATGGCCTGTGGCAGGGACAGGCCGACAATCGACAGAATCGCCTCTCGGGGCGGGACAACAACCGAAGCCGCCTGAAAACTGGCGGTCATGCAATGGACGATGCTGCCCTGACTGTCGACCAGAGTGCCATCGACATCGAACAGAACCAGCCGCAGGGGTGCGCTCATTGCAGCTCCTCAAACGGGTCGTCGGCGGCAAGGTCTTCGGTCCAGCCGAACGTGTCCCAACTGTGCTTCATATGCTCAGGCAGGGGCGCTTCGATGGTGATCGGTTTGCGCGTCATCGGGTGCTGAAAAGACGCACGCCGCGCGTGCAGGTGCAGTTTCTTGCTGATGATCCCACCCAGTTGCGCGCCCCAGCCATCGCCGAGGTTTTCCTGACCCGATCCGCCGTATTTCCCATCCCCGATGATCGGATGCCCAATCGCCGCCATATGGGCACGCAATTGATGGGTCCGGCCAGTGATCGGTTCCATCGCCACCCAGGCGGCGCGACCGGCGACACGGTAAAGCGTCGCATAATGCGTATGGGCGCGTTTTGCACCCGGCGTGCTGTCGATGTCGCCCATATGCACCGGGATCATCTTCTCACCCTCGCCCTGCTTGCCATGGCCTGCGGCCTTGACCAGACCGGTCTTGATCTCTCCCAGATAAGGCGTGGGCACGCCGGCAACCAAAGCCCAATAGATCTTGCGCGTGTCGCGGTGCCGGAAGGCGGCGGTCAGCCCTTTGGCGGCCTCACGCGTCCGCGCCAGCAGCAGAACACCGGATGTGTCCTTGTCCAGGCGATGCACCAGACGCGGGTTTTCATCATAGCCAAAGCGCAACGCTTCGGACAGGCTGTCCACATGACGTGTCTGGCCGCTGCCGCCCTGAACTGGCAGGCCATGCGGTTTGTTTAACGCCAGAACATGATCGTCGCGGTAAATCACGCAGGACTGGATCATCTTCGCATCCGCGTCGGACACGCTCCGCTTGACCTCGGCTGGTTTGTGATCCGCGTCGGGTAAGGGCGGTACGCGCACGACCTGCCCCACCTCCAACCGGGTCGAGGCTTTGGCCCGGCTGCCATCCACGCGCAACTCGCCCTTGCGGCACATCTTTTCGATGCGCCCCTGGCTGACATGCGGAAACAGGCGGCGCAGCCAGCGGTCCACACGCTGGTCGCCGTCGCCGTCTGCGACCGTAATCATCTGTACGCCACTCATGCCATTGCCCCTTGCGCCGTGCGGCTGACCCGCCCGGATTGCGCTATTGCCAGTGTCCTAGAAAACATGCGCGTCTGTCGCCCGCAACGGCGCTAGAGTCAAGCAATCAGCGGCCCGTCAGATGTTCCGGAAATCTCCGTGCCGCCCGGCCCCGTCCCGGAACCGCCCCGCGCCTGCGGTGCCTTCGCGGCGGATCGCTTCCAACCCGTTGGCCCATTCGAGCTTCAGCCCATCGCGCACAGACATCCCGCGCGTTTCGATGATCGAGCGTCGGTCAGCCCGTACCGCCTCTTGCGGGAAACGGGCGATGTCGTGGGCCATGGCCTCGGCTGCGGCCCGCGCCTCGCCATGGGGTACAACCTTCTCGGCCAGCCCGATGCGATAGCATTCCTCGGCCTCGACCTTGCGCCCGGTCAGCGCGATTTCCAGCGCCTTGCCCTGCCCGACCAGACGCGGCAGGCGGACTGTCCCGCCATCCATCAAGGTCACGCCCCAGCGGCGGCAAAAAACACCTTGATAGGCGGTTTCGGCCATCACCCGGATATCGCACCACAAGGCAAGCTCCATCCCGCCCGCCACGGCGGCCCCCTCAATCGCACCGATCACCGGTTTCGACAAATCCAGACGCGATGGCCCCATTGGTCCCAATGTCGATGGGGCTGCTCCGATGGGAAAGCCGTGTCTCTCGTAATATGCTTCACCCAGTTCCGGATCGGCCAGGGTTGCGGCCATCTTCAGGTCCCACCCGGCGCAGAAATTGCCGCCTTTGCCCCAGAACACCGCCGCCTTGGCGTCGCTATGCTCGAACTCCAGAAAGGCATCTGCCAAGGCCTTCGCGTGATCGGCATCCACTGCATTGCGGGCCTCGGGCCGGTCATGAATGACGGTCCAGACATCCTCGGATTTTTTGATTGATACGGGCATGACGCGTCCTCCCTTGCAGTCACTGATCCAAGGGAAACCCGAGTTGCGCCACCTGTCTCCTGTGACGCCACGGCAGCAGCGGACCTGACCCAGCGTTACCCGTTGTTTCGTTGCGACCGCAGCTTGGCGAAGTAATCCAGTCGTTTCTTCAACTCACGCTCGAACCCGCGCTCGACCGGTTGATACAGAACGGGCCGTTTCATCGTCTCGGGAAAGTAGTTCTGGCCTGAAAAACCATCTTCGGCATCATGATCATAAGCGTAACCTGCGCCGTAACCCTGATCCTTCATCAACGACGTCGGCGCATTCAGGATGTGTTTGGGCGGCGGCTCGCTGCCCGATTGCTTGGCCAGCCGCATCGCCGCCTTGTAGCCCACATAGGCCCCGTTCGATTTCGGAGCCAGCGCCAGATAGACCAGCGCCTGCGCCAGCGCCAACTCGCCCTCGGGTGAGCCGAGCCGTTCGTAGGTTTCCCACGACTGCAAACAAATCGCCTGCGCCTGAGGATCAGCCAGACCGATATCCTCGACCGCCATCCGGGTGATGCGCCGCGCCAGATAGCGCGGGTCTTCGCCGCCGGTCAGCATCCGCGCAAACCAGTAAAGCGCCGCATCCGGGTCCGAGCCGCGCACTGATTTATGCAGGGCCGAAATCAGGTTGTAATGCTCGTCCCCCGACTTGTCGTACTTGGCCGCGCGGCGCATCAGACGTGTCGACAGCGCATCCGGGTCCAGCGGTGCATCGACGTTCCAGGCGGCGACTTGCTCGATCAGGTTCAGCAAGGCACGCCCGTCGCCGTCGGCCATTTCCTGCAGCGCATCGCGTGCCGCCGGAGTCAGAGGTAGGGTTTTGCCCAGTTCCTTCTCGGCCCGTTGGGCAAGACGCTCCAGATCTGCAAGGCTCAGACGCTCCAGCACCAACACCTGCGACCGGCTGAGCACAGCGGCGTTCAACTCGAAGGACGGGTTCTCGGTCGTCGCCCCGACCAACAGGATGGTGCCATCCTCCATATGCGGCAGGAATCCGTCCTGCTGGGCTTTGTTGAAGCGATGGATCTCATCCACGAAAAGCAAAGTACCCTGCCCGTTCTGACGTCGGATCTTTGCCGCCTCGAACACCTTTTTCAGGTCCGGAACCCCGGTGAAAATAGCGCTGATCTGAACGAAATGCAGATCGGTTTCCTGCGCCAGAAGCCGGGCGATCGTTGTCTTGCCGACACCCGGCGGCCCCCAGAAAATCAGGCTGGACAGGCTGCCCGAGGCCAGCATGACACCCAAAGGCGCATCCGGTCCCAGCACCTGCTGCTGCCCGATCACCTCGGCCAGCGTTTGCGGGCGCAGCCGATCCGCCAAAGGGCGATGAGGGGCCGGTGCAGGCTCGGTCGCGCCGGTGTCGAACAGGTCGCTCATGGCGTTACAGCCGGAACCGCAGTGACAGGGTGCGCCCGCCGCGCTGGATCGTCATCTGCACCCGACGGCTGGGATCGGTCAGCGCTTGCACAACGTCGCGCGGGCGTTCAATGGCGGCACCGTTGATCGCGTCCAGAACATCCCCAGTGCGCAGTCCGGCGCGCGCACCATATGGCCCGGGATCAATGACCACGACCCCGGTCTGGGTCAGGCGCAGCCCCAGCTTTGTGATAACCGCCGGGTTGACCCCTGATACCTTCAATTCGGGCAGCACCGTACGGTCGTCCAGAGTGGTTTCTTCAGCGGCAGGTGTTTCAGGCGCTTTGATCAGAGCCACTTCCACATCTTCGCGATCCTCGCCGCGTAACCGGGTCAGAACCGAGGTTCCACCGACCCCGGCAACGGACATGCGGAATTTCATCTCGGCGGGAGAGTTCACCTCATCCCCGTCCACGTGCGTTACCACATCGCCGACCCTCAGACCGGCCTCGGCCAGTGGGCTAAGGTCATGCAGATCTGAAATCACCACGCCCAATGGGATGGCCAGACCCAGCGACTCGGCGATATCAGCGCTCATATGCTGGCCAGTGATCCCCGCCCAGGGGCTGACGAAACTGTCATTGCCGGCCTGCGCCTGCCGCAGAAACTCGGCCACCAGATTGGCCGGAATGGCAAAGCCGATCCCGTTGGACCCGCCCGAGCGGGTCAGGATCGAGGTATTGATCCCGATCAGATCGCCATTCACATCAATCAGCGCCCCGCCCGAATTGCCCGGATTGATCGCCGCGTCGGTCTGAATGAAATACCCTCGCGCATTGCCCGTGGCTGTCCCAGTCCGTGCCAGACCCGAGATAATGCCCGACGACACCGTCTGCCCCACGCCAAACGGGTTACCGATGGCCAGCGCAAGCTCGCCCACCTCAACCTGATCCGAGTCCCGCAGGTTCAGGTATGGCAGGTCAGACGCATCCTCTAGCCGCAGAATGGCGATGTCGCTTTCCTCATGCCCCAAAACGACTGTCGCCGAAAACTCACGCCGGTCGGTTGTCACCACACGGATTTCGGTCGCCGAGCCCACAACATGGTAATTCGACACCACATAACCGTCATCGGAAAGGATCACGCCCGAACCCAGCGAGTTTTGCACTCGCGGCTGCGGGGTGCCAAAGCCGCCACCAAAGAAATCCTGAAAGAACGGATCCGAGAATAACGGGTTGGCGCGCCCCTGCCGGATGATCTTGGCATAGATGTTCACAACCGCCGGGGCGGCTTGTTTGACGACCGGGGCAAAACCCAAGCTGATTTCAGCCTGGGACTGCGGAACCCGTGTTTCCGCCGTGGCAAGTGATGCCGACAAAATGGAGAAAGCTAAAACTGTCGCGCGCAGCATTCCGACCTCAATCTTCAGAGACCCGTAGGATATGCGGCCACCGGGCCGGTAATGCAAGCGCGGCATCCGTGACCGCGTTCGGGAAAAAGAAAACCCCCACGTCCGGGACGCAGGGGTCTGACAGTCAGATCGTCGGATCGACTTATTCTTCTGCGGCCTCTTCGGCAGCAACGCGGGCCTTGTCGGCCGCGCCTTTGGCATCGACGTCACGATCAACGAATTCGATGATCGCCATCGGCGCCATGTCACCATAGCGGAAGCCAGCTTTCAGGATGCGGACATAACCGCCCTGACGCTCGGCGTAGCGGGGGCCCAGAACTTCGAACAGCTTGGCGACGTCTTTGTCTTCTTTCAACTGTGCTGCGGCCTGACGGCGGGCGTGCAGGTCGCCGCGCTTGCCCAGAGTGACCAGCTTTTCGATGATCGGGCGCAGTTCTTTTGCCTTGGGCAGAGTTGTTTTGATTTGCTCATGCTCGATGAGCGAGCCAGCCATGTTCGCAAACAGCGCCTTGCGGTGCTCATGAGTACGGTTCAGTCGGCGGTAACCACGTGCGTGACGCATTTTTCAGTTCCTTCTTTCGCGTTTTGCTTTGTCTGGCACCCGATGCGTGTCAGGCGCTCTCCTTGGGGCATCATTGCCCTTGTTGTCCCCGGTAGTCCGGGCATTTGTTGTTGCGTGTGCCGGGCTGAAGCCCGGCCTAGGGGTTGGTCCGAAGTAGGGCGGCGTTCAGCCCGGCACCACTTCAGAACGCGTCTTCGAATTTCTTCGCCAGATCTTCGATGTTGTCGGGCGGCCAGTCCTCGACATCCATGCCAAGGTGCAGACCCATGCCGGACAGCACTTCCTTGATCTCGTTCAGCGATTTGCGGCCGAAGTTCGGGGTGCGCAGCATCTCGGCTTCGGTCTTCTGGATCAGGTCGCCGATATAGACGATGTTGTCGTTCTTCAGGCAGTTTGCCGAACGGACCGACAGTTCCAGTTCGTCCACTTTCTTCAGCAGAAGCGGATTGAACTCCAGACCGTCATCCTCGTCCTGGCGGCCGGCCGATTCCGGCTCGTCGAAGTTGACGAAGATCGACAACTGGTCCTGCAGGATGCGCGCAGCATAGGCCAGCGCGTCCTCGGGCGTGATCGACCCGTCGGTTTCGATCTTCAGGGTCAGCTTGTCATAGTCCAGAACCTGACCTTCACGGGTCGGCTGAACGTCATAGGCGACCTTCTTGACCGGAGAATAGATCGCGTCGATCGGGATCAGGCCAATGGGCGCGTCTTCGGGCTTGTTCTTCTCAGCCGAAACGTAACCCTTGCCTGTGTTGACGGTCAGTTCCATGAAGAGATCGGCGCCATCGTCCAGGTGGCAGATGACGTGGTCGCGGTTCAGAACCTCGATGCCGGCGCTTTCGCTGATGTCGCCAGCGGTGACAACGGCGGGGCCTTTGGCATTGATCGACAGGCGCTTGGGGCCTTCGACTTCCATGCGCAGCGACACGCCTTTGAGGTTCAGGATGATGTCGGTGACGTCCTCACGCACGCCCGCAACCGAGGAGAACTCGTGCAGGACGTTGTCGATCTGAACGCTGGTGATGGCCGCGCCTTGCAGCGAGCTCATCAAAACGCGGCGCAGGGCGTTGCCCAAGGTCAGACCAAAGCCACGCTCCAGCGGTTCAGCAACCAGGGTTGCCTGACGTGCAGGGTCGTTGCCCGGCTTGCCGTCCAGCTGGGTCGGCTTGATCAATTCTGCCCAATTCTTGTGGATCATGTAATCCCTCCATTCCTGTCCGCGCCCCATGACCAACAAGGTGCAGACGCCCGAGGTTCAAAATGACGTGCTGGGGCCGTGCAAAAACACTGGCCCCAGCTCAATTCAAAATCGCTTAGACGCGGCGACGCTTCGGCGGGCGGCAGCCGTTGTGAGCAATCGGTGTCACGTCGCGGATCGACGTGATGTTGAAGCCCACGGCAGCCAGCGCGCGCAGAGCCGATTCACGACCCGAACCGGGGCCCTGAACTTCGACTTCCAGCGTCTTGACGCCATGTTCCTGCGCCTTCTTGCCTGCATCTTCAGCAGCCATCTGAGCGGCGTAGGGGGTCGATTTCCGCGATCCCTTGAAGCCCATGGTACCGGCAGACGACCACGAAATGGCGTTGCCCTGTACGTCCGAGATCAGGATCTTGGTGTTGTTGAAGGTCGAGTTCACATGGGCGACGCCCGATGCGATGTTCTTCCGCTCTTTGCGCTTAACGCGAGTCTTATCACGTGCCATCAGTCAGACCCTCCCTTATTTCTTCTTACCAGCGATGGCCTTTGCGGGGCCTTTGCGGGTACGAGCGTTGGTGTGGGTGCGCTGACCGCGAACCGGCAAGTTGCGGCGGTGACGCAGACCGCGATAGCAGCCCAGGTCCATCAGGCGCTTGACGTTCATCTGAACTTCACGACGCAGATCACCTTCAACGGTGTAGTTTTCGTCGATGTATTCGCGAATTTTCAGAACTTCGGCGTCGGACAGTTCGTTGACGCGACGGGTCGCTTCAATGCCCACGGCTTCGCAGATCGCTTTGGCCGAGGTGTTGCCGATTCCGGTGATATAGGTGAGGGCGATAGGTACCCGCTTGGCGGTCGGGATGTTTACGCCGGCAATACGTGCCACGTGTCACTTTCCTTTTTGTTGCGGTTCCGTAACTCCGGAACCTTTTTTCACAACACTTGATCTTGGCAGTGACGCCAGAGGATCCAGCATTATTTCGAGGTAGTCGGGGCAAACGGAACGAATCCCGCTTGCGGTCTTGATTCCCTATGGGGATGGGGGTCGATATGGGCTTTTCCGGTTCAGGTCAAGCCCATAAACGGTTCAACCTTTTCAGGCGTCCAGAACCTGCGCGATCGAGCCCTGAACCTCGGCGATCTCGCCCAGCCCGTTGACCTTGGTCAACGCACCTTTGGCATAGTAATAGCCGATCAGCGGCGAGGTCTTTTTGTAGTATTCCATCAGACGGGTCTTGAGGCTTTCCTCATTGTCGTCGGCGCGGCGCTTGAAGTCGTTTTCCTTGCCGCAGTTGGTGCATTTTCCATCTGCAGGAATCGGCTTGGTGATGTCGTTATAGACTTCACCGCAACCGCCGCAGGTCGACCGGGCCGTGATGCGCTGGACCAGCGCGGTATCGTCGACCTCCATCTCGATCACCGCGTCCAGGCTGTTGCCGGTGCTGTCCAGCAATTCACCCAGCGCGTCCGCCTGCGCCAGCGTGCGCGGGAAACCGTCAAAGATGAAACCACCCTCGGCACCCTGTTCCAGCTTTTCGCGGATCAGGCCGATGACGATGTCATCGGTGACCAGTTCGCCCTTGGCCATGACCTCGGCCACGCGGTTGCCCATCTCGGTGCCGCTGTCCTTGGCCTCGCGCAGCATGTCACCAGTGCTCAGCTGGACCATGCCGCGTGTTTCGACCAGGTGACGCGCCTGCGTCCCTTTACCTGCCCCCGGGGGGCCAAGAAGAATGATGTTCATCGACGAGCGGGTCCCTTCCTGCCGCGTTTCTTGCTTTTGCCGCGCAGTTGGGACTTTTCGATCAGCCCTTCGTATTGATGCGCCAGCAAATGGCTCTGAACCTGCTGGATCGTGTCCATGGTTACAGAGACGATAATCAGAACCGAGGTGCCGCCGAAGTAGAACGGGATGGCAAACTGGCCCCGAAGGATTTCAGGCAACAGACAGACCGCCGCCAGATAGGCCGAGCCCAGAACCAGCACGCGGTTGACCACGTATTCCAGATATTCGGCGGTTTTCTTACCCGGACGGATACCGGGAACAAAGCCGTTCTGCTTTTTCAGATTGTCCGCCACATCATCCGGTTTGAACGACACGTTGAATGTGTAGAAATAGGCGAAAAACACGATCATCGAAGCAAAGAACAGCAGATACAGCGGCTGTCCGGGGCCAAAGTTGGCCAGCATCCAGGACATGATCGGACCGTTGGCCGCCCCCGACGAGAAGGTCGAGATCGTCACCGGCAGCAGCAGCAGCGAGCTGGCAAAGATCGCCGGGATCACGCCCGCTGGGTTGACCTTGACTGGCAGGTGGCTGGATCCACCCTCATAGACTTTCATACCGGCCTGACGGCGCGGGTATTGGATGTGGATCTTGCGCAAGGCGCGCTCCATGAAGACCACAAAGGTGATCACGGCGATGACCATGACGATCACACCAACGATCACGGCGGGGCTGATCGCGCCGCTGCGGCCCGAGGCAAAGAACTGCGCCAGCGCGGCCGGAACCTCGGCAATGATGCCGACGAAGATGATCAGGGAAATCCCGTTGCCGATGCCGCGCGCGGTGATCTGCTCACCCAGCCACATCAGGAACATGGTGCCGCCAACCAGAGTGATCATGGTCGAAAAGCGGAAATACAGCCCCGGATCGGTCGCCAGATCGCCCGATTCCAACGACACAGCCAGACCATAGGCCTGAACGGTGGCCAGCGCCACAGTGCCGAAACGGGTGTATTGGTTGATCTTTTTGCGCCCCTGCTCGCCCTCTTTCTTGAGCTGTTCGAGCGCGGGAACCATGGATGTCAGCAGCTGTACGATGATCGAGGCCGAGATATAAGGCATGATGCCGAGGGCAAAGATACCCATCCGACCCAGCGCCCCGCCGGTGAACATCGAAACCATGCCGCCGATGCCTTGCCCCGCCTGTTCCATGAACTCGCGAAGCGCCTGTCCGTCAATCCCCGGCACCGGAATGAAGGTGCCCAGACGATAGACGATCAGCAAACCCAGCGTGAACAGGATGCGGTTGCGCAGATCGGTGGCTTTGCCAAGGGCAGCCCAGCTTGTATTGGCTGCCATTTGTTCTGCTGCTGATACCATAAATCGGTCTCTCTTATGCAAACGCCGCCCGGAACCGTTTTCCGGCTCGGACGGCGTCTAGGAAAACTGTGAGGTCTATGTAAGCGGGTCTGGGCCCGCTCACAAGCGCTTACTCTGCCGCAGCAGCTTTTGTGACCTTAAGTGAGCCGCCCGCTTTCTCGACCGCTTCGACAGCGGCTTTCGAGGCACCGGTGACTTCCAGGTTCACCTTGGCGCTGATTTCGCCTTTGGCCAGAACGCGGATGCCGTCCAGCTTGCGACGAACCAGACCAGAGGCAACCAGTGCGTCCTCAGTGATCGCAGCTTTGGCGTCCAGCTTGCCGGCATCGACGAATTTCTGGATCAGGCCCAGGTTGATAACGGCGAATTCCTTGCGGTTCGGCTTGTTGAAGCCACGCTTGGGCAGGCGTTGGTACAGCGGCATCTGGCCGCCTTCGTAGCCGTTGATGGCCACACCCGAACGGGATTTCTGGCCTTTGATACCACGGCCACCCATCTTACCTTTGCCGGAACCCGGACCACGGCCAACGCGGGTGCGTTTCGGTGCGGCGCCAGGATTGTCGCGCAATTCGTTCAGTTTCATTTCGCTTCTCCTTAGCCGGATGTGACCCCCGAAGCGTGATGGGCCAACCACGGCGTTTCTTGGTTTTGATTCTCGTGGACGGAAATCCACCGGAGCGCTCTACAGCGTTGTGCCTTCAGTTGCAAGGTTTGTTGTAGTCCAGCGCCAAAAGCAAAAGAGGCGCCCGAACGGCGCCTCTTTCACTGTGAGTGGTGGGGTATTTTACGAGCAATATGCATGCTCACGCGCGATATCCGCGATATCGCAGCGACGAACGCCGATGTCGTCCAGTTCGCGGTTGCTCAGACGCTGCAGCTCGGAATAGGTGCGCTGGTATTCCGCCGCTCGGGCACGGGCTGCCTTGATGCGTTCAACCAAGGTTGCAACGCGGGCGCTGAAGTTGAATCCGGTGTTCGAAAAAGTAGCTGTGTTTGCCATATCTCATTTCCTTTCTGTATTGGGGCGTATTCCCCAATGTTCGCTTGTTTGTTCCTTGCTTGGACAAGGCTCAGATAGGCGCGGCTGGTAACGCTAACAACGGAAGTTTCGGTCTAGCCGCTATGCGTTTCGGGAATGGCAGGATCCTGCGCCATTTGACCGAGACCCTCTGGCCCGGCAAACCAGTATTGGCCCGGCCGCTTCTCACGTTTCGCAAAAATTGGTAGTCTTGCGCAGAAGTCAGCGCAGGATGCAGGGTGCAAATTCATGTCATTGGATCTTCTGACCAAGGGGGAAAAGTACTTTCTTCTATACACGGGAACCGGCACCGATCTGATATTCAACCGAGGCGTCGAGCTGCCGGGCTTCGCGTCATTTCCCCTGCTCGAGCATCCGGACACACGCGCAATTCTGGCTGACCAGATGGCCGAACTGGCGCAATTGGCGGGGGAACTGGGCCTGGGATGCATTCTGGACGCGCCCACCTGGATGGCAAACGCCGATCGCGCGGCCCCCTTGGGATATGACAAAGATCGACTGGATGCGGTCAATCGGGATGCAGTGTCCTTGATGGATGAAATCCGTCGGTCAGCCGGTCGTGACGACATTCTGGTATCCGCCTGCATCGGACCTCGTTACGATCCATATGCTGATATTCCCGCCATGCCAGAAGATGAAGCCTGCGCGTATCATACTGCTCAGTTGGCCACACTGAAAGAAACCAGCGTTGACCTCGTCACCGCCTACACGTTCAACCGTCCATCCGAGGCGATTGGGTGCATTCTTGCAGCGCGGCGTCTCAGTCTGCCTATCGTGATGTCATTGGTTGTGGAAACCGACGGTCGGCTGGCCAGCGGCCTGAGTCTTGCCGAAGCGATAGACCAAATAGATGAAGCGACAGATGCGTCAGCGCTGTTCCATATGGTGAACTGCGCTCATCCGTCCCATTTCGCGAGTGCCATGGACAATCACCCCCGGTTGAAAGGGGTCGTTGCCAATGCCTCAAGCTGCTCGCACGCTGAACTCGACGAGGCCGAGCATCTTGACGAAGGCAACCCGTGGCAACTGGGACGGGAAATTGCCCAAATTGTGAAAGAAAACCCGTCTGTGCACGTATTCGGCGGGTGCTGTGGGACAGATATGCGCCACCTGCATCGTATGGGTTCGGAAGTGAACGCTGACGTGATTTCGATGAAGGAAACGAAACTTTAGACTCGTCAAATCGAAACCCTCAAACGAAAAACACCCCCGAAAGTTCCGGGGGTGTTTTCTGTTTGAAGTTCAATCGCGCTTAGTCGCGCTCTTCGATGATCTCAACCAGATGCGGGATCTTGTTGACCATGCCGCGAACCGAAGGCGTATCTTCCAGCTCGCGGGTGCGGTGCATCTTGTTCAGGCCCAGACCGATCAGGGTTGCGCGCTGTTCGGCGGGGCGGCGGATCGGGGAACCGATCTGCTTGACGACGATGGTTTTTGCCATGGGTCGCTCTCCTTATGCTTCTGCTTCAGCAGCAGCTGGTGCTTCGTCCCGCTTGGGCAGGATGTCAGCAACTTTTTTGCCACGACGTGCGGCAACCGAACGCGGGCTCTGCTCTTTCTGCAGGCCGTTGATGGTGGCGCGGATCATGTTGTACGGGTTCTGCGAGCCCAGCGACTTGGACACAACGTCCTTGACGCCCAGCATTTCGAACACGGCACGCATCGGACCACCGGCGATGATACCAGTACCTTCAGGTGCGGTGCGCATAACCACTTTACCGGCGCCGTGACGGCCCTCGATGTCGTGGTGCAGGGTCCGACCTTCGCGCAGTTGCACGCGGATCATCTGACGCTTGGCTTGTTCAGTCGCCTTACGGATGGCTTCAGGTACTTCTTTCGCTTTACCCTTGCCAAAGCCGACGCGGCCTTTCTGATCGCCGACAACCACTAGAGCGGCGAAGCCAAAGCGCTTACCACCTTTTACGGTTTTCGACACGCGGTTGATTGCGACCAGGCGATCTGCAAATTCCGGTGCTTCTTCACGGTCGCGGCCACGGCCCCGACGGTTTTCACGTTCTGCCATTTGGCATCCCTTTTCTCATGTGGCGCTTGTCGCGCCAGTTTTCTCAATCGAAGTGAGCCACGGAAAAATTCCAAGCCCCCCGATCATCGAGGCGGGCGGACCCGCCTTCAAAGCAAGATGGGTGCAAGCACCCATCCTACGGTTCTTTATCGTGTAGGATGGGTGCTTGCACCCATCGCCACATCAGATCTTCAGACCACCTTCACGCGCGGCGTCGGCGACTGCCTTCACCTTGCCGTGGAACAGGAAGCCACCACGATCGAAATAGGCCTCTTCGACGCCTGCCTTCTTGGCACGCTCGGCGATGGCCGCGCCCACTTTGGTGGCCGCTTCGACGTTGTTCTTGCCAACAACACCCAGATCTTTTTCCAGGGTCGAGGCCGATGCCAGGGTCACGCCACGAACGTCGTCGATCAGCTGAACGCTGATGTTCTTGTTCGAACGGTGAACCGACAGGCGTACACGGCCGGCGTTGACTTTGCGAAGTTTGTTCCGAACGCGCAGGCGGCGCTTCAGAAACAGGGTTCTTTTGCTGTTTGCCATTGTTTGCGTCCTTACTTCTTCTTGCCTTCCTTGCGGAAGATGAACTCGCCCTTATAGCGGATGCCCTTGCCTTTATACGGCTCGGGACGGCGCCATTCGCGGATTTTGGCCGCGACTTCGCCCACCTGCTGCTGGTCGATACCTTCCACAACGATCTCGGTCTGCTTCGGCGCGGTGATAGTGACACCTTCCGGAGCAGTGAAATCAACATCGTGGCTGTAGCCCAGGTTCAGCTTCAGGGTGTTGCCCTGCATCTGCGCCCGGTAACCAACACCCTGGATCTCCAGCTCTTTTTTGAAGCCTGTCGTCACACCGGTCACCAGATTGGCAACCATGGTGCGGCTCATGCCCCACTGCTGGCGGGCACGCTTGGACATGCCACGGGGGTCGATCTTGACCACGTTGTCTTCAACCGACAGCGTCACGTCGTCAGTGGCGGTGAAGCTGCGGGTGCCTTTCGGACCTTTCACTTCGATGGTCTGGCCAGACACAGAGGCGGTAACGCCGCTGGGCAGCTCGACCGGTTTTTTACCAATACGAGACATTGCAGACCTCCTTAGAAGACGGTGCAGAGCACTTCGCCGCCAACATTGTTGGAGCGAGCGTTTGCGTCCGACATCACACCTTTCGGAGTGCTGACAATCGACACGCCCAGACCCTGACGGACCTGCGGGATGTCATTGACGCCCATGTATACGCGACGACCGGGTTTCGAGACCCGCTTCAGTTCGCGAATGACAGGGGTGCCTTCGTAGTATTTCAGGCTGATTTCGATGGCCGGATGACCGTTTTCACCGGTCGTCTTTTCATAGCCACGGATGTAGCCTTCGTCCGCCAGCACGTCCAGAACCCAACCGCGCAGCTTGGACGCCGGGGTGGAAACGGTGGACTTGCCGCGCATTTGCGCGTTGCGGATACGGGTGAGCATATCGCCGATAGGATCATTCATATCTATGTCTCCCTTACCAGCTCGATTTCACCATGCCGGGGATCTGACCAGCAGAACCCAGCTCGCGCAGCGCGATACGGCTGACCTTCAGCTTACGGTAGTAAGCGTGGGGACGACCGGTCAGCTGACAACGGTTGTGCAGACGGGTAGCCGAGCTGTTGCGCGGCAGTTTCGCCAGTTTCAGACGCGCCTTGAAACGCTCTTCCATCGGGCGGCTCTCGTCATTCGCGATTTCTTTCAGCTCGGCACGCTTTGCGGCATATTTGGCCACCAGGCGTTCGCGCTTCTTCTCGCGTTCGATCATTGCTTTTTTAGCCATGTCTCAATCCTCCCGGCGCTTACGCGTTGAACGGCATGTTGAATGCTTTCAACAGGCTTTTCGCTTCAGCGTCGGTTTTCGCTGTGGTGGCAATTACGATATCCAGGCCCCAGACCTCGTCGACCTTGTCGAAGTCGATTTCCGGGAACACGATGTGCTCTTTCATGCCCATGGCAAAGTTGCCCTGACCATCGAAAGACGGCTTCACACCGCGGAAGTCACGAACGCGCGGCAGCGCGATGGTGATCAGACGATCCAGGAATTCGTACATCCGGTCACCGCGCAGGGTCACTTTCGCGCCCAGCGGCATGTCCTCCCGGACGCGGAAACCCGCGATCGACTTCTTCGCCTTGGTTGAAACGGCCTGTTGACCAGCGATTGCAGTCAGATCCTCGACAGCGGCTTTCGCTTTCTTCGAGTCCTTGACCGCCTCAGCACCACAACCGATGTTCAGAACGATCTTGTCCAGCTTGGGCAGCTGCATGTCGTTCTTGTAGCCGAACTCTTCTTTCAGAGCGGCACGGATGGTTTCAACGTACTGAGCTTTCAGACGCGGGGTGTAGGTTGCGGAATCAAGCATCGATCACGTCCCCTGTGGTCTTGGCGAAGCGCACCTTCTTGTCACCTTCCATGCGGAAGCCAACGCGGGTTGCTTTGCCGTTCTTGTCCAGCAGCGCCAGGTTCGACAGCTCGATCGGGTTTGCCTGAGGCAGGCGACCACCTTGCGAGTTCTGCGACTGACGGGTGTGGCGGATGGCGATGTTGATGCCATCGACAACAGCTTTACCGGCTTTCGGGTCAACCGAGGAAATGGTTCCCTCTTTGCCCTTGTCCTTGCCGGCCAGCACGACGACCTTGTCGCCTTTGCGGAGTTTAGCAGCCATGATTACAGCACCTCCGGAGCCAGCGAGATGATTTTCATGAAGTTCTTGCCGCGCAGTTCGCGAACAACGGGGCCAAAGATACGGGTACCTACGGGCTCGTTGTTGTTGTTCAGGATGACGGCGGCGTTGCGATCGAAACGGATCGCGGTGCCGTCTTCGCGACGGACTTCCTTGGCGGTGCGTACGACGACGGCCTTGCGGACGTCACCTTTCTTTACGCGGCCGCGCGGGATGGCTTCCTTCACCGAGACGACAATGATGTCGCCGACGGAGGCGTATTTACGCTTGGAACCACCCAGGACCTTGATGCACTGAACTCGGCGTGCGCCGGAGTTGTCAGCGACATCCAGATTGGTCTGCATCTGGATCATGTGGTTTCTCCCGACCTGTGGGGGCTGGTCTTGTTAGATCCCCCAGGGTTTCGACAAATGGGAAAATCCCGGGGGCTTACGCCTCCAGCACTTCCCAACGTTTCGTCTTCGACTTCGGTGCGCATTCGATGATGCGAACGGTGTCACCGACCTTGAAGGCGTTCTTTTCATCGTGAGCCCGGTATTTCTTGGACTTACGGATGGTTTTCTTCAGAACCGGATGCGTAAAGCGGCGCTCGACGGATACGGTTACGGTCTGTTCGTTGGCGTCGCTGGTCACGGTGCCTTGCAGGATACGCTTGGGCATCTGATTACTCCTCGGATGCCGCGGCAGCGGCCTTTTCGTTCAGAATGGTTTTGACACGGGCAGCATTGCGGCGGGCCGCTTTGATACCGGCTGTGTTTTCCAGCTGACCGGTTGCCTGTTGAAAGCGCAGGTTAAAGCTTTCTTTCTTCAGGTTGGCCAGTTCCTCGCGGAGCTGGTCCGGGGTCTTGTCACGCAGTTCTTGGGCGTTCATCGCCTTTTTCCTTTGCTCAAAACACCAGAAGGCCCCGTACACGGGTCACCTTTGACCTGGTGGATGAATGATAGACATACGAATCGCCCGACAACGCCGGGAGATCGCAGGATGCCGCCGTATAAGGGTTTGGGGGGTGGGTGGCAAGAGGAAGTTTAAGGCTTTCCGTGTATGGGAGTTTAGCGATCATCCCAAAAACAAAACGTTGCGTAGTCGTTCACCCAACAGGCTTCTTCACGCTGTAGGTCACGCTGGATTCCGTGAGCGTGAGCGGCATAGGGTTCGCCGTTCCACGCAACTACGCCGGTCCCATCATCCTCGACATAGAAACCGCCCCAATACTTACCGTTGTAGGTTTTGAAATCAAAGGAGCCGAAACCATCGGTCGGGTCAAATTCGCATGGCCCATCAACCTTGGTTTCCCCATATTCAATAATAAGGCATGAAACCTCTCTGGCCTGCCCTAGCTGTGCAAAAGAGGGTGTGACAACACTAAGACTGCCGATCAATGCAAAACAGATCTTCTTCATTTCTCTCGTTACTTCTTGGTTGTGGAACTAAGTCGGCATTTGATTTTAAGGGAACAATATGCAGGCGACTCGTATGATCCGGTAAACTTCTACTTCCAGTTAAGAACACTAATAATTCTAGCAAGCTACAATCAGGGCTCCGCCCGTTCGCCCCTCAATCGCTCCACCGGAGCGATTGCCGCTGCGCGGACCGGGGCTCACTCCCACTTATAATTGAAACTCACCGAAATCCGCTCGTCCTCGGCCATGTTCATCGGCACCTCGTGGCGCAGCCAGCTTTCCCATAGCAGAACGTCCCCCACCTTCGGCTTCATATAGATGAACGGCTGCAAGTCCCGCCGCCCGCCTTTAAGACGTGTCGGCGCGGCCATCATGCGGCCCGAGCGGGGGTCTTCCAGTTTCAGCGCGCTCGCCCCTTCGGGCATTGCCACGTAGGTCGTGCCTGAAATGACGCTATGCGGATGCAGGTGACTGGAGTGCATCCCGCCCTCGGGCAGGATGTTGATCCACAGATCCTCAAGCTTCAGCGCGCCCTCACCCAGATCGAATTCCAGATCCTTGGCAAAGGCCGCGACGTGCTGGTCCAGCGCCTTGACCAAATCGGCGAAGATCGGGAAGCGCCAGGGCAGATCGGTCAGCGAGGCATAGCTGGTATAGCCGGGATAGCCGTTCTCTTCGCACCATTCCTGCCCGGCCTCATCATCCTCGGCGATGACAAGGCAAGAGCTTTCCAACTCATCCGCGTCGATCTTGGGATCGAACTCGGACAAGGCGGCGCGGTAGAGACGGGTTACGAAGAGTGATTCAATCTGTGCCATGCCCCGGCTATAGCCCAGCCGGGACGCAAGGGCGAGACCAGCCGCCTTAGAAAAGCGGCTGGTCGGGTGCGACCAATCGTTTGGCGTTTATTGTGTATCGAAATGCGCTGCCTCGACCTTCGGTCGAACGCGCCTTCCGATGCTTGCACTCGGCTAAAAGCCAAACGCTCTAATAGAAGTAGCGCAGCCAGATATAAACGTTGGCGATCATCAGGGTCAGGATCATGATCGGGAAGGCCATGATCGCGAACTTGACGAAGCCGATGGGCTGTTTGGCCTTCTCGGCAAACGCCGCAACGGTCAGGTTGGCGCTTGCACCCAACAGCGTGCCGTTGCCCCCCAGACAGGCGCCCAGAGCCAGCGACCACCACAAAGGTTCAATCGCCTTAGGGCCGCCAAAGGTGTCGGCGGTGGACTCGATCAGCGGGATCATCGTTGCCACAAAGGGGATGTTGTCGAGGATCGCCGACAGGATGCCCGAGGCCCAGAAGATGAAGAACGCGGTCCACATCATGTCGCCTTCGGTCAGCTCCAGAACCTTCTGGCCGAAGAAATCCAGCAGACCCACGTGTTCCACACCCGCGACAATCACAAACAGGCCGCCGAAGAAGAAAATCGTGATCCACTCGACCTCGCCAAAGATGTGGTGCACGGATTCGGATTGCTCTTCGCCGTGCTGGTGACCATAGGCCAGCAGCATCAGCAGCGCCGCACCCGCCAGCGCCGAGGTGCCGGGCTGGACGCCATAGCTGTGGCCCAGAGTGAAGCCCAGCAAAACCAGCGCCAGAACAAACAGGGATTTGACCATCAGCCGGACATCGGTGATCGCTTCGTCTTCGTTAAAGCGCATGATCTTCTCACTGGCGGATTTTGGAATGGCGGCCAGCGTGCGACGGTTCATCAGATAGATGATGCCGGTCAGAACAACCAGACAGATCGCCGAGATCGGGGCCAGATTGACCACAAACTCGTTGAAACTCAGCCCGGCGGCCGAGCCGATGATGATGTTGGGCGGGTCACCGATCAGCGTGGCCGTACCACCAACGTTCGAGGCCAGAATTTCGGCAAAGAAGAACGGAAAGACCGGTGTTTCCAGCGCATCGGTGATCAGCAAGGTAATCGGCGCGATCAGCAGTACCGTGGTCACGTTATCCAGTAGCGCGGAAAATACCGCCGTGATCAGCGTCAGCATGATCAGGATGCCGGTCGGGTTGGCCTTCACAAGCTTCGACGCCTTGATCGCCACATATTGAAACAGCCCGCATTTGCTGGTGATCCCCACGATCACCATCATGCCGATCAGCAGCGCAAGCGTGTTTGCATCCACCCCGGCGACGGCCTGTTCCTGATTGAGGATGCCAAACAGCACCATCAGCGACGCGCCCAGCATCGCCAGAATGGCGCGGTTTACCTTTTCGGTGATCAGCACCGCATAAACGGCGACAAGAATGCCAGTGGCAATCCACAGAGGATCAACCCCCAACAGTTGAGGAACGGAGAACGCGTGTTCTCCATGCGAAACAGAATGATCGGTCACAATTTTGGTCCGGTATTTTAGGGGTTAACTCAGCGCGTGATCTATCAGCGAGTTCGGGCTGACAGTGCCGACAAACCGTTTGGTGTCGGGCTCAACCAGGAACACATGGCGCTTGAATTTGTGGATCAGGAAGATGCCCTCCATCACCGGCGTATCCGGGGCGGTCACGGGGATATTGGCCGGGTTGGACGTGTGATCGCCGACCCGTTCCTCATTCAGCCGCGTGATCTGTTCGCGGAAATCTTCCTTGGTCAGATCCATGAAGCTCAGGTTGCTGATCGGCACCCGGCTTGTTTCCGAGCTCATGCCGATCAGTGCGGCCTTGGGCAGGATCATCTTGATCAGGGTCGGTGCGGTAAACACACCCAGAAACTTTCCGTTCTCGTCGACAACAGGAAGAAAGCGCACCCGGCTGTCCCGAATGATATCGAACGCTTTTGCGACAGTGTCATCCGGATGTATCGTTTTCTGCGTTTCAGGCGAGACCATCACGTCCCGGCAGGTAAGGCCCATCGTTTTCCTCGGCTTTCGAACTGTATCGCGGCGCTCAGCTGTTTTTGCTGGTTGGCGAAAGCACGGTTGCACACTTGCCAAACACCGAGCCCGCGAGAGAATGTCGTTGATGCGGGCGTCATTTCACTAACCGGTGGGATTGGCCAGACTTCAAATCAATTTTTTTTCAGGACGTCGGGTGAATATCGCGCCCGGCACACATTTTGGCGGACGGAAACGCCCAAAGGCTATTGCTGCAACAGGTCGGGCCAGTACCCGTTCGCCTTTGCGATATTCTCATCGATCTTGTTGGCCCAGATGCGCCGGACCTCGATACTGTAATTCAGGTATAGTTTGTCGTCCCAGATGCGCCACGCAATCGGGTCCACGTCCGCCACGGCATTCTGACTTGCGGCATAGGCACAATAGCCGCCGAACTGAGGTGCGAACCTGTCCGGGTCAGACAGAAACTCCTGCCGGTTTTCGTCGTTCAGAAATACCCAGGTGGCCCCTTTGTAATCTGCAGTGATCCCGGGATCGCCTTTTTGCGGATTGCCGCCGCGCCAATAGCTCATGACGTCGTAGCCGTTCATGGCCAGACCGTTGAAATGGCCCAGGTTCACTTCGGGTGAGGCCGCCCCGAGGGGTGTCGCGGTAAACAAAACCGCAAAAGTCAGGAACACAGGCACCACGACGTCGTGGATGGTTCGGACAATGGTCGTCATGGCGGTCCTTCCCGGCAAAGCTACCGTGAACACTGCCACGTCTGACGCCACAATGCTATTCAACTGTGGGTGCGCATGACCATGGCGCAACAGAACGACCCGCCGACTGCCCGGCAGGGTCGGTTGTTTCAAGGCCGGGTTATCAGACCGCCCCCTTCTGGCCGAGACCTGCTTTGGTTCAGGCCTTAATCTATGATGCGCCCCTTGCCGCAGCGTGGCGTCGGGCGACCGCCATCGGCATAGGCCACACATAACACCACCTCATCCGGCAAAGGTGCGTCAGATATGGTCAGGGTCATCGTATCATAGTGGTTGATCGACCATGGATCGTCCTTGTGCCCCAGCGGCAAGTCCAAGGCGCAACCCGGCGCGCCCAGTTTGGCGTTTGACGGAATGACAGCTTCGCCGCCGCCAATCGCCGCGCGCATCGGGGCACCAAGCTTGGGGTGGATGAGTGCTCCGCCATGCTCGGCATCTCCGCTCAGGCCCACAATCGCGGCCTTTCCGTATGAGATCGGCGCAGCCTTCAACTCGGCAACGGCATCAGCCACCAATTCCGCGCCCAATGTGCCGCCAATGTCGAACAACGCACTCAGATCCTCGGAAAACACGCCCGCCAAAGGGTTTTTGAACACCGCCACAGCCGCGACACGGGTGATCGGCGCGCAGGGCTGGCCCATCTGGTCAGAGGTAATCACCTCTTTGAAAAGGAGTTTCTTGCGCAGCTGAACCATCGAGGCCTCCTGTTGTTCCGACAGCAAGTCAGGGGCGACTTTGTGGTTCATCAACCAAATGCGCAATCCAAATCCAACGCCATGACACAGAAATGAAAAACCCCCGCCGGTATCCCGACGGGGGTCAATCTTGTCACGAACGGGGTTGACCCCGGAACGCTTACCAGTCTTCGCGAACCACGACGCGGGTCTTGATCGGCAGCTTCATCGCGGCCAGGCGCAGGGCCTCGCGAGCGATGTCGTCATTGACGCCGTCGATCTCGAACATCACGCGGCCGGGCTTGACCTTGCAGGCCCAGCGATCGACCGAACCTTTACCTTTACCCATACGAACTTCGATCGGCTTTGCAGTGACCGGAGTGTCGGGGAAGATGCGGATCCAGACACGACCCTGACGCTTCATGTGACGCGTCATGGCACGACGTGCAGCTTCGATCTGGCGTGCAGTTACACGCTCAGGCTCAAGAGCTTTTAGGCCGTAGGTGCCAAAGTTCAGATCAGAGCCGCCCTTGGCGAGACCCTTGATCCGGCCTTTGTGCATCTTGCGGAATTTAGTACGCTTTGGTTGAAGCATATCTTTCCCTCCTTAGCGACGACCGCCACCAGCACCACGAGGTGCAGGGCCGTCCTGGAGTTCCTGTGCTTTACGGTCACGTGCCTGCGGATCGTGCTCCATGATCTCACCTTTGAAGATCCAGACCTTGATCCCGATGATCCCGTAGGGGGTCATCGCTTCGGCATGTGCGTAATCGATGTCGGCACGCAGGGTGTGCAGAGGCACGCGGCCTTCGCGGTACCACTCGGTCCGTGCGATTTCGGCGCCGCCCAGACGGCCAGCGACGTTCACCCGGATACCCAGGGCGCCCATGCGCATGGCGTTCTGAACCGAGCGCTTCATTGCGCGACGGAACGAAACACGACGTTCCAGCTGCTGAGCGATGGACTCGGCAACCAGCTGCGCGTCAAGCTCGGGCTTGCGCACTTCAACGATGTTCAGGTGCAGTTCGCTGTCGGTCATACGAGCAAGCTTTTTGCGCAGAACTTCGATGTCTGCACCTTTCTTGCCGATGATGACACCGGGACGTGCAGTGTGGATCGTAACGCGGCACTTCTTGTGCGGACGTTCGATGATCACACGGGCAACACCGGCCTGCTTGCACTCTTTGTTGATGAACTCACGGATCTTGAGGTCTTCCAGCAGAAGATCACCGTAGTCCTTGGTGTCGGCGTACCAGCGGCTGTCCCAGGTGCGGTTGACCTGCAGGCGCATGCCGATCGGATTTACTTTATGACCCATTAGGCTTGCTCCTCAACTTGACGCACCTTGATGGTGATCTCCGAGAACGGCTTCATGATCTTGCCGAAACGGCCACGGGCACGCGGACGACCGCGCTTCATGACCAGGTTCTTGCCAACCCAAGCTTCGGCGACGATCAGTTCGTCAACGTCCAGGTTGTGGTTGTTTTCGGCATTCGCGATTGCGGACTGCAGGCACTTCTTGACGTCCTGCGCGACACGCTTGTTGCTGAAAGTCAGGTCGGTCAGAGCCTTCTCAACTTTCTTGCCGCGGATCATTTGCGCAACCAGGTTCAGTTTCTGCGGGCTGGTGCGAAGCATGCGCGTTTTCGCCATTGCTTCGTTTTCAGCCACGCGGCGGGGGTTCTTTTCCTTGCCCATGACTTACTTCCGCTTCGCTTTTTTGTCTGCGGCGTGACCATAATAGGTACGGGTCGGCGAGTATTCACCGAACTTCTGACCGATCATGTCTTCCGAGACGTTGACGGGGATATGCTTCTGGCCGTTGTACACACCAAAGGTCAGACCCACGAACTGGGGCAGAATGGTGGAACGACGCGACCAGATTTTGATGACTTCGTTGCGGCCCGACTCGCGCGCTGCTTCGGCTTTTTTCAGCACGTAAGCATCGACGAAAGGACCCTTCCAAACAGAGCGAGACATGGATTAACGTCCCTTCTTCTTGGCGTGCCGCGAGCGGATGATCAGCTTCTGGGACGCTTTGTTCTTGTTGCGGGTACGCTTACCCTTGGTGTCCTTACCCCACGGCGTAACCGGCGTACGGCCACCCGAGGTACGACCTTCACCACCACCGTGCGGGTGATCGATCGGGTTCATTGCAACACCACGAACCGACGGACGAACGCCCTTGTGGCGCATACGACCGGCTTTACCGAGGTTTTGGTTCGAGTTGTCGGGGTTGGACACGGCACCAACGGTGGCCATGCATTCCTGACGGACCATGCGCAGCTCGCCTGAGCTCAGACGGATCTGAGCGTAGCCGCCATCGCGACCAACGAACTGAGCGTATGTACCGGCCGCACGTGCGATCTGACCGCCTTTACCAGGCTTCATCTCGATGTTGTGGACGATGGTACCGATTGGCATGCCCGAGAACGGCATTGCGTTACCCGGCTTGATGTCAGCTTTTGCCGACGCGATGACTTTGTCACCAACAGCCAGACGCTGCGGAGCCAGGATATATGCCTGCTCGCCGTCTTCGTATTTTACCAGTGCGATGAATGCGGTCCGGTTCGGGTCATATTCGATCCGCTCGACGGTTGCCGCGACATCAAATTTGTTCCGTTTGAAGTCAACGATCCGGTAGAGACGCTTTGCGCCACCGCCGCGGCGGCGTGAAGTGATCCGTCCGGTGTTGTTCCGGCCGCCCGATTTGGTCAAACCCTCTGTGAGAGACTTGACCGGACGTCCTTTCCAAAGCTCCGAACGGTCGATCAGCACCAGCCCGCGCTGGCCCGGCGTCGTCGGCTTGTACGACTTGAGTGCCATGCTTTCTGTCTTCCGTTTAGCAAGTGCAGGGGTTTCCCTGCTATGTGATAGGCCCCCGTAGGTGCCAAGGGTATAGGGCCCCGAAGGTCCCCGGTTGCAAAATATCAGAGGCCCCGGAACGAATCCGAGGCCGCAAGATTGGGAGCGTTTAGCAGATCAATTGCACACCGTCCACAGCAAAGACGCACTTTTCTAAGCAGGGGCGCCGATTGCCCGAAACAAGGCGCTAGTCCAACCAATGTTCAGGTTTTCGTTCAAGCAACCAAGGCGCCGTGTTTCGGAGCGCCCGAACAAACCGCGCATTGAAATCTTCGGAAATTTCTTTTCCGGCGTCTCGCCCAATCGTTGTGCCTTGCTGCGAGTCCCTGCTCATGACCTCGTCAAGCCGACTAGGATCTACTTCCAGTTCCCCGACTTCCTGCGCGATCCTCTCGGCTTGCCGCAGCGGATCAGCAACCAGTGCCTCATAGCTTATCACACTTATCTTCAGACCACGCGCTTTTGCCAGACGCATGGACTCAACCATGTCACTTAACCGCCGGGCCAAACCTACAGGTCGCCCGCCCCACAGCCTGTGCCTGGACCTGGCCCAGGTAACGGGATCTCGTACCAGGAATAAGCATACCGATTCCGGATGGTGACTGCACAGGTCTTCACAGAATGGCGTCACGTTTGACCGTAGCTTTATGCCCATGCTTTTCTGACCTGCCAAGCGGGTTTTGTCCGCAATATCTGCAAGAGCGACCCGCGTCAGCATTCTGAAATCCGCAGGCTGATGATGCAATTTCGGGCTTCCCGCGAGATTGGTTAGAGCGTCCGGTTCAGACCAGGTCAAAAGACCAGCCGCATCACATATCTTGGCAAACAGCGTCGATCCGCAGCGACCAATCGAAAATATGAAAACCGGTCGTGCCGTCAACGGCCGCTGCCACGATCCGAGATTGCCAAACTTAACCGCGTACCCGTCAGTCGCATTTTGTCGAATGCCCTGATAGTAAAAGCTGTACCCGGACAGCGAAGCTTCATCCTTTACACGACACCAAAACACCTCGGAGTTTTCCGCGTCGATATGGTGGATATGCAGGTTCGCGAAAGCCTCAGGGCTGAGTGTCACGGGTCCTTCGTCTGCCAGCCGAAGAACATGGCGCGAAGACACAGCTGTTTTCGACTTTCGCGTGCCAACGACCCGATACTTCTGGGCCGGGATAGGCGCTGCGGGGTCGGCCTGCTTCACCGTCTGAGGATCTCTGGTCATTCTGCGCGTTTTGTTTTCATTGTTGTCACTCGGGTCTTTCAGGCTGTGGCGCAAAGTACTTCTCTGTGAACTCTATAAAAATCTCACGATAGAACCGCAGAATATCCTGCGAAACGGACAGGTTCTCGGAAAAAAACTCCATACTGTGATAAACACCCGGCTTCGTGTCGAAAACCACGTCCACGCCCGCGTTGCGCAGAGCCTCGACCATTGCTGAGGTCTGGGCATGGAACAGATCGCATTCGCCAACAAAGGTGAAGGTTGGTGGCAAGCCGGACCAATCTTTCGTGCGGATTGGGGCCTCATTGGCCGTTACATCGGCACCGCCCCGTCGCCCTGCCCCCAAAAGCCGGTCCCATCCAAACCGGTTCAACGATGGCGGCCAACTCTGATCGGCCGGTGCGACTGGCGTCCAGTTGGCCTCGTCGTCATCGATCATCGGGCAGATCGGGAACTGGAACGCGACATTGACCTCACCGCGGTCACGCGCGCGCAGTGCGGTGGACAGGACCAGCCCACCTCCGGCGCTTTCGCCGCCGAGGATGATCTGGTCAGGCCGTCCGCCGATCTCGTGGGCATTTCGGGCCGCCCACACCAGCGCGTCATAACAATCGTCATGCGCCGCCGGGTAGGGCATATCCTTTGCCAGCCGATAGTCGGGAACCACAAATACGGCGTCCGTCGCTTTCAGCAGATCGGCGATCGGTTTGAGCGACGAGCTTTCCGGCGTCCCGATCAGGTATCCGCCGCCATGTAGATGCACGACAACAGGCAGGGGTTCCTTCTGCGCTTTAGGCGAGATCACAAGGGTCCGGACCGAGCCCGAGCCGTCGCTGCGCGGAATCTGAATCTCGCGGCATTGATACGTCTCCGGAAGCGGTGCTATCGGGTGTTTCGACAGGGCATCCAGCAGCCTGACCGCCCACAGTTTTGCGGGCCAGTTGCGCAACAACTTAACAGCAAAGGGTACATTCTTTGGATCGACTTTCATGTCCACTCCCCGACGTTTCACCGCGGCGTCCCCAGGGCCACATGTGCTTTATTACGCCGTTCCGCTTGCGCTCCACCCATTATCCATAAAGCGCACGGGCTTCGGCGAAAGACAAAAGACGGCGGCTTTTCTCGTCCCACAGGTGCAAGCGGGCGTTGGCAAAGCTCTCGCGGATGGTCATTCGGTTGCTGTTTGCCAATTCGTCATGGTCCCGCAGCACTTCGGTCAGGCGGTAGAACGGAATTCGGCTGTACAGATGATGGACGTGATGGATGCCAATATTGGCACTAAACCATTGCAGAACGGATGGCAGGATATAATGCGAACTGCCGTGCAGGGCGACCTCGTGCAGTCGCCAGTCCTTATCGGGATCCCACTGCGTCTCTTCAAACTGATGCTGAACGTAAAACAGCCAGACACCCGCTGTTGCGGCCAGCAAGGTCGAGGGCAGGAAAATCAGCAACAACGGCATCAGCCCGCCAAAGTGGTAGATGGCCAGCAATGCCAGCAGGATGGCCAGATTGGTGGCCATCGCGCTGATCCAGAATTTCATGTGCCCCGTCAAACCAAGCGGCAGGCGATTCTGGAGCAGAAACAGATAGCCCGGCCCAAAGCCAAACAAGGTGATCGGGTGACGATACACACGATACCAAAGCCGGTTTAAGGGGCTCAGCGCCTGATACTCGGCCATGGTCAGGGTGTGGATATCGCCCATCCCGCGCTTGTCCAGATTGCCCGAGCTGTTGTGATGCGTGGAATGCGTGCGGCGCCAGACGTCATAAGGGGTCAGGGTCAGCACTCCGATAATCCGCCCGACCCAGTCACTGACCGTCCGGTTGCTGAAGAACGCCCCGTGCCCGCAATCATGCTGGATCGCAAACAGGCGCAGCAAAAAGGCCGCATTGAGGACCGAGATTGCAAAAGCCAGCCAATAGCTGACCGACAGAAGCGCCCAGGACAAAGCCCATAGCGCAAAAAATGGAACTATGCTGACGCCAAGCTCGAATGCGCTGCGCATCTGGTTCGGCTCACGGTAATTGGCCAGCGTCGTCACCCAATCCCGCGCTGCGGCCATTTCCGGTTTTCCCGGGGTCGAATCTATGGGTCGAGTCATACGCCTGCCATTTTATTACGTTTGCAACCGGATAGAGGAACACTCCGGCATCGCAAGCGGTTTATGGAATTGCCGCGACGTCGCGAGATCAATTTCCAGTGTCACCGCCATACGAAAAAACCCCCGCTCTCGCGGGGGTTCTGTTCTTTTCCAAAGACGTTCCGATCAGAGACCGGTGGATACGTCGATGGTGTTGCCCTCTTCCAGGGTCACATATGCTTTTTTGACGTCTTTCCGACGGCCCAGCTGGCCGCGGAACCGCTTGACCTTGCCTTTGGTCACGGTGGTGTTCACCGCTTTGACCTTCACACCAAACAGCGCCTCAACGGCCTCTTTGATCTGCGGCTTGTTGCTGTCGATCGCCACTTCAAAGACAACCGCGCCGTTTTCGGACGCCATGGTCGACTTTTCGGTGATGATCGGCTTGCGGATCACGTCGTAGTGTTCTGCCTTCGCGCTCATTTCAGACGAGCCTCCAGTGCTTCGACAGCCGCTTTGGTGAGCACCAGGGTGTCACGCTTGAGGATGTCATAAACGTTTGCACCCATCGACGGCAGGATATCCAGACCTTCGATGTTGCGCGACGCCTTCAGGAACCCTTCGTTCACGGTCGCGCCGTCGATGACCAGAGCGCGTTTCCAGCCCAGGTTTGCAACCTGTTTGGCCAGAGCGGCGGTCTTGCCTTCGGCTTCGGCGTTCTCGATCACAACTAGTTCACCTGCCTTGGCTTTGGCCGACAGAGCGTGGCGCAGGCCAAGCTTGCGGAACTTCTTCGGCAGGTCGTGGCCGTGCGAACGAGGGGTCGGGCCCTTGTAGATACCACCCTTGCGGAAGATCGGCGCGTTACGGTCACCATGGCGTGCGCCACCGGTGCCCTTCTGGCGATAGATCTTCTTGGTCGAGTAGCTGGTTTCCGAGCGGGTCTTGACCTTGTGGGTGCCGGCCTGCGCGTTGTTGCGCTGCCAACGGACCACACGGTGCAGGATGTCCGCGCGCGGCTCGAGACCGAACAGATCGGCGTTCAGCTCGATGTCGCCGGCTTTGCCGCCGTCCAGTTTGATTACATCAAGTTTCATGCTTCACCACCTTCCGCGGGCGCTTCTTCCGCAGGTGCTTCGGTTGCAGCCGATTTCACAGCAGCCGGGAAAGGCAGGCCTTCCGGTGCTTTCTTCTTTACGGCGTCCTTGACGGTGACCCAACCCGATTTCGGTCCGGGAACGGCGCCTTTGATGAAGACCAGACCACGGTCGGCGTCGGTTTTGACAACCTCCAGGTTCTGGGTGGTGACACGGGCAGCACCCATGTGACCGGCCATCTTCTTGCCTTTGAACACCTTGCCCGGGTCCTGGCACTGACCGGTCGAACCGTGCGAACGGTGGCTGATCGAAACACCGTGCGAGGCGCGCAGACCACCGAAGTTGTGGCGCTTCATCGCACCGGCAAAGCCTTTACCGATCGAGGTGCCCGACACGTCAACTTTCTGACCTTCCAGGAAGTGTTCTGCCGAAATCTCGGCGCCCACTTCGATCAGGCCATCTTCGGAGACGCGGAACTCGGCCAGCTTACGCTTGGGCTCGACCTTTGCAGCGGCATAGTGACCGCGCATGGCCTTCGAGGTGCGTTTTGCCTTGGCAGCACCGGCGCCCAGCTGAACGGCGGTGTAGCCGTCTTTGTCAGCGGTACGCTGTGCAACAACCTGCAGGTTGTCCAGGTGAAGAACGGTCACAGGAATCTGCTTGCCGTCTTCCATGAACAGGCGGGTCATGCCAACTTTTTTTGCGATAATACCAGAGCGCATAATCTATACCCTCCGATCTTACGACTGCAGCTTGATCTCGACGTCCACACCAGCAGCGAGGTCGAGCTTCATCAGCGCGTCAACGGTCTGGGGGGTCGGATCAACGATGTCCAAGAGACGCTTGTGCGTACGGATCTCGAACTGGTCGCGGGATTTCTTGTCAACGTGAGGGCCACGGAGAACCGTGAACTTCTCAATCTTGTTCGGCAGCGGGATCGGGCCGCGCACGTTCGCGCCGGTCCGCTTGGCAGTGTTGACGATCTCTTGCGTGCTGGCATCCAGAACGCGATAGTCAAATGCCTTCAGCCGAATACGGATGTTTTGGCTTTGCATAGATACAGCCTTTTATCAGGCGTTGGGGTTGAGAGGAGGACAAGCGCGCATCGCCAACCCTCTTCGAACCCAAAAGGCGGGAATCACCCCGCCTTGACGTTCTTATCGAGAACTCGCGCGTATTAGTGGGGTTGGTGGGGTTTGGCAAGGGGGAAGTTGGTATGCTTAGACTTGGTCAACATAGTTTCAGCCTAAACCGCCAATATCTTTAGTTGGAAACGGAGTGTTCTCTTCTCGACACAACCAATGAGATACGTCACAAGAAGAAAAACACTTTTAGGAGCAGGCATTGGAAGATCTTTCAACGCTGTACGTTTTTCTCGATGAGGGTGGAAATTTCGATTTTTCTAAGAATGGAACGAAGTTCTTCAGCATCACTTCAGTCAGTATGAGGAGACCGTTCCGGCTACATACAAGCTTGGATACATACAAGTACGACTTAATCGAACACAGGATCCAACCTCGTATAGAGCTTCAGCATTTTCATTGTGCTGACGACAATGCTCACGTGAGGCGTCGCGTTTTTGATATGTTGGCCAAAGGACTGACCGAAAATTCAGTCGATACCGTTCTGGTGGAAAAGTCGAAGACTGGACCCGCGCTGCAAGCCCCAGAAAAATTCTATCCTCGCATGCTTGGCTATCTGCTGAGGTACGTTGTTGAAAACACGCGAGAAGGAATCGGTGAAATAGTTGTTATTACCGACTCTATTCCTGTCGCACGCAAGCGCAGAGCCATAGAAAAAGGGTTAAAAACAATTCTCAAGGAAATGCTTCCTTCCGACACGCCCTATCGAGTCATGCACCACGCTTCAAAGGCGCACTACGGCCTACAAGTTGCAGATTATCTAAATTGGGCGATTTATAGAAAGTGGGAACACGGAGATACTGCTGCATATGACGCAATCCGCCACTTGATTCAGAGCGAATTCGATATCTTTCGAACCGGAAAGCGCCATTACTATTAGTAAAATTTGACCCCCCCAACTACCAAACGGAGAACCCCTTGGGTTCTTATCATCGGGGGGGAACCTTTAGTTCGAATATAGCGAACAAACTATAAAGTGCAAGTTAATCGCTCCGGCGCACCTTCGAGTAGAATGATTGTGCTTCAATCGAAAAGGCCGCCCCATGTGGGACGGCCTTCTTTCGTTCAACGGTGTGGGCTCTCATTGCTCTTTCAGAGCAACTGCCGCCCACCGCTTTCCAAAATTATTCGATAATTTTGGAAACGACACCCGCGCCGACGGTGCGGCCGCCTTCGCGGATGGCGAAGCGCAGGCCGTTTTCCATAGCGATGGGTGCGATCAGCTCAACGCCGAACGACACGTTGTCGCCGGGCATGACCATCTCGGTGCCTTCGGCCAGGGTCACGGTGCCAGTCACGTCAGTTGTACGGAAGTAGAACTGAGGACGGTAGTTCGCGAAGAACGGAGTGTGACGACCGCCTTCTTCCTTGGTCAGGATATAGGCTTCGGCTTCGAACTTGGTGTGCGGAGTAACCGAACCCGGCTTACACAGAACCTGGCCACGCTCAACGCCGTCACGGTCCACACCACGCAGCAGGGCGCCGATGTTGTCGCCGGCTTCACCGCGGTCCAGCAGCTTGCGGAACATTTCAACGCCGGTGCAGGTGGTTTTCGCGGTGTCGCGGATGCCGACGATTTCGATCTCGTCACCAACGTTGATCACGCCACGCTCGACACGCCCCGTAACAACGGTACCACGGCCCGAGATCGAGAACACGTCTTCGATCGGCATCAGGAACGGCTGGTCAACAGCACGCTCAGGCGTGTCGATGTAGTCATCAACAGCCGCCATCAGTTCCTTGATCTTCTCTTCGCCGATTTCCGGGTTGTTGCCTTCCATCGCGG
>NZ_JBQFLT010000018.1:0-46507 GCF_056531425.1 Ruegeria sp. N4
TAAGCACTGCCGCGCCAATGGTACTTGGGCTTAAGCCCCGGGAGAGTAGGTCACCGCCAAACCTAGTAAAAGCCCATATCTCTCTTACGATGATACAAATCTGACTCTGACGCGGGATGGAGCAGCCCGGTAGCTCGTCAGGCTCATAACCTGAAGGTCGCAGGTTCAAATCCTGCTCCCGCAACCAGTGTCAGAAAACCCCAACCCAGCCCGTTCAGACTATTATTGATCCACCGGATCAATGGCTTAACGTCTGCACCTCGTCGTTATCAGGGCTTTCGCGGCCCCACTGCAGCCACTGTCCCTTCAAACCATAACATGATGGTCAAAGGTGCAATTCCTAAGCCCGAAACCATTACAATCGAACGCAGTGTCAGACGAGCCGCTTCAACGCGCACAGGTTGAACCTGTTCCTCCCGGAATAGTCTTTCCGTACGCCGTTCACCTCTGGCAATACTATGAAGCCGCGCCTAACCATTTGACGGGTGAGTTTCACAAAAATTATCGGCTCCAAAGCTTCGCCAACGCGGTCGATGCCAATGGTGCCGTGTAATGCAACTTGCGCACAGCCCCCAAGAACCGCCAATCACTTGGGATCATATAAATAGCCAATTCCCCTAACGGTTCTGATGATTTCGGGCTTTTCGGGGTTGGCCTCCAGCTTGCGGCGTAATCTTGAGATTCTGATGTCGATGCTTCGGTCGAAAGGGTCCCAGCTGCGGTCATGGGCCTGTTCCAGCAGCTGATCCCGGTTCAAGACACGCCCTTTGTTTTCCGCAAAGACCTTGAGCAGACTGTACTCCATCGCCGTGAGCTGAACCTCGGTCCCGTCCGAGGAAAGAAGCTTTGCTGCCTCTTTATCCAGAGTGTAATCGCCAAAAAGCGCGTAGTCTTCACCGGGTTTTGCAGAAGGCGCGCTGTCATTCATCGAACCGCGCCGCAGGATGGCCTTGATCCGGGCTTCCAATTCACGCAGGTCAACGGGTTTGCCCAGATAGTCGTCGGCCCCCATTTCAAGACCTATTATGCGATCCACCACGTCGCCTGCTGCGGTTAGCATGATCACCGGAGTTGTATTCTCGGGGCGAAGGGACCTCAGGATCGAAAGGCCGTCTTCTTTCGGCATATTGATGTCCATGATCATGACGTCCACGGGTTCAGCGGCAGCAATTGCCCGGAGCTCTTCGCCTCCGGATGCCGCCGACACCTGGTAGCCGCGTTTGCTGAGGTATTCCTGCAGCATCTCGCGCACGTCGACTTCATCATCGCAAACCAGGATATGGGTTTTTTGATTATCCATCTGTTTCGTCCTTCCGGTCGGCAATCAGCTTCCCGACAAGTGTTCTGAGCTCTGTCGGCGAGACCGGTTTTTCCAGATAGGGCAGGCCGGAGTCCTGCAACAACCCCAAGGAACTTTCGCCCATCGTGTCGCCGGTGATATATGCGGTTCTGGGCAGCATGTCGGGGAAGCGGGACACCAGCGCCTCGTATATCTTGCGGCCATCTACGCCGGGCATGTTCAGATCGCTCAGGAAGACGTCATAAGCGGTGGATTGCAGGCGGTTCAGCGCCTCTTCGCCGGATGAGACGAAATCGACGTGAAAGCCTTCTCTCCTGAGAATTTCGGCATTCAACTCGCCCACCTCGACCTCATCATCCACCACCAATACGCGGTGTTGAGCCACGGTCGGGACTGGGTCGTGCGGTTCATCAGCCTCATCTGTGTTGGACACCGCAACAGGCAGCGTGATCCGAAAACAGGTGCCCGACAGGACAGTTTGATCAAGCCTGATCTGCCCGCCATGAGACAGCACGATCCGGTGGCAAAAGGCCAACCCGATCCCGGTACCGTCGCCAACCTCTTTCGTTGTGAAGAAGGGTTCAAAAATGCGGGGGCGGATGGATTTGGGAATTCCGGGGCCGTTGTCTTCGACTGTCAGTTCGACCATTCCTGCGTCGGGATTGGCCGCCGCCGACAGGGTAATCCGGTCGCCAACACCGCTGGAGGTCATGGCCTGTTCTGCATTGAATATCAGGTTCAGGATGACCTGCGTCAATTGATCGGCGTCCCCGGCAATCGGCGGCAATTCGGCGGGCAGGTTGCGTGTGATGCTGATCTCGCCCGAGGTGCTGCCATAGCCCGCAACATCTGCGGCGGTTTCGATCATACCGGGTACATCGACCTGTTCGATCTTGCTGGGCTGCTGGCGTGCCATCGCTAGAAAAGTCTTCACGATCTTGGCGCAGCGTTCTGCGGCACTGCCGATTTTTTCGATCCGGGCGGTCAGGTCGGGGTCCGTAATCTCTTCTTTCAGCATCAGCGAGTGACCCACAACAACTGACAGCGGGTTGTTCAATTCATGCGCGACGCCTGCCAGCAGCTCACCCAAAGCGGACATCTTTTCGTTCTGGAACAGCAGCTCTCGCTGTTTTTCAAGCTCTGCTTCGATTGCAAGTTCGTCCGTCAGATCGCGGGTGTTGGAAACGATGACTTCTTCGCCGTTGAATTCAATAAGGCGCGAAGAATCCGCGCCCCAAAACTTGCGCCCCTTTGCATCCACAAATTCCATGCGCCGGTCTTTCAGCGCACCTGCTTTTCGAAGGTCCTTTAAATAGCGATCCCGTTCTTCGGGGTCTGCGTAGTAGGATTTGGAACTTTTGTTGTCACCGAACAGCGCCTTGATTTCCGGCGTGGCAAATAGAACTTCGCCCGTGTCGGCATGCGTCATGTTGATGGCGGCCGGGTAGGCCTCCATCACCTGCCGGATCAGGGCGTCGGCTTCTTTCTGAACAGTCAGATCGATGATGCTGGTGACAATGACCTCTTCGCCCTTGTAGTCGATCAATTGCGAAGAAATGGACGCCGGAAAAGTCTTACCCTGCGCATTCACCAGATCGAGCTTGTAATCTTCGACCTGACCGTCAGCCAACAGCAGAGTAATAAAATCCGCGCGTTCTTCGGGGTTCAGATAGTGCTCTCGCGCAGATCTGGACGGCCCGAACATCTGCAGGGCCGCCGGCGTGCGATACAGGATCTGTCCGTCGCCAATCCGGGCCATTGTCACCACTGCCGAACTGGCGTCCAGAACCTGTCGGATCAGAAGATCGCCGTCGCGTTCTTCCACCTCGGCCTGTTTGCGGTCGGTAATGTCCTCGCGGGTGACGACAAAGCCGCCCAGCTTGGTGGGATGGACCGAGACCAGATAGGTGCGCCCATCCGTTTCGGTCAGTTCAAAATCCTGAATGAACTCGATCCCGTTGACCAGCCTGTCTGAAACCCATTGCTGTTCGTTGCCGATGGCGTCAGCGTAGATCCCCCGGCGCGCGGTCTCGCGCATGAGGATTTCCCAATCCAGACCGGGCTCCAGCAGATCGGCAACCCCCTTGTTCATTTCGGCATAGCGCTGGTTGAACATTACAAGGCGACGGTCGTCATCATAAAGGGCGAACCCTTCCTTGAGCGATTCAATGGCGTCGCGAAGAAGGTCTCGTGCCTTCTCAATCTCTTCAAGATTGTTCGCCATGCCCATCGTCATCCTGATTTTCTAAGATACCATTGTTTCAGTGCCATTTCAAAATCGGCCTCTTGTGTTTCAATTGTTTCACAGCGCGCCCCGCCGCGCCAGCTTCAGCCCGAAAGCTGGTTGTTTTCGAACCGGATAGCCAGTTGTGTGAACCACTTCACCAAGCAACAACTGAAACACTTTGCGCCGCATTCAGAAATCACATTGAAACAATGAAAGGTCAGTTATTGCCCATCACAAACGCAATTGGGTAAGTACGATGACTATTTCATTTAACACTTCTGAACTCACCAACGCTCCTATTGTCGCGTTGCATTCTTCTGCTTCTAACGGCGGGCAATGGGGGCCGCTGGCAGCGGATCTGGACGGCCGCTTTTCGGTTCACGCCTTTGATCTGCCCGGCTATGGCCAAGCGCCCCTTGCAGGTGACGCGTCCCAGACCGGAGCGGCCGTTTCCGCCATGCCGGTTATCCGCGAAATCGAAGCGATGGGTCGCCCTGTCCATCTGGTTGGGCATTCCAACGGTGGCGGTATTGCGATCAAGATCGCGCTGATGCGCCCGGATCTGGTAAAAAGCCTTACGGTTTACGAACCCGCCGCCTTTCATTTCCTCAAGCATGGGACTGAGGACAGCAAGGACCTGTTTCGGCAAATTCAACTGGTTGCGGCCATGGTGACGGCGTCGGCGGCAGACGGCAATCCCGCTGCGGGTATGCGTCATTTCCTGGATTTCTGGAATCAAAAGGGGTTCTGGGATGCGCTTCCAGCGCCTGCGCAAGATCGGTTCAGCGGGATGATCGCGTCCATCATGACCGACTTTGCCAATGGGTTTGCCGAGACCTGGACATTGAAGGATTTGGCCGGGATCGAAGCTCCGACGCTGGTCATGACCGGTCTGGAATCTCCGGAAATCGCTCAGCACACGTCGGTTGCGATCGCCAAGGCCCTGCCCAATGCGCGGATCGCGCTGCTGCCAGAGCTGGGCCATATGGCACCGGTCTTCCAGCCCGATTGGGTCAACCCAAGAATTCTTGAGCACGTGGCCAGTGCGGAACGGCCCGTCATGAATATCAGCTGGCCGGATCGGAAAGCTGCTTAACCCGCATGTGACGATGCGAATTTTACAAAACCCGCTGGTGTCAGGCCGGCATACCATCAAAAGGAACAAAATCATGGGTATTCAAACAGCTATCGCCTCTACAACGGACTTTACGGCAATCAAGGCCAAGCAGAACGTTGCCTGGGGATCCGGGGATTACAGCAAGGTTGGCGTCACCCTTCAAATCACCGGCGAAGAGCTTGCCGAGGCCATGGACATGACCCCAAGCGCCAAGGTGCTGGATGTCGCGGCCGGGAATGGTAATGCCACTCTGGCCTTTGCGCGGCGCTTTTGCGACGTGACCTCGACCGACTATGTCGAGGCGCTGTTGGAGGCCAGCAGTCAACGCGCAAAGGCAGAGGGCCTGTTCGTGACCTACAAGGTGGCCGATGCGGAAAACCTGCCCTTTGCGGATCAGTCGTTCGACGCGGTTGTGTCCACCTTCGGGGTGATGTTCACGCCCAATCAACAGCAATCCGCGGCCGAACTTCAGCGCGTGGTCAAACCCGGCGGCAAGATTGGCATGGCGAACTGGACACCCGAAAGCTTTATCGGCCAACTGTTCAAGACCATTGGCAAGCATGTGCCGCCGCCCGCTGGCGTGAACTCGCCCGCTATGTGGGGCAAACAGGACTGGGTCGAGGACACCTTTGGTGACAAGTGCGAGGTTATTTCCTTCCGGCGCAAGAACTTCATGTTCCGCTACCGCTCGGCCGAGCATTTCCTGGAATACTTCCGGACTTTCTATGGCCCCATGCAAAAGGCCTTTGATGCGCTGGACGAAACGGGGCAGGCGGCATTGCAGGCCGACCTTATGGCGCTGATCGAAAAGTTCGACATCTCGACCAACGGTTCCCTGTGCATCTCGTCCGAATATGCCGAGGTCATCGCCCAGCGTCGCTGACGGTGTGACATGGAAACTCAACGCTCTTGCGGTTTTGCATCCAAGGGCGTTGAGACTTGGCGGCCAAGGCATCTGGGTCGCGTTTCTTTATCAGTTTGTCAAAAGGGGTTTCGAAATGGCTGAACGCACACTTTACGAGAAATACGGCGGGTTCTCGAAGATCAGCAAGATCGTGATCTCATTCTACGACACGCTTTTGGACAATGATGAGGTTGGCCCCTTCTTCGATCATGTGGACATGACCAAGATGGTCGATCATCAGACCAAATTCATTGCCTCGCTGCTGGGCGGTCCGGCGTCCTACACAGACAACCAGCTTCGCCAGCTGCATTCTCACCTTGAAATCACGAATGCGCATTTCGATGAACTGGAAACGGTGTTGCAAGACGCTTTGCAAAAACACAACGTGGCTACAGAAGATATTGCGGCCGTTGTCGCCGAATTCGCGAAACGGCGCCCTCTGATTGTAGGTAAGCCATGACTATTGCAGCCATAAACGAACAACTGCTTCGCGCCATTGGCGTGGGCGTTGCCCTGCTCGACCGCCAGACACTGCAGTTCGGTTTTCGAAACGACACGTTTGACGAATGGTTCAGCGGCGACACCCCGTCGGATCAACTGCAACAGCTTTTTCCTGATCTCGATACTAGCGCGGTGCAGCAAAGCCTGCATGAGACCGGGCGGTATACGTCCGAGATCAGTTTCAAGAAAAAGCGCCGAACGCTGGTCATCGCGCTCGACTTCACGGTGGCGCATGATGACGTGCTAGTTCTGGTCTGCCAGAATATCACCCGCATCAAAGAGCTGGAATCCATGATCGATTCCTATTCGATGATGGTCGAGCGCAACACGCGCGAGTTGAAGCGCGAAAAAGAGCAGGTCGAAAAGCTGCTGCTCAACCTGATGCCGCGGTCGGTTTATGAAGAATACAAAACCTTCGGCGTCGTCACACCGCAGCTTTATGACCCGGTATCCGTTCTGATGCTGGATTTCGTCGGGTTCACCGAGATGGTCGCCGCGCAAGAACCCAGCGTTACGGTCACGGAACTGAACGACATCTACAGCGCCTTTGATCGCATTGGTGAGCAATTTGGTTGCGAGCGCATCAAGACAATCGGGGATGCCTATATTACCGTGGCGGGCCTGCCTGATCCGACGCCGGATCATGCCAAGGCGATTGCAAACACGGCCATTCGGTTTGTGCGCTACCTGAACCGCCGCAACCTGAGTCACCCGCATCAGTGGCGGTGCCGCATCGGGCTGGCGTCCGGGTCTGTCGTTGGGTCCGTGGTGGGCATTCAGAAATATGTCTACGACATCTTCGGCCCCGCCGTTAATCTGGCTTCACGGCTTCAGGAATTCTCGGATCCGATGCAGATCACGGTTCAGGATGAGGTCGCGGATATTCTCAAAGATCAATTCGACCTCGAGCCAATGGGGTCCAAGGCAATCCGTGGATTTGATGAGCAGGAGGTCTGGCGTTTGGCCGACAAAAGCTGATGTCACAGCATCTGGCAAAACCCCAAAATCAGACCAACGCATACTGGGGCGAGATCGCTCTTGACGCCCACTTGACCTTCACATAGGAAAGCCAAACCGTGAGCGGGTATAGCTTAATGGTAAAGCCCCTGCCTTCCAAGCAATGACAGTATGTTTCCCAGACATTCCCTGTCTTGCCAAGTAATTCAATATAAGTAATTAATTTTGTCACGATAGTTCCTGTGGTATCCTCAGGTTTCAATCCAGTTCCGACAAAAAGCTGACAAAATGCCAAAGCTCACAGAGACATTCGCACGCAAGGTTCCGCAGACAAAACAGGGCACTGCCAAGCACTGGGATAGCGAGATAAAGGGGCTTGTGCTCTTCGTCGGGAAACAGTCAAAGACCTGGTACTTCCAGAAAGACGTTGGAGGCCAAACGCGGCGTGTTTTGATCGGGCGCTACCCGATGATTTCCGCAGATACTGCTCGACAAACTGCACTGGGATATGCGCTTGACTGGGGCAGGGGAGCGGGCAAGCGTATACAGATCGGAACGCCGACGCTTGAGACAGCCATGGAAACCTATTTGGCACGTCCCAAACTTCGGTCTGAGGCTCACCGATCCGGGGTGCGTCAGCAGTTCGAGCTACATTTGAAAGATTGGCTGCGACTGCCGCTGGATGAGATAACCAAGTCGATGGTGGTTGAGCGTCACAGATCCATGGCAGCAACGCCATCTTCGGCAAATCATACGCTGAAATACTTTCGGACGGTCTGGAACCATGCACGGCGCATCTACGATCTGCCGGAAAGCCCAACGATGGCTATCGAGTGGTATGAGGAACAACCGAACGGTTCGATCATTGAGGACTTGAGCGCCTGGCGCCAATCAGTGGACGATCTGTACAACCCCATCCACAAGATCTTTTACGAGCTGCTTTTGTTCACAGGCTTTCGCAAAACCGAGGCACTGACGCTCGAATGGAAGCATATCCATGAAGATCACATCCATTTGCCGATGACAAAGAATGGTCGCAGCTTTGATCTTCCCATTTCACAGGTCCATCACGAAATACTGGCCCCTGTGCGCGGTCTGCATAGGCAATGGGTGTTTCCGTCACCCAAATCCCCCACAGGCCATCTGAAGGGACCCGAGCGTCTGCAATGGTCCAGCCATGTCCATCGTCGGACATTTGCAACGGTCGCAATGGAGGCAGGGATACTCGAAGAGATAGTTGGCCGTTTGCTGAACCACACTCCGCTTTCGATCACCGGACAACGCTACGTGAAACCGTCGCTCGACGCACTCAGGCCGGCGATGGACGCTGTCAGTCGGGAGTTGCTTCTCAGGACCGCGGGCAAAAACGGTGGTTTGTGATGAGTGGGCGAGATTGGATATTGCCGATCGACCCGGAAATATTCGAACTTGATTTTCTAGACCAAGAGGAATTCGAAGCTGGCGCCAGCAAGTTCCATAGCGAGTTAATTCGACTTCTTAGAAAACACTTTGAAAAATACGAATGTTTTGACGATGAGAGCTTTGGTTGGGTGGCGCATTTCTTGGTTTTCGATCAAGCGCATGAACTGGATGAATTCTGGTCAGCTAAACGCGTATTGGAAGACCTCACTAAACTGAGAACACGTTTGAACGAAGCAGATGAAATTCTGGACCGTCTCCCCACTCCTGTTAGCGATGCATTCCGTATCGGAGCTATTCAAAGAAGCAGGTTGTTAAACGAAAATGAAAGCACCGAAGGCGACCACGATACTCTCACTGACAAATTGAAGGAGTCTCCACACTGGAAGGCGATGTTGGCAAAGGCAGAGTTTTTCAGGAGACTTCGTCATTTCGTGGACTTGATTGAAGACGCTGAAAAGGCGGCAACTCAAGGTGTGCCGGTTGGAAAAAAGGCAATAGAGGCTTGGCGCCTGGTGGCAGCTTGTGTTGGATTATGTGAGCGCCACCCTGGAACGATAAAAGTTCCCAAAGCGATGAATGAAAGCGGGCCATTCTACCGCTTTCTGAGCGATATGTTTGAGCTCTTCGACATAGAAGAACTGCCGACGTCAGCGTTTCGCAGTTGGAGAAGGTATGTGGGGCGTAAAGAACACTAATTCGTTTGCACGACCCATGACGCCAACTCCAATTGTTTCTCTGTTGCTCCCAGACGTGTTCAAAGGAGCAATGCTATGCAGGCAAACTATCTGACGGCCCGGGAGGCCGCTCGTTACACTGGAATCAGTGAAAGCTACCTCGCGAAACTGCGGATGGGAATTGGCGCTGTCGCCGGGCCCAGGTATATTCGGATTGGAATTCGTTCCATCCGGTACAAGCGCTCTGACCTCGACGACTGGATGGCCTCGCGCAGTGAAGGTTTGGGAGGAGCGGACTGATGTCTCGGAACTCCCCATTCTCAAAATATCGTTTTGATTGGAAGAAACGCGTTCACGCTACAGATCACTTAGCACTGCGCACCAAACACTTCGCGTCTTTTGTCTGCGACGAGTTTGTATCGAAAGATAGCGGCTGCTTCTGGGCGAGCAACGCTACCCTGGCCAACAGGTTTGGCGTCCATAAGCGCAGCATCCAACGCTACATTCGGGAGCTCGAAAAGCTCGGCTGGATCCGGCGTGTACGCAAGCAAGGTGTCAGGCGCACGTTCCAAATCACGGAGCCCAAAATCAGCTTTAAACGTGACACTGGCACGCATCATGAGGCGACAACCGTGTCGCAAAAAGGTGACAACGCTGTCGCTCATTATAAGAACAAAGGAATGAACAAAGAAAACGTGAATGTTGGAGCCAGTCGTGGCGGATATCTTTGGTTTGCCGAAGATGACCAGCAGAACCTTCTTGAATGGGAAGCGTTCGTTACTGCCCACACGGTCTTCGACTTTGCATCGCTTTTGCAGTTGCTGCGGAAGAACGGCAGCATTGCATTGCCGACCCGTTTTCCAAGGCACGAAGAAATTGATCGCTACATTCTCTTTTTCAGCGATGTCGTGTTGAGTAAGGGACAGAGCATTGGTGTCACGTAGTCCTGAGTCCTCATCAGAGTTGGGGGGGGGTATCAAAAGTTGGTGGCCCCAACCCACGGGACCGGCGGGGGTAATCAGATTTTTCCGCGGGAAAGTTTTAAGGGGGGGGCTACAGGCAACGGGCGGGAAGCGGTCGTTCGCTGCGTTCGCGAAACCACATGGTTTGCTGTCAAAGCGGACTTTCGAATTGATCGTCTAAGGAAGTGCATTTGAACGTCCCAGAGCTAAGGAGTGCCCCCCAAAAAGATTCGATCCAATGCGTCACCGCGGTGTTCACTGTAAAATTTTTTGATACATGCAAAAAAACTGTGCAGACATTCCGCTGCGCGCGAAAAATAAGCTGAGAAATTGGGCGAACCGGTAGTCCGATGACTACTTTTGATGGAGTTGTAATTGCGATCAATGACGCTTGGGCTCACTTGATTCTCTATGAAAACAAACCTGACAGTCGTTGTAGTCGAACAGAATCAAGAACGTGCTTTTGCAATTGTAGATTCCTTAAAAGAGTCCGGAGACGTTGAGGTTTTTGTGATCGGTAATGTCTCCGGGCTGGCACGCAAAATCGCAACGCATAGCCCAGACATTGTCCTGATAGATATCGACAATCCCTCGCGCGATATGCTTGAAGAGCTGACCGTTGCGTCGGGTCCACTGGAACGTCCTGTGGCTATGTTCGTCTCGGGCGCAGCGGGCGCGTTGTCAAAAGCCGCCGTTGAAGCTGGGGTCTCAGCCTATGTAGTCGATGGACTTCAAGTCGAGCGCATAAAACCTGTGATCGATACCGCCATCGCTCGCTTTCAGGTACTACGTCAGATGCGGACCGAACTGGCGGAGACCCGCCGCGCCTTGGAAGATCGCAAGGTGATCGACCGCGCCAAAGGGTTGTTGATGAAGGCCAAGGGTGTGTCGGAAGACGAAGCCTATGCCCTGCTGCGCAAAACTGCGATGAATCAGAACCGCCGGGTCGCGGATGTTGCCGAAGCCCTTGTAACTGCGTCGGGGTTGTTGTCATGAGAACCGCAATCCTGCCCGTCGCCTATATGCCTCTGGTCGACGCGGCCCCGCTTATCGTCGCGCGCGAGATGGGGTTTGACCATGCCGAGGGTATTTCGCTGGACCTGCGCCCAGCCCCGTCATGGTCCTCTTTGCGCGACATGCTCGCCTTCGGGCATGTGGATGCGGCGCATTTGCTGTCGCCTATCCCCGTTGCGATGGCTTTAGGTCTTGGTGGCATTGCAACGCCGCTATCCGCCGTGTCTGTCCTTTCCCTGAATGGCAATGTCATCGGCGTTGGAACGCAATTGGCTGGCCGGTTGACCGAACAAGGTTACGACTTCGACTTCTTTGATGCCGCTGCGGCTGGGACTGCGCTGGCAAAGGCCGCCGGTGACGTTTTGGTATTTGGCGTGCCTTTTCCCTTTTCAATGCATGTTGAATTGCTGCGCTATTGGGTTTCTAGAACCGAGCTGGCCTCTAAACGGGTCGAAATCCGAACTGTGCCACCGCCGCTGATGGCAAAGGCACTCGCGGGTGGCGAGATCGATGCCTTCTGCGTGGGCGAGCCTTGGGGCTCATTCGCCGTAGACGACAATGTCGGCGCACTGCTGCTGCCCGGCAAGGCGATCTGGACCTGTGCACCTGAAAAGGTGTTGGCGGTCAGAAACGATTGGGCCGAAACCGAGCCGCATTTGCTGGGCAGCCTCATGCGGGCCGTTTGGCGCGCGGGGCGCTGGCTATCAAACACGGACAGCCGAACAACTGCGTCCGAGATGCTGTCGCGTAAAACCTACCTCAACGTCTCACCCGAACTGATCGACCGCGCTTTAATGGGCGAATTCACAATCTCGGCCCGCGGCGAGCAACGCCATGTGGATGGGTTTGTCGAATTCTTTGACGGCGCTGCCACCTTCCCGTGGCGCAGCCAGGCGAAATGGGTCGCGCATCAATTGGCGCAAAGAAACGGACTGGACGCCGGAACTGCGGAACGACAAGCCGCCAAGGTCTTTCGCAGTGATCTCTATCGCCGCGAGTTGCAGGGGCTGGGCGTTGAAACACCCGGCGCGTCAGAGAAACTGGAGGGGGCATTGCCCGAGTCGACGGCGGTTGCCTCGGCCAATGGCAGCCTGATTCTGTCTCGGAATGTCTTTTTCGACCGGCGCATTTTCGAGCCTGCGGGATAAGTTTGCACAAAATTATTGCAGCGCAGCATCTCCTTTCGCTGCACTGCAGAAATTTCTGGGTGAAAACATCGAAAATTGATGACGTCTCGCTGCGCGACTGACTTAATCGGGACATCGGCAGGCAACGACGCCCACCGACGGAATTCGCCCATAATCCAGGGCACCTCACATGAGCAAAGCCGCTCGACCATCCGCCACCTCCTCCCGGCGGACTGTGTCGGCGGCTTTTTTGTTTGCCCAAGGGGTTGGGCTGAACCGAAAGGGATCGAGATGAAAAAGCTTCTTTTAGGCCTCGCAGCGACGACGGCGCTTGTGTCTCCAGCACTGGCCGAATTGGAACTGGAAAAAGACGAGCTGACCTTTGGCTTTATCAAACTGACCGACATGGCGCCGCTGGCTGTCGCCTATGAGAATGGGTACTTTCTGGACGAAGGCCTGTTTGTGACGTTGGAAGCACAAGCAAACTGGAAAGTCCTGTTGGATGGCGTGATTGACGGGCAGTTGGACGGCGCACACATGTTGGCCGGTCAGCCGCTTGCGGCAACCATCGGCTACGGGACCGAAGCCCACATCATCACGCCGTTTTCGATGGACCTGAACGGCAACGGTATCACAGTTTCCAACGAGGTTTGGGAAGAGATGAAGCCGAACATCCCCGTCATGGAAGATGGTCGACCCCAGCACCCGATCAGCGCCGAGGCGCTGGCTCCGGTGGTCGAGAAGTACAAATCCGAAGGCAAGCCCTTCAACATGGGCATGGTCTTCCCTGTTTCGACGCACAACTACGAACTGCGTTACTGGCTGGCGGCCGGGGGGCTGCATCCCGGATACTACAGCCCGGACAACGTGACCGGCCAGATTGGTGCGGATGTGTTTCTCTCCGTAACCCCTCCGCCGCAGATGCCTGCGACGCTCGAGGCCGGTACGATTTATGGCTATTGCGTGGGAGAGCCGTGGAACCAGCAGGCCGTGTTCAAGGGCATCGGCGTTCCGGTCATCACCGATTATGAGCTGTGGAAGAACAACCCGGAAAAGGTCTTTGGCCTGAATGCCAAGTTCGCTGAACAATACCCCAACACCACTTTGGCCGTTACCAAAGCGCTGATCCGCGCGGCGATCTGGCTTGATGAAAATGACAACGCCAACCGCCCCGAGGCGGTCGAAATCCTCAGCCGTGCGGAATACGTAGGCGCCGATTACGACGTGATCGCCAACTCGATGACTGGCACGTTCGAATACGAAAAGGGCGACAAGCGCGAAGTTCCCGATTTCAACGTGTTCTTCCGCTATAATGCGACCTACCCGTTCTATTCGGACGCTGTCTGGTACCTGACCCAGATGCGCCGTTGGGGGCAAATTGCCGAGGCCAAACCGGACAGCTGGTATCACGACGTCGCGAAATCGGTCTACAAACCCGAGATCTATCTGGAAGCAGCGCGCCTGCTGGTCGACGAAGGTCTGGCAAATGAAGCCGACTTCCCTTGGGAGAGTGATGGCTACAAAGCGCCGACCCCGGCCGAGGATATTATCGACGGCATCGCCTATGACGGCCGTACCCCCAATGCCTATCTCGAAAGCCTGCCCATCGGCCTAAAAGGCGATCAGAAGATCGTCGGTTCGGACGTGCAAGGCTAACCCTGAAACGCCGTGCCCGGCATCGGTCGGGCGCGGACCACAAAGTGCCCCGCCATCGCAAGGACACATCAGATGACAACGGTCGATCCCGAATTAAACGCAGACGCCGCCCGAGAAGCGCGCCGCGCCCGCCTGTACACCCGCATCAACGCTGCCGACAAATGGTTCCAGGTTCTGGGCCTCAGCTGGGCCACCCCGGTTCTGAAGGCCGCTGCCGGAGACAACCCGCGCGCCCAGATGACCGAGATCTGGCGTCTTCTGGTCGTTCCCCTTTTGTCGATCTGCGCGTTCCTGCTGTTGTGGGGGACATTGGCACCCAAAGTTCAAACCTCTCTGGGCGCGGTCCCCGGACCGGCTCAGGTCTGGGAAGAAATGATCAACCTGAACGAGGACGCGCAGGCCAAGGCCGCCAAACGCGACAAGTTCGAGGCGATGGTTGAGAAACGGAACCAGAAGCTGATCGATGCGGGCCGGGCGGATGAGGTCAAGCAAGTCGCTTACACCGGTGCTCCGTCCTACTACCAGCAAATCTGGACCTCGATCAAAACCGTGTTTTTCGGCTTCCTGATTGCTACGGTTGTGGCTGTTCCGCTTGGGATCGCTGCTGGCCTTTCACCGACTGCAAATGCGGCGCTGAACCCGCTGATCCAAATCTTCAAGCCGGTCTCACCGCTGGCATGGCTACCGATCGTGACCATGATCGTCTCGGCGGTTTACGTCACCAATGACGGCTGGTTTGCGAAATCCTTCCTGATCTCTGCTATCACCGTGACCCTGTGTTCGCTTTGGCCCACGCTGATCAACACTTCTCTGGGCGTGGCATCCATCGATAGAGACTTGGTAAACGTTTCCAAGGTTCTGAAAATGAACACTTATACCAAGATCACCAAGCTGGTGCTGCCCTCGGCCTTGCCGCTGATCTTCACTGGCCTGCGCTTGTCGCTGGGCGTCGGCTGGATGGTTCTGATCGCGGCTGAAATGCTGGCGCAGAACCCCGGCTTGGGCAAATTTGTCTGGGATGAGTTTCAGAACGGCTCGTCCAGCTCGCTCGCCAAGATCATGGTTGCGGTCTTCACCATCGGCATCATCGGCTTCCTACTGGACCGAGTGATGTACGCGCTGCAATCCCTGTTTACCTTCACGAATAACCGGTGATCGAGATGAGCATTCTGAGCTTCAAGAACGCCTCGAAATCCTTCGGTGAAGGCACCGCACGCACCGATGTGTTGAAAGGCATTGATCTGGACGTGCAAGAGGGCGAATTTCTGGTGATCCTCGGCTTCTCGGGCACCGGCAAGACGACCTTGATCAACCTGATGGCCGGACTGGACACCCCAACCGGCGGAGAGGTCACGTTCAAAGGTACTCCGATCAAGGGGCCGGGCCCCGAGCGTGGCGTGATCTTCCAAAACTATTCTCTGATGCCGTGGCTGACGGTCAGCGGCAATGTGGGTCTGGCGGTAGACACAGTCTTTCCCGGCCTCAGTAAGGCCGAGAAATCCGAGAAGGTTGCGCACTACGTGAAGATGGTAGGCCTAAGCCATGCCGCAACGCGCCGCCCAGCAGAACTGTCCGGTGGGATGCGACAGCGGGTCAACGTGGCGCGCGCCTTGTCGATGAACCCCGAGGTTCTGCTGCTGGATGAGCCTCTGTCAGCGCTTGACGCGCTGACTCGCGCCAATCTGGCGGATGAGATTGAACACATCTGGGAGGCCGACAAAAAGACCTGTGTCCTCATCACCAATGATGTGGATGAGGCGATCATTCTCGCCGACCGCATCATTGCGCTGAACCCTGATGGGACTTTGGGGCAGGAGTTCCGCGTGTCGATCCCCCGCCCACGCGAACGCGGGGCGATGAACAACGATGAGACCTTTAAACGCCTCCGGGCCGACGTCACAAAGTACCTGATGGATGTAGGGATCGAAGCCAAAGTCGAAGTCTCTCGTATCCTGCCCGATGTCACCCCAATCCATGGGGTTCCAACGGCGGTGGCCGAGGCGCAAAAGGGGATGATCGAGAACCGCTTCCTAGACTTCTCGCAGCTGCACAAAGTGTATCCGACGCCCAAAGGCCCTCTGACCGTGGTCGAAGATTTCGACCTGAAGATCGACAAGGGTGAGTTCATCTCGCTGATCGGCCATTCGGGCTGCGGAAAGTCTACGGTTCTGACCATGGCGGCAGGGCTGAACGACATCTCGAAAGGCGCGATCAAGCTGGATGGCCGCCATGTCGAGGGAGCCGATCCAGAACGCGCCGTAGTGTTCCAATCGCCCAACCTGTTCCCCTGGCTCAGCGCCAAGGAAAACGTCGCGATTGGCGTCGACAAGGTTTATCCCAAGGCCAGCATCGCCGAGCGGCAGGACGTAGTGGAGTTCTATCTGGAACGCGTCGGACTGGCCGAAGCGATGGACAAATCTGCCTCGGATCTCTCGAACGGTATGAAGCAACGCGTCGGTATTGCCCGCGCTTTTGCACTGTCTCCCAAATTGCTGTTGTTGGATGAGCCCTTTGGAATGCTCGACAGCTTGACACGCTGGGAATTGCAGGAAGTCCTGATGGAGGTTTGGTCCCGTACCAAGGTCACCGCAATTTGCGTCACCCACGATGTGGATGAGGCGATCCTGCTGGCCGACCGCGTGGTGATGATGACCAACGGCCCGCAGGCGACGATCGGCAAGATCACCAAGGTTGACCTGCCGCGGCCGCGCACCCGCAAGGCACTTTTGGAACATCCGGACTACTACGCCTACCGGCAGGAAGTTCTCGATTTCCTCGAAGAGTACGAGCACGGCGCCAAGCCAAAAACACCCGCCCCCAAGGCGATTGCAGCGGAGTGAATTCATGAAGCAAAGACTTGTTGTCATTGGCGCAGGTATGGCCTCAGGTCGGGTGCTGGAACACCTAACCGATGCCGCGCCGGATGCGTTCGACATCACCCTGTTCAACGCCGAGCCTCGCGGGAACTACAACCGCATCATGCTCAGCCCAGTTCTGTCGGGTGAGAAAACCTATGATGAGATCATTACCCATGACGACAGCTGGTACGCCGAGCGCGGTATCGCCTGCCGGTTTGGCGAGAAGGTAGAAAAGATCGACCGCGAGATGAAGGTGGTCGAGGGCGTAAATGGCCACGTTCCCTACGACAAGCTGGTCATAGCGACGGGGTCGAACCCGTTCATTATCTCTCTGCCCGGACATGATCTGGACGGTGTGATCGCCTATCGCGATCTCGAAGACACCCATCAGATGATGGGTATGGGCCCGGACAACAAGGTTGTTGTTATTGGCGGCGGCCTGCTGGGGCTTGAGGCCGCTGCAGGGATGGCGGCGCATGGTGTTGAAGTTACCGTGGTGCATATCATGGGCCACCTGATGGAGCGTCAATTGGACGAAGCGGCAGGCTATCTGCTGAAGAAATCGCTGGAAGACAAAGGCATCAGGATTTGCCTGCAAGCGAATTCCAAGGAAATCCTCGGGCAAGATGGCAAGGTTCGCGCGCTTTTGCTGGATGATGGCACGGAACTGCCCTGTGATCTGTTGGTCATGGCGGTGGGCATCCGTCCCAATACGACGCTGGCGCAAGAGGCCGGGCTGGCCACTGGGCGTGGTATCCATGTGGATGACCAGATGTTGACCTCGGATCCGGATGTCTACGCCGTCGGCGAATGTGTTGAACATGACGGAGAGGTCTTCGGCCTCGTTGCGCCGCTCTACGATCAGGCGAAAGTGGCCGCGCAGGCTCTGCTGAATGAAGAGGCTGCGTTTGCGCAGAGAACCCTGTCGACCAAGTTGAAAGTCACCGGCTGCGATCTGTTCAGCGCGGGCGATTTTGCAGACGGGCCAGGTCGTGAAGATATCGTGTTCCGCGATCCTTCGCGCGGCGTCTACAAGCGGCTCGTCATCGAAGAGGATCGTCTGGTCGGCGCGGTCATGTATGGCGACACTGCTGATGGCAGCTGGTTCTTTGGCTTGATCAAAGACGGCAGCAGCATCGACGAGATGCGCGAGACGCTGATCTTCGGCCCTACCTATCAGGGGGGCGACACTGCGGACCCTCTCTCAGCCGTTGCAGCATTGCCGCCTGAGGCGGAGATTTGCGGCTGCAACGGCGTATGTAAAGGAAACATAGTTGAGGCGATCAACGCAGGCGCCAACGGTCTGGGCGCCGTGCGTGAAAGCACCAAGGCCAGCGCCTCGTGCGGGACATGCACGGGGCTGGTTGAACAGGTGTTGCAAGTCACCCTGGGCGATGAATTCCAAATGCCAACGGCGCAACCGATCTGCGGTTGCACCGATCTGACGCATGAGGACGTACGGCGTTTAATCAAGGGCCAGGAACTAAAAAGCCAGGCCGCTGTCTGGCAGGAGCTTGGCTGGACAACGACAAATGGCTGCCATGTCTGCCGTCCGGCGATCAACTACTACCTGCTGGCGGATTGGCCTTTGGAATATCAGGACGACCCGCAAAGCCGGTTTGTGAACGAACGCAAACACGCCAATATCCAGAAGGATGGTACATTCAGCGTTGTGCCGCGCATGTGGGGCGGGATCACTACCCCCGGAGAACTGCGCGCCATCGCTGACGCCGCTGACAAGTATGATGTGCCAACCGTCAAGGTCACCGGCGGTCAGCGCATCGATCTTCTGGGCGTGAAGGGTGAGGATCTGCCTTCGATCTGGTCGGATCTAAACGAGGCTGGTCTGGTCTCGGGCCACGCCTATTCCAAGGGTCTGCGGACGGTCAAAACCTGTGTCGGAACCGATCATTGCCGGTTTGGCACGCAGGACAGCACCGGCCTTGGTATCAAGCTGGAGAAAATCCTGTGGGGCTCGTGGACGCCGCACAAGCTGAAACTGGCAGTATCCGGTTGTCCTCGCAACTGTGCTGAGGCGACCTGCAAGGATATCGGTGTCGTTTGCGTGGAATTTGGCTATCAGATCAGCATCGGCGGGGCCGCAGGTATGGACGTGAAAGAGACCGAGTTGCTCTGTCAGGTGCCCACCGAAGACGAGGCCATCGAGGTCGTGATGGCCGTCACCCAGGCCTATCGTGAAGGCGGTAAGTATCTGGATCGATTGTATAAATGGCTGGAGAAGGTCGGCATGGACTGGGTCAAGGCGCAGGTTGTGGATGATCTTGAAAACCGGGCCGACTTGGTCGCGCGGTTTGAACTGTCGCAAAGCATCTACCGCAAGGATCCATGGGCCGAACACGTGCGCGACAAGGCGCAAACTTATGCGCCGATTGCAGATTTCACACTGGAGGCGGCGGAATGAGCTGGATCGACATCGGACATATCGACGACATACCACTGCGCGGAGCGCGTCTGGTCAAAACCCATATCGGCTGTATCGCCGTCTTCCGGACCGCCAAGGCAGAAGTATACGCCGCGACAAACAGCTGCCCGCACAAGGGTGGCCCATTGTCTGAAGGCATTGTCCACGGCCAGTCGGTGACCTGCCCCTTACACAATTGGGTGTTCGACCTGAACACAGGCGAAGCGCAGGGTGCCGATGACGGTCGGATCACCACATATCCGGTGCGCCTCGAAGATGATCGTATTCTGCTCGACGTCAGCGCGGTTGCTCAACGGAGCGCAGCCTGATGGACGGCACCAGCCTACCCGAAGTTCGTTCGACCTGCGCTTATTGCGGGGTTGGCTGCGGTGTGCTCCTGAGGCCTGATGGGGTCGGAGGTTTGACCGTTCGCGGCGATCCGGATCATCCGGCGAACCGTGGTCGTTTATGTTCAAAAGGACTGGCGTTAGGTGAAACTGTCGGGCTGCAACACCGGTTGCTGGCTCCTCGCGCCTTTGGCCAGGACACCAGTTGGGACAATGCCTTGCAATTGGTCGCAGATCGGTTCTCTGCCACAATTAAGAAGCATGGGCCGGACAGCGTGGCTTTTTATGTATCAGGACAGTTGCTAACCGAGGACTACTATGTTGCCAACAAGCTGATGAAAGGCTTCATAGGCTCGGCGAATATCGACACCAACTCGCGGCTATGCATGGCTTCGACCGTGGCCGGGCACAAACGCGCCTTCGGGACAGATACAGTACCCGGAACCTTTGAGGATCTAGACGAGGCTGATCTGGTTGTCTTGGTTGGCTCGAATCTCGCTTGGTGCCACCCCGTTCTGTATCAGCGTGTCATAGCTGCCCGTCAGGCGCGCGGTACGAAGATTGTAGTTGTCGATCCGCGTCGAACAGCAAGCTGCGATCAAGCAGATCTCCATCTGGCGCTGCGACCCGGCAGTGACGTGGCGCTGTTCAATCGGTTGCTGAACAGAATTCACCAAACGGGGCATATTGCTCCGGATTTTCTGGATCGCAGCCTGGGGTTCAATGAAGCCCTCGAACTCGCGCAGCTTGATGATGCGAATGAGACCGGGCTAAGCCCTGATGAAATTGAGGCTTTTTGCGATTTATGGATCGGTACAGAGCGCGTTGTTACGATCTTCAGCCAGGGAGTAAATCAATCCTCCAGCGGATCAGACAAGGTCAACGCGATCCTGAACTGCCATCTGGCCACCGGGCGGATCGGGCGCGCAGGGATGGGTCCGTTCTCGGTCACCGGTCAGCCTAACGCTATGGGAGGCCGAGAGGTCGGTGGCTTGGCCAACATGCTCGCATGTCACTTGGATATCGAAAACGAAGCTCACAGAACAGCCATCCAGGACTTCTGGAAAGCTCCAAAGATGCCAGAAAAGCAGGGGCTGAAAGCGGTTGACCTGTTTCGCGCTGTCGAAGGCGGTCAGATAAAGGCACTTTGGATCATCCACACCAATCCGGCGGCCACCATGCCGGATGCAGACCGAGTGATGGCGGCTATCAAAAAAAGTCCATTCGTAGTTGTCAGTGACCTGACTGCCCGAACAGACACTGCACGCGTTGCAGACGTTTTGTTGCCCGCTGCGGGATGGGGCGAAAAAAGCGGAACAGTAACCAATTCAGACCGCACGATCAGCAGACAACGCGTCGTTCTGTCACCTCCGGGACAAGCACGTGCGGATTGGGATGTTATGGCCGAGGTGGGCCGCCGCATGGGGTGGACCGAGGCATTCAGTTATGAGTCACCGGCGCAGATTTTTCGAGAATACGCGAACATGACTTCGCTTGCCGTGGCATTTGGCAAAGACTTGGACATTACCGAATTTTCGGACATTGATGACTCGGACTACGAAGATCTGAACCCATCACGGTGGCCGACGACATCTCGCAAATCGGATGGCCGATTTTTCGGTGATGCGCAGTTTTTTCATCCGGATGGCAAAGCACGTTTTGTTCCTGTCACTCATCGTTCACCCAAAGCGGCGACGTCTGACCAATACCCGTTTCTGTTGAACACAGGACGAAACCGGGATCAGTGGCACACTATGACTCGGTCTGGGTTGTCTCCCCGTCTTTCGGCCCATTTGGCCGAACCATACGTCGAGGTTAATCCGAAGGACGTTGATCGGTTGGGTCTTGGTACCGCAGATTTGGTTGAGCTCAACAGCGTGGTCGGAAGCGGCATCTTTCGACTTCGCATCACAGACACCGTCGCGCCAGGTCAAGTATTTGCTCCCATTCACTGGACAGGTGAAACGGCGCCAACAGCCCGTGTGGATGCGCTTGTTCCAAGTGTAGTCGATCCAATCTCTGGACAGCCTGAGAGCAAGGCGGCGGCCGTTTCTGTGCGACGTATGAATGCCTCGTGGTACGGTTTCGCCGTGTCCGTCGATGCGGCCTCACCTACGGCAGAATATTGGGCAATGAGCAAAACGGCCAAAGGTTACAGGATCGAGTTAGCGGGGAAGCAAGATATTGACGATTGGGAAGACAAAGCCCGCGAGTGGTTTGGGCTATCCGATGCCGTAGTGACTTCAATCGAAGATTCCAAACGCGGCTCGTACAGGATCGCATTGTCTGACGGACAGCGCCTTTTGGCAGCGCTCTTTGTTTCCCGACAACCCATCACACTAATGCGAGAGTTTTTGGCAACTTTGCCTGAGGTCTCACTCCATCAGATTCTGTCTGGCCGGTCATCTTCCGCTTCTGAAGACTGTGGACCAATCATCTGTTCGTGTTTCGGGGTGGGATTAAAGACCATCATTAGCGCCATTCACGACAAACGTTTGATCGATGTGGACGATATCGGAGATACCCTTCAGGCTGGAACGAACTGTGGTTCATGCCGTCCAGAGTTGGTTGACTTGGTCACGGAGCATTCGAAGTTGAAACGCAATAACCCGAAGAATTGCCTGCAAGAACAATAAGGGTAGACACGGGGTTTTCGACCAAGACTGCGGTTTGCTTTTATCGGCATTCAAATAAAGCATGGGTTCTGTTCATACTGTTCAACATATCCAATTTAGCCTTACTGGGGTCAGAAGATGTCTTTGCCTATTGTTTCCGACCTCCACCCATGCCCGAGTTTCGCGTTTGTAGTAAGTGTCTCGTCTGACGAGCCGCACTTAGCAAAAGCGATGAAATTCGCGTCGCTACAGAGGGCCGCGAGGCAACTGAAACAACCCCGCCACCTTTTTTGATGGCGGGTTATTTTTGAGCCCAAATTGAGTCAGAGCTTGATCCGGAAGGCTGCGAAGCCGTCGGCACCTTCTCCGGCGTCCTCAATTGTGACACCCTTGACGTCGCCTATGTAATCCCGTGCTTTCGGGCCTGTCTCGAACAAAACAGTCGTGTCCGCAAGCGGAGCAAAAGACCAGTTGGCATCTGCCTTTGGATCAATCGTACCCTGTTCGACAATGTAGCGAACGATGACGTCGCGGTTGGTATCCGGGGCCTCAAATACGATTGTGTCACCTAAAGCTCCGGGGAATGAACCACCCCCTGATGCGCGATAGTTGTTGGTGGCGATAATGAACTCCATATCATCGGTAACTGGTTCGCCGTCGTAAGAAAGGTTCACAATGCGCGCTGCATCGGGGTTAATCTCTTCTCCCTTGGGTCCGAAGCGCGATGGCTGGGACAGGTCAATTTCATAGGTCACGCCATCTATGACGTCGAAATTGTAGGACGGGAATTCCGGGTTCAGCAGGATCGCATCCTTTGAACCCGTCTCAACCTGATTGAACATTCCGGCCGACCGTTCCAACCAACCCCTAACTTGCGCTCCATTCACGCGGACTGCGCGCACCGTGTTCGGATAGAGATAGAGATCCGCGACGTTTTTGATGGCAACATCACCAACGGGTACATCGGTGTAGTATTCCGGACCACCGCGGCCACCAGCCTTGAAAGGCGCTGCCGCAGACAGGATCGGCAGGCCTTCATGTTCGGTGCCTTTCAGCATCTCTTCGACATACCACTTCTGCGCAATCGAGACGATCTGGACTGAGGGATCATCTGCGACCAGCGCGAAATAACTGTGCAGCGGTGCCGAGGTCTTGCCAACTGCGCGACGAACATAGGCCAGCGTTTCGTCGTGATCCGTCGCAACCGAGTCCAGGACGCGCTCATCATCTTCGACCAAGGCGGTGATTGACCGGTCTTCGTTCCGCCGCGAGATAGGCCGCGCCTCGGATGTGGTTGTCACCACCCGCCATTCATTTCCATCCCGTTGCAGCAGCAGATCAAGCAGACCAAGATGCGACCCCCAGAACCCGCCCATGACGGCGGGCTTGCCCATCAGAGTACCTTTATCGACGTCAATTCCGGGGCGGTCTGCAAAGGTAGGCGACGGAAAAACTAAATGGTTGTGACCTGTGACCAGCGCGTCGATCCCTTCGACGCCAGCCAGCACGACCGACGCGTTTTCCATACCATCTTCATGGTTGGCGTCCCCAATCCCGGAATGCGACAAGGCGATGATCAGGTCGCAGCCCCGCTCCTGCATCTCAGGGACAAAAGCCTTTGCCGTCTCAACGATATCCCGCGCTTGGACATTGCCTTCGAGATGCTTGCGATCCCAGTTCATGATCTGCGGAGGCGTAAAGCCTATCACACCGATCTTGATCGGATGTTTTGTGCCGTCACCCATTTCGATCTCGCGGTCGAGAATGGCGTATGGTTGGACAAGCGTCTTGTCCTCGCGCGGGCTTGCGCCTTTCTCCTTTGCTACATTAGCCAGAACCGCTGGGAAATCCGCACCTGCCAATGAGGTCTCAAGAAAGTTTAATCCGTAGTTAAACTCGTGGTTGCCCAGTGTGGCCGCATCATAGCCAATCGTATTGAATGCGGTGATGATTGGATGGCTGCCCCCTTCTTTCATACCGCGTTCATAGGCGATGTAATCGCCCATTGGGTTTCCTTGCAGAAAGTCTCCGTTGTCCACCAGAAGCGAGTTCGTCGCCTCAGAGCGGATTTCATTTATGATCGAAGCCGTACGGGACAGGCCCACCGTGTCACGGGGCTTGTCGGCATAATAATCATAGGGGAATACATGAACATGGATGTCGGTTGTTTCCATGATCCGCAAATGTGCTTGGTTGTTCGCCGCAGCAGCCGAGAAGGGGTGAAGCGTAACGGCTGCGGCACTTGCAGCAGTTGTGTACAGAAACTGACGACGCGAAATTGGTGGGCGGTTAGAGAACGACATTGGGCACCTCTCAAGTGGGTTGGTCAACGCGACTTTCGCGGACTATCCGAGCCATTCGTATGAAATCGGTTACGAGAGCATGTGTCGCGTTATTCACAGGCGGCTGTACTTAACACCATACGTTAAAATTGGGGGTTTGCTAAGGGATCGCAGATGGTGAACCTAAGCCAATAGTTGCTTATCAATCAAACGCGGCGAGATTTTGAACCTTCGAACCTGAAGGAAGCAAACAAAATGCTGAAAAAGGTATGCTTTGACATATATTTTCTCATTCATGCAACCTTGTTTCGCAGAGCTGCAACAGATGGTTTCTCCTGTCCGCAGTCCGCTAGTTCTCCAGGCAACACAGCTTGCAGCCTCGGCGAAACTGCCTGCTTGGATCCGACGTGGCTTCCAGTAAAACGTCAATAAAGCTAATGAAGTCCTTGACTTGGTATTAAACGGTCGTCTTCATTGAATAGGTACTTGTTCTTATTGTTTAACAAATAAGCCATCGGTTAATTGGCGGTTTAAGTTAACAAGGAGATGCTTGCTGGCAGAGTACATGTAGAGATCCTGTTACTAACGTAAGCAAAACTTATTGATGTCCGATATAGCGTCTTGGCTAAAGAAACATGGTTTGTCCAAGTATGCTGTCGCTTTTACTGAACATGAAATCGAACTTGGCGACCTGTCCGAATTAACTGACGAAGACCTAGTAACAATCGGACTTCCCCTCGGGCCGAGGAGGCGGTTTCTGAAAGCCATTCGCGCCAGCATAGAAGAGGAGCGGCGACCGCCCAGCAAAACCAACAGCCCCGAGATCGTGGCAGAGCGGCGACAGCTTACGGTAATGTTTATCGATCTTGTCGGATCAACGGAAATAGCACAAAGCGTCGATCCGGAGGATCTGGCCGATGTACTTCGACTTTTTAAGGAAACCTGTGCGGCGGCTGTTGCAGCGTTTGATGGCCATATTGCCAGCTACTATGGCGACGGAATCATGGTTTTTTTTGGATTTCCCCACGCCCATGAAGATGATCCCGAACGCGCCATTCGTGCGGGTCTGCGTATCATTGATGAGATGCCGGATGTTCGCACCCACGCGAAACTCAACGTCCGGATTGGGATCGCAACCGGATTGGTCGTGGTCGGCGATCTGCGAGGCGAAAAGATGTTTGAGGACGGAACGGCGATGGGTGAGACGCCCAACTTGGCCGCGCGTCTTCAAGCGATGGCAGATCCGGGGACGATGATCATCGCCCCAACCACTCATCAGTTGGCTGGTGATGCTTTTGAATACGTTTTGCGTGGCGCGTTCAAGCTCAAGGGTTTTGCTAAGGAAGTCGAAGCCTGGCAAGTAACCAGAGAGCGGGAAACAGTCAGCCGGTTTATGGCGATCGACAGTGTTTTGCTCAAGCCTTTGGTCGGTCGCGCCGCAGAATTGAAGGCGTTGAACGATAATTGGGCCTTGGCCAGTAATCGAAATGGGCAGGTTGTATTGGTGTCAGGCGAGCCGGGAATTGGCAAGTCGCGTCTGGTGGAGGAATTTCGGCAGAACATCTCCGATTTGCCCCACACGCAAATGCGATATCAATGTTCTCCATATCACTTTGCGACTGCACTGTACCCTGTCATTCGCCAACTTGAGAGTGCCGCTGATCTTCGCGCTGACGAGTCAAATCACCTCAAGCTTGAAAAAATCCGCGGCGTGTTGAGCGATCAAACCGACCAAGCTTTGAAGTTGGCAGCATCCCTTTTGTCCATACCGTTCGAAGATCATTTGGGGCCGTTGGATCTGACACCGCGGCAGATCATGGATCGGTCTCTGGAATTGTTGCTGAACAATCTTTCGTCAAAGGCTGAAGATCATCCGGTTCTCTTCCTGTTTGAAGATGCTCACTGGATTGATCCAACAACCAAATTGTTGCTGGATCGTTTGGTGGAGCGAATTCGCGACCTTCCAGTTCTGGTGGTTATGACGTTCCGGCCTGAGTTCGATCCAGGTTGGACACTGCAATCGAACCTTACGAAAGTTAATTTGAAGCAATTAAGCTTTCGACAGGTCAAGAGCATTGTTGACGAAGTCGCTAAAGACGAGTTGGTCGCTGACGGGATGTATGACGTGGTCGCGGCAAGATCCGACGGTGTGCCGCTATACGTCGAGGAGGTGACAAAAGATCTCCTTGAATCGGGCATCCTGACCAGGGGAAGGGACACTTACACGATGGGTGGGGCATCGCCTGCGAACTCGGTGCCCAGTACGTTACATGATGCACTGATGGCACGCCTTGACCGCCTGAGCTCTGCCAAAGAGGTTGCCCAGATTGGAGCTGTAATTGGCCCTCGGTTTACTTACCAGTTGATTTCAAAAGTGGCCAGAATCAGCGATAAAGCGTTACGCGCAGGATTGGAGCTTCTGGTCGAAGCTGGCATAGTTTCAGTTTCTCGTGCAGAGGATTTTGAAACCTTCAGCTACCGTCACGCCCTTATTCGTGACACCGCCTATAACAGCCTTTTAAAGCGGGAACGTCGGGTTCTGCACTCTCGCGTCGCGCAACAATTGAATGACACGTTGGCTCACACTGGTGACGCAAGCCCTGAAATTCTGGCTCATCATTATACCATGGCAGGAATGTGTAAGGAGGCCGTAGACTATCGTTTCCTTGCGGGCCAACGAGCAGTCCAGCGATCAGCTAACATTGAGGCAAGCACGCAACTGTCGTTGGCGATTGAACAGCTTGGCGAAATGGATCAAAGTATTGAACGGGACCGCAAGGAAATTGAGATTCAGGTTCTCAAGGCTGGTGTCTTACGATCAACCGCAGGAATAGCTGCCGACGAAACCGGTTCTGTTTATGCAAGAATACGCGACTTGTGTGAACGCATCGACGATACTGAGCATCTGTTCCCAATTCTGAATGGTTTGTATTCCTTCCATTTGGTGCGTGCCGAGTATGATTTGGCTAGGAAAGTCGCAGCGCAATTGCTGGACCTAGCGGTGTCGACTCGTGAGACGCAGCATCAGATGGTGGCGCATCGCGCAATGGGTGCTGTACTGTTCCACATTGGCGACCTGGTATCGGCATACGAGCATTTAAGCAAAGCACTGGACCTCTACAGCCGGGAACGTGATGCGCATCTGGCGTACATCTATGGATCCGACCATGCGGCGATTACTTCGTGCTTTCTAAGCTTGGCCATTTGGATGCGTGGGGACCCGGACAAAGCCCTTGAGGTTCAACAGCTCGCGGTGGCGGGCGCAAAAGAGCTGGAGCATGCTCATAGCATCGCGCAGTCAATGACTTATCTGTGTATGCTTCACCTTCTGCGCCGTGAACCGGCAAAAGTGCTGGAGATCGCGGAACAGCTTGAGGAACTTTCAGCCAAGCACTCGTTTACATTCATGTCTTTGACCGCGACCTTGTGGCGAAGCTGGGTGAATGCCTATGTTTCGCCGAAACAAGAAACGATCGATGCGTTACACGCAGCGTCGATAACTTGGTGGGAGAGTGGTGCGGGAAACTACAAACCGTTCTTTCTGACCCTAGTGGCGGAACTCACCTTGAACATAGGTAATCGGGACGGTGCCCTAAAATTGTTGGCTCAGGCCCGTGATCAACAGCACCACACAAATGAAGGCTGGGCCCGATCTGAGACCGATCGAGTCTACGCGCTCGCACGTTGCGAGAATGAGCTCGCAGAAAAAGCATTTCTTGAGGCTTTGGCGACTGCAAGAGAACAGAAAGCTAAGATGTTTGAACTCCGAACGTCGGTAGATTACGCAGAACAATGCAGACTATTTGGACATACGCACAAGGCGATATCTGATCTTCGTACTGCTCTGGATGGTATTGCAGGAGGTGAGTCTACGATCGATGTGATTGATGCAATTAAGCTCCTTAATCAAAGACCCATAAGCTAAATTTCATGCTTTTCAAGGCATCACGCGGTTCTACTGATTGCGAAACTCTTTTTACGGAATGCGGAAATTTTACACTTCATTGCGCCAACTGTGAGGCAACACGCTTGGAGATTTCGCTGACGCAGCGAATGACAGCATTGCGGGGTGCAACTGTAGCAATAATAGTCGCGCTCAAAGTCGTATCGCGCCGTTTGTCTGGGACGTGGGTACGACGGCAATCGAACTCACGGGACGCATTCATGCGCCCGGCGATGTAGGCGCGCAAACGAGCTAATTCCTTTCCCGCACCGAAAAAGCGCCAAAGGAGATGGGGGCCGATCTGCGCAATGTGGCCGGTTGCAGTTATATCTGACTGACCTGTTACAGGCAGGCGAATTCGCCCGTGTGCATGGTGAGGTGTTCAAAGATATCGACCGGGTACTGAGCGCTGTTCAGGTCGACCTGACGCAACCCGGTCTGTTGGTGAAGATCGACGTTGACGCAGTGATTCGCAACAAAAACGGAGAAATCAGCGGATTCTGAACATGAGTCCCCAAGAAAGGATTTGATCGCACCTTCGGCTTGTGTACTGTATACAGAATACAAGAATGGTAAAATAACAGACACAGGGAGCTAATGTGATGATCAAAACAGCACTACTAAGCGGAACATGCATCGCGCTAATGGCCTCGACGGCCGCTGCAGAGATCAAAGTTGGATTTATCGGGTCACTGTCTTCGGACACCGGTTTGTCCACGCTGCGCGGTGCCGAAGTCGCAATTGAGGAGTTGAACGCCAATGGCGGTGTTCTGGGCCAGCAGATCACGCTTGTTTCGGCTGATACCGGGCAGGACCCGACCGAAGGCGTCCGCGCGTACGAGTATCTGGCGGAAACCGAAGAGGTTGATTTTATCATCTCGGGCTCGATCGATGATGTGTCGCTGGGCTGGCTGCCACGGATGCAGGAATACCGCATCCCGACGCTGGACACCTGGACATCTTATATCGGCATCATCGACATGGTGGCCGAAGACCCCGAGGGTATGGCTCCCTATTTCATGAACATCGCCTCGGACGAGGCGCTGGCAACGCTGTACATTAACTTTGGCGCGGATGTGTTGAAGGGCCAAATGGGCTGGGACACCGTGGTCATTTTAGCCGAGGACACAGCCTTTGGCGAGGCCATCACCGGTCTTGTGACCGAGGCGCTGGCCCCCGTGGCCGGGATCGAAGTCAAGGACATCATCACCTATGACGTCGCCACCGTCGATTTCGCGCCGATCTTCAGCCGGGCGCAGGATACGGGCGCAGATTTCATCTATCAGGTCTCGTCGGTAAACTCGCAGGTGGTATCCTCGCAATATGTAAAGCTTCAGGTGCCGATGGCGATGACGGGCGTAAACGTCTCTGCCCTGGGGATGGAGTATTGGGAGGATACAGGAGGGGCTGGCGGTGGCATCTCAACCCTGTCGCCGGTGCCTTCGGTGGGTTTCAAGCTGGACCCGGCCAGCCAGGAATTTATCGACACCTATCAGGCCAAGTATGACAGCCGCCCGCTGCTGCCCCATTTTAATGGGTTCAACGCTTATCACGGGTTGAAACAGGCGATGGCGGCAGCCGAAGAGGCCGGTGGGTTTGACAAGGTCGAGGCCTGGGCCGAGGCGATGAAGAAGCAGGATCTGGTGCTGGATCTGGATGGTCAGTTGTGGCTGCGTTACGCCTTCTGGGGCGATGACGAGGTTGAGCCCGTCACCAAACGGACCTATCCGCACAACGCGCGTTTTGACTTGTCTGAACCTTTCGACGATGCCCAGCCTTCGATGGTTGTGGTCCAATGGTACGAAGACGGCACGGCGGCTGTGGTCTACCCCGAGAAATACGCGACGGGCGAGTTTACCTTGCCCAGCTGGGTAAAACAGTAACCGTGTAGAGTTCATAGACGGAAACGGGTACGCGTTCGCGCGCACCCGCAGCCGAGGATCCTCATATGTTGCAGATACTGATCCAAGGGCTTTTGCTCAGCGGTCTCTATGCGCTTATCGCCATGGGTTTCACGCTGATCTTCAGCATCGGCCGCGTCCTGAACCTTGCCTATGGCGCATATCTGATGGTCGGTGGGTATATCTATTTCTGGGTGTCGCAGACCCTGGGAATGCCCAAACTGATGGGTGTTGTCGTCGCCGCCGCGCTGGGTGTGGTGATGGGGGTGCTGAAATACCGCCTGATCGTCAAGACACTGAAAGGCGATCATGTCGCCGTCGAGATTTCAACGCTGATACTGGCCGTTGTCATACAGGCGGGCGTGGTGCTGGCCTTTGGCGACAGCAGCAAGATCTTGCTGCCGATCGTGCCGGGCGTCATCAACGTGGCCGGAGCGTCCGTCACCTTTAACATTCTTCTGGCCACTGTCATCAGCTGGGCCATTTTGCTGGGGCTCTATGCCTTTGTGCGCCTGACCCATACCGGGCGGGCGATGCAGGCGGTGTCGATGGACGCCAAGGGCGCGGCAATCTCGGGCATCGACCCGGACCGGATCAACCTGATCACCTGGGGCATTTCCGGCGCGCTGGGTGCGCTTGGCGGGGTGTTCTTCGCCAGCTACACGCAGCTGTCGCCCTCGATGTGGGTGGCCCCGCTGATCATCTCGGTCGCGGTTGTCATCGTCGGCGGGATCGGATCGATCATCGGCACGCTGGTGGTGGCCCATATCGTCGGTTTTCTGGAAGTCATCGTGGTGGCGACACTCGCCCCGGAACTGCGCGGCGTGTTCACCATGCTGCTGATCATTGGCGTGCTTGTGACACGGCCACAGGGCTTGTTCGGCCGCGAGGAGTTATAACATGGGGCTGCGCTGGTTTCACTTTGCCCTTTGGGGCGGTCTGATCGCAGGGATGCTCCTGCTGCCGCAGGTGGTCTCGAACGGGACGCTCAGAACCCTGATCTTTGCCAACTATCTGGCGGTCTTCGCCATCAGCTGGGACGTATTGTCCGGTCGCACCGGATATATCAGTTTTGGCCATCCGTTCCTGATCGGGATCGGGGCCTATACCACGGCGATCCTGACCAAACGGTTTGACGTGCCGGTCGAAATCTCGATCCCGGCGGCTGTTCTGGTCACCATGGCGGCGGGTCTGCTGGTGCTGCTGCCTGCGCTGCGCATCCGTGGCAGTTACTTCGCTCTGGTCACGCTGGCCTTCATGGAGCTGCTGTATCAACTGGTGCAGGTGATCCGTCCGGATCTGACCGGCGGCACCCGCGGCATGTCGGGCATCCAGACCCTGACCCGTGGTGCGGCAAACGGCTATTACCTGTCGACCGCGCTGATGCTGAGCGTTGCGATCAGCATGTGGCTGCTGATGAAAACCCGTCTGGGCACCGCGCTGGCCGCCATCGGCATGAACGAGGAAAGCGTGCGGGGCTCGGGCCTCAACACCACGCGGCTCAAGGCGTTTGCCTTTCTGACCAGCGCGATGGTCGCGGGGCTGGGCGGGGCGTTCTATGTCCACTATCTGGGCTCGCTGGCACCACGTGCTCTGTTCGACATCAGCTTCCTGTTCACCATCATCGTGGCGGCGCTGCTGGGCGGTACCTCGACCATCATCGGTCCGATGATCGGAGCGTTCTTCATGACCTTCCTGCTGGAATACCTGCGTCCGGTGCTGCCGGGTGCCGAACGGTACTTCGTCTACGGGGCGATCGCGCTGGTCCTTTACATGTATCAGCCCAAAGGCCTGATCGAACTGATACAGCGCGGCTTTGCCCGGCTGCGGAAAGGAGGTGTGGCATGACCGCAGCGCTGGAAGTCACAAACCTGTTCAAACGCTTCGGCGGGCTGGTCGCCACCAATGGTCTGTCCTTCTCCCTCAAAGAGGGTGAATCCCTGGGCCTGATCGGTCCGAACGGGGCGGGCAAGACCACCGTGTTCAGCCAGATCATGGGCGAGCATCGCCAGAACAGCGGCACGATCGAGCTGTTCGGGAATGAGATCTCGTCCCTGCCGACATCACAGCGGATTCAGGCCGGGGTCAGCCGGACCTATCAGATCCCGCGCCCTTTCGGCGACATGAACGTGGCCGAAAACATCCGCGTAGGCCTGATGCCCGACAATATCTGGCAGATGATCACCAGATCTCCCGATCCCGACCGTGAACGGGAGCTTGCCCTAAGCGTCGGATTTACCGAGGCCGATCTGGAACGGAGCCCGTCCGAGCTGGCCATGGGTGATCTGCGCAAGCTGGAAATGGCCCGCACCATGGCCACCGCACCCAAGGTGATGCTGCTGGACGAGGTGTTCGCCGGTCTGACCGTGGGGGAGATCGCGCAGATCTCGGAACTGATCCAGCAGATGCGCAAGGATGGCATGACCTTCCTGATCGTCAGCCATGATCTGCCCGCGCTGGAGCCACTGATCGACCGCGCCGTCGCCATCGAGCGGGGCACGATGATCGCCGAGGGCACCTTTACCGAGGTGATGAATGACAAGGCCGTGCAGGCCTCGTATCTGGGGAGCGCCTGATGTCTTATCTGGAAATCGAAAACCTGTCGGCGTTCTACGACAAGGCGCAGGCGCTGACCGACATCTCGATCACCGTCGAACCGGGCGAGATCGTCGCCGTGGTCGGCCCCAACGGGGCAGGCAAGTCCACCCTTTTGGACAGCATCATGGGTTTGGTGGAAACCGAAGGTGACATCCGGCTGCATGGCCACAGTCTGACGGGCCGGACCCCCGCCGAGATCGTGCGCCACGGCGTCGGTTATGCGCCGGAACGGTTCAACCTGTTCCCCTACATGTCGGTGCGCGACAACCTCATGGTCGGTGCCTATACCGCCCGCGAGGATATCGAGGACAACATGGACATGGTCCACAAGCTGTTCCCGCGCCTGAAAGAGCGGGAAGGGCAGGAAACCTCGACCCAATCGGGGGGTGAACGTCAGATGGTGTCCTTTGGGCGTGCGCTGATGACCAGCCCCGAACTGCTGCTGATCGACGAACCGACGATCGGCCTGGCCCCCAAGATTTGCAACGAGATCGCCGAAGTTGTTCGACAATTGAACAAGGAATTCGGCCTGACCGTTGTGATCACCGAGCAAAACGCCAACTTCGCGCTGTCTCTGGCCAGCCGGATCTACGTGCTGGAATCGGGTCGCATGCAAACCTCGGGAACCGCCGAAGAACTGCGCAACGATGAACGGCTGCTGGAGGCCTATTTCGGCAGCCACTGAGGCATGCGCGGCTTTGTGCTGGCCATTTCTCTTCTTTGCGTCGGCGCTTGTTTGACGAACTGAAAGACTGCAGTCCAACAAAAAATTGTTGGCGAAAGCGTAGCGAATTTTCCTTATGTCCAAGAAGATTAAATTTGTTTACGATCTAACTTAGCGGCTGCATCGAGCGTCCAGAATGCGGGCTGCGATCACAGTATCTTTCCTAGTCGATGAATGACTGGCTGGGGCCGCCAACGAAAGCGGCCCGCAGTATTCAGATTTCAATTGCCTCTGCTATAGCAAGTGCATCCTCGAGCTCAACTCCGAGATACCGAACGGTACTGTCCATCTTTGTATGCCCAAGTAAGAGTTGTACCGCGCGCAGATTGCCCGTCTTTTTGTAAATCTGAGTAACCTTTGTGCGCCGCATCGAATGTGTGCCATATGCGCTGGCTTCCAAACCTATAGACGTGACCCAATCACGCACGATCCGGGCATACTGGCGCGTTGAAATGTGCAAACGCTCATGGAAACGCCCTGGCCAAAGGTATTCAGACCCAACCATAAGTTCATCTTCCATCCACTTCTCGACGGAGGTCCGAGTACCTTCAGAAATTTCGAAGCGGACCGGTTTCTGAGTTTTACTTTGCAGCACCGAAGCCCGCTCCTTGATCTGACCAGAGGCCATGATGTCAACGACTTTCATCTTCACCAAGTCACAACCGCGCAACTTGCTGTCGATGGCCATATTGAAGAGAGCGAGGTCGCGATGGTTCTCTGCGAGCTCCAATCTTACTCGAATTGCCCAGACGTGTTTGGGTTTTAACGGGCGTTTTTGACCGACGATGCGTCCCTTGTTCCAAGCTGGGCGAAGCGCGCGAATGGCAGGTAAGTTTGGTGTATCCATAACTGATCCTCCTTTCCGCCATTCCCGCCCACAACGACAACCCGACGTTGACAAAAGAGGATATCAAAGGATGCCGCGTTGCCGCCGAGATTGGCTGCGAATCATACCTCCCAAAGGCCGCAAAGTGAAACTCTTTTAGGTGCACCAAAATTAGACCTTGGTCACCGTGAGACGTGCTTATCACCGCAGATTTCACTGGGCGAAGTTACGAGCATGTTGCGGGTGCCAGCGTCACAGTCGGAGTACATGCACCGAACACTGAGCATGGCGAACAACGAGAGCAGCCGTGGAACCCAAAAAGAACTCTTTCATCCCAGGTTTGTGTGAAGCGAGGACGATACAGTCGATGCCGTGTTTGTTGGCGTATTCGGTGATTGCGCGACCCGCCGATTGGCTCTCGATCAGGATAGACGACACTTCTGTCTCACTTGTTAGGCGCTCGGCCAAGCGCGCCTTTGCTCTTTGGAGAGACTTTTCTGCGATTCCTTCATCCATATAGTACATTATCTGTCTGTTTGGGGGCTCATGGATATGCGCGGCAGTGATTTTTCCACCTTCGGATACAAGGGCATGTGCCGCCGCAAGTGCGTGTTCACTGATGCCATGCTCCAGAGACAGAGCGACTAGAATATTTTTGTACATTTCAAACCTCCGTATTCAGGTCTTCAGTTTTCTGCTGCTAACTCGCCGCTCCTATTTCACCTTCGGGAGGGCGCACAGGCACCCCAGCCGTAAGAATGGGGTGCGTGCAGTTTCGTCTTGGGCTTATTTGTGCTTTCCCGTCGCTACCTGCTGAGCAGGAGGTCCGGCAGGAACAGGGCCAACTCTGGTACAAAAGTTGTCAACATCAGCGTTGGGAGCCAGGCAAAGACTATGAAGATCAAAGTCGGCCATAACATGCGCGAAACCGGTTCATCACAGACCTGCGCACCAAGATAGAGCAGAGGTGCAGTCGGAGGGGTGATGTTCGCCATACCTAAGTTCACGCCAATCACGGCCGCAAAATGGATGGGATCCATGCCGGTGCTCTGCGCGATGGGCAGTAGGATTGGTGTTGCCAAAAGCAGACCGGAGATATCGTCCATCAGCATCCCGATCAGGATCATCACGACGTTGATCATCAGAAGGATGACGACCGGATTGTCCGAAACGGAATAGACCAGATCTTTGGCCAACTGAGGTGCACCCTGCGAGATCAGGTTGTCCGACACGATCAGAACCATGAAGATCATGACCATGACCACACCAATCGTAACACCGGAATTCTGGATCGTCTGGGCCAGAGTTTTCCAGGTCAGGCCACGGTAGAAGTAAATCGCGATCGGGATCGAGTAGACCACTGCGATACCCGCAGCCTCGGTTGGCGTCATTATGCCGCCATAGATCCCGCCCAGAATGATCAGCGGCATCATAAGCGCAGGCCCGGCCAAACGTGCCTGAACTCCGAATGTCGGCAGGAACGGTTTAGGACGTTCCGTCAGGTTGATGTCGTCATACTTCCGCAGCATAAACTGATTAACGATTATCAATAGCGTGATCAGGATGATCGCCGGAATGACCGTGGACAAGAAGCACTTTAGTACATGCTGCTGTGCGACCCAGCCATAAAGGATGTGCGACGAACTCGGCGGGATCAACAGACCTAAAGGGCTGGCCGCTACGATCAAAGCCGCCGATTGCCCACCCGGATAGTTGGCCTTTTTCAGGTGGGGCATCATGATGCCGCCGATACAGGTCAGCGTTGCGTTTGCACTGCCGGAAATGGAGCCAAACACACCGCAGGCCAGCACCCCCGCTGCGCTCAAACCTCCTTTGATGTGACCAATGAACATTTCAGCCAGTGCAACAAGAGGGGCGGCGATCTTACCTTTTTCCATGATGCCACCGGCAATCATGAAGAGGGGGATCGCCAGAAGCACCAGTGAGCGGATACCTGTAGAGCCGGTGGGCAAGTAGCCGGTGATGGATTGATCTCCAATAAGGGCGATGAAAATCAAAACCGATCCGAATGCCACATAAACGCTGACGCCTAACAGCAGCATAAAGCAGACGATAAGGAGACTTCCTCCGATGATCATTTGGTTTCTCCTTTTTGCATTTCGGATCTCAGGGGTAGACCGAGCCCTTTGCGGATGTGCACGTACAAATATGCCGCCGTGAACGTCGCCATGAGGCCAAAGGCAATCATGATTGCAATCCGCCAGGTCACAAACGGAATGCGCAGCACCGGGGTTGCGCGCAGCCGGGGGAATGAGAAGTCATCAAGCAGCGAGACATAACAGGCGTACATGAGGAATAGGATCACCAGCACCTCGACTGTCAGGACGACAAAGCCGCGCCACCAAATCAACCGAGGATTTTGGATCACAATGCCAAGAATGTCCGCGTTGATGTGCAGGTTGCGGGCAGAGGCCAGAACAGCACCTGCAAAAAAGCCGATGATGCTAATGCCCAAAAGCCATTCTTCGTAGGCAAACAGATCACCGCCAAATCCATACCGGATGACAACAACTGCCCCAAATGTGAAAGCCATCAGGAAACCGGCAAACATAACGATCTGCCTCATGACAAAAGCCACTGCTTTCAGCGGATACCCAATAGTGACTGGCAACTCGTCAGTGATTTTTTGCGAACTCTTCTTTTCTGCGCTTTCGACGACCAATGGACGTTCAGCTTCAGAACTAGACATCTTTCTCCCTCCCTTTGTTGAGCCAAAGACCAAAAAAGGGCCAGCTGATCTGCTGGCCCTTCTTCTCAGTGATTATTGCTGTTCTTTTGCTGCCAGCAGGCGGTCGATGATGTCCTGACCGACGTTTTGTGCCATTGCGGGCCAGACCGTTTCCTGGACATGAGCGGCCATCGCAGCTTGTTCTTCGTCGCTCAGGCGCAAGATGGTGTAGCCTTTGTCGATCAGTTTCTGGCCGAACACTTCGTCGTTCTCACGGTTGTAGGCAAAGAAGTCTTCGGACGCCTTGGTCATAGCGGCTTGCAGAGCGGTGCGCTGTTCATCGTTCAGCTTGTCGAGTGTCCGCTGCGACGCATAGAAAGTTGTCAGTTCCGAAATCGAGTTGTACTCGACAAAATGGGTGCCAACATCTGACTGAGCGAAGATCGAGTAGGTGGCTGTCTTGGTGCAGCAGATCGCCCCATCAACAATACCGGCCTGAAGTGCGGGGAAGATGTCGCCCCATGCCATGGTGGTCGCCTGGTAACCCAGTTCTTCGACCATCGACTTCACAACGCTGGACGACCAGACGCGAATGTTCATGCCCTTGTCGTCAAAAGTATTCCAGTTCTGGGGCTCTTGCGACGAAACGATGCCGATGAACCCTTCCGGATTCTGCGCCATGACGCGCACGCCATATTCGTCGGTGATCTCTTGCAGGATGGTGTTGAACTCGGAGTCCATGTTCAGAAGCGTGCTCTCCATGTCATCCCAGCCGCCCAGCAGGAACGGCATTGACAGGAATTCGAGGCGTGGATCTGTATCGGCATAGATGAACGCCGATGCCAGATCGATGTTGCCGCGTGCAACATCTTCGAACAGCGCCTCACCAGAACCCAGCTGGTTTGCAGGGAAGACCTCGACCTTCAAGCCGACATCCGCTGCTGCCACATCCGCTGCGACCTGTTCCATCATCTTCGTGCCCTGATGATCGATCGGGAACACGCCAGCGAAGCGCAGTGCCATGTCTTCCGCTGCAGCGGTCGTTGAGATTGTGGTTGCAGCGAGCAAAGCTGCGCCACCCATCGCGCCGAGGGCGCGGCGGTTAATCTTCGTAATCATTAAGGTTTCCTCCTCAGTGGTGTGTGTCCCGCCGCAATACGCGCAACGGGACATTTCTTTGCTTCAAGTCAGCAAAATTCCGGGGCGATGAACTCGTATCCAAGATCATCGGCCACAGCCTTGTAAGTCACCTTCCCGTGGGCCACGTTCAGGCCATTCTTCAGGTGTCGATTGTCTGCAAGCGCCTGCTTCCAGCCATTGTTGGCAATAGCCAGAGCGTGCGGCAGCGTGACGTTGTTCAGTGCATAGGTCGAGGTTCGGGCGACTGCGCCAGGCATGTTGGCGACGCAGTAATGAACAACATCGTCGACAACATAGGTAGGCTCTGCGTGAGTGGTGGCTTTGGACGTTTCAAAGCAGCCGCCCTGATCGATCGCCACGTCCACGACGACCGCACCGGGTTTCATTTTCGAGATCAGCTCGCGTGAAACCAGCTTGGGCGCAGCAGCGCCCGGGATCAGAACCGCGCCAACAACCAGATCCGCATTGGTGACTTCTTCCTCGAGTGCAGCTTTGGTTGAATAGACAACCTTGGCCGAGGCCTCGAAGTGGTTTTCCAGCTTCTCCAGAACTGCCGGATTGCGGTCCAGAATGGTCACGTCCGCGTGCAAGCCAACAGCCATCTGAGCCGCATTGAACCCAACAACACCGCCACCGATGATCACGACCTTGCCTGGTTTCACACCAGGCACGCCGCCCAGCAGCACGCCTAGGCCTCCCTTTGCTTTCTCCAACGCACCGGCACCGGCCTGGATCGACATGCGACCGGCCACCTGGCTCATCGGTTTCAGCAGGGGCAGACCGCCATTGTCGTCGGTGACGGTTTCATAAGCGATGCAGACAGCGCCCGAGTCGACCAGATCTTTGGTTTGTTCCGGGTCGGGGGCCAGATGCAGATAGGTATAAAGGATCTGACCCTCACGCAGCATGGCGCGTTCCACGGCCTGGGGCTCTTTCACCTTCACGATCATCTCGGCATTGGCAAAGATGTCTGCTGCGGTTTCGGCAATCTCCGCGCCAGCGGCACGATAGGCATTATCATCAGCCCCAATGCCAACACCGGCATTGGTTTCCACGACGACGTTGTGACCATGCGAAACCAGTTCCGCGACACTTTCAGGGGTCAGGCCGACCCGATATTCATGGTTCTTGATTTCCTTGGGAACACCAATGAACATGTTCTTCACTCCTTGGAACGGATGATCATTTTGCGGTTGGCATGACGAACTCGGCACCTTCCGAGATACTTTCAGGCCAGCGCTGCATGATGGATTTCTGCTTGGTGTAGAAACGCACACCCTCCTCGCCATAGGCGTGCATGTCGCCGAACAGGCTCTTCTTCCAGCCGCCAAAACCGTGCCAGGCCATCGGAACCGGGATCGGAACATTGACGCCGACCATGCCGACCTGAACCTGCTTGCCGAATTCACGCGCGACGTTGCCGTCACGGGTGAACAGCGACACACCATTGCCGAACTCGTGGTCGTTGATCAGTTGCAGGCCTTCGGCAAAGTTTGAGACGCGGACGCAGGACAGGACCGGGCCAAAGATCTCTTCCTTGTAGATCTTCATGTCGGGGGTGACGTTGTCGAACAGGGTACCGCCCAGGAAGAAGCCTTGCTCATGCCCTTCGACGGTATAGTCGCGGCCATCGACCAGCAGGTCAGCACCTTCTGCAACGCCAGAGTCGATGTAGCCCTTGATCCGGTCGCGCGCAGCAGCCGTCACGATCGGACCCATCTCGGCGTCCAGCTCTAGGCCATTCTTGACCTTCAGAGTTTCGGCGCGCTCTTTCAGGACCGGCATCAACTTATCGGCAGCATCACCAACCAGCAGAGCAACCGAGATCGCCATGCAGCGTTCGCCTGCCGAGCCAAAGGCTGCGCCGATCAGGGCGTCCGCAGCCTTGTTCATGTCGGCGTCGGGCATAACCAGCATGTGGTTCTTTGCGCCACCCAGAGCCTGAACCCGTTTGCCATGCCGCGCACCAACTTCGTAGATGTAGTTCGCAATCGGGGTCGAACCGACAAAGGAAACGGCCTTGACGTCGTCGTTCTTCAACAACGCATCCACGGCCACCTTGTCACCTTGTACGACGTTGAACACACCGTCGGGGAAGCCGGCCTTCTGCATCAGATCCGCGTATAGCAGAGCAGCGGACGGGTCGGTTGGCGACGGCTTCAGGATGAAGGTATTGCCTGCCGCGATGGCAATCGGGAACATCCACATCGGCACCATGACCGGGAAGTTAAAGGGAGTAATTCCGGCCACAACGCCCAACGCCTGACGCGTTGTCCAGTTGTCCATGCCAGTGGAGACCTGCTCCGTGTAATCGCCCTTGAGGAGTTGCGGAATGCCGCAGGCAAACTCGATGATATCAATGCCGCGCTCAACCTCGCCCTGAGCGTCGGTGAATACTTTGCCGTGCTCTACAGTGATAGCGCGGGCCAGTTCGTCTTTGTGCTCGCGTACAAGGGCGAGGAAGTTGTTCATCAGGCGGGCACGGCGGATCGGTGGTGTGTTCGACCACTTCGGGAACGCCGCTTTGGCAGCGGCCACTGCGTCGTCAACTTTCTGAACAGTCGCCAGCGACACCTCGCCGGTTTGCGCACCGGTTGCAGGGTTGAATACCGGCTGGGTCTTCTCACCAGAAGGAGCAGTGATTTGGCCATTAATGTAGTGGCCGATCAAAGCGATCGGGGATGCATCTTTCATGATGTCAGTCCTTTTTGGGGTTAGAAGTCAGTGGTCATGGCAAGTCAGCCAATACCTCTCCAAGTGTTTGACAGAGTGTCGTTATTTCAGGTTCCGAAATGATAAGCGGCGGCGACAAGGCGATAATGTCACCGGTGACACGGATCATTATTCCGGCGTCCCAGCCCCGTTTCATTGCATCATAACCCCGTGCCCCAGGCGCGCCCTCTCGTGGTGCAAGCTCGACCGCGCCCACCAATCCCAGATTGCGGATATCGATGACGTTGGGCAGACCCTTGAGGCTGTGAAGCTGATCCTCCCAGGGCTGCGACAGCAATGCAGCGCGCCGGAATAGATCATTCTGCTTGTAACTCTCCAGCGTTGCCAGCGCCGCGGCGCAGGACACAGGGTTGGCGGAATAGGTATAACCGTGGAACAGCTCAATCGGCGCATCGGCGTTTTCCATAGCCGAGTCATATATCTTGTCGGATACGATGACCGCTCCCATCGGAATGACACCATTGGTGAGGCCTTTGGCGGTCGTGATGATGTCCGGCTTTACATCATAATACTCTGATGCTGTCGCTGCCCCCAAGCGGCCAAAAGCGGTGATGACCTCGTCGAAAATCAGCAGAATGCCATGGCGGTCGCAGATCTCACGCAGCCGCTTTAGGTATCCTTTCGGCGGCAGGAGAACACCGGTCGAACCGGCCATTGGTTCGACGATCACAGCCGCAATGGTCGAGGCGTCATGCAAAGCAACCAAACGCTCCAGATCGTCTGCCAGCTCTGCCCCGTGTTGTGGGCAACCGCGGGAGAAAGCGTTTTTGTCCAGATCATGCGTGTGACGCAGGTGATCAACGCCGGTCAGAAGCGTGCCGAAATGCATGCGGTTCTTGACGATACCGCCAACCGAGATGCCACCAAACCCTGTGCCGTGGTAGCCACGCTCGCGCCCGATCAAACGCGTACGCGCCCCATCGCCGCGCATTCGATGGTAGTGCAGCGCAATCTTTAGCGCCGTATCAACAGACTCGGAGCCAGAGTTGGTGAAGAAAGCATGGTTCATCCCCTCAGGCATCATCGCGGTCAGCTTTGCCGACAACTCAAATGCCTGCGGGTGTGAGAACTGGAAGTTTGGTGCGTAATCCAGCTCGTGCACCTGTTTCTGTACCGCTTCAACGATAAGCGGATCACGGTGACCGGCATTGACGCACCACAGTCCGGCGGTGCCGTCCATGATCCTGCGACCATCGGAGGTAGTGAAGTACATCCCATCAGCCGCTTGGATCATTCGGGGCTCGCGAAGGAAATCACGATTGGCCGAAAACGGCATCCAAAACGATGACATTGAGTTGGGTTGATCGAGCACGTTCTTTCCTCGTGAAACAGATTTTCATTTGATGACAAATCTTTGCAGAGTTCAGACCTTCCGCACACCCGGTTTTACGCGATTCTGTAAGTTATTGAAAAACAGACCGCCGCCCCCTAATGTGCTTAAAATCAAAAGCGGGAAATCATTATGGATGCCTCACTAAAATCTGATCTGGAAACCGCAAGACGGCTGCGATTGATTCGAACCTCAAAGGGCCTCAGTCAGCGCGAAATGGCAAAGCGGGCCGGTGTGGGAAGCGGTACGATTTCTCAAATTGAAAGCGGATCGTCCCAGCCGTCTGTGGCATTGCTCAAGAAGATTCTTGCAGGTGTAGACATAAATCTTGGTTTCTTTTTCAGCTTTGAACTCAAAAACGACGACAGCTTTTATTTTCCTCACAGCAGCATGCGTGATCTTGGATCACCCGGAGTTTCCTATTTGCTTGTCGCAGGTGAGCGCCGAGACAGAAAGCTTCAGATGCTCATAGAAAAGTACGACGTCGGAGCTGACTCGGGTCGGTCTGAACTATCGCATGAAGGAGAGGAATGCGCGGTTGTGATAGAGGGCCGTCTTGAAGTGACGGTAGATGGGCAGTCCAGGGTTCTGGGTCCCGGGGACGCGTACTATTTCTCAAGCATATTGCCACACAGGTTTCGAAACGCTGGAGACACACCCTGTAAAGTCATTAGCGCATGCACTCCTTCGTCGTTCTGACTAAATCACAAGACCTCTTCTGTGAACGCTTCAATATTTCGCGGGATGGTCAAATTCGATAACCAACTCAGAATGTGGAAATGAAATCGACATTCAAGATCAGGAGCCAACTGTCGCCTTTCTCACGCCCCCCCGACGGCGGGCTTATTAGGTTTCGCGCCTGCAGCGAATGGCCGAATGCGTGCTGCCGCTGCGGCATCTTGAATGCTCGGCGAAGGTCGGGATTGGGCCGTTAGCGGACAAGTGCGTGCTGCAGTGGGTTGTCGTGGACAACGCGGATTGGTTTTATGCGTCGGTCGGAACCGAGGCAAGGGACAACAAGCCGCCGAATGCTCGCTGGAGCCGGCGAGTGTCCGGCTCAATAGCAAGTGCTCTTGGGCCAAGGGTTTGAATTGCGTGCGCCGATGACGACCCGGAGATTGAGGATAGTTGCGTAAAACGGGTTGTCATGGTACAATTATTGCACGGTCTCGGGCCTGAGGCGTTATTGTACCAACACGCAATCGCCCCTCTATACAAATTTTAATTACCTATTTTTTGATCCGCCCAGACTGGCGACAAACCTCTGATATTACGGAGACATATTCATGGCTATTTCGATAAATTCGAACAACGGAAACATCTCGGCTGGTGGCGACAACACCGACGGTGATCTGCTTTTGAATGCCAATGACGGTAAGCGACGCATCCATCTGGATGCGGGCAGTGGCAACGCGTATTTAGGTGGGAACGGCGCCGACGGGGACCTTGTGCTAATGCCCAGCGGGGCGACCAGCCAATCGGCTTCGGCGGGTACGATCCATATGAGCGGCGACTCCGGCAACTATCGGGCTGGAGGTAATGGCGCGGACGGCGATATCACGCTGAATTCCGTCAGTGGTGAACGGCGTATCCACCTTGATGCCGGCGGCGGCAACTTGTGGCTGGGTGCGAATGGCGCCGATGGTGACCTCGTGCTGATGCCCAGCGGCGCAAGCACGCAATCGACGGCCGCGGCGACGATCCACATGAGCGGCGATTCCGGGAACTACCGCGCGGGCGGCAACGGCGCCGACGGCGATATCACGTTACGGGCCGATAATGGTGATGACCGTATCCGGCTAGATGCTGGCGGCGGCAACATGTGGATCGGTGGCAACGGTGCCGACGGCGATATCGTGGTCTTCGCCTCGGACGGCGACAACACGACGCTGAGCCAAGCCACGATCCATATCAATGGTGACGCCGGCGACATTATCATGCAGAACGCGGACTTTGCCGAGGATTTCGATGTGGCCGCCTGTGCCGTGGCCGATGCGAGCCCCGGCACTGTTATGTCGCTGATCGATGACGGATCGCTGGTGCCATGCGAACGTGTCTATGATCCAAGAGTGGTAGGCGTGATTTCGGGCGCCGGCGATTTCAAACCGGGAATCGTCATGGACAAGCGTCACGACGTCGAGGACCGGATGCCAATCGCGTTGGTCGGTAAGGTCTATTGCAAGGTCGATGCACGCATGGAGCCGATCGCGGTCGGGGACCTGCTGACCTCGGCGGACATGCCGGGCCATGCGATGAAAGCCATCGACCGCGACCGAGCGTTTGGCGCAGTGCTGGGCAAGGCGCTGGCACCGCTGGAGGAGGGCACTGGCCTGATCCCCGTCCTGGTTAACCTGCAATAGGGGGCCGGGCCATGAGTGCAAGCATCAGAAATGTGGCGGGCTCGTGCCTGGACAAAACCGGGCGCCTTTCACTGCGCGAGGATATCCTTGGCGTCTACGGCAACGACAATCCCCGCAACCGATCGGTTTTGGCGCAGATGGACCGAATCCAGAATATGCCATTTGTCAAAGTGGCGCTGGTTACAATCCAGGGGGCTACGCCTCAGATCCAGCGCGACCTGGACAATGGCAACGACGTTTACCAGAACGAGTGCGATGTCTGGATCTATCCAACGGACAGCATCACGGTGAACAACCCCGGGCTGCTGGTTTTTGAGCAGGACGATTGCCGGGGCAGCGGCCACAGCGTGAGCGATGACGAAGACGAACTGTTCGATTTGGGCCGGAACCTGGGAGCGAATGTTGTTGGGTATTACGTCAATAACCCCAGCCCGTTCGGGTGTGCCGCGCACCCGTCGGACCGGCGAGGGTTTTGGGTCGGGCCAGGGGCATCGCCATGGACATGGGTGCACGAACTGACCCATGTGGTCGGCGACAACTCGCACATTGACAGTGACGACAGTTGCGACCTCACAAACCTGATGACCGGTTGCGGCACTAACAACATCAACGTTGCGCTGCCCAACCTGAATACATCGCAGTGCAACAACATCAACGACGACGACGATGTCGAGGAATGCTAAGGAGGCGACAATGGCAGAGCTAGACAACATTGCTGAGCGCATGCTGGCCACCGATTGTGGCCACTCGCTGGAGGAACTGGCCGGCAAGGCGAAGGCCGAGGACCTGGCTGCGCTGGTCCGGGTCATCGAGGACGCCGGCGCACCCAATGCCAGAACGACCCGTGCAATATTCGTGCTGGGACGGATGAACAAGAAAGAGGCGGTGCAACCGATCCTGAAAGCGTTGCCCAAGCTGGACGAAGGCGGTCTAATTGCCGCGGTCGACGCGCTTGGACGGCTGGGTGGAGCCAAGGCGCGGGGCGAACTTGTTAAGATGACAGCCAAGGACAATGCCCAAATTCGCAAGGTCGCCGCTCAGGCGCTGGCGCGGATCGGTGACAACACCGCGATGGACCGGTTGAAAGAGATTGCCGAGAGCGACGCCGAAACATTCGTGCGACGGGCGGCACGCAAGAAGCTGGACCGCGCGAAATAGACCAGTGCCGATCCAATGGACGGGCGCGCGCGTGTTTTTAGGTATCGTCCATGCTCTGGTAGTGACCTGAAGCTATCGACGGATCGTCGGGCACTTACAGGCAGATTTGCCGCGTTCTCTCGTGCAACCGAGTTTCGTAGTTTTCCTATCTCTTCGAAAAAAGGTGTAAAATTCCATAGATTGCTTTGGCGAAAAAGAATGTACCTCTGATCTAAAGAGATACCATGTGATATACTCGGCACTGGTGCCAGCGAAGGGTGCCATCGTATCCGTGATCCTCCTGCAAGTGCCCTTTTCGATTGCCAACAACTCTGGTCTCCTAATTGTGACCCACGGTGTTTCAACCCCCCGCACTTTTCGGCAAAACCCAAAGGCTCAAAACACTTTTTGAGGAGGGTGCACCGGTGATCGCCACTGATCCACACCCGAGCAATGCCGGGCGATTGCTGCATACAAAAAAGCAGGTTTCAAGGAGTTGCGCCCTGCCGAGGAAACTCCTTGTGGCTTAATTCTTCCCATGGTCGTGTACACTTAGCCGGGAATATCCCACTATCCGCTTCCAGCCCAAACCGGACATTCATAACTGAACTTTGCAGTTTCCCTGGTGCGGAGAAAACGCGCGTCCGTATTCCAAAATAGTAACGTTTGGTTACGAAGCTAGGCCTCCCAAATACACCTAGACGAGGCCTACAGTGTTGCAAGGTCAGGGTGGTGATAGGC
>NZ_JBQFLT010000019.1:0-31815 GCF_056531425.1 Ruegeria sp. N4
CATCGGATACTGAACAGGCATCTCCCAGCCCGCAAAATCAACCAGCTTACCTCCCAAATCAACGTGCAAGGCGTACAAGGGCGTGCGTTTCATGTCGGACATAATTCTCACCTTTCGATCAGCGGGACTGGTAGCGAACGACCATGACGGTGCAATGCGCGTTGCGCACCACTCGGGCCAGGTTCGGGCCAATCTCATAATTCGGGAAATCGCCCTTGGTCGATGCCATGACGATCAGGTCAAAGCCGTTCTTATGGGCCAGCTTCAGGATTTCGCGGTAGACGCTGCCTTCTTCGATATGCACCGGCACGTCCGAGGCATTGCCGTGATCCAGAATGGCCTGAACCGCGCCCCGCACGTGGTCTTTGGCACCCGCGCCATAGTTGGCGGGCAGGTTCGGCAGCTGGATGATCTCGGGGATGACGGCCACCGCGTGCAGTTCGGCACCGTAGAATTTCGCCTGTTCCAACGCGACCGGCAGCGCAGTCTTCCACGAGCGGTCGTCAGTGTGATCGATTGGCAGCAGTATTTTCGTCGCCATCACGTCTCTCCTCGAGATAGGGAAATCTGTTTCAAAGGCGGGGGGCCGGGTTGGCCCCCCGTTTTTGCAAAGGCCGGGATTATTCGGCAGGCGTACCGCCGGGCTCTTCCGACTGGCCTCCGCTGGCAAAGAACTCTTTCGTCAGCTTGAAGACGATTGGGCTCAGCAGCGCCAGGGCGATCAGGTTCGGGATGGCCATCATGGCGTTCAGTGTGTCGGCCAGCAGCCAGATGAAACCCAGATCCGCGGTCGCTCCGAAATAGATCATGACGATCCACAGGACGCGGTAGGGGATCAGGGATTTCACACCCAACAGGAACTCGACGCATTTTTCGCCATAGAAGGACCAGCCGAGGATGGTGGTGAAGGCAAAGATCGACAGAGCGATGGCGATCAGATACCCGCCGATACCCGGCAGCGACAGTTCAAAGGCGTGGCTGGTGAGCGCTGCACCGGATTCACCCGATGTCCATGCACCAGACGAGATGATTGCCAGACCGGTGATCGAGCAGACGATGATGGTGTCGATGAACGTGCCCAGCATCGCGATCAGGCCCTGATTGACCGGACCTTTGGTCTCGGCTGCGGCATGTGCGATCGGGGCCGAGCCCAGACCGGCTTCGTTCGAGAACACACCACGCGCCACACCGAAACGGATCGCGGCCCAGACGGCAGCACCCGCGAAACCACCTTCGGCGGCGGACGGGGTGAAGGCGTAGGTGAAGACCAGCGACAGGGCGTTGCCAATGTTGCCAATGTTGATCAGCAGAACCAGCAGACCGGCGACGATGTAGGCGACCGCCATGAACGGAACCAGTTTACCGGCAACCGCACCGATGCGGGTGATGCCACCCAGGATCACGGCTGCGGTCAGAACCATCAGAACCACGCCGGTGACCGAGGTGTTCAGGCCGAAGTTCGATTCCAGAACCTGTGCCACACCGTTGGCCTGCACGCCGTTGCCGATACCGAAGGCTGCGATTGCGCCAAACAGGGCAAAGGCCACACCCAACCAGGCCCATTTCGCGCCCAGACCGTTCTTGATGTAGTACATCGGGCCGCCGACATAGTTGCCCAGCTCGTCCTTTTCACGGTATTTCACCGCGCAGACGGCTTCGGCATATTTGGTGGCCATGCCCACCAGGGCGGTCATCCACATCCAGAACAAGGCGCCCGGACCGCCCAGGAAGACAGCAGTGGCCACACCGGCAATGTTCCCCGTGCCGATTGTCGCCGACAGCGAGGTCATCAGCGCGTTGAACGGGCTGATCTGCCCCTCGCCCTGACCTTCACGGCCTTTGAACAGCAGGCTGAAGCCCGTGCCAATGCGCAGGATCGGCATGAATTTCAGCCCCACCTGCAAGAAGAAGCCGACGCCAAGGATGAGGACCAGCATCAGCGGCCCCCACACGACGCCATTGATGGCCCCTACGATTGAATTTAACGCTTCCATGGTTTCTCCCTCCCGATAGCGTTGGTTTATGCCCCTTTGGCGTCGGCCCGCTGGCGGGCCTGCCTGAGGGCGGCAAAATCTTCGTCCGCGTGGAACGACGACCGGGTCAGCGGAGTGGCTGACACGTGCAAAAAGCCCTTGGACCGTGCGATCTGTTCCAGTTGGGCAAACTCCTCCGGTGACCAGAACCGGTCGATCGGGTGATGTTTCGGGGTCGGCTGCAGGTATTGGCCGACGGTCAGGAAATCGACCTGTGCCGCGCGCAGATCATCCATCACCTGCCGCACGTCGTTCAGGCTTTCACCCAAACCAACCATCAGGCCGGATTTGGTGAAAATCTCGGGATTGGCGCGCTTGGCATCGTCCAGCAAACGTAGCGACGCATAGTACCGCGCACCGGGCCGAACCGTCGGATACAGATGCGGCACGGTTTCCAGATTGTGGTTGAAAACATCCGGCGCCGCATCGAACACAACATCCGCCGCATCGTCCTTGCCCAGAAAATCGGGCGTAAGAACCTCGACCGTGGTGCCGGGGTTCTGGTGGCGCACGGCTCGGATGGTCTGGGCGATATGCCCGGCCCCGCCATCGTCCAGATCATCGCGGTCCACCGAGGTGATGACCACATGGCGCAGGCCCAGCTTTTTCACCGCCGCCGCAACGCGCCCCGGCTCGAACGCGTCCAGCGCGTCGGGGCGACCTGTGGCGACGTTGCAGAAGGAACAGCCGCGGGTGCAGACCTCGCCCATGATCATCATGGTCGCGTGGCGCTTGGACCAGCATTCGCCGATATTGGGGCAGGCGGCCTCTTCACACACCGTTGCCAGATTGTGGTCACGCATCAGGCGGCGGGTTTCGTAATACTCAGGCCCCTCGATCTTTTTCCGGCGGATCCACTTTGGCTTGCGCGGAATGGCGCTGTCGGCCTTCTTGGCCTTTTCGGGGTGGCGGGGGCGAAGCTGGATGGTCATCTGGCGGCCCCCCTTACGCGTGGATCGCGCGGCCCATGACGTCAAGGCAGGCTTCCTTGACCGCCTCGCCCATGGCCGGGTGCGCATGACAGGTGGAGGCGACCTCGGACACGGTTGCGCCTTTGGTCATGGCCAGAACCAGTTCGGCAATCAGATCGCCGCCATGGGCACCGCAGATATGCGCACCCAGGATTTTGCCATTTGGACCCGCCAGAACCTTGACCGCGCCGTCGGTTTCTCCGGTCGAACGGGCACGCGAGTTGGCCATGAAAGCGAACTTGCCGACCGAATATTCGGTGCCCGCCTCTTTCAACGCCTCTTCGGTCAAGCCGACCGAGGCGACCTCGGGGTCGGTGTAAACCACGCCCGGAACGGTGTTGTAATCCACATGGCCTGCTTCACCGGCCAGCATCTCGACACAGGCAACGCCGTCTTCTTCGGCTTTATGCGCCAGCATCGGACCGGGGATGCAATCGCCGATGGCATAGATGCCGGGAACCGAAGTCTGGAACGCACCATCCACTTCGATGAAGCCACGCGGATTTACGGCAATGCCAAGCTCCTCCAGCCCAAGCCCGCGCGTGACAGGGCGGCGGCCAACGGCGATCAGAACCTTGTCGGCCTCGATCACCTCTTCCTTGTCCTTGCCGACCCGGTCCAGCGTCAGGGTCAATCCCGCCGCGCCCTTGTCGATGGACCTCAGGGCCCGGCCAAGCTGAAACTTCAGGCCACGTTTGGACAAGGACCGCTGCGCCAGTTTGGCAATTTCGCCATCGATGCCCGGCAGAACGCGGTCGAGATACTCGACCACCGTGACCTTGGCCCCCAATCGCGACCAGACCTGCCCCAGTTCCAGGCCGATCACACCTGCGCCGACAACAACCAGATGCTCGGGCACGGTGTCCAGTGCCAACGCCCCGGTCGAGCTCAGAACGTCCTGCTCGTCAATCTCGATCCCGTTCAGCGGGGTCGGCTCGGACCCTGTTGCGATCAGGATGCTTTTGGCCTCATAGACCGTGTCACCGACCTTTACCTGCCCATCGGCGGGAATGCTGGCCCAGCCCTCGATCAGTTCAACGCCGTTTTTCTGGAACAGAAACGCGATGCCCTTGGTCAGATCGCCAACGATCTTGTCCTTGCGTCCCATCATCGCGCCCACGTCGATGCTGGCCCCCTCGACCGCAATGCCATGGGAGGAGAGATGTGCAATTTCGGCATATTTGGCCGAGGAGGTCAGCAACGCTTTGGAGGGGATGCACCCCACGTTCAGGCAGGTTCCGCCGAGGGCCCCGCGCCCTTCGACGCAGGCCACTTTCATGCCCAGCTGAGCCGCGCGAATGGCTGCAACATAGCCGCCCGGCCCGCCGCCGATGACAATCAGGTCGTAGATCATGTCTTGGTCTTTCAGTAGATCGGGTGGCTGGCGCAGATCGCGCGGACTTTCCGGCGGGTGGCTTGTTCAACCGCTTCGTCACCGTCGGGGGATTGTGCCAGCGCATCCAGCACGTCGCCGATCAGGTGGCCGATCTGCTTGAACTCTTCGGGGCCAAAGCCCCGGCTGCAGCCAGCTGCGGTGCCCAGTCGGATGCCGCTTGTCACGGTGGGTTTCTCGGGATCGCCCGGCACGCTGTTCTTGTTGCAAGTGAACCCAGCCCGTTCCAGCGCGGCTTCGGCGTCTTTGCCGGTCACGCCGATGGGCCGCAGATCGACTAGCATCAGGTGGTTTTCCGTCCCGCCGGAAACGATGTCACACCCGCGCGCCATCATCACATTGGCCAGGGCCGCTGCGCTGTCGATCACGCGCTGCATGTAGGTTTTGAACTCGGGCTGCAGCGCCTCTCCGAACGCGACGGCCTTGCCTGCGATGACATGCATCAGGGGGCCGCCCTGCAAACCGGGGAACACGGCCGAGTTGATCTTTTTCGCCAGCGCTTCGTCATTGGTCAGGATGATCCCGCCACGTGGACCGCGCAGGGTTTTATGGGTGGTCGAAGTCACCACATGGGCATGTCCGATGGGCGAGGGGTGCAGGCCCGTCGCAACCAAACCGGCAATATGGGCCATGTCGGCCAGCAGCCATGCGCCGACCTCATCGGCAATGGCGCGGAAACGGGCAAAATCGATCTTCTGAGAATAGGCCGATGCACCGGCGATGATCAGCTTGGGCTTTTCGGCCTTGGCCAGCGCCGCGACCTGATCGTAGTCAATCAGCCCCGCATCGGTCAGGCCGTACTGGACCGGGCGAAACCACTTGCCGGATTGCGCGGGCTTCGCACCGTGGGTCAGGTGGCCGCCTGCATCCAGCGACATGCCAAGGATCGTATCACCGGGGTTGAGCAGGGCCAGCTTGACCGCGCCATTGGCCTGCGCGCCGGAATGCGGCTGGACGTTTGCGTATTCACACCCGAACAGCTGCTTCAGCCGGTCGATGGCTTCCTGCTCGACCTCATCCACATATTCGCACCCGCCATAATAGCGGCGGCCCGGATAACCTTCGGCGTATTTGTTGGTCAGGACTGAGCCCTGCGCGTCGATCACAGCCTGGGAAACGATGTTCTCGGATGCGATCAATTCGATCTGTTCAGCCTGACGGGTGCCTTCGCGGGCAATCGATGCGGCGATAACGGGATCGGCTTCGTGCAGCGGTGTTTTGAACATTTTCTCCTCCTCGATAACCGAATCCTCGGTTCGAAACTTAGTTTCCTATAGTGGAAAAAGTTCCCCCAAGGCAACATCCTTCTCACTTTTGTGAAGTTGCGAGATGATCGGAGACTCGGTAACCTTCGATAAAATAGGGAGATTTTTATGGGCGAAGACCAACGGATTGAGGCGTCCACCCACGAGGAAGAGGGCGAAGGGGCCGCATTGGGGCGGTCAATTCGCGATGCGCGCCGCGAAAAAGGCTGGACGTTGGAAGAGGCCGGGCGCGCTGCGGGAATCGGTCGCTCGACCCTGTCGAAGATCGAAAACAACCAGACCAAACCCAGCTTCGAGATCGTGCGCCGCCTGACTCAGGCGCTGGACATGAACCCGCCCCAGCTGTTCGTGCAATCCGGTCAGTCCGGCCTTACGGGTCGTCGCGATTTCACACCCAAGGGCGCGGGCGAGATGCGCGAAACCGCAACCTATCTGCACGAGCTTTTGTGCTCGGAACTGACCAGCAAGCGCATGTTGCCCTATGTCGCCACGATCCGCGCGCGCGATATTTCAGAGTTCGACCAGTGGGTGCGCCATTCCGGGGAAGAGTTCATGTATGTCCTCAGCGGTGAATTGATCTTTATCTCGGAACACTACCGCCCGCTGCCGATGAAGGCAGGGGATTCGCTTTATTATGACAGTGGGATGGGGCACGGCTGTATTTCGACCAGCGAGGAAGATGCAAAGGTGCTTTGGGTCTCGCTGGAATAGGGCGTTTCGCTATTCGTCTTTCAGATAGGTCCATCGGTAGTGCGGCGGCGTCGGCCCCTTGTTGCGCCCGCCTTGCTGCATCTGCTCCCAGGCGTGCGCCAGAATACCGACCGAGCGGGACAGGCAGAACAACCCACGCGCCAGCGGCGGGGCAAAGCCAAGCTCGGCATAGATCACCGCCGTTGCACCATCGATATTCATCGGAACGGGTTTGCCTTTGCGATGTGCAAGTTCGCCCTCGATCGCCCGTCCGATCCGCATGAAATCCCCGCTGCATGCCCCTTGATCGACGGCTTCAGTGACCAACTGCATCAGGCGCGGGGCGCGCGGGTCGGTTGGGGTGTGAAAACGGTGGCCGAAACCGGGCAGGATCTTTCCCTGCGTGGTGATCCAGTCATCCAACGCAACCGGCAGATCCTGCGTGTGATCCACGACAAAGTGATAAAGCTGAACCGCCTGCTCTCCGGCCCCGCCATGCACGTCCCCCAACATGTTGACCGCGCTGGCCATGGCGTTGTTCAGGGGCAGACCGCAGGTCACCGCCATTCGGGCCGCTGCGATTGAGGGCGCTTGCGGGCCGTGATCCACGGCGGCCACCAGCGCGGCTTCGAACAGATGGGCCTGCGCCGGGCTGGGTCTGTCGCCGCGCAGCATGAACCAGATCATCTCAGCGAAACTTAGGGTGCCGATCAGGTCCTGGATCGGCTCGCCGCGCAACTCAATCCGGCCCGGTTCCATGTCGATGATCGCGGTTTTCCACCAGTCGGAGACGTCGCTCAAATCACGCCCTCCCGTTGCAGGGCGTCGATCTCGGACTGGGTCAGGCCAAGCGCGGACCAGATGGCGGCATTGTCCGCCCCCAAATCCGGCGGCGCGGTTTCAGGGTGGTTGCGTGTGCCGTCCATGACAACCGGGCTGCCCGCCAGGTGCAGGGTTTCGCCCTGCACGTCCAGAGGCCCGATCAGACCACGCCCTGCCAATTGCGGGTCGTCGAGCGCATCGGCGACGGTCAGAACCTGCCCGGTGGGCACCCCAAGGCCATTCAACTCCTGCACCCATTCTTTTGCTGGCCGCGTGGTCAGCGTGCGCTCTAACTCCGCGCGCAAGGCATGGCGGTTTTTCTTCCGATCCTCGCGGGTTGCGTAGTCCGGATTGTCCAGAAGATCGGCCCGACCCAGGTGCCGGGCCAGGGCCTGCCATTGTTCATCCCGGTTGGCGGCGATGTTGATCGGGCTGTCTGCGGTGGCAAATGTACCGGACGGGGCCGAGGTTGTGTTCTCATTGCCATGCGCGGCGGGCGTCACGCCGCCGATCAGGTAATTTGACACGACCCAGCCCATTGTGGAAATCACCGCCTCGGTCATCGCGACATCCAGAAACGCGCCGCGCGGGGTGGCGTTCAGGGCGGATGTGATGGCGAAGGCCGCTGTCAGCCCGCCGACCGTATCGGCCAATGGATATCCGACGCGATAAGGGGCGGTGTCCGGCGCGCCGGTGATCGACATGACCCCGCTGATGCCCTGCACGATCTGGTCATAGGCCGGGTCGTCGCGGCGCGGCCCGTCCTGCCCGAACCCGCTGATGGCGCAGTAGATCAGGCGGGGGTTTTCGGCCTTCAGGACCTCATAGCCCAGACCCAAACGATCCATCACGCCGGGCCGGAAATTCTCGACCAGAACATCCGCCGTGCGAACAAGCCGTTTCAGCAGCGCCTTGCCGCGTTCGGATTTCATGTCCAAAGTGACGGATTTCTTCGCCGCGTTCTGGGCCAGAAAACTGATCCCCATCCCGGCCTTGTTGCGGTCCGGGTCAGCCCCCAGCACACGGGCCAGATCGCCGGAACCGGGGCGCTCGACCTTGATTACTTCGGCCCCCATCAGCGCCAGCTGATAACAGCAATAGGGGCCAGCAAGCACGTTCGTCAGGTCCAGAACGCGGATGCCGGCCAGAGGGTCAGTCGCCATCTGCCACACCGGCCGCCCGCGCCTTGGCCCGGCGTGCGCGGTAGCTGGGCAGCAGCACCAGAAGGACGGCGATCACCAGCAGGCCCAACGTCATCGGGCGTTCCCAGATGAAGGCGATGCCATCATACAGCTGCATCGAGCGGGCAAAGTTGTCCTCCATCATCCCGCCGAGGATGAACCCGATCAGCAGCGGGGCGAGGGGGTAGTCGGCGAATTTCAACGCGGTGGCGCAGATGCCGAAGCCGACGAGGATCAGCAACTCGGTGGCGTTGTTCTGGCCGATATAGGCGCCCATCAGGGTGAAAAACAGGATGAACGGGATCAGGTAGTTGCGCGGCACGGCCAGCACTTTGGCGATGTAGGGGATCAGCGGCAGGTTCAGGATCAGCAGAACCAGATTGCCGATGAACATCGACATGATGACCGCCCAGAAGATCTGAGGCTCATCCAGCATCAGGCGCGGACCGGGGGTCACGTTCAAAGCGATCAGCGCGCCCAGCAGAATGGCCGTGGTCCCGGACCCCGGAATGCCCAGCGTCAGCAGCGGCACGAATGACCCGGTACAAGCTGCGTTGTTGGCGGATTCTGGTGCAGCGAGGCCCTTAATCGATCCTTTGCCGAACTCGTCCTGTTCCTGCTTCGGCGCGATGTTGCGCTCGACCGCGTAGCCGAGGAAGCTGGCGATCGTGGCCCCGGCCCCCGGCAGAACGCCGATGAAGAAACCTTGCACCGATTGGCGACCGATCACGGGCGCGATGGCTTTGGCCTCGTCTTTGGTGATGCGCAGGTCTTTGATCTCTCCGTCATCGCCTTGCAGGTTCTTGGGTTTCAGAACCAGAAACAAAGCCTCGGGCAGGGCGAACATCGCCATGGCCAGCGTGATGAAGCCAAAGCCGGATTGCAGGTCCATGATCCCCATGGTGAAGCGAGGCAGGTTGAACAAAGCGCCTTCGCCGACGGTTGCCATGATCAGGCCAAGGATCGTCATGATCAGCGCCTTGGCCACCTGACCCGACCCGGCAAAGGCGGCAATGGCAGACAGGCCCACAACCATCAGGGCGAAATACTCAGCCGAGTGGAACAGCAACGCGACCGAAGACAGGGCAGGGGCGAAGACCATCAGCAGAATGGCCCCCAACGTGCCGCCTGCGAAACTGGCGATGGCGGCGATGGTCAGCGCCTTACCGGCCTTGCCTTGCCGCGCCATCGGGTAGCCATCGAAGCTTGAGGCCACGGTGCCCGCGACCCCCGGCGCGTTCAGCAAAATGGATGAGGTCGAGCCGCCAAAGATCGCGCCGTAATAGACGCCCGCCAGAAGGATCAGCGCAGCCGACGGATCGCCCATCGAAATCGCAACCGGGATCATGATGGCGATGATCGACATCGGCCCAAGGCCGGGAAGCATGCCGATGAAGGTGCCGATCAGACAGCCCGCGATGACCATCAGAAGGTTTTGGATTGAGAATGCCGTTTGCAGGCCGATCAGAAGTCCTTCGAGCATATCAGCCTCCGAAAATGCCCGGCAGGGGGCGCATGTAGATGCCAAGGACTTCCTGAACCAGATACCAGACCGCGCCGGTGGCGATGAAGGCAACGGGCAGCATGATATGCCACTTGCGCTCGCCCAGAATGAATGAGCCGAAGATCAGGAAGGCGGAGGTTGAGATCAGAAAGCCAACGGGCCGCAGGCACAGGGCATAAATCACCATCAGGGCCAACAGCATCAGGGCCTGATCAAGGTGATACTCCCCCAACCGCCTATAGTCGATATCGGCCTCCTTCGGCTCGGACTTTTCGAAACCTAACAGGATGATTGTGCAGGCGATGATGCCCAGAACCGACAGCACTTTGGGGAAGGTGCTTGGCCAAATTGGGTTGCGCTGCATGAAGGGGGGCAGGCTGCCATCCATCGTAAACCAGGCGGCGTAGCCATAGGTCAGACACACCCCAAGCAAAACAAGCGCGATCCAGCGATCCAACGCCATGACATCCCCTCCCTTACGTGTTCTTTTTGTGTGGCAGAGCGGTGAACCGCTCTGCCATGGGTGGTGCTTACAGGAAGCCCAGCTTCTTCATCAGATCGCTGATTTGCTGTTCTTGCTGCTCGAGAAAGGCCGAGAAATCGTCGCCCGAATTGTGGATGTTCACCCAACCATTGCGCGCGCGTACTTCTTCCCATTCGGGGGTGTCATACATCTTGGCGATGGCGTCCTGATAGGCGGCCAGCTTGTCTTCGGGCAGGCCGGGGGCTGCGAAGAACCCGCGCCAGTTGACGAAGGTTGTGTCGATGCCCTGTTCCATCATGGTCTGCGCGTCCGGTGCTGCGTCCACACGCTCATCCGCAGTCACGCCGATGATTTTCACTTCGCCCGCATTCGCCAGATCGACGGCTTCCGAGAAACCGGTCGACAGCGCTGCGATCTCGCCCGACAACAGGGCTGCCATAGCTTTGCCGCCCGCGTCATAAGGGATGTATTTGACGCCAAGCGCGTCCTTACCGGCCGCTTCCATCACCATGGCCGCAACAAGATGGTCCATACCGCCCGGGACCGAGCCGCCGCCGATGGCTGTCGCACTAGGGTCAGCGTCATAAGCCGCCAGCAGGTCCGCCATCGAGTTGATCGGGCTGTCCTTGCCGACAACAATGGCCGCGTAGTCGCCGATCGTGCCGGACACCAATGTCAGGTCACGGAAGTTGTGCGGGAACACCCCGGTCAGCGAGCGGATCACGATGGGGGTCGAGTTCACCATCAACGTGCCATGGTTGCTTTCGGCGTTTTCGATCAGATAGCCGATGGCTTTACCGCCGCCGCCACCCGACATGTTCTCGTAAGACGCGGTGCCCACAAGGCCCGCTTTGGTCAGCGCTTCGCCGGTTCCGCGCGCGGTGCCGTCCCAGCCGCCACCTGCGCCGCCGGGGATCAGAAAGTGGATGCTGTCTACAACCTCATCCGCGAATGTCGGCCCGGCAAGACCAACAGCGGCCACAGCCGCGATCAGGGCGCGACGGCCCAGTTTGAATGTCGTCATGTTTTCCTCCCATTTGACAACCGGCCGCTTGGCGGCTCAGATTATCGTCAAGAAAAACACATCAACCTGACATCAACCTGTCACGCGCGAAAATACTGCTTACGCCTTATGAAATTCCTGCTGGTCGAAGACAATCTGGACCTCGCGAATGCGATCAGTTCGCGGATGCGGCTGGATGGCCATGTCGTTGATCATGCAGCGAAACTGGACGATGCGACGGCCTATGTGGAAACCGAGGAATATGATCTGATCCTGCTGGACATCATGCTGCCCGATGGCGACGGTCGCAACTTTCTGAAACGGCATCGGGCCAGTCATCTGGACACGCCTGTCATCGTTCTGACGGCCCGCAGTCAGGTATCGGATCGAATCGGATCACTCGATCTGGGGGCGGATGATTACGTCACCAAACCCTTCGATCATGCCGAGCTTGAGGCCCGCTGCCGCGCCGTTCTGCGCCGCAAATCAGGGATCGCCAAATCGACGATTGAGATTGGTGGGATCGTTTTCGATCCTGTAGCGGGTCATTTGGGTGTGGGGTCCGAGACCGTGTCCCTGCGCAACCGCGAACTGCGCCTGTTGGAGTTGTTTCTGAACGCCCCCGGTCAGGTTTTTTCCAAGCAGAAGCTGGCGGATCGGTTGTTTTCCTATGACGATAACGTCTCGGATAACGCGATCGAGGTCTATGTGGGCCGCTTGCGCAAGCATCTTGAAAGCTCGGACCTGAAGATCACCACGTTGCGCGGGCTGGGGTACAGGTTGGATCATGTCCGCTAGCGCTGCCGTCTCGGGGTCTTTACGCAACCGGCTGGTGCTGACCCTGATCGGAGGCGCGGCCATTCTGGCGCTTTTGCTGTTCTTTGCCGTGCGCAGCTACGCGGCCCGCGTGGCGCAGCAAGGGCAGGACAATATCCTTGGTGCGTCGGTCACCTCGATCCTGGATGCCGTGGCGCTGCGGGACGGAGAGCTTGAGGTCGACATCCCCTACGCCGCGTTTTCCATGCTCAACACCCCGTCGGATGACAGGGTGTTTTATGCAATCTTTCAGGACGGCCAGCTTTTGTCCGGCTATGACGATTTGCCCGTAACCAACAGCACCCCGGACGGTGGCTGGACCTTCCGCTCGGGTCAGGTCCGGGGCGAGGCGATAAGGCAGGTCAGCGCCAGCCGGACTTTGGTCGGGCTTGGCACCCGGACACAGGTAGAAGTGGCCTTGGGGCAAACGCAGGACGCGCTGGCCGAGACGCTGGATCAGATCTCGCGCAATGCTGCCTTGCTGGGGCTGGGGTTCTTTGCCCTGGCCGCCGGCTTGTCCTTTTGGGCGACCTCCTCCACCATTGGGCAGTTGAACAAGCTGACCACATCCGTCACGCGACGGGGGCCGCAGGACCTGAGCCCGTTCCGAAAACCGGTGCCACGGGAAATGGCGCCGCTGGTGACGTCGCTGAATTCCCTGATGGGGCGGCTGGATCACTCGCTCAGCCAGTCCGAGGAATTTATTGCCGAGGCCGCGCATCGCGTTCGCACCCCTTTGGCTACGGTCCGGTCTTATGCGGATGCCACGTTGCAGCGCGTGGAGAAGGAAGAAAACCGCGAGGCGTTGCGATCGATGGTGCGGGCCATCGACGAAAGTTCACGTGCGGCGGGGCAGTTGCTGGATCATGCGATGATCACCTTCCGGGCCGATCATCTGGAACGGGAAGAGATCGATCTGGTCACCCTGATCCGCGATCTGGTCCAGCGCCTGACACCGATTGCCGAGATGAAGGATTTGTCATTGTCGCTGACCGGTGATCCGGCGGTGCCTTATTCGGGCGATCTTATCCTGATCCAGAACGCCGTGCGCAACATGATCGACAACGCGCTGAAATACGCACCCGTCGACAGCACCGTCAGGATCGAGGTCACAACCCCGCCCAAAGTCACTGTCAGCGATCAGGGGCCGGGTTTCCCACCAGACGAGATTGATCTGCTGACCCGCCGGTTTGAACGCGGCCAGAACGCCGTTGGAACCATCGGATCCGGTCTGGGTTTGACGATTGCGCAGGATGTGGCGACGGCGCATGGGGGCACACTGACCCTCAGCAACCGGCAGGAGGGCGGCGCATGCGTTTCCTTGTCGCTTTAGCGTTTCTCCTGTTGCCCTGCGCTGTGTCAGCTCAGGACTGGGAAGATCGGCAGGTGTTCAACGCGGATGCCGGTGGTCCGGTTCTGCGCGTTCTGTCCAGCACCGACACGGTGTTGTTTGCACCACTGATCGAGGATTTCATTTCCGAAAATCCCATGATCGGGATCGAATACCTTGTGACCACCACCGCCGATATCGACCTTCTGGTCCGCGCCGACCCGGATGCGTTTGACATCGTCATCTCAAGCGCGATGGACCTGCAGTTGAAACTGGCCAATGACGGGTTTGGTCTGCCATTGACGGACATACCCCATCCGGACTGGGCGCAATGGCATGACAGCCTGTTTGCGTTTACCTCGGAACCGGCCTCAATCGTGATCAACCGTGCCGCTTTCGAAGGCGGGCCGATCCCCGAAACCCGGCAGGAGTTGATCGAGATCCTGCGCGCCCGTCCGCAGGATTTTCGCGGTAAGGTCGGGACCTATGATATTCGGGACTCGGGGTTGGGCTATCTGTTTGCAACGCAGGACGCGCGGGCCTCGGAAACCTATTGGCGGTTGATGGAGGTGATGGGAGGCCTCGGCGTTCATCTGTATTGCTGTTCAGGTGCGATGATCGACGATTTGACGGATGGCACCATTTCCGTCGCCTATAACGTGCTTGGCAGCTACGCGGCGGGGCGAGCGGATCGGGATGGTGTGCTGCAGGTCATCCTGCCGACGGATTTCCAAACCACAATGATGCGCACGGCGATGGGTTTGGCGGGTACTCCGGAACCCCAAACCGCCGAGCTGTTCGTGCGCTATCTGATCGCGCAAAACGCGGGCGGCGCGGCCTCGCTGCCGACGCTGCAATCGGGCGGGGCCGCAAACGCGCGCGGGACGATTGTTCTGGGCCCTGCATTGCTGACCTATCTCGATCAGCTGAAACGGCGGAAATTCCTGAGCGACTGGGAAAACGCGGTTATTCAGAGGTAGGGTCGGACGCTGTCAATGCGGGCGGCAACAGATCGCTCCATTTCCTCAACTCATCCAGAAAGCCCAATGCTGTCTGGCCGAACGCGGTGATCGAATACTGAACCGAAACCGGTGCGGTGTTCATCACGCGTCGGTGGATAAGCCTTTGCTGTTCAAGCTGCCTGAGGCGTTCGGCGATCATCTTCTTGCTGGCACCTCCGATCATGCGGGACAGGTCGTTAAAGCGCACAGGCCCATCCTTGAGGTGCCACAGAATGGACCCGGTCCACTTGCCGCCGATGATCCGCATTCCACGTTCTATCGCGCAAGGTTCGGCGCAGGCATTGGTGGCGATGCGACGCCCATCTTTGTCCTGATTGATCTGTGCCCGCATCTTTCGCGCCTTTTCCGGATTACTAGGTTACAAAAAGTATACTGGTTGCTTTTCCTTTCCGCAATTCACAGGTTCACGATACGCCAAGCCCGACCCGGCATGGCCGCCCGCAAACCCCGAACGCACTGAGGATGACCATGTCCCAAGCCGAAATTCATCTGTACACCGCCGGAACCATGAACGGTTACAAACCTGTCATTTTTCTGGAAGAGGCAGGTATTCCCTATGACCTGACTCATATCAATTTCTCAAAGCAGGAACAGAAAACGCCCGAGTTTCTGGCCCTGAACCCCAATGGCAAAATCCCCACGATCGAAGACCGGACCGAAGGGCGGGCGATTTTCGAAAGCGGCGCGATCCTGTGGCATCTGGCCGAGAAATACGGAAAATTCCTGCCGTCCGATCCGGTCAAGCGGTCCGAGGTCATGCAGTGGATGCTGTTTCAGGTTGGCCATGTTGGGCCGATGATGGGGCAGGCAATGTATTTTCAGCACATCGCCGCCCCGAACGGCCATGAAGAGCCGTTTTCCATCCGCCGCTATGTCGACGAAAGCCGCCGGCTGATGGAGGTGATGAATGATCGCCTGAACGGGCGCGACTGGATCGCGGCGGGGGAATACACGATTGCGGATATGATGCTGTATCCTTGGGCGCGGGCGTATGTATGGGCTCGGGTGAAGGTGGATGACCTGCCGCATCTGAACGCGTGGTTTGATCGCATCGACGCGCGCCCTGCGGTTCAGAGGGCGCTGACCATTCCGAAGGCCAACCCGCAGTTCTGGGATGCTGATGCCGATGCCAGCGCATTCGCCAGGGAAAACGCCGCGCGGTTCTCGGGTGATGTCAAAAGCTGATCACTCGCGGAAGGCGCGGTTGAAGTAATCGGACATCGGTTTGACCAGATAGGACAGGGGGGTGCGCTCATCCGTCTTGATCATCGCTTCGACCGGCATGCCGGGCAGCAATGCCTGACCGTTCAGACGTTCGACCTGCCCGTCATCCGGCACAAGCTCGGCCCGGTAAAAGGTAAAGCCGGTCTGATCGTCGGTGAATGTGTCGGCCGAGACGTTGATCACATGCCCGTCAATCTCGGGCGTTTCCCGCTGATTGAAGGCAGGAAAGCGCAGGGCGACCGGTTGGCCCACATGCAACTGATCCACGTGGATCGCGTCCACCCGTGCCGCCACCACCAAAGGCGTGTCCTGCGGCACCACATACATCATCGGTTCAGCCGGTTGGATCACCGATTGCAGCGCAAATACCTGACTGTCGTAAACCGTGCCCGAAACCGGTGCACGGATATCCAGCCGTGACAGACGCTCGGTCAGGGACAAACGCCGTTCCGACAACTCCGCGACCTGAGATTGCACGTCGCGCAATGTGGTGATCGCCTCTTCCCGGCGTGTGGCGGCCAGTTCGAGGATTTGAATCTCGGTCGCCGCGATCTGACCTTTCAACCGGGCCACTGCGGCCTCAAGCCGTCCGATTTCGCCGGTCAGGTTGGCCTCTTCCCGTTGCAGGGCCAGCACCCGGCTGACTTGGGTCAGGCCGCGCTCCAGCAGGCTTTGCTGATCCTCAAGCTCTTGCTGGATCAGATCGACCTGACGGCGCAGCGAGACAAGCTGCGCCTCGGTTCCGTCAATCTCGCTTTCGGTTTGCACCAACTGTTTGCTCAGCTGTTCGGTCTGCTGGGCCAAGGTGTTCAGCCGTGCGTCGAACAGGCGTTGTTGCCCGTCGATAAGGTCCGGGGCGATGCCGTTTTCCTGTTGAACTTCGCGCAGACGGGCGGCCAGGTCTTCAGGCGCGGCATTGTCGCGTTCGGCCTCAAGCCGGGCACGGCGGGCCAGCAACTCGAACAGCTGCGCCTCGACAATGGTCTTTTCCGATGACAGGAAGGTGTCATCCAGCCGCAGCAACAGATCCCCGCTGGAGACAACGGCCCCGTCACGCACGAAAATCTCGCCGACCACACCGCCGTCGGGGTGCTGTATGACCTGACGGTTGCTTTGCACCTCGATCACACCGGACGAAACGATGGCCCCGGCCAGACGTTGTGTGACGCTCCAGACACCAACCACGCCCACCAGAAAAAATAGCGCAGCAAAGCCGACCATGGCAGGCAGCGTAATCCGCCACGCGGAACGCCCGTCCGGTTTTGAAGTGTCCGTCATCCCGAAGTCACCTGGCTGAGATTTCGTTTGATCGCCCCGGCATTCTGGACCATGGCATTCAGAACCTCGTCGCGGGTGCCGAATTTGACCAGTTGTCCCTTCTCGACCACCGCCAGATTGTCACATTCCGAGATCGCCTGCGGCCGGTGCGTCATGATGATCGCCGACTTTCCGGTGGCTTTCAGCCCGCGCACAGCGGCATTCAGCGCCTCGGTTCCGTCTGCGTCCAGCGCCGAGTTCGGCTCGTCCAGAATTAACAACACCGGGTCCCCATAAAGGGCGCGGGCCAGTGCGATGCGCTGTTTCTGACCGCCCGACAACTGACTGTCATTGCCTTCCAGAAACGTGTCATAGCCCTTTTCCAGAGACAGGATCAGCTCGTGCGCGTTCGCCTTTTTGGCGGCATCGACCACGGCCTGAGAATCGGGGTTCTGGGACATGCGGGCGATATTTTCGGCCACCGATCCGTTGAACAGGGTCACTTGCTGCGGCAGATACCCGATGTGCTGACCCAGATCGTTAGGGTCATATTGGTCCAACGTTGCACCACCCAGACGAATTTCACCCGCGGCGGGGCGCCAGAGACCGAGCAAAGCCTTGGCCAGTGTGGTCTTGCCCGACCCGCTTTTGCCAATCACACCAAGCGCTGTTCCGGGTTCAAGGTTCAGCGTGACATTACGCAAGGTCGGCGCTTTGGCACCCGGCGGGATGACCGTCAGCCCCTTTGCCGCCAGTTGCGCTGCAGGTGTCGGCAGCTTGGTCCGTTCAGCCTCGGGCGGGGTCTGGTCCAGAAACTGGTTTAGCGAGGTCCAGGCGGTGCGGGCCTTTTCGACCATGCCCCATTGTCCGATTGATTGTTCGACAGGTGCCAGCGCGCGGCCCAGCAGGATCGATCCCGCGATCATCGCGCCGGGCGACAGCTCGTTCTGCAACACCAGCCAGGCCCCAAGCGCCAGCATGGCCGATTGCAGGAACAGGCGCAGCGATTTGGTCAGCGACGTAAAGCTGCCGGTCCAGTCACTGGCCGCAATGGTCTGGCGCAGCGCGTCCGAGCGCTGGTTCAGCCAGCGCAGCGTCACGTCCTGTTGCATCCCTTGCGAGCGGACGACTTCCGCCGCCTGACGCGCATGTTCGGAAAAGGCGTTCGCGCGCGCTGAGGCGGCTTGCGCCTCGGCCACTTTGCGGCGGGTCAGGGCCTGATTCAGCAGCGCAATCACGATCAGCAACCCGCCGCCCGCGACGGCCAGCCAGCCCAGCAGCGGGTGAAAGATGAAAATTGCGGCCAGAAACACCGGGGTCCAGGGGATATCCATCACGGCCAGCAAAACCGGCGAAGCACACAGGTTCTGGATCGACTCGAGATCGCGCAATGCCGTTGCCGGGGCTGCACGGGCCTGCGGGTTCAGCGACCGGCGCAGCGTGGCGTCAAACACTCGCGCGTCCAGCTGCGACTGGAAACGCGCACCAAACCGCGCGACGATGCGCCCGCGCGCGAAATCCAGCATGGCCATTAGCCCGTATAGCAGCGCGACCAGCAAAAACAGCGCCGTCAGCGTTTCGACCGCGCGCGAGCCCAGAACACGGTCATAGACCTGCAGCATGAACAACGGCCCGGTCAGCATCAGCAGGTTCACGAAGATGCTGAACAGAAAGGCTAGCGCCAGAAAGGTCATACCCTGATTGCGCGTATTGCGCAGTTCATGACGTGGGGCAGCCGGCATTTGGTGCTGGGGTCTCAAAATTCAAAATCCACATCAATCAGGTTGGGCCGGCGGTTAAGAAAGCCCGGCCATTGTTGCGAAGAACCAATCCTTTTTCGAGGAAGAAATTGCAAATCACAAGGCAAAGTAGCGGCGGCTTTCGGCCATTCCCTTGGCGAGCATCCGCCTTGCCAGGGAAATCCACACAGGGTTGCGCGTCTTTGTTGTGGCCGCCGGGCTTATCTTGCCGCCAGAAACTCTGACACGCGGGACAAGCCCTGTTTCAGGATTTCAGGACCGTTGGCATAGCCGATGCGCACATAGCCCTCCATCCCAAGGGCTGATCCGGGGGTGAACATCACACCGGTCTCCTGCAACAGCTTTACGCAGAAATCGCGGGAACTGATTGGCAGGTCGTATTTCAGCAGGGCAGTGGTGCCGGATTTTGGTTTGACCCAGGAGATCTTAGGTTCCTGTGCCACCCAATCCTGCAGGATTTCCAGATTGCCGCGCGTGATCCGCTGGCTGCGGGCCAAAAGCTTGTCTTTGTTCTCTAGCGCCAGCGCAGCAAAGTGATCGTCGATCATCCCGACCGAGATGGTGTCATAGTCGCGGTGTATTGTGACCGCCTCGATCACCTCGGTTGGTGCGGCGATCCAGCCCAGCCGCAAACCCGCCAGTGAGTACGCCTTGGACATGCCCGCAGTGCTGATGCCTTTTTCGTAGATGTCGGTAATCGACGCGCTGATGCCCGAGCCGTCCTGATCGGTGCCCCGATACACCTCATCACACAAAATCCACGAATCCGCGGCGCGGGCAATGTCGGCGATGTCTTCCAACATGGCCCGGTCCATCAATGCGCCGGTTGGGTTGTTGGGGTTGTTGAGCGCGATCAGCCTGGTGTCTGGCGTCACAAGGGCGCGCAGCTCATCCAGATCGGGGAGGAATTCGTTTTCCTCACGCAGCTGAAGATGATGCACATCGGCGCCGATGCTGGCGGGGATCGAGTAATGTTGCTGATAGGTCGGCACCACCGCCACAACCCGGTCTCCGCGTGAGACCAGTGTCTTATGGATCAGCATATTGGCCCCGATGGTGCCGTGGGTGACGATTGTGTTTTCAACCGACTGGTTTTCATACAGCGCCGCAATGGCGCGGCGCAGCCGGTCGGACCCTTCGATGGCGCCATAGGTCATTTTCAGGTCCAGAAGCTCGGACAGGTCGGTTGCATTTCGGCCTGTCAGGGTCAGCAATTCCTGAATGGTCAGGCTTTCCACGCAGGTTTCGGCCAGATTCCAGTCGCATCTGGTTTCCCATTCGTTCATCCAAATCTCGACGCCGAAAGGTTCGATATACATGGCTGAGGGTCCTTGAGTCGTGTGCTGCCTTGGCTGTCCTTAGATCAACGCCTCAAGCTGGTCCAGAACATCAACACTGACGGCCACGCCATTTTCTTGGGCTTCGGCCCGCCGTCTTAGCCGTCCGTCACCGGGCACGCGGGCGTCGCCATTGCCTTCGATTTCGGCGCAGATCCGGGCGATGTAGTCCGCAAACGCATCATTGCCAAATCGCGCCGGGTCCAGCGCGATCAATGTTGCGCCGCCCTTGATGTTCAGCGCGCCATGCGCCTCGCGCGCGTCGTTGTCGACCGACAGGGTGCCGCCTGCAAGGGCCGCGCCCAAAACCTCGACCAGAAAGGCGATCCCGGCCCCTTTGTGACCGCCAAAGGGCAGCAGGCTGCGGGTTTCCAGAATGGCGTTCGGGTCCGCGGTCGGGTTGCCTTCGGTATCCAGCCCGGCGGGGTGCGGCAGGTCGTGCCCCTCGGCAGCGGCCATCTTGATGTCCAGAAACGCAACGGCCGAGGATGCCTGATCCCACACCACCGGTGCGGCCCCGTCGCGCGGGCAGGCAAAAGACATGGGGTTGGTGCCAAACACCGGGCGTTGTCCGCCCTGCGGCACCACCAGCGACAGTGAGTTGACTACGGCGAGCGCCACCAAACCCGCCTCGGCCAGGGGTTCCGTGTCGAACCGCAGGGCGGCCAGATGGTGGCAATTGCCGCAGGTGAAGGCGGCAATGCCGTTCTCGCGCGCCATGGCGATCAGGTCGTCGCGGGCGGCGGTGGCTGCAATCTGATAATACCCGTTGTCCCCGTCGCCACGCAGAACACCCGGTGCGATGCGCTTGATTTCCGGTTGCGCGGAGGGGTTGGCATAGCCCGAGGTGAAGCTTTGCACATAGACCGGCAGGTTGCGTAGGCCGTGGCTGCGCGGCCCGTCGCGTTCGGATTGTGTGACAATATCTGCCAGAACGTCGCTGCCACACTCATCCATACCAGCGCGGATCAGCACTGATTTGGCCAAAGACCGGATTTCGGTCAGCGAAAGGGTTCGTGTCGGAGCGTGTGCCACAGAAAAATCCTTTGCTTTCAGGCTGCAATTGGGGCCGGTTCGGATCTGGCCTGCGGCCCGAGCGTTGCATGTCTTTCATAGGTTTGAAAGGGCGACGCGCCGGTTTTCCGGGGCAGGGGGCAGCGATTTGAATTGAAAGCCGGGTCCAAAGAATGCTTAACACTTGGCATAAAGACGAAAACAAGTGACGGGGAGAACCAAGATGAAGAAGATTCTTATGGCAACGGCGGCCGCAGCTTTGATGGCAGCCCCGGCGCTGGCCGAGACCAAGGTGGGCATGATCACCACATTGTCGGGCGGCGGGGCCGGTCTGGGCATCGACGTGCGCGACGGGTTCATGCTGGCGATCCAGCAATCGGGCCGCGACGATATCGAAGTTGTCATCGAGGATGATCAGCGCAAACCGGATATCGCGGTGCAGCTTGCCGACAAGATGATCCAGTCCGAGAAGGTGGATGTGCTGACCGGTATCATCTGGTCGAACCTTGCCATGGCCGTTGTGCCCTCGGTCACGGCGCAGGGGAAATTCTATCTGTCGCCAAATGCCGGACCCTCGCCGCTGGCCGGTAAGGGGTGTCACCCCAACTATTTCAACGTCGCCTGGCAGAACGACAACCTGCACGAGGCTGCGGGCGCCTATGCCAATACCGCCGGATACGGCAACAGCTTCATCATGGCCCCGAACTATCCCGCCGGGACCGACGCGCTGACCGGATACAAGCGGACCTTCGAAGGCGATGTAGCGAGCGAGGTCTATACCCAGCTGGGTCAGACCGACTATGCCGCCGAAATCGCGCAAATCCGCGCGTCGGGCGCGGACAGCGTATATTTCTTCCTGCCCGGCGGCATGGGGATTTCCTTCCTCAAGCAATACGCCGACAGCGGCGTGGACATTCCGGTCGTGGGTCCTGCGTTCAGCTTTGATCAGGGCATTTTGCAGGCGGTCGGTGACGCCGCGCTTGGAGTTGTGAACACTTCGCAGTGGAACAAGGACATCGACAACCCGACGAACGCGGCCTTTGTCGAAAGCTTTCAGGCCGAGTACGGACGTCTGCCGTCGCTCTATGCCAGCCAGGGCTTTGACACGGCGAACCTGCTGATCTCGGCCATCGAGGCCGCAGACGTGTCGGATGCGGACGCGTTCCGCGAGGCGCTGCGGGCCGCGAATTTCGACAGCACGCGCGGCGATTTCTCATTTGGTCCAAACCACCATCCGGTACAGACAATCTACGCGCGCGAGGTTGTTCAGGAAGGCGATGTCTTCACCAACAAGATCATCGGCACCGCGCTTGAGGACCATTCCGACGCATATGCTGCTGACTGTAGCATGTAACACCACGCCCCGGGGTTGATCCCGGGGCTTCCCCTTCGTCCTTTGACCAACCCTCCCGGACTGGATTCGGGACACCGGAACGCGTGATGTCCACACTACTTGTTATCGAGCAGGTCCTGAACGGATTGCAGTTCGGTGTCATGCTGTTTCTGATGGCAGCGGGCCTGACCCTGATCTTTGGCGTCATGGGCCTGATCAACCTCGCGCACGGGTCGCTCTATATGGTTGGGGCGTTTGCGGCCGCTTGGGTTGCGGGTGCGACGGGTTCGTTCCTGCTGGCGCTGATTGCGGCTTTGGCGGCGGCGGCCATGGCCGGAACGCTGATCGAGATGGTGGTGATCCGGCGGCTTTACAATGCGGCGCATCTGGATCAGGTGCTGGCGACCTTTGCGCTGATCCTGATCTTTTCCGAGGGCACCCGGTACGTCTTTGGGTCCTTCCCTTTGTTTCTGGATGTGCCCGATTATCTGTCGGGCCCTGTGACCCTGCCGGGCGGTATCCAATACCCGCTATACCGTCTTGTCCTGATCGGGATCGGCTTAGTGGTGGCGCTTGGTCTGTGGTGGCTGACGGCGCGTACGCGTATCGGCATCCAGATCCGCGCGGGTGAGAATGACCGCGAGATGATTGCCGCCCTGGGCGTCGATATCTCGAAGCTTTACACGCTGGTCTTTGCCCTCGGCGCAGCGCTGGCGGGGCTTGCCGGTGCCTTGGTCGGCGCGATCCAGTCGGTGCAGGTGGGGATGGGCGAGCCGGTGCTGATCCTTGCCTTTGTGGTCATCGTGATCGGCGGCATCGGTTCGATCCGGGGGGCGTTTATCGGATCGCTGCTGGTGGGGCTGACGGATACGCTGGGCGGCATCTTCCTGCCCGAACTGTTCAAGCTGTTCATGGACAGCGGCGCGGCCACCCAAACCGGGTCTGCTCTTGCCTCGATGTCGGTTTACATTCTAATGAGCATCGTTCTGATCTGGCGACCCTCTGGCCTGTTCGGGGCGCGCGCATGATCTCGGAACGCCTTATCAACTGGGCCGTGATCGCGGGCCTTGTGGCGCTGCCGCTTTGGGCGCTGAGCGTGGATGAGATTTTCACGATCACCCTGACCACCCGCGCCGTGATCCTGGCGCTGGCGGCGGTGGGCCTTAACATCGCGCTTGGCATCGGTGGCATGGTCTCCTTTGGACATGCCGCTTTCTTCGGGTTGGGCGGCTATTCGATGGGCATTCTTGCCTATCACGCGCAGACCTACGTGCCGCTGGAATTAGGGCCGTTCACGATGGAAGGCACAAAATCGATGCCGGTGATCTGGCTGACGGCGACGGTGATTTCCGCCCTGGCCGCCTGGGTGATCGGGCTGCTCAGTCTGCGCACGACGGGCGTGTATTTCATCATGATCACCCTCGCCTTCGGGCAGATGTTTTACTACTTCGCCATTTCCTGGGGCACTTATGGCGGCGAAGACGGCTTGTCGATCTACGTGCGCAACGGGTTTCCGGGACTGAATACGCTGGACCCGATCCAGTTCTTCGGGCTGTGCTTTGCAGCCCTATGCCTGGCGCTTTTGCTGCAATGGGGCTTGCGCAATTCACCTTTCGGGCTGGCCCTGAACGCCGCCCGCCAGACGCCCGAGCGGGTGGAAACCGTCGGCCTGAACCCGTTGCACCTGAAGCTGGTGGCCTTCGTCATCTCGGGCGCGATCACGGGGTTGGCGGGGGCATTGTTTGCCGATCTCAACAGGTTTGTCTCACCCACCATGTTCAGCTGGCAGCTTTCGGGTGAGCTGATCATCCTGATCGTCATCGGTGGGGTCGGGCGGTTGATGGGGCCGGTCATCGGCGCGGTGATCTTTGTGGCGCTAGAGCACTGGCTGGGTGGCCTGACCGATTTCTGGCACGTCTGGCTGGGCACGATCCTATTGTTGATCGTCCTGTTCGGGCGCGGCGGGGTGATTGGCCTGTTGACGGGTAAGGAGGGCGCGCATGTCTGAGCCGATCCTTGCCACGCATGGCCTGACGAAATCCTTCGGCGCTTTGACAGCAACTGACGATGTTTCGATCGATCTGAAACCGGGTGAGATACATGCGATCATCGGCCCGAACGGGGCGGGAAAATCCACCCTGATCGGACAGATCAGCGGCAGCCTTGCGCCCGATCAGGGCCGCGTTGATCTGATGGGGCAGGACGTCACTGGTCTGAGCACCGCCGCCCGCGCGCAGGCAGGGTTGGGTCGGACATTCCAGATCTCGGCTCTGGCGATGGAAGACAGCGTTTTCGAGAATGTGCTTCTGGGGGCCATCGGTGCGACTTCGGGCGCTTGGTCGTTGTTTCGCCCGGTCACGCGCAAGACTGATCTGAACGCCCGCGCTACAGAGGCGTTGGACCGCGTCGGGCTTGCCGACGTCAGGGAAGCCCGCTGCGCGGACCTTTCGCATGGCCAGCGCCGCCAGCTTGAAGTGGCCGTTGCCCTGACGTTGAAACCAAAGGCCTTTGTCATGGATGAACCGATGGCCGGGCTGGGGGCGGAAGGGTCCAAAGCGATGACAGGTTTTCTGGACGGGCTGCGCGCCGAGGCCCCCATTCTGCTGGTTGAACATGATATGGATGCGGTCTTTGCCTTGGCAGACCGGATCAGCGTTCTGGTCTATGGCCGGATCATCGCCACGGGCAGCGTCGATGACATCCGCAGGTCGCAAGAGGTGCAGGACGCCTATCTGGGAGACAGCGCTTGAGCCTTCTGTGCGTTGAAAACCTGACCGCCTCTTACGGTCCGTCGCAAACCCTGTTTGGCGTAAACCTGTCATTGGATGCGGGTGAGGTTCTGGCCCTGATGGGGCGCAACGGCATGGGCAAGACCACCACCGTGCGCGCGATCTGCCGAATGATGCCCTCGGATGGCCGTCTGGAGTTTGCGGCGCGCGCGTTGCACATGTTGCCGAGCCATAAGGTGGCCCGCCTTGGGGTCGGGCTGGTGCCCGAAGGCCGGCGCTGTTTTCGCGACCTGACCGTGCGCGAGAACCTGATCGCTGCTGCACGCCCCGGCGAATGGACGTTGCAAACGGTGGGTGCGCTGTTCCCCCGATTGGCGGAACGTTCGGGTCAGCGCGCCGCATCCCTGTCGGGGGGTGAGCAACAGATGCTGGCCATCGGGCGCGCGCTGATGACCAATCCGCAGCTTTTGATACTGGACGAAGCGACCGAAGGCTTGGCCCCGATCATCCGGCAGGAAATCTGGGCCGCAATTGCCCGGCTGAAACGCGAGACCGGCATGGCCATTCTTGTGATCGACAAGTCGCTGAAAGAACTCTCGGCAATTTCAGATCGCGCGGTGATCCTGGAACGTGGAAAAACCGTGTGGCAGGGGGCAATGGCCGAACTGACCCCGGAGATTTCGCAAAGATATGTCGGGATTTAAGCCCGAGGCTTGCGGCTCAGCAGCCCGTATTTCAACGCCCATGACCGAAAAGACCGACGCTTGCGCTTGTCCTGTTTCAAGGCCTGCTTTGCCTGCGCACCGCCTTTGCGGTTGAATTCGTACACGTCGATGACTCGTTCGGCGCAGCCGCAGGCTTCGCCCATTCCGACCTTGGCGAAATAGAATTTCTCGAACCGTTCCGGTTTTTGCATGGCGCGCCTCCTGCTGTCATTGAACCGATTTGGCCGCGACTTGCCAAATCACTTTGTCGAATGCGCACGAGGCAGAATGTGTCCAGTCAGCCGCCGACATAGGTTCCGTGTTTCGGGCGGTAGAAGATTTTCTGGTCATGTAGCCTGCCCAGAAGGTCATGCATCCGGCGTACCGTATCCTCAAGGTTTGCGCGGTCTTCGTTGGAATTCCCGGTAATTTCGGTGGCATAAGACGTCATCGCCTGTCGCAATGCCTGTTCGATCAGGTCCATATCCTCGACCGATAGTTCGAACATATCGTTGTATTGGGGCATTCCGGGACCTTCTGCCATGGGCGCGCAGGATCAGTTTGCCCTGAAAACCGCGCGAATTCCACCTGCGAACAAGCGGGCCTAGCCTTTGGGCATCCGGGCCGAATAGAACTGCGCAATCGCCTGCGTCCTGTTTTTGACCGAGAGCTTTTCGTAAATATTCGACAGGTGGAACTTTACCGTGTTTGTCGAGATTTGCAGTTCCTTCGACAATTCGCGGTTGGACATGCCCTGCGCCAGCGCGTCGAGGATTGCGCGTTCTTTGCGCGACAGGCTTTCTATCGGGTCCTGCTGCATCTTCCGGACGTCGATGAAGGGGAACACCATCTTCCCGGCAGCAACCTCGGCACAGGTTTCCAGCAGCCCCTCGACCGCGCCGGAACGGGGGGCAAAACCGGCAGCCCCGGCTTGCATGGCCAGTCGCGGATTATCTCCGCCGGCCTCACCATAGACGACGAACCGTGGTGCGTTGGCCTGATCGCGCAGCACTTCGATCAACTTGGCAGCCCCCAGAACCGGCAGCGTCCAGTCCACCACGCCCACGTGAACGGGCACACGCATCACCGTTCCCAAAAACCCCTCGGCAGTAGCGGATGTGGCCACCAAAGAGAATCGCGGATCCCGCTCAAAGATTTCCGACATGGCAGACAGAACCAGCGGGTTGCTGTCCGCCAACATGATCTCGATCGGAGGTCTTGGAAGTTCAACCATATGATTTCGCCCTGATTTTCCAGAAACCTACCCTTTTCGGTGGGTCCAACTATTGTATACTTCGGTATTTTTACCGCTATGGGTAGGTTAAAACCCATACTATTGGGCATCCAAAAGCAGTAGTAAGTTACGTTGCGTCATAGGGCAAGTCTGCGTTTTCTACACGGCAACAAAACAGTTCGGGCGCGCCGCCCGCCCCACAGCTGAGGATGACACAGTATGACATTCCAGATTTACCCTCCGCTCGAAATCCCCGAGACCCTTGCCGCGGGCCCCGGACCGGGCAACACGGATGCGCGCGTGCTTCAGGCCTTCGCCAGGGCAGGGGCCGCGGATCACATGCAGGGCGATGTGCTGCGTGGCATGATCGAGTGCAAGCACATGCTGCGGAAGATCTGGGGGACGGGTAACGCCCATACCTTCGCCGTCGCCGGAACCGGTTGGAGCGCGCTGGACACCATGTTCTCGGCCGTTATGCCCGGCGACAAGGTTGTGGCCTTTGCCAATGGCACCTTTTCCGGCATCGACGCGCTGACCCTGCGGATCAAGGCCGCCACGCCGCAAGAGCATGCCGCCAACCCCCTTGATCCCCAAGCCGCCAGCGTGACGGTGATCGACGTGCCCCATGGCCAGCCGGTGACAGGCGAGATGGTCGAGGCTGCGCTGGCCGAGCACAAACCCAAATGGGCGTTCATGGCGCATTGGGAAACCGGCTCGGGCCGCGTCAATGATCTGCGCGGGTTCTCGGATGCCTGTCAGCGTCATGGCACGATGGGCCTGATCGATGCGGTGTCCTCGCTGGGTGTCGATGACTTCTCAATCGATGATTTTCCGGGCGTTGCCGGATGGGCGTCCTGCCCGCAAAAGGGTCTGTGCTGCCTGCCGCTGACTTACGCGCCGGTCAGCTTCACCGATGCCTATATCGCCTCGCTAAAGGCAACCGGAGCGTATTCTTACGTCCACAATCCGATCTTCGAGGCCCGCCATTGGGGCATCGTTGACGGGAAGGACGTCGAGAAAGGCACCTATCACCGCACCCATTCGGCCTATGCGGTGGCTGCTTTCCATGAATCCCTGCGCCTTACCCTGATCGAAGGTCTGGCCAAGCGGTCGATGTCATACCGGACCCATGAACGCGTTCTGCGCGATGCGGTTATCGAGATGGGGTGTCAGGTCACGTCGGACATGCCCAGCCTGATCGTGCTGAACCTGCCGCCCGAACTGGCGGGCCGCGAGATGGAGCTGGTGCAGAACTGCCGCGCACGTGGCTTTGGCATATGGCCGACGCTCAGCGCGCCGGTGCAGGTGCGGATCGGCATCCTCAACCAATTGAATCGCGAGGCGGTCAGCCGGATCGTGCGCCTGTTTGCCGAAGCCATTCGGGAACTGGGCGGTCAGGTCGACGCGGACGCAATCGAAGCCCTTTTGGAAAGCCGTTACGGCACCTCAATCGCTGCATAATCAGGAGCGGATCAGATGGATATCCATGAATATCAGGCCAAGGAAGTCCTTTCGAATTTTGGCGTCGACGTGCCTGCGGGCGCGCTGGCCTACAGCCCCGAACAGGCGGCCTATCGGGCGCGTGAACTGGGCGGCGACAAGTGGATCGTCAAGGCGCAGGTCCACGCGGGCGGGCGCGGCAAGGCGGGTGGCGTCAAGCTGTGTAACACCGAAAACGAAATATATAAGGCTTGCGATGACCTGTTTGGCCGCAAGCTGGTCACGCATCAGACCGGCCCCGAAGGCAAAGGCATCTACCGCGTCTATGTCGAAGCCGCCGTGCCGATTGACCGCGAGATCTATCTGGGGTTTGTGCTGGACCGCTCAAGCCAGCGCGTGATGATCGTCGCCTCCTCGGAAGGCGGGATGGAGATCGAGGATATCTCGGCCGACCGTCCCGACAGCATTGTGCGGTCGATTGTCGAACCGGCGGTCGGATTGCAGGAGTTTCAGGCCCGCGAGATTGCGTTCAAATTGGGTCTGGAACCCAAGCTGATCCAGCAAATGGTGCGTACCCTGCAAGGTTGCTACGCTGCCTTCAGCGATCTGGACGCCACCATGGTCGAGATCAACCCACTGGTCATCACTGGCGACGACCGCGTTCTGGCGCTGGACGCCAAGATGAGCTTTGACGACAACGCCCTGTTCCGTCATCCCCAGATCGCCGAGCTGCGCGACAAAAGCCAGGAAGACCCCCGCGAAAGCCGCGCAGCGGATCGCGGTCTGTCTTATGTCGGGCTGGACGGCAATATCGGCTGTATCGTGAACGGCGCTGGGCTGGCGATGGCGACGATGGACACGATCAAGCTTGCCGGGGGTGAGCCTGCCAACTTCCTCGACATTGGTGGAGGGGCCTCGCCCGAGCGGGTGGCCAAAGCCTTCCGGCTGGTTCTGTCGGATGACAACGTACAGGCGATCCTTGTGAATATCTTCGCCGGGATCAATCGCTGCGACTGGGTGGCCGAGGGCGTGGTTCAGGCGCTGAAGGAACTGGACCTCGACATTCCTGTGGTCGTGCGGCTGGCCGGAACAAATGTCGAAGAAGGCCAGAAAATCCTCGCCAAATCCGGCTTGCCGATCATCCGCGCCACCACACTGATGGAAGCCGCCGAACGCGCCGTGGGCGCATGGCGCAACGATTTGTCCCAAAACACCAAGATGAGGGCTGTGTAATGAGCATTCTTCTCGATCGTGATACGCGCGTCATCGTGCAGGGCATCACCGGGCGCATGGCTCGGTTCCACACCAAGGACATGCTGAAATACGGCACCAATGTCGTCGGTGGCGTGGTGCCCGGCAAAGGCGGCGAAACCGTCGAAGGCGTTCCGGTCTTTGACACCGTCAAGCAAGCTGTTGAAGCGACCGGCGCAGATGCCAGCCTCGTCTTTGTGCCGCCCCCCTTTGCGGCGGATTCGATCATGGAGGCCGCAGATGCCGGTATCCGCTACTGCGTCTGCATCACCGATGGCATCCCGGCGCAGGACATGATCCGGGTGAAACGGTACATGTACCGCTATCCTAAAGACAAACGCATGGTTCTGACTGGGCCGAACTGTGCGGGTACGATCTCACCCGGCAAGGCGTTGTTGGGAATCATGCCGGGGCATATCTATCTGCCCGGCCATGTGGGGATCATCGGGCGCTCGGGCACGCTGGGTTATGAGGCTGCGGCGCAATTGAAAGAGCGCGGGATTGGTGTGTCAACCAGCGTCGGGATCGGTGGCGACCCGATCAACGGCTCGTCCTTCAAGGATATTCTTCAGCGTTTTGAAGAAGATGAAGACACCCATGTCATCGCCATGATCGGTGAAATCGGCGGCCCTCAGGAAGCCGAGGCGGCGGAATACATACGCGACCACATCACCAAGCCGGTGATCGCCTACGTCGCGGGTCTGACTGCGCCCAAGGGTCGGACCATGGGGCATGCGGGCGCGATCATCTCGGCCTTTGGCGAAAGCGCCAGCGAGAAGGTCGAGATTCTGTCCGCCGCCGGTGTGACCGTTGCCGAAAACCCTGCGGTGATCGGTGAAACAATCGCTCGGGTCATGGAGGCTGCGTGATGGTCAAACCTTCTGTTCTTGTCACCCGCCGCTGGCCCGCCGCCGTCGAGGCGCAGCTAGCTGAGAACTACGACGCGGTTCTGAACACCGGCGACAAACCCATGTCCCCGTCTGAGATCCGGCAGGCCCTGAAATCCTATGACGCGGTGCTGCCCACCGTCACCGACACGCTCAGCGCTGAGGCGTTGGACGTGCCCGGTGCGCAGACCAAGATCCTCGCCAACTACGGTGTCGGCTACAGCCATATCTGCGAGCCGTCGGCGCGCGAGCTTGGCATGACCGTCACCAATACACCCGACGTGCTGTCTGAATGCACCGCCGATATCGCCATGACCCTGCTGTTGATGGTGGCCCGCCGTGCCGGTGAAGGCGAACGGGAACTGCGTTCGGGCAACTGGACCGGCTGGCGGCCCACGCATCTGGTCGGTACCAAGGTCAGCGGCAAGACGCTGGGCATCATCGGGTATGGCCGCATCGGTCAGGAAATGGCCCGCCGCGCGCATCATGGCTTTGGCATGGAGGTGCTGGTTTATAACCGCAGTTTGGTGGACCCGGACGTGTTGGCGCGGTGCAATGCCACTCAGGTCGGGTCGATTGATGAGTTGCTGCCGGCTTGCGACTTTGTCTCGCTGCATTGCCCCGGCGGGGCCGCGAACCGGCACCTGATCAATGCGCGCAGGCTGGATCTGATGAAGCCTGACGCCTTCCTGATCAACACAGCACGCGGCGAGGTCATCGACGAGCGGGCGCTGGTTCAGTCCCTGACCTTCGACATGATCGGTGGTGCCGCGCTGGATGTGTTCGACGGCGAACCCCGCATTTGTTCGGACCTTCTGCACTGCGACAATCTTGTGATGCTGCCCCATCTGGGCAGCGCCACAAAGGAAGCGCGCGAGGCGATGGGGTTCCGGGTGCTCGACAATCTCAGCGACTTCTTCGCCGGTCGCACGCCCCGCGACCGCGTGATCTGAACTGTTCCCCAAACTTCCTCCCGCCGTGACCCGGTCGGGAGGCTTTTCTCAGGAGGTTTCCACGTGAACGCCCCCCACCGTTCCAATGGCTTTTTCACCCAATCCCTGTCCGACCGCGACCCGGAACTTTTCGGCTCGATCACATCCGAGCTGGGCCGCCAGCGCGATGAGATCGAGC
>NZ_JBQFLT010000020.1:0-27586 GCF_056531425.1 Ruegeria sp. N4
TTCCTTTTTGCGAGGCTCTGCCTCGCGCTCCGGGATATTTTTGGCCAGATGAATAAAGGATCCCTTGCTTCATCTGGCCCCAAATATCCCGGGGGAGACGCCCGGCACGGGCGGCGGGGGCAGAGCCCCCTCTGGCAAAACCCGTCAAGCTCTGCCATAGGCTTGGCAGACGCAGTTCATCGCCGAAAGAGACCCAATGACCCAGATTATCTCCTCTCTGACCGAGATTTCCGACCGGTATAAGGCGCTTTTTGTCGATCTCTGGGGCTGCGTTCACAACGGTATCACCGCCTATCCCGAAGCGGTGGCAGCGTTGCAGGCCTACCGCGCCGCTGGCGGGCTGGTCGTGCTGGTAACAAACTCTCCCAAACCGCGCGCCGGGGTTGCATCGCAGCTGACCCAGTTCAACGTACCCGCCGATGCCTATGACACGATCGCAACCAGCGGAGATTCAGCCCGGTCCGCCATGTTTCGCGGCGCGGTCGGGCACAAGGTGTATTTCATGGGAGAATGGCAGCGCGATGCGGGGTTCTTTGAGCCGCTGAAGCTGCTGCACCACCCCATCCACATCGAACGTGTCCCGTTAAAAGAGGCTGAGGGCATCGTCTGCTGTGGACCTTTCGATCCGATGGCGGACCCCGATGTGAACCGGCCCGATTTCCTGTACGCCAAGCAGATGGGCATGAAGCTGCTCTGTGCGAATCCCGACATCGTTGTTGACCGGGGCGAGGTGCGTGAGTGGTGCGCGGGGGCTCTGGCAAAGCTTTATACCGAGATGGGTGGCGAGAGCCTGTATTTCGGCAAGCCCCACCCGCCAATCTACGATCTGGCCCGCCGCCGCCTTCAGGAATTGGGCGCAGATATTGCAGACTCTGACATCCTTGCCATTGGCGATGGCCCCCATACCGACATCCTTGGCGGGATGGGAGAGGGAATCGATACCCTGTTCATCTCGGGCGGATTGGCGGCAGCGGAAACAAAAACGTCGCACCATCCGCACGCTGAATCCTTAACTGACTATATACAAAGGGAAAAGATCAGCCCGACATATACAATCGGTCGCTTGCGATAGTCATTTTTGACTTGATTTTCTGCAGTTGCGAAGTAATAAAGTTGCCAACCTAGGCCTGATGGTGGATTTTTCTTTCACGGCCAACTTCGAGTGAGGGCAACATGTTGGACAATCTTCCACGCGGAACGATCTGTATCGAAGACATCGAGATGGGCATGTCCCGCCACCTGCGCAAAGTGGTGACGGATGAGGATATCGAGATGTTCGCGCAGGTTTCGACCGACCGGAATCCGGTGCATCTGGATGACGATTATGCGCGTGACACGATCTTTGAAGGGCGCATCGCCCACGGGATGCTGACGGCGGGCCTGATCTCGGCCGTGATCGGAGAGCAACTGCCTGGCCATGGCACCGTATACATGGGTCAGTCGCTGAAATTCCTGGCCCCCGTGCGCCCCGGCGACATGGTCTATGCCGAGGTGAAAGTCATCGACATCGACTTTGCCAAGCGCCGCGTCAAGCTGGATTGCCATTGCTCGGTAGACGGCAAGAAGGTCCTGATTGGTGAGGCAATGGTTCTGGCCCCGTCGCGCAAGTTCGACTGAGCCTTGATCACATCACGTCACAGCAAAGGCGCCCGGAATGGCGCCTTTTTTGTTGTTGGCGCGCCAGAACACTGGAACATGGTGAGGTAACATTCCGTCAGGCCAACAGGTCGATCAATGCCTCGTTTCGATTCTTACGTCATCTGCACCAGCCCCCGCAGCGGCAGTACCCTGCTATGTCGATTGTTGCGTGCAACCGGGTGCGCGGGTCGGCCAGAATCCTGTTTTAACGCGCCATCCCTGTCGGATTGGTCGAGGTGCTGCAAACCCTGGGTCTCGATCCGGGTCTGGCGTAGGGCGTCGAAACGCCGACGGCCAAACTCTGGGACGCCACGAACAGGGACTGGGTTCGGCAATACGTGGCTGAAACGCTGCGCAAGCAAGACCAATCAGGTGCTTGAACCCGCCTGACAGTCCAGCTAGGCAAGCCATATGCACATCATCCGGGATTTTCAGTACATCGAGCCTCAGGACCGTGGCGCCAGTGTGGCGATCGGGAATTTTGATGGCGTTCATTTGGGGCACCAGTCGGTGATTGAACTGGCGCGCCGCGCCGCCCCTGATGCGCCTTTGGGTGTTTTGACGTTCGAGCCGCATCCGCGCGAGTATTTCGCCCCGGACGCGCCGCCCTTCCGGTTGATGCGGGGCAATGCACGTGCGCACCGGTTGGAAAAGTTGGGCGTAAAGATGCTGTACGAACTGCCGTTCAATGCGGCACTGGCCGGGTTGTCCCCGGAAGAGTTCGCCAGAAACGTCATTTGCGATGGGCTGGGCCTGTCCCATATCGTTGTGGGGGCCGATTTCTGTTTTGGCAAAGGTCGTGTCGGCACCGCGCAGGATATGGTCCGCTTTGGCGAGCAGATGGGATTTGGCGTCACCATTGCACCACTGATGGAGCGGTCGGAAAACGTTGTTTCCTCGACCGCCATTCGCACCGCGCTCAGCGACGGGCGTCCGCGCGATGCGGCCGCTATGCTGGGCCACTGGCACCGGATCGAAGGTGTGGTGATCGGGGGCGAACAGCGCGGGCGCGAGTTGGGCTTTCCAACCGCGAACATGTCCATCGAAGGTCTGCACCCGCCCAAATTCGGGGTGTATGCCGTGCTGGTCGACGTGTTGGACGGCCCGCATCAGGGCAGCTATCACGGGGCGGCCTCGATCGGTGTGCGCCCCATGTTCCATGGCGAAGCCCCCAATATCGAAACCTTCCTGTTCGATTTTTCCGGTGATCTTTACGGCTCGACCCTGTCCGTCGGTCTGATCGATTTCCTGCGACCAGAGCTGACATTCGATGGGCTGGACGGCCTGATCGCGCAGATGGATGCCGATTGCCAAAAGGCCCGTGGTATTCTGGCCGCCCTATGACCACCGATCCGATTGAACGCACGGGCCTGCCGGCCCGGTTCTGGGAACGCAAGCCCTTGCGCAAGATGAACCAGCGCGAGTGGGAGGCCCTGTGCGACGGCTGCGGCAAATGCTGCCTGAACAAGCTGGAGGATGAGGACACAGGCGAGGTTGCCCTGACCTGTGTTGCCTGCCGCCTGCTGGACGATGAAAGCTGCCGCTGCACGCAATATGACATCCGGCACCAATTCGTACCCGAATGCATCGTCATGACCCCCGACAATATCGACGACCACGCCTATTGGCTGCCGCAAACCTGTGCGTATCGATTGCTGTGGGAAGGCAAACCTCTTTACGACTGGCATCCTTTGATATCTGGTACGCCGGACAGCGTGCACGCCGCAGGCGTCTCGGTTCAGGGGCGTACTGTGTCCGAGTTCGAAACCCCCATGGAAGAGTGGGAAGATTACATTATCGAGGAGCCAACCTGATGTATTTCGCGTCTGACAATTCCGGCCCGGTTCACCCGCAGGTCATGGCCAAGCTGGCCGAGGCCAATCAGGGGTACCAGATGGCCTATGGCGCGGACACGATGATGAACGAGGTGCGCGACCACATTCGCAGCATCTTCGAGGCACCGGGCGCGGCGGTTTATCTGGTGGCGACGGGGACGGCGGCAAATTCGCTGGCCCTTGCGACTCTGTCCAACCCCTGGGAAACGGTCTTTTGCTCTCCGGTCGCGCATATCCACGAGGATGAGTGTAATGCGCCCGAGTTCTATAGCGGGGCCAAGCTGACCCTGGTTCCCGGTGGCGACAAGATGACCCCCGATGCGTTGCGCGGCTCGATCCTTGGGGAAGAGACGCGCGGGGTGCACGGGCCGCAGCGCGGGCCTGTATCGATCACTCAGGTCACCGAGCGCGGGTCGGTTTATTCGCTGGAAGAGTTGCAGGCCCTGTGCGGTGTGGCCAAGGAATACGGCCTGCCCGTCCATCTGGACGGGGCGCGGTTCACAAACGCGCTTGTCGCCCTGAATTGTTCCCCGGCGGACATGACGTGGAAATCGGGTGTGGATGCGGTCAGCTTTGGTGGCACGAAGAACGGCCTGATGGGTGTCGAGGCCGTAGTGTTCTTTGACGAAAGCAAAGCGTGGGAATTCGAGCTGCGCCGCAAGCGCGGGGCGCATCTGTTTTCCAAGCATCGCTACCTGTCCGCCCAGATGGCGGCTTATCTGGAAGATGATCTTTGGTTGAAAATGGCCCGTCAGGCCAACGACAACTGCGCTCTGCTGGCCAACGGGTTGCGCGCCAAGGGGGCCACGTTCCTGCACGAGCCGCAGGCCAATATGATCTTCGCCTCATTCCCGCGCGCCAAGCACAAACAATTGCACGAGGCCGGGGCGGTCTATCACCTCTGGGGTGCCGAGCTTGAGGGGGACGATGACGACGAAAACCTCGCCTGCAGGCTGGTTTGCGACTGGTCGATTGGGGCGGCTGAAATCGACCGGTTCCTCAGCCTGCTGTAACGCCTGTCGCGGGGTTGGCTTTCCAGAACTCCTGAAGCAGCGCGCCTGTCTCATGGGGGTGCGAGATAGGCAGCATATGCCCCGCGCCGCGCACCACCTTATGCCGCGCATTTGGCAGGCGGTGCTGCAATCCTTCGCAGATCACCGGCAGTGTCGGGTCGGTTTCTGATCCGCTCAGCAACAGGGTCGGCATCGTGACGCGCTTGCAGTTCTCCGGGTCCAGCAGCCCGGCACGGTCCTCGTACAGCACGGGATGGGAGGCAGGAACAACATGTATCCCCCGCACCATGCTGGCCCGCGTTCGCTCGGGCAGGTCAGGCCATTTCGGGCTGATGCCGGTGCTCCACATCCGGTTGAACAGCCGCGCGGCCAATGCCGCATCGCCCGCCGCGAAGGCTGCGTTGATCGGTTGGGACGCGTGGATGTGCTGGTCGAACAATTGGGGCGCATCCTGTTTTGCCACAGCAAAGAATACGGGTTCGATCAGGGTCAGGCTGCGCACATGTTGCGGGTTTTCCATTGCCAGCCGCAGCGCGGCGATCGCCCCAAAGGAATGACCGATCAGATCCATGGGTTCGGTCAACTCCTGCGTCGCTTGCCCAGTCACCGCATCGAAGAAATCGCTCTGCCCGTCCCAATCCGGACTGCGCCCGTGCGACGGCATATCCGGGGCGATCAGGGACGCGCTGCCCGCCAGAACCTTGGCCAAACCGGACCACGCGCCGGAATGCGCAATGGTGCAGTGAAGGGCGAGCAATTTGCGCTCCCCCTCCCCCAAATGCCGGACAAAGGCCGCGTGTGACGCTGCAGCCAAGGCTGTCACCCGTTCATCCCTGCCAGATGCCGATCCAGATCGTCCAGCCGGTCCTGACCCCAGAACCGCTGGCCATCGGGCGTGATGTAGAACGGCGCGCCAAACACGCCGCGATCCACGGCCTCTTCCAGATTGGCGGCATAGGTCTCGGCCCCGACCAGCAAGCCACTGTTGGCCAGATCGCGGTCAAACCCGGCATTCGACAGACAGTCGCGGATGACATCATCCTGTGCCACATCCTTTTCCTCGGCCCAGCAGGCACGCAGGATGGACTGGCACAGCTTGCCCACATCGCCCGAGCCGTCCTTGATCGCGGCGATCACCGCATAGGACGACGGGGCCATATTGGTCGGCCAATGTGCGGGCTGCAGATTGAACTCCATCCCCAGATCCCTGGATTGCCGCAGCAACTCCTGCGCGCGGTATTCGGTGCGCGAGATATGGCGGTCTTTTGGCGGCGTTCCCCCGGTGCGCGCGAACAAGGCCATGATATCCAGCGGTTTGTAACTGATCGTCGCGCCGTGCTTCGCCGCGATCTCTTCCAGCCGGGAACCGGCCAGATAGGTGTAGGGCGAAATTGTCGCAAAAAAGTAGTCAATCTGGGTCATGTGCACTTTCTCCGCAGCGTTATCTTTGCGGGACGGTAAGGCCATGCTAAGCGGTGTCAACATCACGAATCTGTCACATTGCCAACGCTGCCCGGGGATCTCAGCCAATGCCGACACTCCACGAACCCAAGCTTATTGCTGGGAACGCAAACCTTCCGCTTGCCGAAACCATCGCTCGCCGCATGAGCCTGTATCGCGGCGTTGACCAGGGTCTGGTCGATGCGCGGGTCGAGCGTTTCAATGACGGCGAGATCTTCGTCGAAGTCTTCGAGAACGTACGGGGCGAGGATATGTTCATCATCCAGCCGACCTCGAACCCGGCCAATGACAACCTGATGGAACTGCTGATCATCGCCGACGCGCTGCGCCGGTCGTCGGCCCAGCGGATCACCGCCGTGATCCCCTATTTCGGCTACGCCCGTCAGGACCGCCGCACCAAGGCCCGCACGCCAATCAGCGCCAAGCTTGTCGCAAACATGCTGACCGGTGCAGGGATCGAGCGGGTTCTGACCATGGACCTGCACGCAGCCCAGATTCAGGGGTTCTTTGATATCCCGGTAGACAACCTTTACGCCTCGCCGATCTTTGCGCTGGATGTGAAGCATCAGTTCAAGGACAATCTGGACGAAATCATGGTGGTCTCGCCCGATGTCGGCGGCGTGGCCCGCGCCCGCGAGTTGGCCAAGCGCATCAACGCCCCGCTGTCGATTGTCGACAAACGCCGGGAAAAAGCGGGTGAAGTGGCTGAAATGACCGTGATCGGTGACGTCAAAGACAAAATCTGCTTGATTGTGGACGATATGTGCGACACCGCCGGAACGCTGTGCAAGGCGGCTCAGGTCCTGCTGGATAACGGCGCGAAAGAGGTTCATTCCTACATCACCCATGGCGTCATGAGCGGCCCCGCGGTCGAGCGTGTGACCAATTCGGTCATGAAATCTCTGGTCCTGACGGATACAATCCAGCCGACCAAAGAGATCCTGAAGGCCAAGAATATCCGCATCGTTCCGACCGCACCGATCTTCACTCAGGCCATCCTGAACATCTGGAACGGCACCAGCGTGTCATCTCTGTTCGAAGACAAAACGCTGACGCCGATCTACGAATCCATGTACCAGATGGACTGAATGTGATGACTGCCAACAAACGTATTGTCCTGTCCAGCGACCACGCAGCGATCGATCTGCGTCAGGCCGTGGCCAACCACATCGCCCAGCAAGGCTGGGAGGTGGTCGATATTGGCCCGACGACCCCGGAAAGCACGCATTACCCCAAACACGGCAAAGCCGCAGCGCAGGCGGTGGCGTCGGGTGACTGTCAGCTGGGCATCATCCTTTGCGGCACCGGGCAAGGGATCATGATGGCGGCAAACAAGGTCCGCGGCATCCGCTGCGGCGTGTGCTCTGACGCCTTCTCGGCCCGGATGATCCGCCAGCACAACGACGCCAACATGCTGTCCATCGGCGCACGCGTCGTTGGCGAAGGTCAGGCACTGGACATCGTGAATGCGTTTCTATCCGCCGAGTTCGAAGGCGGCCGCCACGCGACACGGGTGGACATGATCGAGGCGCAGGACAGCTAATCCGCGCCCTGCTCCGATCAGGAGATATTCCAATCATCTGCGTGGGCGACTTCACCAATAGCCGTCCATGCAACCCGAATGCGGGCGATACGGGTATCCGACCAGGTGCGGAATACAGCCGTGAACCCCTGGGGCGTCACATCCTGCGCCTTCACCTCCGCCCGTAATGCCGAAGACGTGTCCACGTCCCACAGCGAAATGCCCACCTGTACAACCGGGATCGACCGAAAGGCTTCACTGAATCGAATCTGAGCCCGACGTTCGCGCGGGCCCTCTCCGGTCCACATATCGCCGCCCTCGGCGAACTCGGAAAACAGCACCTCTTCGCCCTGATCGATGCCGATGGGATGAGTAAGAAATTTCTTCATTCTGTCATCATTATTCTTGAATTCCCGCAACTTATCCCGGCTTTTCGGCAAAAGCACGACAAAAAAACGGCCCCGCAGGTGCGAGGCCGTTCAAATTTTCAGCTGTGATGCCTGTTACAGGCTCATATGCGTCCCAAGCGCTTCCATGTCGGCCAGCAGCTTGGCGGCATCATCGACGATGGTCTGGTCGTCACCGCCCTTGGCCGCCTCGTGCGAGGCGCGGGCGTCTTCGATCAGCTCGTCCAGATGTGCGCGGGTCACTTCGGCCACCGGGATCGCTTTTTCGGCCAGAACCGAAAGGCTGTCGCCGTTGATCTGGGCAAACCCGCCGGTGACCAGGTATTCGCTGGACCCTTCGGGTGCCTCAACCTTCAGCAGACCGGGGCGCAGCGTGGTGATGGTGGGGGCATGATCGGGCATCGCCGTCATGTCCCCGTCCGCGCCGGGAATCTGGACCGCGGTAGCGCTGAGCGAAGCAAGGCTCCGCTCGGGGCTGACGAGGTCGAATTGCATCGTGTTTGCCATCAGGGATACTCCTTAGGCGGCTTCTGCTGCCATCTTCTCGGCTTTGGCGATCACTTCTTCGATGCCGCCAACCATCAGGAAGGCCGCTTCGGGCAGGTGATCGTATTCGCCAGCCACAACGGCCTTGAACGACGAGATGGTGACATCCAGAGGAACCTGAACGCCCGGCGAACCGGTGAAAACCTCGGCCACGTCGAACGGCTGCGACAGGAAGCGTTCGATCTTACGGGCACGGGCCACGGTCAGCTTGTCCTCTTCCGACAGTTCGTCCATGCCAAGGATGGCGATGATGTCCTGCAGCGACTTGTAGCGCTGGAGGATCTGCTGAACGTCGGTCGCCACCTTGTAGTGTTCTTCACCAACAATCGCCGGGTCAAGCAGACGCGAGGTCGAGTCGAGCGGGTCAACCGCAGGGTAGATACCCTTTTCCGAGATCGCACGGTTAAGAACGGTGGTCGCGTCCAAGTGAGCGAACGAGGTTGCCGGCGCAGGGTCGGTAAGGTCGTCCGCAGGCACGTAGATCGCCTGCACCGAGGTGATCGAGCCCGACTTGGTCGAGGTGATGCGTTCCTGCAGCGCGCCCATGTCCGTGGCCAGCGTCGGCTGGTAGCCCACCGCCGAAGGAATACGACCCAGCAGAGCCGAAACCTCGGAACCCGCCTGCGTGAAGCGGAAGATGTTGTCGACGAAGAACAGAACGTCGGTCCCGGACTGGTCGCGGAACTGCTCGGCCAGCGTCAGACCGGTCAGAGCAACACGCGCACGCGCACCCGGAGGTTCGTTCATCTGACCGTAAACCAGCGCAACCTGCGATTCCGACAGGTTGTCCGGCTTGATCACGTTCGATTCGATCATCTCGTGATACAGGTCGTTCCCTTCACGGGTCCGTTCACCAACACCCGCGAACACGGAAAAGCCCGAGTGCACTTTTGCGATGTTGTTGATCAGTTCCATGATCAGAACGGTTTTGCCAACGCCCGCGCCGCCGAACAGGCCGATTTTACCGCCTTTGGCGTAGGGGGCCAGCAGGTCAACAACCTTGATACCGGTGACCAGGATTTCCGACTCGGTCGACTGTTCGTCAAACTCGGGTGCGGGTTGGTGGATCGCGCGGGTCTCGGTTGCGACAACCTCGCCCTTTTCGTCGATCGGCTCGCCGACAACGTTCAGGATGCGGCCCAGGGTGGCGTTACCAACCGGAACCGAGATCGGCGCGCCGGTGTCGGTAACCGCTTCGCCGCGGACCAGACCTTCGGTCGCGTCCATCGCAATGGTGCGGACAGTGTTTTCACCCAGGTGCTGAGCAACTTCCAACACCAGGCGCTTGCCATTGTTGGTGGTTTCCAGCGCGTTCAGAATTTCAGGCAGCGCATCATCGAACTGCACGTCAACGACGGCTCCGATGATCTGTGTGACTTTGCCTTTTGCATTCGCCATGTTTCGTCTCCGGTTTTCTTACAGCGCTTCGGCGCCGGAAATAATTTCAATCAGCTCGTTGGTGATCACGGCCTGACGCGAGCGGTTGAACTGGATCGTCAGCTTGTCGATCATCTCACCCGCGTTGCGTGTCGCGTTGTCCATCGCGGACATCCGTGCACCCTGTTCAGACGCTCCGTTTTCGAGCAAGGCCGAGAAGATCGCGGTGGCAACCCCCTTGGGCAGCAGGTCGGCCAGAATGGCCTCTTCGCTGGGCTCGTAGTCGAAGATGGCACCGCTGTCGTCACCTGCCGCTTCGTTCTCGAACGAGGCGGGGATGATCTGCTGTGCCGTCGGGATCTGAGTCACAACGTTGACGAACTTCGAATAGAAGATCGTGGCAACGTCAAACTCACCCCCGTCAAAGCGGGACAGGATATCCTTGGCGATGTCCTGCGCGTTGGTGTAACCCAGACGCTTGACCTCGCTCAGGTCGATATGTCCAACGAACAGATCGCCAAAATCACGCTTGAGCGCGTCGCGGCCTTTCTTGCCGACGGTCAGAACCTTGACCGTCTTGCCTTTGGCACGCAGCTCGTCCGCCTTTTGGCGGGCCAGCTTGGCGATGTTCGAGTTGAAGCCGCCGCACAGGCCGCGTTCAGCTGTCATGACAACCAGCAGATGGACATCATCGCTGCCCGTACCCCGGAGCAGCTTGGGGGCGCTGTCGCTGCCCCCGACCGACGCCGCCAGCCCCGCCATCACGGCATTGAACCGTTCCGCATAGGGGCGCGAGGCTTCGGCAGATTCCTGGGCGCGGCGCAGTTTTGCAGCCGCGACCATCTGCATGGCCTTGGTGATCTTGCGGGTCGATTTGACCGACTCGATCCTGTTTTTAAGGTCCTTAAGATTTGGCATATGCCCGCCTCTCCCTTAAGCGAAGGTTGCGGCGTATTCGTCCAGCGCAGCCTTGATCTTGTCGGAAGCGTCACCCTTGATCTTGGGATCTTCGTCCGTGATCCACTGAAGCAGATCCGCGTGCTTGCCACGCAGGTGCGCCAGCAGGCCAGCCTCATAACGGCCAACGTCGGACACGTCGATCTTGTCGAGGTAACCGTTGGTACCTGCGAAGATGACACAGACGATTTCAGCGTTGGTCAGCGGCGAGTACTGCGGCTGTTTCATCAGCTCGGTCAGACGCGCACCACGGTTCAGCAGCTGCTGGGTTGCGGCGTCGAGGTCGGAACCGAACTGCGCAAAGGCCGCCATTTCGCGGTACTGAGCCAGTTCCAGTTTCACCGGACCGGCAACCGACTTCATCGAGTTGGTCTGAGCCGAGGAGCCCACACGCGAAACCGACAGACCGGTGTTCACAGCAGGACGGATGCCTTGGTAGAACAGTTCGGTTTCAAGGAAGATCTGACCGTCGGTGATCGAGATCACGTTGGTCGGGATAAACGCCGAAACGTCACCACCTTGGGTTTCGATAACCGGCAGAGCGGTCAGCGAGCCCGCGCCGAAGTCTTCGTTCAGTTTCGCCGAACGCTCCAGCAGGCGCGAGTGGAGGTAGAAAACGTCACCAGGATAGGCTTCACGGCCCGGCGGGCGGCGCAGCAGCAGCGACATCTGACGATAGGACACAGCCTGTTTCGAAAGGTCATCATAGATGATCAGCGCGTGGCGGCCATTGTCACGGAAGTATTCGGCCATCGCGGTCGCGGCATAAGGTGCCAGGAACTGCATCGGCGCCGGGTCGGACGCGGTTGCGGCCACAATGATCGAGTATTCAATCGCGCCGGATTCTTCCAGTTTCTTAACCAGCTGCGCAACGGTCGAACGCTTCTGACCGATGGCAACGTAAACGCAGTACAGTTTCTTCGACTCGTCGTCGCCTGCTGCGTCGTTGTAGGTTTTCTGGTTCAGGATCGCGTCCAGTGCAACGGCGGTTTTACCGGTCTGACGGTCACCAATGATCAGTTCCCGCTGGCCGCGGCCAATCGGGATCATCGCGTCAACCGATTTCAGGCCGGTTGCCATCGGCTCGTGCACCGATTTACGTGGGATGATGCCCGGTGCCTTAACGTCTGCAACGCCACGCTTGGTCGCGTTGATCGGGCCTTTGCCGTCCAGCGGATTGCCCAGACCGTCAACAACGCGGCCCAGCAGTTCGTCACCAATCGGAACGTCCACGATCGAGTTGGTGCGCTTGACGGTGTCACCTTCTTTGATGTCACGGTCGGAACCAAAGATAACGACACCGACGTTGTCGCTTTCCAGGTTCAGCGCCATGCCCATGATGCCGCCGGGAAACTCGACCATTTCACCCGCCTGCACATTGTCCAGGCCGTATACACGGGCAATCCCGTCACCGACGCTCAGCACGCGGCCGATCTCGGCCACTTCGGCTTCCTGACCAAAATTCTTGATCTGGTCCTTCAGGATTGCAGAAATCTCTGCAGCTTGGATTCCCATTTATCCGACCTCTTTCATTGCATTCTGTAGGGAGTTCAGCTTCGAACGGATCGAGCTATCGATCATTTTCGAGCCCACTTTAACGACAAGTCCGCCGATGAGGCTTTCATCCACGGTCGCATTGATTGTCACGGTCTTGCCCACACGCTCGGACAGCGTCTTGGACAGTTTTTCCATTTGCGTCTTGGTCAGCGCCTTGGCCGAGGCGACATCGGCGGTCACTTCGCCACGCTCATCTGCCAGCATGTCGCGCAGAACCTGCACCAGCTGCGGCACCACGAACAGGCGGCGTTTCTGCGCCATCAGGCCCAGCGTGTTGCCCAGAATGGTGTTCAGACCCATTTTCGCGGCGATTGCGGTGATTGCGCCTTCTTGTTCAGCGCGGGAAACCAGAGGCGAAGCGATCAGGTCGCGCAATTCGGCGCTGTCGCCCAGTGCTGCTGCCAGATCATTGATGCCGGTTTCCAGACCTGCGAGGTCATTATTCTCTTTCGCGATCTCGAAAATCGCGGTGGCATAGCGCTCGGCGATGCCTGTGGAAATCGAAGCTGGTTCGGACACGTCCACCCTTCCGATATTTTGGGCCCCGAATTCGCGTTGCGGCAGCTACCCCGGGGGCGTGAAGAAACCCCGTCCATAAAGGGCGGGGATCAAAATCACCGGGGATGTAGCAGAGCCGAACCAAGCTAGCAATATATTATCACGGCCAGCGCCTTATCCACAAAACGTTGAATTTCATACACTTACGCAAAGTGCGACCCTTTTGACCGGCTGGCTTGAGATAAAAATGTTACCAAACTGTAGGTTTTTGCGATTCCTGTGGCCGATTTTCATCAATTTCGGGCGGTAAAAACGCCCCGCAGGTTTCGCGGTTACGCGGGCTTGAGCAGCCCGTCCAGTGCCTTGATCGGCCGTTTTGCGGTATCTTTCGTCACACTGCCGCTGGGTGGGCGGATATGTTTGCTGACCTCGACCATCAAAACGCCACCGGCCATGACTGTCGGGATCCGCTGGCCCGTCTTTTCGATCAGACTGCCGGATTTCAGCCAGAAACGCCGGAATGACGGCGGCAGATAAAGCGCCGAGCAATGGTTTTCACGCTTGAAATGATGCGCCTTCAACTGGCTTTCCAACTGTGTCGCCGAATACGGGCGCCCAAAGCCAAAAGGCGTGCGATCGGTTCGGGACCACAGCCCGGCCCGGTTCGGTACGACGAACAGGGCCTTGCCACCCGGCCCCAGAACCCTCCAGCATTCGTCCAGCAACTGGCTTGGGCGTTCCGAGGTTTCCAGCCCGTGCATGACCACCAGCTTGTCGACATGACCGGTTTCGATGGGCCACAGCGTCTCTTCGGTCAGCACCGAAACATTGGGCATGCCCGCAGGCCAGGGCATCACGCCCTGCGGACCGGGCATAAGGCCGATCACGCGGCGCGCATCGGCCAGATAGGGGCGCAGCAAAGGCACCGCGAACCCAAAGCCCGCAACCGTCTGGCCCTTGGCTTCGGGCCACAGATCGACAAGCCGCCCACGGATCGCCGCCTGCGCCGCACGGCCCAGCGTGCTGCGGTAGTAAAAGTTCCTCAGATCCTGCACATCAAGATGCATTGCGGATACCCGGTCAATCGGCTTAGCTGGGCGCAGTCTAGCAATGAAAGGGCAAAAGGCCATGCCTCTTGAGATCGTAACCATCCCATGTCTCAGCGATAATTACGCATTTCTGGCGCATGATGCCGCAACCGGCCAAACGGCCCTGGTCGATGCGCCCGAGCCCGGCCCGATTCTGGCCGAACTGGACCGCCGCGGCTGGAGCCTGAGCCACGTGTTGCTGACCCATCATCACTGGGATCACGTCGATGGTCTGCCCGGCATTCTGGAAAGGCATCCAGCCAAGGTGATCGGGGCCGCTGCAGACGCCCATCGCCTGCCCCCGCTGGACCTGCAAGTGTCCGAAGGCGACAGCTTTGAGATCGGAGGAGAGCCGGTCGAGGTGCTGGACGTTTCGGGCCATACGGTTGGTCATATCGCATTTTATCTGCCCCAAAGCGCCGTGGTCTTTACCGCAGACAGCCTGATGGCCCTGGGCTGTGGTCGCCTTTTCGAAGGCACGCCGGATCAGATGTGGGCCTCGCTCAGCAAGCTGGCTGCGCTACCCGAGGATACTCTGGTGTGTTCGGGCCATGAATATACCCTGTCGAACGCCAAGTTTGCCGTCACGGTCGATCCCGATAACGCCGCCTTGCAACAACGCGTCGCGGAGACCAACCGCGCCCGCACAGCCGGAGAACCGACAGTTCCGTCAACTTTGGCCCTTGAGAAAGCAACAAATCCATTCCTGCGGGCCGCTGATCCCGCGATTCAGGCGCATCTTGGCATGGTGGGGTCTGACCCTGCTGCTGTTTTTGCCGAGATCAGGGGTAGAAAAGACCGGTTTTGATGCCTATTTGCCCCTCTTCACGGACACGGTCACAACAAATGTGACTGTCAAGTGAAAGAAAACCCTTGAAGCCGGGCGTCGATCAACCAAACTCTAATAGTATGAGGACATGGTTGGGATGGGGTTCCGGCCGAAAGCCCGCCCCCTTCTGACCCAAGACAGAGGAGCACCCGCGTGCCTTCATTCTCGAGCACATTGGAACAAGCCATCCACGCGGCCCTTGCGGCTGCGAATGAACGGCGACACGAATTTGCAACGTTGGAGCATCTGCTGCTGGCGCTGCTGGAAGAACCCGATGCCATTCGGGTCATGAAGGCCTGCAGCGTCGATCTGGACGAATTGCGCAGCACCTTGGTCGAATTTATCGACGAAGACCTGTCTAATCTGGTCACTGACATAGATGGGTCCGAAGCAGTGCCGACTGCCGCCTTCCAACGTGTTATCCAGCGCGCCGCGATCCATGTTCAAAGCTCGGGCCGGACCGAGGTGACCGGGGCCAATGTGCTGGTCGCCATTTTTGCCGAACGCGAAAGCAATGCGGCCTATTTCCTGCAGGAACAGGACATGACCCGTTACGACGCGGTGAATTTCATCGCCCACGGCGTTGCCAAGGACCCTGCCTATGGCGAAAGCCGCTCGGTCTCGGGCGCGGATCAGGTCGAGGAAGAGGTGCAGTCCAGCGCTGGCGATGGTGAGCAGAAAGAAAGCGCTCTGGGCAAATACTGCGTCGATCTGAACGCGAAATCGCGGGCCGGAGACGTGGACCCGCTGATCGGCCGCGCGGATGAGGTCGAACGCTGCATTCAGGTGCTGTGCCGTCGCCGCAAGAACAACCCGTTGTTGGTCGGGGATCCGGGCGTCGGTAAAACTGCCATTGCCGAGGGTCTGGCCCATAAGATTGTGGGCGGCGAGGGCCCGGATGTGTTGTCCAACACCACCATTTACTCGCTGGATATGGGCGCGTTGCTGGCCGGAACCCGCTATCGTGGGGACTTTGAAGAACGGCTCAAGGCGGTTGTGACCGAATTGGAAGATCACCCCGACGCGGTTCTGTTCATCGACGAGATTCATACCGTAATCGGCGCCGGTGCCACATCAGGCGGGGCGATGGATGCCTCGAACCTGCTGAAACCTGCCTTGCAGGGCGGCAAGCTGCGCACCATGGGCTCGACCACTTACAAGGAATTCCGTCAACATTTCGAAAAGGACCGCGCGCTGAGCCGCCGGTTCCAGAAGATCGACGTGAATGAGCCTTCGGTAGAGGACAGCGTGAAGATTCTGCGCGGTCTGAAACCCTATTTCGAAGAACATCACGAGATCAAATATACTGCGGATGCCATCAAGACGGCCGTCGAACTGTCGGCGCGCTATATCAACGACCGCAAGTTGCCGGACAAGGCTATCGACGTGATCGACGAAGCCGGTGCCGCGCAGCATCTGGTCGCCGAAAGCAAGCGTCGAAAAACCATCGGCGTGAAAGAGATCGAAGCGGTCGTCGCCAAGATCGCGCGCATCCCACCGAAAAACGTCACCAAGGATGATGCGGCGGTTCTGAAAGACCTCGAAGCCTCGTTGAAACGCGTGGTGTTCGGACAGGACCTGGCCATCGAGGCGCTTGCCAGCGCCATCAAACTGGCCCGTGCCGGTCTGCGCGAGCCTGAAAAGCCCATCGGCAACTACCTGTTCGCCGGTCCGACCGGTGTGGGTAAGACCGAGGTGGCGAAACAGCTGGCCGACAATCTGGGCGTGGAATTGCTGCGCTTTGACATGTCGGAATATATGGAGAAACACGCGGTTTCCCGTCTGATCGGTGCCCCTCCGGGCTATGTCGGGTTCGATCAGGGTGGATTGCTGACTGACGGTGTCGATCAGCATCCGCATTGCGTGCTGCTGCTGGACGAGATCGAAAAGGCGCATCCGGACGTGTTCAACATCCTGTTGCAGGTGATGGACCATGGCGAGTTGACCGATCACAACGGCCGGACGGTGAATTTCCGTAACGTGGTGCTGATCATGACCTCGAACGCGGGCGCGCAGGAACAGGCCAAGGCCGCCATCGGCTTTGCCCGCGACCGGCGCGAGGGCGAGGATACCGCCGCAATCGAACGCATGTTCACGCCGGAATTCCGCAACCGTCTGGATGCGGTGATCTCCTTCGCGCCGCTGCCGAAGGAGGTCATCCTGCAGGTGGTCGAGAAATTCGTCCTGCAGCTTGAGGCGCAATTGCTGGATCGCGGCGTGACCATCGACCTGACCCCCAAAGCTGCCGCGTGGTTGGCCGACAAGGGCTATGACGACAAGATGGGCGCGCGTCCGCTGGGCCGTGTCATTCAGGAGCACATCAAGAAACCTCTGGCCGAGGAATTGCTGTTCGGCAAACTGGCCAAGGGCGGCGTGGTGCGCGTCTCGGTCAAGAAGGGCGACTTGGATCTTGAAATTCTGGGCCCCGATCAACGCCGCATTCCGGGTGATAAACCGCCGTTGCTGACTGCCGACTGATCAGTGGAAATACGAATGAGAAAACCCGCCAATCTTTGGCGGGTTTTTCGTTTCATAGCATTCTCGCGATGAGAACATGCTGGGCAGCACCCAACCAAATCACCGGTTGCGTGAATGGAAGCTGGTCACGTGGCATGGCACGGGCAAAACCAGTGGCTCTCTGCACCGCGCTTCCCGATATGCAAGCGCCAAACTGACCGCATAACGCGGCCCATCTACACCCTGAGAAAAGGCAGATAGGACAGCGATACTCAGATCTCGCGCCTTGCGCAGCCTGCCCGCTTTGGTGGGCACAAAATACTCAAAATCGATGAAACGAAGCTGACGACCGTCCCAGCACATATCCCGAAAAGCGGGGCGTCCATGCGCCAAACCCATCGCGTGAAGACGCGCCAGCGCGCGCCCAGCAGCCCGGCACGCGCTGAGTTTTTCCGCAACCACAATGGACCTTTCGGTGCAAAACTTGGTCAGGCTGCGACCCGCATCCTCAACCGCTATGTACCCGCGCCCTTCGGCCAGGATTCTGGGGACGGGCGCACCAAGGTTCCAAAGATTGCGATGAGAAGACCGATCCCGCTCAAAGGCCTGTTCAGGTTTTCCTTTGACAAGCCAGAGGTGCGGGGCAAACCGTTCGACACGTTTCAGCCAGAACTTGTCACCTTGCCTGGTCTGACACAGGGCCACGCGCTGATGGGACGCAAGCAGAGCCTCATCGATCGCATTAACCAGACTTGTCGCCCTGCCTTTCAAACACAGCCCCTCTCAACCTCTTGAAAAAATATAGGAAGCGAAGTGCCGTATTTCATCGGACCCAGAGGCGAAATTCCCTCCGGGCAGAACGATTTAATCCAAAGTCGACGCCTTACCGCTCGGTCAGTTTCAACTCGATCCGACGGTTTTGCGCGCGGGCTTCGGGGGTATCGGCTGGATTGACGGGCTGGAACTCACCAAACCCGTTGGCTGCCAGACGGTTCGGCGGGATGCCCAGTGCGTCGACCATGTAGCGCACGACCGACAAGGCGCGACCCTGGCTCAGTTCCCAATTGTCGCGATACCGCCCGGACCCGGCCAGGGGCACGTTGTCGGTATGGCCATCGACCCGGATCACCCAATTCAGGCCCTCGGGGATTTCGGCGGCAACGGTGCGCAGGATCGCAGCGACCTTTGCGACCTCCTGCCGGCCTTCGGCGGACAATTCGGCTGAACCTGTGTCAAACAGGACCTCGGATGAGAACACGAACCGGTCACCTTCGATCCGCACGCCCTCTTGATCACCCAGAACATCGCGCAACCTGCCGAAGAACTCGGACCGATAGCGTTGCAGGTCCTCGGCCTGCGCGGTGAGCTCCTGATTCTGCCCGGCCAGAGCCTCGGCCTCAGCCTCAAGCCGCTGACGCTCGGCCTCTTCCAACAAACGGCGACGACGTTCCTCGGACGCGGCCCGTGCAAGCGCTGCGTTCAGGTCCTGGCCCAAAGTCTGAATCTGGATGTCGGCAGCGGCGTTGCGTTCTTCATAGTCATCCAACAACGCCTGTAGTGATCCCAATTGCCCCCGCAGGGCCGCAATCTGCTGGTTCAGCAAAGCGGCCTCGCGCTGAGCCTTCGCCGAAATCGCCTGCTCTGCAGAGAGTGTTTCACGCGCGACATCCAAAAGCGCCGCGCGCTGTTCCGCCAGCGTTCTTTGCGCATTGGCGTCGGTTTCCGCCTGTGTCTGCGCGTCCAGGGCGGCCTGCAACTGGGCTTGCAGGTCTTCGTTGTTCAATTCACCGAACTGACGCTCCAACTCGGCACGGGCCGCTTGCGCGGCGGCCAACAAGGTCAGCGTGTCCTCGGCCTCTTTCCGCTGCGCCTCAAGCGCCAAAGTCATGGCGGTCAGTTCGGCATTGGCATCCTGCAAGCGGTTGCGCAGGTTTTCCGCTGCGGCGGCTTCGGTAAGCCGTGCGGCCTCTTCATCGCTAAGCTGCTCCTGCAATTCCGCGATCTGCGCCGCGCGCTCCTCGCCGCTTTGTTCCAGATCGGCGACCAGTGCTTCCAGCGCCTCGCGCCGGGCGGCGGCAAGGCGAGCGGCCTCGGCCTGCGCGTCGATTTCCGCGCGGCTTTGGGCCAATGCCTGATCCAACGCGTCCCGTTCACCCAACAGGTCCGCACGCTGTGTTTCCAAAGCGGCAATGTCGTCCTGCGCGCGCGCCTGATCGGCAAGCAGCGCCGCGACCTGAGCTTCAAAGTCCGTAATGCGGGTCTGTGCCTGCGCCAGATCGTCCTCGGCCTGTGTCAGGGTGGCGTTCAAGGCCCCCAGCCGGGCCTGCAAGCGGCTGTTTTCACGCTCTTCCAACCCCAGCGCACCGGCCAGCGCCGCGACCTCGTCCGACAGGGCGGTCAGTTCATCTTCCTGCCCTGAAATCGTCTCGCGCAGCACGAACTGCACCACCATGAAGATGGTCAACACAAAGGTCAGCACCATCAGCAGGCCCGTCATCGCATCCACGAATCCGGGCCAGACCGAGCCCTGGAACCGTTGACCTGTGCGACGGGACAGGGCCATGGGTTACTCTCCTTCGGGCGTCGTACGCACGGCGCCGCGTGGCAGGGTCATGGCCTTGACCAACAACTCGATGTCCTTGCGGAATTCGTTCATGCTTTCCTGACGGCCAGCCGAAATCTCTTCGAGGATGCGCAGCAGTTGCACGTCCATGGACCGCAGACGCATCCGGCTTTCAGCGTCGATGCCATCGCCTGCGCCGTGATCGCGCATGTGATCCAGCAAGGCGTCCTGCCCCAAGGCCACACGTTCCAGCGCTGCTGTAATGCCTTCGTTATCCGCCTGACGCTGGTTCATTTGTCCGATGGCATCGACCAGTTGCCCCAGCTTGTTGGATACGTCGGCGCGGTCGGTTTCCTGCGCCACAAACAAGGTTTGCAGCGCGTCCATCTGTTCCGACATGGCATCCAGAACCGGGGTCAGTACGGCAATCTCTGCCCCGCCTTCTTCGCCCGAGGCAAAACCGACGCGGGTGATCGACGACAACCATTCCTCAAGCTCGCGGTAAAACCGGTTCTGGCCGTGGCCCGCAAACACCTCTAGCAAGCCCACGATCAGCGACCCGGCCAGACCCAAAAGCGACGATCCAAAGGCCACGCCCATGCCCTGCAACTGCGCCTCAAGCCCGGTCATCAGGCGATTGAAAACAGCAAGACCTTCCTCACCTTCTTGCGGGTTCAGGCTGCGGATGGTGTCGACGATGGCGGGGACCGTGGTGGCGAGGCCGAAGAACGTGCCCAGCAGGCCCAGATAGATCAGGACGTTGGTGATATAGCGCGTGATCTCACGCTCTTCTTCCACCCGCTCGGCCACCGAATCCAGAATCGACCGGGTCGAGGTCGAACTGATCTGCGACCGCGCGCCCCGTTCCCGCAGCAGCGAGGCCAGCGGGGCCAGCAATTGCGGGGTTCGGGCATCTTCGCGGACAACACCGCCCACAAACGCCTCAATCCAGCGGACCGAGCCGATCAGTTGCGTGACCTGATAGAAACAGGCGAACACACCGATGATGAACACCATCAAGATGAAGCCGTTCAGATAGGGATTGGCGAAGAACACCGGTAGCACGTAAGGCAGCGCCAGAAACACCCCCAGCCCGGACAGACCGATTGCGATCAACATCATCACGATCTGTCGAATGGGATGCGAGAAATGGGGTCTCGCGCCCTGATGTGCCTGCGCCATGCGCGTGGTTCCCGGTCTTTATCTGCTCTGGCCTGAATCTAGCGAAAATCCGCTGGTGACGCCAAGGGTTTATGCGGTGATACTGCGCACCCGTTGCGACAACCACTCAAGATCGGGGTCATGCAGCCCGATCTCGGCCAGATGTTCGGCAGTGTTGTACAGATACTCGGTGTTCGGACCGCGCCCGCCAACCGCATGGGCGATGATCTGGGCCTGTTCTTCCAGCGGGATGCCCCCGCAATACTGCACGTGGCCTTCGTCAATCACATAGGTCACGGCTGTGACGACCTCGCCATTGTCCAGATGCACGTCCAGCATCCGTTCCACATAAGCAGATGAGATCAGCTCACGCTCGCGCAATTCGTGCAGGGTGCGGTCTTCGTGCCCGACCTCAACGGCCAGCGCCAGCCCCTTGCAGTGGGCATCGGGTTGCTCGTCCAATGCCAGAACAAGGCCGGGTTTCTCTTCTGTGCCGCGATGGTGGATCGAGCTCATGCAGAAGGATCGGGCATATCCGTGCAGCGTCGCAAGCTCGCTTCGGGCCACGGGGAAACCGGGGTTCCACAGCAGCGATCCATATCCGAAAACCCACATTGTCATTGCACTGGTCCTTGCCTGTTTCGACCTATAAACATCAATTCCGAGGCAGGAAAAAGGGCCGAAGCTCATGCGCCGTCTGATACGAGTGTTCATTTTTGCAGCCATCGCATGGAGCGCCTATTGGTTCATCGCCGGATATGGCCTGCGCAACGCGATCACAGGCTGGTTTGACGCCCAGCAATCCCGCGGGTGGCAGGCCGAGTTTTCGGATGTCGAAACAGCGGGATTTCCAACGCATCACATCACGCGGCTGAACAGCCCGGCCCTGGCCGATCCCGCCACCGGAACCGCGTGGAGCGCGGACTGGATCGAATTCCAAAGCCCCGCGATCTGGCCGGGGCGGCAGATTTTGCGCTTTGCCGACACACCCCAGCGCCTGTCCTATTTCGACCAGACCGCAACCATTGAGGCGCAAGAGCTTCAGGCCCAGTTACAACTGCAACCCGGTGTCGCGCTGGTGCTTGAGAAGATGGCGCTGACGGCCGGACCCTGGCTGATCTCGGAAGACGGCGAGGCGCTGGCCGGCGGCGACACACTTGGCCTTGTGATGGAGCAGACGGCGACCCCCGAAGCCTATGCAATCACCGCGCAGATCGACGGGTTCGCCCCGGGGGACGATCTGCGGGCGCTGATGCAGTCGGCCACTTCGCTGCCGCAGCGGTTCGAGACGCTGGAACTGGACATGGTAACCACATTCGACAAGCCATGGGACCGGACCGCGCTGGAAGAAAGCCGCCCTCAGCCCGTGGCCATTGACCTGAATCTGGCCGAAATCAAATGGGGAGAGCTTCGGTTATTTGCAGCAGGTGAGTTGGATGTGGACCCCCAAGGCATTCCAACCGGCGAAATCGCCATCAAGGCCGAGAACTGGCGCGACATGATCGCCATGGCAAACGCGGCGGGGGCCCTGCCCGATCAGGCGGTCGATCCGGTCACCCGTGCGCTCAACTTTCTGGCAGGGCTGGGCGGCAACCCGAATGCGCTGGATCTGCAACTGAATTTCCGCGACGGGTTTGTTGCGCTGGGGCCCCTGCCCTTGGGCCCGGCCCCACGCCTGATCCTGCGTTAGCGGCAGAATGGACCACGGCGATAGCGCGCCGTGTCCAGATGGAAATGATCACGGTGGTACCGGTCAGAATTCGGCCCCAGAACCGTTCCAAAAGGCCCACACGCCCCGCGCCAGACCTTTTTAAGTTGTTTCTGCGAGGGGTTCTTGCGCCAGCCATCGTAGACGGTGACAACCTCACCATCCGCCATAACGAAACCCGAAATATCGATGGCGCGGCCTTTGCCATGTTCAGAGATACGCGCGCCTTTGCGATTGTTCCGCGTCCGGCAGGCATAATGGGCAGCGACCTGCAACTGCACCACCGGTCCGCGCCGCTTGAACGTGGGCTTGACCGATTTATCCACCCACTTGTTCAACGCAATCGCCGTTCCGCAATCCATCGTTGATGGACGGCTGAGCGCAACGCCCGACACCGAGGTAATCTGCACCGCATCCTTGATCCCGCAGGCACTGACCTTGCTGCTCACGCGCCCGACGGGTTTGCCCTGAATCGCAATATCCCCACAAACCGAGCCTTTGCGCAGCTTACGTCGCTTGAACAGAATGGCTTGCTCCAGCGACTCGGGCCGCAGGTAAGGCATCAGGGATGTATCCGGGCCCAGCAACGGCAAATCCGACGGGCGCGCGGCGGCTGCAGTAACCTGCGGTGACACGGGGCGCAATTCGGGGCGCATTTTGGGGATGCTCAGCGGGGTTGCCGCGCGGCTGGAGGCCGCGACCAATTCGACGCTGTTCGAAGTGCTATTGGGACGCGCAACGGGAAACAATGACTGTTCCGGGGGCTTTGCCTGCGCGGCAACGGCCCAAAGCGCCGCCATACAGAACAGGATATGCCCCCGGACACGTGTCACGAACTGACCTTTCCCCGGCCAAAGTCCGGCGCGTCCGTGTCCTGACCCGCATCGATAATCCCGCGCCGGATCGCACGTGTGCGGGTGAAATAGTCGAACAGATGATCCCCGTCCCCGGTGCGGATGGCGCGTTGCAGGGCAAACAGTTCCTCGGTGAAGCGCCCAAGGATTTCCAGCGTTGCATCCTTGTTGGTTAGGAAAACATCACGCCACATGGTCGGGTCGGATGCGGCAATCCGGGTGAAATCCCGGAAACCCGCCGCCGAGTATTTGATAACCTCACTATCCGTCACCCGACGCAGATCATCTGCCACACCCACCATCGTATAAGCGATCAGATGTGGCGCATGGGACGTCACGGCCAGCACCAGATCGTGGTGATCAGCGTCCATCTCATCAACGTTGGACCCCATGCCTTCCCATAAGGCCCGCAAACGCGCGATGGCATCGGGGTCCGAGCCCTCGACCGGCACCAGCAAGCACCAACGGTTGTCGTAAAGCTCCGCAAACCCCGCTTCCGGGCCGGAATGCTCGGTCCCGGCCAGCGGGTGGGCGGGGATGAAATGCACGCCTTCGGGAATATGCGGCGACACCGCCTGAATGACGTGGCGCTTGACGGAGCCCACATCCGTCACCGTCGCGCCCGGCTTCAGAACCGGCGCGATATCTTGGGCAACTGCGCCCATAGCCCCAACCGGAACACACAGCACGACCAGATCGGCCCCTTCGACCGCCTCTTGCGCGGTGTCACACACGCGGTCGCACAACCCGATCCGGCGGGCCGTTTCCCGCGTGGCCTCCGAGCGCGCATAGCCCGTCACCTCACCCGCAAGCCCGGCGCGTTTGATCGCCCAGAACATGGATGAGGCGATCAGGCCCAGCCCGATCAGCGCCACACGGTCGTATATCTGGCTCATGCAGCGCCCCCTTTAAACGCAGTGACGGCTGCAACCACGCGGCGGCAGGCCTCTTCATCGCCGACGGTGATCCGCAGCGCGTTGGGCAGGTTGTAGCCTGCAACGCGGCGCACAATCAAACCCTGCGTTTTGAGATAGTCGTCACATGCCTCGGCCTCGGCTTGATCCGCAAAGCGCGCAAGTATGAAATTGGTGCAGGACGGGTCCGAGGGTACGCCGACCTTGGCCAGTTCATCTGCCAGCCAAACCCGAAGCCGCGCGTTCTCGGTCTGGCAGAAGGACAGGAATTCAACATCGTTCACCGCCGCCTTTGCCGCAGCCAGAGCCGTCAGCGACAGGTTGAAGGGCTGGCGCACCCGGTTCAGCACATCGATGATCGGCTGATGGGCATAGCCCCAACCCACGCGCATGCCGCCCAGACCGTACACCTTTGAAAAGGTCCGGGTCATAATCACATTCTCATGGGCGTCCACCAGCCCGGCGCCGCCATCGAACCCATCGACAAACTCGGCATAGGCCCCATCGATAACCATCAGGCAGGTTTCGGGCAGTGCGCTGGCCAGACGGTCCAGCTCGGCCTCGGGGATCATGGTCGAGGTCGGATTGCCCGGGTTGGTCACAAAGACGATCCGCGTCTGCCCGGTCACTGCGGCCAGAATGCTATCGACATCCACATGGCGGTCGCGCTCAGCCACCATAACCGGTGTGGCCCCGGCCATACGCGCAATGATCGGGTACATCGAGAATCCATGTTCGGTATAGATCACCTCATCCCCCGGCCCCGCATAGGCCTGAGCGATGAATTGCAGCACCTCGTCACTGCCAACACCGCAAATGATCCGCGCCGGGTCCAGCCCGTGCCGCGCGCCAATAGCAAAGCGCAGACTGGCATGATCGGTGCTGGGATAACGATGCAAGGTCGCGGCGCTATCGCGCACAGCTTCAATCGCCTTGGGGCTGGGTCCAAACGGGTTCTCATTGGAACTCAGCTTGATCACATGCTCGACCCCCGCCACATGCGACTGGCCGCCCTGATATAGCGCGATGTCCATTATGCCGGGTTGCGGGGTGATCGTGGTCATTGAGAGGCTCCGTTAACTCGGCCCCTCATACCTGTCTCAACGGATTGAGAAAAGCGGCAATTCCCTCATGCGGCCTTGAAGCGCGCGGTTGCCGGGTCGGCGTTGTAATAGGGCGCGAATTCCTCGGTCCGGCGGGACAGGTCATTGACACTGTCGATGATGAACTGAACCGTTTCCTCGCTCATCAGATACGAGAAGTTCAGCCGTACCCAACCGGGTTTTTTCATTTCCTCACCCGCAGACAGCGCTGCGTGCAATTCGTCTGACGTCGCCCGGTCGATGCCCAGCAGCCGGTGCGCATAGGGCCCCGCGCAGGCACAGCCGCCACGGGCCTGAATGCCATAAATGTCGCTCAGCATACGCGTGAACAGCTGCTGATGCACCGGCTGTCCCGCATTATCCCGCACAAGGAACGAGTAGATCGGTAGACGATGCGCCGACTCTGTCCCAAGCAAAGTCAGGTTCGGATTGTCCTGCCAGCCGTCCAGGGCCATGCGGTTATACAGCGCCTCGCGCCGCGCAATTTCATCGGTTCCCACCACGTCCTTGACGACAAAGGCCAGCGCGGCGCGGATATCCCCGATCACATTCGGCGTTCCCGCCTCTTCGCGCGTGGCAAGATCGGCGCTGTAGTCATGCCGCCAGGGTGAAACGAAACTGACCGTCCCGCCACCGGGCCAGCTGGGGCTGGTGCGCTGCACCGCCTGCCCGTTCACGATCAGCACACCCGACGCGCCCGGCCCACCCGGAAACTTGTGCGGAGAGACCACGATCGCATCCTTGCGCGCATCCTCTGGCCCCATATCCATGGGCAGATACGGCCCGCCACCGGCATAATCCCACACCGCCAACGCCCCGTGGCGCTTCAGCAACCGCGTGACCGGATCGGGATCCGTGATAATCCCCGTCACATTGGATGCCGCTGAAAACGACCCGATCACGAGATCCGCATCCGCATGGCGCAGCAAAGCGCCTTCCAGCGCACCCATATCAACCCCGCCATCCGCGGCTTCGGGAATCTCAACCACCAATGCCTTGCTTTCACGCCACGGCAGGATGTTCGAGTGATGCTCATACGGCCCGATGAAAACAACCGGCCGGTCGGCCTCCTCCACTCCAAGAAGGCTGACCAGCCGGTTCAAACCCGCAGTGGCTCCGGACCCGGCAAAGATCACCGCGTCGTCTCCCCTCGCACCAACAATGCGGGCAATTTCAGCACGCGCCTCATGGCGAAGCCGCGTCATGTAAGACCCACAGAAAGAGGCCTCGGTATGGCTGTTGGCATAGAACGGCAGAACATGCTCGGCCACAAAATCCTCAACCTGCCGCAATGCGCGGCCCGAGGCGACGTAATCCGCATAAACCAGCGGTACGTCCCCGTGCAGACCCGGGATCAGAACGTTCTCTCCGATCAGCCCATCGCGCAGCTTGGAATTGCGAGTGGTGGATTGGATTTCTGCGCGAAACTTGGACAAGGTCATTACACCGGCTCCTTACTGTGATACCAATGTGATTGAGCCGAAACGCGAAATCTTCACCATTTTTTGCGTACCATTCGTATTTTTTGTGTCATATGATCAGATATGACCGCAAAACTAGATCAAATTGATATTCGCATCCTGCAAGCGCTGCAAAAAGATGCCACCCTGTCCCAGCGCGAACTGGCAGATCAGGTCGGCCTGTCGCAAAACGCCTGCTGGCGACGGCTGAAGGCGCTGAACGAAGACGGCGTCCTGCTCGGCTCCACCGCCCGGATCGCACGCGAAAAACTGGGGCTCAGCCTGGTGGTATTCGTCATGCTGCGCACGCGCCACCATTCGGCGGATTGGCTACAAGCCTTTCGCCGCCACGTGCTCACCATCCCCGAAGTGGTGGATTTTCACCGCATCGGCGGCGACTACGATTACCAGCTCAAAGTCGTCACGCAGGACATGGCATCCTACGACAAGGTCTACCAACGCCTGATCGAAAAGGTCGAGCTGGACAGTGTAACCTCATATTTCGCGATGGAGGCCATCGCCGAAGCCCGCCCCCTGCCCCTCTGATCCGCTCTTCTTCTGTTCGAAAATACCTCGGGGGAATCGCGGCCTGCCGCGATGGGGGCAGCACCCCCTTCCAACAAAAAAGGGCCGCGCTG
>NZ_JBQFLT010000021.1:0-27317 GCF_056531425.1 Ruegeria sp. N4
CCGTCTCTCCGATGCGTCTCAACCGTCTTTCCGATCCGTCAGCACCGTCTCTCCGGTGCGCCACCAGCGCCTCAGCAGCGCCGGTGAAGGGCGTTCTAAGCATAACCATTCATAGCCGCAAGCAGAAAAATCAGAAAACGGCGAAAAAACTTAGAAACTATCTTTTTTATTTTATAAACAAGAGATTACAAAAACATCGAACTACAGATGTGGCACACCAACACGCTTCTCATCGCAGAAACCAGGGGCGCTGTGATGTTATTCACGTGGTTACCCACAGACTCGGCTCAGACTCAGGCGGAATCGGCCTGTCTTGTGCGGGTCAAAAGACCTGACAGCGGCAATCTGAACGCCAACAGGCCGAGAATGGCGGCAAGGTAGAGAAGCGGCTCAAGCTGGAAGCCCTTGGCCAACATGACATAATGAACCCCGCCCAGCAGAACCGCCGGGTAGACCAGCTTGTGCAGTTTGCGCCAGCGCGGACCCAGACGGCGCACCGACCAGTTGTTCGATGTCACAGCCAGAGGCAACAGCAGGGCAAACCCCGCCATGCCGACGGTAATATAGGGGCGTTTGACAATGTCCGCCCAGATCTGGCTGGGCAATTGTACGTCCAGCACCAGCCAGACCAGCAAATGCAGCGCGACATAGAAGAAGGCCAGAACCCCGATCGCACGGCGGAACTTGATGAGGTTCAGGCCAAGATGCTGACGCAGCGGGGTGACGGCCAGACCAAGGATCAAAAGCTGCAGGGCCAGTTCGCCCAACTCATGTTCGAGCGCCTTGATCGGCTCGACCCCCAATCCGCCTGTCAGGGCCAGATACAGAAACCAGGGGGCAGGCAATGCCCCCAAGGTATAGATCGCCCAAACAGGGATCTTGCGCAGTATCTGGTTCACCGCCTGCATCTGATCAGTAGTTCTCTTTCAGGTCCATGCCTTCGTACAGGCTGGCGACCTCTTGTTCATAGCCATTATACATCAGCGTCGGGACGCGCTTGGCAAACAGCCCGCCACCGATCTGACGTTCCGAGGCCTGCGACCAGCGCGGATGATCCACATTCGGGTTCACATTACTATAGAACCCGTATTCGCGCGGCGCGGACATGTTCCAGCTGGTGGGTGGTTCATCCTCGGTCAGGGTGATCTTCACAATCGACTTGATCGACTTGAACCCGTATTTCCACGGCACCACCAGACGCAAAGGCGCGCCGTTCTGGTTCGGGATCGGGCGGTCATAGATGCCGGTCGCCATGATGGTCAGCGGGTGCATCGCCTCATCCAGACGCAGACCCTCGCGATAGGGCCATTCGAGGATCGGGAAGCGCGTGCCGGGCATTTCTTCCGGGCGATAGGCGGTCTCGAACGCCACATATTTGGCACCTTCCTGCACGCCCGCCATGTTCAGCAGATCGGCCAGTTCGAACCCGTTCCACGGAATGACCATCGACCAGGCCTCGACACAGCGGAAGCGGTAGATGCGTTCCTCGACGGTCATCTCGGACATGATGTCCTGAAAGTCATAGGTGCCGGGGCGGTCGACCAGACCGTCGATCTGCACGCTCCACGGCTCGGTCACCAATGTATGAGCGTATTTCGCCGGATCATCCTTACGGGTCCCGAATTCATAGAAGTTGTTATAGCTGGTGATCTCTTCCCAGGTGTTGGGCTTCAAAGCCTCCTGCGCCGCTGCGGGCCGCGCCATCGCGGTCAGCCCGACACCTGCCAGCCCGGCCATTACCTGCCGCCGGTTCAGAAATGCCGCCCGGGGGGTGACATCGGCATGTGTCAAAGTGTTGGTCCAGCGATGCGCCATTTGGATCTCCGTCAAGTTTCAGCGTCAAAGGTGACGTAATGCGCTGATAGCACAGAGCCAAGGAAACAGGCGTAACGATTGAGCGAACGGATTGTAACGTTCCGCGTGATCAATACCGGACCCCCACAGGCATGGGTGCAACCGGAAGACACGTGCGTCGGGTCATGAGGTCAAAAAGCCTCTGGCCCGGAGACGCGCAATTCGATAGGCCGGTCACATCCATTGGTTGATCAGATTGCCCCCTATGCTTGTTTTTCAATCCTTCGTCCTGTCCTTTTCGATTCTTTGGCGGTTTGTCCTGACATTTCCGATTCTGGTCATCGGATTGCTTCTTTACGGGTTGGTCGGCGGGTTGATCGGAGGGCTAATCGGTTTCATCGCGCCCGGAGCCTTCTTGCTGATACTGTTTCTGATCAGCGCCTCATCCAGCGTGATTCCGATTCTGGTCGGGGCCCGGTTCGGGTTTCAGTCCAAACATATGCGTCCAAGCCACGGCTATAAGGCCCTTATCGTGCCTGCGCTTGCCTATGGTGCGGCCGAAGCCATGGTGATCGGGATTGCATCTGTTCCGGTCTTTGGGTTCTCCGGCCTGATGATGTCGCCGACCAGCCTGGGCCCTGGTACGTTCGACAGCGAGGACCTTCTGAATATTGTGGCAAGACCCGAGACGCTGATTGCCATCTCGGTCCTTCCTTTTGTCGCTGTATGCGCGATCCGGGCCAGCCTGCTGGTGCCCATGGCATCAGCCTCGATCGGGCGGGATCCCGACAATCGCCCCTATACGCCGTTCCTGCATTTCGGATCGTCTTTCTGGGAGCTGTTCGGCATCGTCGCGCTTAGCTATCTGTCCATTGTCGTATTCTACTTTGTGATCTTTGCGCTGTTTCTGGTTCTGACAGCCACGGGCTCGCTCGAAACCTATTTGATGGAAATCGAGGCAATGTTGGACGGCAGCGAACCGTTCCGCTTTGACTGGTCGCTGGCTGCAATTGTCGTCGCCTATCTGGTGGTCGCGCTTTGGAGCTTTAGCCTGCAATGCGCGGGTGGGGTGCTGGCGCATCTTCGGCTGGGCGGCAGGGCAGACCCGTTTGCCCCCATCGATCCGACCAAATTTGACGCAAAACCAGCCCCGCCGCCGCCATCCAACACCGGTCCGCGCATGTCTGCCGAAGACTTGCGGGCCTTGCGCAAAAGCCGTCAATCCCGCCCCTGAAACGGCAGCGATCTTTACAAGCGCACAGACGGCGCGGCACTCTGTCAGGCAGGTGCCGTGTCCCAACGCGGGAGCGGGGCCAGTAAATCGGCCTATCTGCCGCAACGGGAGGAAGACGAATGTGTGACATCTGCGTAATGAATGCCGTCAAGGACAGGATGCTGTCGCGACGCAGCTTTTTCAAAGCCGCCGCAGCCAGCGGAATAGCGGCCACCGCAACAGCCGCGACCGTTCCAGCAGCACTGGCGGCGGGTCATGGCGGGGTCGAGGATATGACCCACACGCTGAGCCCCGAGTTTCCGACCTGGGGCGGCGATCCGGGCATTTCAGCCGAGCAGGTCTTTAACTTTGGCGAACACGGCTTCAACCTGTTCAACCTGTCCATAAACGAGCACACGGGAACGCATATCGACGCCCCCCTGCACTTTTCCGCAGATGGCCTGTCAGTTGATGAAATCCCGGTCACCGATCTAGTTGCCCCGTTATGCGTCGTCGACATTGCCGCCCGCGCGGCCGAGGATGCGGACACGCGCGTCACCCCGGATGACCTGAAAGCCTGGATTGCCGCCAATGGTGACATCCCGGATGGCGCCTGTGTCGCCATGCATTCAGGTTGGGCGGGCAAGACGGCCACGGACGAGTTCCGCAATTTCGACGGTGAGGCACAGCACTATCCCGGCTTCCACGTCGAAGCCGCGCAGATGCTGATGGAGGACACTGGCGCGCGGTCGATTGCCGTCGATACGCTGTCGCTGGATCACGGCATGTCCGCCGATTTCGCCACCCATTATGCCTGGTTGCCCTCGGGCCGGTTCGGGATCGAATGTCTCGCCAATCTGGACCGCGTGCCTGCCTCGGGCGCAACGCTGGTGATCGGCGCGCCCAAGCATAAAGGGGGCACCGGCGGCCCCGCGCGGATATTTGCGTTGATCTGACATTTCCAACGCACAAGGAAACTGGCGCGTCAGACTGGCGGGCCAGTCACCTGTTACGTACCTCATAGGTCTTGGGCGCCGAGGACACATCTCCCAATGGACAGGACGACCACGAATACCAACCTGCGGTATGACACCGTCGCGCCGAAATGGCGGGATAAGATGCGCGTCCTTGGTTACTATGACGCGTATCTGGGATTTCTCTCGGCAGGCCAGCGCACACCGCAGCATGAGGCGATCGTTGTCGATGTCGGTGCCGGAACCGCGTCATTCGCAGAGGCTTGGGTTGCCATTCATGGACCGCCCGGAAACATGACGCTGCTTGAGCCAAGCCCCATCATGCTGGCACAAGGCCAAAATGCACTGCGCGCACGGGGTGTTGAGCCAAATGTTGCACAGGGGCTGCTCGGTTCCGTCGATCTTGAACCCGCAGATGTGGCGCTGGCGGCGCATGTGATCGAACACTGCCCGGACCCCATGCGCGCGCTTGAACACATACGCGATCTTCTGCGCCCCGGCGGTCGGTTGTATCTTGTGGTGTCAAAACCGCATTGGTGCAATGCGATCATCTGGCTGCAATGGCGGCATCGCACGTTCGGTAGGGATGAGATACTAGGGCTTTTGGACCAGGCAGGATTTGAATGCGAACGCGAATACGCTTTCCCTGCAGGCCCACCATCTCGGACAAGCCGTGGAATACTGGCGCGTCGCAGAGGCTAGTTCCCAAGAAAAAGACCCGCCGATAGGGCGGGTCTTCTGGTTTTTGTTGGATCAATGCACCACGGCATCATCCGGGCGGGGTCGGTCCGACGTGCCCAGCCGGTCTCCTATGATCAGCCCGTCCGAGCCTGCGGTGACCGGAACGGTCTCGCCGTCCTTGATCTCACCGGCCAGCAACGCCTCGGCCAGCGGGTTCTGCAACGCGCGCTGGATCACGCGTTTCAACGGACGTGCGCCAAAGACCGGATCATAGCCTTCGTTGGCCAGCCATTCCTTGGCGCCATCGTCCAGAACCAGCTCGATCTTGCGGGCCGCCAGACGTTTCTGCAAACGCGCCATCTGGATATCGACGATGCCATCCATATCAGCGCGTTTGAGGCGGTCAAAGATGATGGTCTCGTCCAGACGGTTCAGGAACTCGGGCCGGAAATGCGCCCGGACCGCATCCATCACGTCTCGCCGCGCCTGCGCACTGTCGGCTCCTTCGGGCAGTTGGCTCAGCGCCTGAGAGCCAAGGTTCGACGTCAGGATGATGAGCGTCTGCTTGAAGTCCACGGTACGGCCCTGACCATCGGTCAGCACGCCATCGTCCAGAACCTGCAACAGCACGTTGAACACATCCGGGTGCGCCTTTTCGACCTCGTCAAACAGCACAACCTGATAGGGCCTGCGCCGCACGGCTTCGGTCAGCACGCCGCCCTCATCATAGCCGACATAGCCCGGAGGGGCGCCGATCAGACGGGCAACCGCGTGTTTCTCCATGAACTCGGACATGTCGATGCGCACCATCGCGTTGTCGTCGTCGAACAGGAAGTTCGCCACGGCCTTGGTCAATTCGGTCTTACCCACGCCGGTCGGCCCGAGGAACAGGAACGAACCCAGCGGGCGACCTTCGTCATTCAGGCCCGCACGCGCACGGCGCACGGCGTTGGCGACGGCGGTGACGGCGGCATCCTGACCGATCACGCGGGAATGCAGATCGTCTTCCATCCGCAGCAGCTTCTCACGCTCACCTTCCAGCATTTTGGCGGTCGGAATACCCGTCCAGCGTTCGACCACGGATGCGATCTGTTCCGGGCGCACCGTTTCCTCGGCCATCATGGCGTTGCTTTCGGCGTTCTCGGCCTCGGTCAGCTGTTTCTCGAGCTCGGGGATGATGCCGTAGGACAGTTCCCCCGCCTTGGCCAGATTGCCCTCGCGCTTGGCGATCTCCAGATCAGCGCGCGCCTTGTCGAGCTGTTCTTTCAGATCACGCGCACCCGCAAGCTTGTCACGTTCGGCCTGCCATTGAGCTGTCATCTCGGCAGATTTTTCCTGCAGATCGGCCAGATCCCTTTGCAGGGTTTCCAGACGATCCTTGGATGCCGCGTCATCCTCAAGCTTCAGCGCCTCTTCCTCGATCTGCATCTGCAGGATCTGGCGATCCAGCTGATCGAGTTCTTCGGGCTTGGAGTCCACCTCCATCCGCAACCGCGACGCGGCCTCATCAACAAGGTCGATGGCTTTGTCGGGCAGGAAACGGTCGGTGATATAGCGATGCGACAGCGTCGCCGCCGAGACTAGCGCCGAGTCCGAGATGCGTACCCCATGGTGCAACTCGTATTTTTCCTTGATGCCACGAAGGATGCTGATCGTGTCCTCGACCGTCGGTTCAGTGACCATCACAGGCTGGAACCGGCGCGCAAGGGCCGCGTCTTTTTCGACGTATTTGCGGTATTCATCCAACGTGGTCGCGCCGATACAGTGCAACTCACCCCGGGCAAGCGCTGGCTTGATCAGGTTCGCGGCATCCATCGCGCCGTCGGATTTACCGGCACCGACCAGCGTGTGCATCTCGTCGATGAACAGGATGATCTCACCGGCGGCTTCGGTCACCTCGGTCAGAACGGCCTTGAGGCGTTCTTCGAACTCACCCCGGTATTTCGCTCCGGCAATCAGCGCACCCATGTCGAGTGCGAGTAGCTTTTTGTCTTTCAGCGATTCCGGGACGTCACCGTTGACGATGCGTAGGGCCATACCCTCGGCAATCGCGGTTTTACCGACGCCGGGTTCCCCGATCAGAACCGGATTGTTCTTGGTGCGGCGCGACAGAACCTGCATCGAGCGGCGGATTTCCTCATCCCGCCCGATGATCGGGTCAATCTTGCCCTCAGCCGCCGCCTCAGTCAGGTCGCGCGCATATTTCTTGAGTGCGTCATAGCCCTCTTCCGCCGACGCAGTGTCAGCGGTGCGGCCCTTGCGGATGTCGTTGATCGCTTCGTTCAGTTTCTGGGCAGATACGGCCCCGGCCTCCAACGCCTCCTTGGCTTTGGATTTCACCATGCACAGCGCCATCAACACGCGTTCGACCGGCACAAAGCTGTCACCCGCCTTGGTGGCAATCTTGGCGGCCTCGTCCAGAACCTTGGCGGTCTGGCCGTCCATGTAAATCTGGCTCGCGTCGCCGCTGACCTTGGGAATTTTCCCCATCGCGGCATCCAGCGCCTCGACCACGCGGTTCGGCGCGCCGCCTGCGCGGGTGATCAGGTTGCTGGCCAGCCCCTGATCGTCATCCATCAATGCCTTGAGTATATGTGTGGGCTCCAGCCTCTGGTGCCCCTCGCGCAGCGCAATCGTTTGCGCGGCCTGCACGAATCCCCGTGCCCGCTCGGTGAACTTGTTCAAGTCCATTGCTATTCTCCTTTTCCAAGCGCCCCGTTTTGATACGCCCGCTTGGCGGCACGCGTCGGTCTGGGCCTCGCATTCAATTTGGGAAATATCTTTGCCGGTTCAAGAGGCTAGAGCGCAGATTCCCACACTATTCGCGCTGGATCGTGTAGACCGTGTAGCCTCCGGTCTCGGCCACCTGGACAGCGCCCAGATCATCGACCAAAGACTGCGCCGCATCGCTGCCTGTCGGGCAGGAAACAAGATCGGCGGTGTGATCAAGGAAATTGCCAGTAAAGGCCGTTTCTCCGGTCAGCTGGCACCAATCATCCTCGGACCGGTAGCCGCGTACCAGACGCAAATCATCATTTGTCGGGGCCGGTGCAGCCCCTGTTTCCGGCGCGTCAGGCGTAGGGTCTTCGCAGGCGGCTATTGTCAAAACCACGCCCAGCAACAGCAGTTTCTTCATTTCACGTCCCTTTGTTTTCGTTATTTACGTTCAATCCGGTCACTCTAGCACAGAACACATCCGCCCCTGACAGCTATCGCGCATGGACAGGACGGTCCGAACCCGTTAGGACGCAGACGTTTGCCAAAAAACAGGAGCGCCCCAATGTCCGATGACCGCCTGATCGTAGCCCTTGATGTTCCGAACGCCCTGCAGGGGCTGGCCATGGCCGAGCGGCTTGGCGACAGCGTTTCGTTCTACAAGATCGGGTTGGGGATGCTGACCGGCGGTGGGCTGGCGTTGGCCAATGAGCTGAAACAGGATCACGGCAAGCGCATCTTTCTGGACATGAAGCTGTTCGACATCGGCAACACGGTCGAAAACGCCGTGCGGGGGCTGGCGCAGTTCGATCTCGATTTCCTGACTGTCCATGGCGACCCGCATGTGGTGCGCGCCGCGAAAGAGGGGGCCTCGGGCAAGGACCTGAAAATCCTTGCGGTGACCATCCTGACCTCGCTGAACCGCGACGATCTGGATGCCAGCCTGCTGAAAGAAGGCGACGTGCAGGAATTGGTCGTCGAACGTGCGGCGAAGGCGCTGGAGGCCGGGGCCGACGGCGTCATCGCCAGCCCGCAAGAAGCCGCCCTGATCCGCGCCCTGCCCCAGGCCGAAGGACGGCTGATCGTTACGCCGGGTGTGCGTCCTGCCGGGGCCGCATTGGGCGATCAGAAACGCGTCGCGACCCCGGCCAGCGCCATCGGCGACGGGGCAGATCACATCGTGGTGGGCCGTCCGATCTATCAGGCGGACGATCCGAAAGCGGCGGCTGAGGCCGTTCTGAGCGAATTAAACTCTTTGACACGGCACTGAACGGTTTCGGGAATCAAACCCTGAATGCGTTAACAAATGTCTTGATTAACTTGACCTTAGGTCACTTTCGACCCTTAAAACCGCTGAAACAAGCTGTGCCCGAAAATACACAGAAAACGCGCAAGTTTAGGGGCTGGCGCTTGGAACCTATCTAAATATAGAGATATCGGCGAGTCTTGGGGATGAAACACTCCCCAACGAACCGTGTCTTCCTGAGGTTCGTTACCTCCCCCCGCTGACGCGCGGGGGGTCTTCTTTTGAGATCAGGCGCAGATTGTCGGACCTTTGATCCCCCCTTATCGGTGGTATAAGGGATGCCCAACCCACTCGCGGAATGCCCGAGGACGCGCATGCCTGGTCTTTGCCGAGATTGCCTGACCACAGTCACCGACGAACGGCGCTGCCCGACCTGTGGCAGCCCTCGGGTCAAGTCACATCCGGAACTGTTCGACCTGTCCATCGCGCATATGGATTGCGATGCCTTCTACGCCTCGGTCGAAAAGCGCGACAATCCGGATTTGGCTGACAAGCCTGTGATTATCGGCGGTGGGAAGCGGGGCGTGGTGTCGACAGCCTGTTATGTGGCGCGCATCAGGGGCGTGCGCTCGGCCATGCCGATGTTCAAGGCGCTGCAGCTGTGCCCCGAGGCGGTGGTGATCAAGCCCCGCATGTCGGTCTATGTCGAGGTCTCGCGCGAGATTCGCGCGATGATGGATGAACTGACGCCGGTGGTGGAACCCTTGTCACTGGATGAGGCGTTCATGGACCTGTCCGGGACGGAACGTCTGCACGGCGCGCCACCTGCGGTCATGCTGGCGCGTCTGGTCAAGCGCATGAAGGACGAGCTGGGCCTGACCGGTTCAATCGGTCTGAGCCACAACAAGTTTCTGGCCAAGGTCGCCTCGGACCTCGACAAGCCGCGCGGGTTTTCGGTGATCGGCAAGGCCGAGACGGCAGAGTTCCTGCATGACAAGCCCGTGCGTCTGATCTGGGGCATTGGCCCGGCGGCACAGGAGTCGCTGGAACGGGCGGGCATTCGCACCTTTTCCGACCTGCTGCGCTGGGATCAGGAGGCGCTGACTGCGCGGTTCGGCTCGATGGGTTATCGCCTGTGGCATCTGGCGCGGGGGCAGGACAAGCGGCGCGTTTCGGCGCATGAGCCGATGAAATCGATCAGCAATGAGACCACGTTTTTCGAAGATACCGCCAGCATTGACATTCTGGATGGTCACATCTGGCGCATGGCGCTGAAAGTGTCCGACCGGGCCAAGGCCAAGGATCTGGCCGGTCGGGTTGTCACCTTGAAGCTGAAGAAGGCCAATCACAAGATCATCACCCGGCGGGTTTCGCTGCGCGATCCAACCCAGATTGCCGACCGAATCTATCGCACTGCGCGGGGCCTGTTCGATCAGGTGGGCGATCAGGGCCCCTATCGGCTGCTGGGCTGTGGCTTGTCCGATCTGTGTTCAGCGGATCAGGCCGACATATCAGGGGATTTGCTGGACCCTGACGCCGGACGCCGGTCTCAGGCTGAGCGTGCGACCGACAAAATCCGGGAACGGTTCGGCGCGGATGCCATCGTGAAAGGGCGCGCCTTGCGCTAGGCCCTATTCCGCCGCCAGACGCTGAGGTTGCGCGCCGATGCTGGCGATCTCGGCGATCACCTGACGTAACAGCCTTGAGAAAGGCATGAAGTTCGCATTCGGGGCGATCTTTTCTTCATCCATATACAGCGCGCGGTCGATCTCGATCTGAATTGCGTGTTGCTGGCGACCGGGCCGCCCGTAGGTTTGCGTGACATAAGCCCCGGCAAAGGGCGCGTTGCGCGCAACCGTCAGCCCCGCCGCCGCAAAGGCGGCTTCGATGCGGTCTACAATCTCGGTGGACGCCGACGCACCAAACCGGTCGCCCAGAACAATCTCGGGCCGCTGGCTGCGCGAGGTGCTGGCCATGGCAACCGCCTCATGCGGCATTGAGTGGCAATCGATCAGAATCGCCTGCCCGAATTTTTCATGCGACTCGGCCAGCAGCGATTTCAGCCGCGTATGGTAGGGCCGCCAATAGGTGTCGATGCGCAGACGCGCCTCATCCATGGTCAACTTGCCGCGATAAATCGCCCGGCCATTGGCCACCACGCGGGGAATCACCCCAAGCCCCGAGGCAACGCGGGGGTTGTGCCCCTGCCTGCGCGCACCGCTGATCAGGGCCGGATCAAGCTCATCCGCGCTGCGGTTGAGGTCCAGATAGGCGCGCGGCATGGCCGCCTTGATCAGGGGCGCGCCGAACTCTGACGCTGAGGCAAACAGTTGATCCACAAAAGCATCTTCCGAGGATCGAATCACGTTTGGGTTCAGAACAGACCGTTTCAGCAATGCCTCGGGATAGTCCCGCCCGCTATGGGGCGACGAAAACACGGCGCATGAGGTGCGATTCTCGGGCATATCCAGTATGAAGGCTGCGTTCGGCATGATCTCTCCGTGTTCGCACTCAACATAGACCGGAAAATTGTTCTTCCAAACCCCTTGAACCCCTGAACGACTCCTTTTATAGACCCCGCTACCGGCGCGGTGATCCGCGCCCCATTTCGTTATGGGGCAGGGCACGCAAAGGGAAAGTGGGCGGTTAGCTCAGCGGTAGAGCACTTCGTTGACATCGAAGGGGTCACAAGTTCGATCCTTGTACCGCCCACCATCGTTTCACTGTTCCGGGCTTCCGGGGCACCCGACTAACCCAGGCGCTGGCCACGTCTTTGATGAAGGCGCCGCAGATTGGAGACAGACCCATGAAGGTCAAGAACTCGCTCCGCTCGCTCAAGAACCGGCACCGCGACTGCCGGGTTGTGCGTCGCAAAGGCCGCGTCTACGTGATCAACAAGACGCAGCGCAAGTTCAAAGCTCGCCAGGGCTAAGAACTGCACATACCCAATTCGAAAGAACCGCGCTGTAAAGCGCGGTTTTTTTGTGCGTGGCATATCAGCTAGCAGGGTTGGTCCGAAACACTTCGATCGCCTCGCCAAGCCCTTTGAGTTGGTGACAGCCCACCGATTCAGTTTCCCTGTTCAGATGGCGCTGCACATCCTTGGTCATCAGCATCTGCTCACCCAGGTCCTTGCACAACCCCTGAACCCGGCTGGCGACATTCACAGCTGACCCCACCACGGTAAAATCCAACCGGTCCGGGCTGCCGATATTTCCGAATGTCACCGGGCCATAGTCGAGGCCGACGACAAACTCGATCTGTTCGGCGCCTGCGACTTGAGCGTCCTGATTATACGCTGCAAGCCGGGACAAGGCCTCGGCGGTTGCGAACACTGCTGACTGGCAAGCGGTTTCCGCATCAGGCTCTGCCGGGAAAAAAGCCAGAACACCGTCGCCCATGAATTTCAGCACGTCACCGCCATGGTCCCGAATCGGACCCACAACCATCTCGAAATAGTCACCCATGATGGTCAGCAGTTTCTCTTCGGACCAGACCTCGGATTTAGCCGTGAATCCGCGCAAATCCGCAAACAGGATCGCGGCAGAGACCGACTTATGCTCGCCCCGTTTGATATTGCCATTGCCAATCTCAAGCGCCGGGCCTTCGCCCAGATAGGTTTGCAGCAGACTTTTCTGCGACTCGCGCATCGCAATCGGTTCCAGCGCCGAAGACAATGCGTGGCGGGTGGCTTCGATGATCTGCACCTGCGCGTCCGAAAAGCCATCCGGGTGATCCGTGCTGAAACTGGACCCCTGAACCGAACCGTCACCATATTCCAGCGGCATGGCGATGAAATCAGTGGCACCGGCATCGCGCAGTTCGGAATACACCTCATGCTCTGCCGACAGGTCCAGATCCAGCAGCCGCTTGCGCAGGGGTTGGCGCGAAGTCACAACCGCCTGAAACGGACTGCCATGCCACGCGCTTGAGACCCGAATCGTGATTGGAACCGTGTATTTCCGAGACCCTTCCGGCGTCCAGATGATGCCCCACGCGCTGATCAGCGGGTTGGAGTAGTTCTGACCGATCCGAACCCGCGACAAAGGCACGCCCAGTTCCTGTAAGCCTGCGCAGTATTGCGACACGATCTGCGTTTCGTCACCCAGCATCCGTCCTTGCGAAATCAGCCAGGTGATCAGGTCGTTCTTGTCTTGCATAGGTCGCCTTCCCGCTCTGCCATTCGCCTCAACATATGTTGCCCGCGCCCTGACCGGCAATGTCGGGTGCATTTGACAGGATTCGCATAGTGAATCCCAGAAATCGCGCCTCTCAAACCGGCCCAGAACCATCATCTTGGCTGCCGAAGACCACATCACAGATGGAGAGAGTTATGAAACGCGCCTCACTTACAACTGCCGCCGCCCCGATGGCGTCAACCGCAATGGCCGATATCGAAACACGGGCTGTTACCTTCGAAAACGAAGGGGCCGAGATGTCGGGCACACTCTACCTGCCCGAAGGATATGACGGCACGCCCTTGCCCGCCGTTGTCGTCACGGGCGCTTGGACATCGGTGCAGGAACAGATGCCAGCGAATTACGCCCGCCAGATGGTCGCGCGCGGCTTTGCTGCCTTTACCTTCGACTTCCGCGGCTGGGGTAAATCCGGTGACCTGCCCGAAGGCGTCCGGTTTGTCGAAAGCCCACAGGCAAAGACTTCGGATATTGCCAAGGCGTTTGAAGTTCTTGCGACACTGCCCGAAGTCGATGCCTCTCGGATCAATGGGTTGGGGATCTGTGCCTCGGCCGGGTATATGGTCGACGCCTCTGCTGGGAATGATCTGGTGCAGCGGGTTGGCCTCGTTGCCCCCTGGTTGCAAAACGGCGAAATCGTCGAGACCGTTTATGGCGGCGCTGACGGTGTGGCCGGTTTGATTGAAATCTCCCGCGCTGCCAAAGCGTCAGGCGATCAGATCATCCCGGCCGCTGGTCCGGAAGGGGCCGAGGGCGTGCTTATGCCCATCGGCGGCTACTATTACGAAGCCGACCGAGGCGCGATCCCGGAATATGACAATCAGTGGAACAACGCAGGCTGGGAAGGCTGGCTGACATACTACCCCGCAGACAACCCGCAGCGTCTGGATAAACCACTGGCCATCGTCCATTCGGAAAGCGCCGCAATCCCGCAGGGCGTCCGCAGTTTTCTTGGCGGGTTTGCCGGGGACGCGACCATGCAGTGGCTCGAAGACGTGACCCAGTTCGATTTCTACGACAATCCCGAAGACGTCACGCGGGCCGCAGACGCCATGGCCGAGCATTTTCGTGGAGAGCAAGGATGAAGCCCTTGCTTGCATCCCTTGTGACCTCAACCGCACTACTGATCGGAGGCTTGGCAATGGCCGCAACACCGGAAGAGAACATCAAAACCGTTCAGGATTTCTTTGCCGCCTATCGGGCAAACGACCTTGAAGCGATTGCTGCCGTGATGGACGAGGATGTGCGGTGGCACATCCCCGGCCGCCATCCCCTAAGCGGCACCAAACAGGGCCGTACAGAGGTTCTGGCGTTCTTCGAACAGCTTGGGTCAGCCGGGTTTCAGGCCGAACCGATCTACTTCGGTGCGGATGAAACGCATGTCGTCGATATTCATCGCGGATGGTCGAATGTCGATGGCACGGCAAATGTCGATACGATCTGGGCGCTGGTCTACCGCATCGAGAACGGCAAGATCGTCGAAGCGACGAACCTGTCCGGCGATCAGGATGCGGCCAATGCGTTCTTTTGGGCCCAGTATCCGCTCGCGCCTTTGCCCGGACGTTTGGCCGAGCAATCAGACCGATGAATCCCAAGCCTCCGCTTTCATTCAACCTGAGAAAACAGGAGCCACGACAATGGTGAAAACACTGATCTCTACAGCCGCAATTGCGACCCTGGCCGGAACCATCGCTTTCGCTGATCAGGCCCAGATCAACCGATCGATCACGGACATCGCCGCCGGGGCCGACCGGCACGACTGGGACCGCGTGCGCAGCGCTTTTGCCGACACGGTCACAACCGACTACACCAGCCTTTGGGGCGGCGATCCTGCCACGCAACCGGCTGACGCGTTGATTGCTGCATGGTCCGGCTTCCTGCCCGGTTTCGACAGCACGCATCACATGGTAACGAATGAAACCGTGACCTCGGTCAATGGCAATACCGCCACCGCCGAGGCCGATTTCACAGCGACCCACCGCATTGATGACGGTCTTTGGACATTGGGTGGCCGATACTCTTACGCGTTGGTTCAGTCCGGCGACCGCTGGCGTGTCACATACCTGACCATGACCGCACTTTGGGAAACCGGGGATCGAGGGTTGGTCAGCATCGCAGCAGAGCGGGCGAGCCAGTAACCAGCACACTCCACCAGTTCGGGCGGGTCATCCCGCCCGAAACTTGGCCGGTGTTGCGCCGAACTTGCGTTTGAAATGTTGCCCAAACCGACTGACATCCTGATAGCCAACGCGCCAGGCGATCTCGGCCACGGTCAGCTTTGATGTGCGCAACAGAACAGATGCACGATCCAGCCGGGCGGCGATCACATATTGAAGGGGTGCAACCCCGACCTCGTTCTTGAAAGCCTTGGAAAAATGCGCCCCGCTCATCGCGGCAAGATCGGCCATCGCCGACAGCGACAGGTCCTGGCTCAGATTGTCCTGAATATAGTCCAGAACTTTGCGCAGCCGGGCATCTTCAATGTCGCGATGCCAATCCGGGGCAGGTCGGACAGTTTCGACGATCTGCGCGGCCAGCGCCCTTTGAATGGTCTCGCGGTATAAGAGACCGCCACCCAAAGATGCGCTTGCCGTCAGGCTCAGGTTCGTCAGCAGCGGGTCAATGTCGCCCACGATGGGCTGAAACTCAAAATCACGGCTCAGATCAAATTCGGTCAGGATTGCGTTGTCCAGACTGACCATGACAAATTCCAGATCCTCGTCAAACTCGCACACCCCATCGCTGCCCGCTGGAAGGATCCAGCCCTGATTCTTGCGCAGGGGCAGGTGCGTTGCAAAGGACGTGCCGTGGGCAAAACGGTGAGTTGGCTGATCGTTCAGAAAGATGCCGACCGACAGGGATGGAAGCGAAAATGCGCCGCCACCTGCTGGCAATACTGTCTTGTTCGACACCACTTTGGACATGGTCCGAATGTAACGGATCGGGCGCGCGATTCAAATCTGAACAAATTATCGACTATTTCTGTCGGATTTGCTTGCAAACGACTCGCAATTTGGTAATTGACTAAATCACTCGGGAACCACCCGGAAGAATCTGCAACGTTTGGAGACACCATGTTGAAATCCACGACATGCATCGCGGCTGGCCTGATGGCTTTGATCGCCACATCTGCAATTGCCGAAGGCGAGCTGAACCTTTACTCGTCGCGCCACTATGACACCGACGAACGCCTGTATTCCGACTTTGAAGAGGCAACCGGAATCAAGATCAACCGCATCGAAGGCAAAGCCGACGAGCTGATCGCCCGCATGGAAGCCGAAGGCGCGAACTCGCCCGCGGATGTAATACTGACCGTTGACACGTCGCGTCTGGCCCGCGCCAAGAACGCCGGTGTTCTGCAATCGATCGACAGCGCCGTGCTGGAAGAGCGTATCCCTGCAAATCTTCAGGACAGCGACAACCAGTGGTTCGGATTCTCGCAGCGCGGCCGGATCATCTTTTACAACAAAGACAATGTCGCCACCCCGCCGGCCACCTATGCCGATCTGGCCAAGCCCGAATACGAAGGTCTGATCTGCATCCGCTCGTCGACCAATGTTTACAACCAGACGCTGCTGGCTTCGATCATCACCCATGAAGGCGCGGATGCAGCCAAAAGCTGGGCCGAAGGAATTGTTGCCAACATGGCCCGTGACCCGCAGGGCGGCGACACCGACCAGCTGCGCGGTCTGGTTTCGGGTGAATGCGACATCGCCGTGTCGAACACCTATTACTTCGCCCGCTCGATCCGCAAGGACGTCAAGGGCCTGTCCGCCGAACGGGACTCCATCGGCTGGGTCTTCCCGAACCAGGACGGCTATGGCGCGCATATGAACCTGTCGGGCGGTGGCGTGGCCGCAAATGCGCCCAACAAAGAGAACGCTATCAAGTTCCTCGAATACCTCTCCAGCGATCAGGCGCAGCAGTATTTCTCGGCAGGCAATGACGAGTATCCGACTGTTGCAGGCGTCGAACTGGCCGAGTCGGTCAAGTCGCTGGGTGAGTTCAAAGCGGATGAGATCAACCTGTCCGAAGTCGCGCAGAACCTGCCCGAAGCGCAGAAAATCTTCAACGAGGTTGGCTGGAAGTAACAACCGGCCAACTTGGAAAAGTGAAGGGGTGCAGAGGATTCTGCGCCCCTTTTTCATTTGCAAACAATTCAATTTTAGGCGATATTCCCATATTCGTGAATTTTTCTCAAATATGGACTATGTTGGATACTCTTTCAGACCGCCTCGCCTCGCACCTGAGTGAACTGCGCCAAAGCCACAACTGGTCGCTGGACCAATTGGCAGATCAAAGCGGCATCAGCCGGGCCACCCTGTCGCGCATGGAAAAAGGTGAGGTCAGCCCAACCGCCGAAAACCTGGGCCGCCTCTGCGCCGCTTACGGGTTGCCGATGTCGCGCCTTTTGATGATGGTCGAGGACAGCTTTGACCCCAAGGTCCCCTATGAGCGGCAAACGGAATGGAGCGATCCCGAGACCGGATTTACCCGCAGGTCCGTCTCGCCCCCATCGACCGGCCTGACCGGAGAGGTGCTGGAATGCCACCTGCCGCGCGACACGGTAATTGGATACGAGACGCCTCCGAAACCGGGGCAAGAGCATCACCTGATCATGTTGGATGGTGGTCTGACGATCACCGTGGACGGAACGCCACATACGCTCAACGGTGGCGACTGCCTGCGCTATCATCTGTGCGGGCCAACCCGGTTTGAAACCGGCGCAACGCGGGGCGCGCGATACATTCTGGTGCTGATATGATCACGCGATTGACGGACGCCTATTTTGACGATGCCCATGATGATCTGGCCGACATCCTGCACGCCTGTGTTCATACGGGCGCCAGCATCGGGTTCATTCTTCCGTTTTCGAAAAAGGATGCGCGGGCCTATTGGCAGAACCGCGTGCGACCGGACCTGCGCGCCGGTACGCTGGACCTGTTTGTGGCCTATGGCGACGGGCGGATTTTGGGCACCGTGCAACTGATCCCCGCCGTGATGCCCAATCAACCACATCGCGCGGACGTCGCCAAACTGCTGGTCCATCCCGACGCCAGACGGCGTGGATTGGGGCGGGCCTTGATGAAATCCCTGACAGACAGGGCGTCAGAGCTGGGCCGGACCATGCTGGTGCTGGATACACGCAGCAGCGATCCCTCTCGTATCCTGTACCAAAACATCGGCTTCCAGATCGCCGGAGAAATCCCCAATTACTGCCGCAACCCGTTCGAGCCAGTGTTCGAACCGACGACCTATATGTACAAGAGCCTCGGCTAGGCGTTCTACTCGGCTGCGGTGACCTTTTCGGGGAACTTGTTTGGCAACAGACCCAAGCGCCGCGCGTGCCGCACATCGGCCAGCAGGTCGCGTTCGGCCGCCGCAAACAGATCCTCGGGATCGTCCAGCACGAAATACCCCATCTGGTGCATGTCGATCCGGTACGGCGTGCGCAGAATGGTCAGAACGTCGAATGGGTCACGATCCGGGATATCACTGGTCACGGCATAGACCAGTTCGGTCGGCGAGGACGCAAGACCCGAGCCCAGCGCCTTGATCTGACCGTCCTGACGACGCAGTCCAAACTCGATCGAGAACCAATACAGCCGGATCAGCCAGGCATAATCCGCCGCATCGGCCCGGACGCCCGCCCGCCCAATCGCATGGCTGAATGCAGCAAAGCGAGGATCGCTGAGCAAAGGGGTATGCCCGAAGATTTCGTGGAAAATGTCGGGCTCTTCGATGTAGTCGAAATCCTCGCGGCTTCGGATGAATGAGGCCGCCGGAAAAACACGCTCGGCCAGCATACCAAAGAAGGTCTTGAACCCGATCAGCGCCGGAACCGGTTGGACGCGCCACCCGGTCAGGTCCAGTAATCGCTCAGAGATATCGGCGCAAGACGGCACGCGCGTCTTTGGCAGGTCAAGCCGGACCAGCCCGTCCAGATACTCGCGCGCCATGTAGCGCTGAACATTGTCTTCCTGTGCAGCGTAAAGATCAGCCCACACCGCGTTTTCCTGATCGGTGTAGTCGATATGGCCGCGATCATCGGCGTGCTTGGCGGTGTATTTTGTCGATTTGGGCATGGGCGCGTCCTCCTGTCTGACAGGATACGCCCAAAGTAGTGCGATATTTGATTTGGTGCGGACGTTCGGATGATCTATTTTGACCGTAATGTTTCGCCAACTGTGGAATATCGAACCATATGCTTCACCAGTCAGACATAGCCATTCTGCGTGTCCTGCAATCCAGCGGTCGTCTGTCGATGCAGGAACTGGCCGAGCAAACGGGGCTGTCGGCCTCACAATGCTGGCGGCGCGTTCGCGACCTTGAGGCGTCGGGCGTCGTCTCGGGCTATCGCGCGCAGGTCACCGCCAAAGCCGTGGGACTGAACGCAATAGCCTATGTCCACGTGGCGCTGCGCGATCATCAGGAAAGCAGCATCGCCGATTTCCTGCGGCTGGTGGAAACCGAACCGCAGATTGTAGAATGCGCCTCGATCACCGGGGATCATGATTTCATTCTGAAGGTCTATGCCCGAACCCCCGAGGACCTTGAGGTGTTCATCATGAAACGGCTGCTGAAATCAGGTCTGGTCCGGGACACCCGCAGCAACTTTGTTTTGCGGCAGAACAAGACACGCGGGCCGTTGCCAATCCTGTAACAGGATCAGACGGCCTGATGGACCTCGATCACATTGCCTTCGGGATCAAGGAAAAAGACCTGATGCCATTCCTTGGCAAAGGCGGTGCCATAATCTGAATACGGGACACCTTTGTCGTCCAGCATCGCCTTGAAGGCCGCGATGTCATCGGTGCGGAAAGCGATATGGCCACGCTCGACGGGATTGATGGATTCCCCATGTTTGAACGCAACGCCAAGATCTCGTTCGGCCAGATGCATCTGCATATGCCCGTCGGTGGCAAACCGGATCTGGCCGCTATAGCCGCGATCATCCGACTCGGCAGGTCGGGGGAATTTCTCGATCGGAATATCGTCCAACCCGAGCGTTTCGGTATAGAACCGGTGCAGCCGCCCGACATCTTCGGACACAAAATTGATATGGTGAAATTCCAGCTTCATAGGGGCCTGTTCTGGGGTTTCGTTTGGTTTCGCCGACCTTAGGCAGGAGGCGCGGGCCAAATCAACCCGGGCGGTGACGCTGATTTTATCCCCGACCCGCTGCGCCCTCGGCTAAAGCAGGTTGGCCCGCGATCATCGTGGCCTTGTTGCAGGGGGACTAAAGCAGCTAACTCTGTCTGGCACAGTATCACCCCCTTTATTCGACAGGGTATTATGTTTCGGAACCGAGCCATTCTTTTCATACTCATTACCCTGATGATTGATGCCATCGGCATCGGCATCGTGTTTCCGATCATGCCGGATCTGATGGACCGGGTTGGCGCAGGCGGCACGGGGCAAGGGGCGTTCTGGGGCGGGCTGCTGATGGCAGCCTATGCAGGGGCTTTGTTTCTGTGCGGTCCCATCGTTGGCAGCATCTCGGACGCGGTGGGCCGCAGGCCGATACTGATCGCGGCCCTTGCCATGCTGGCGGTTGACTATGTCATCATGGCTTTAGCCAGCAGTTTCTGGCTGCTTTTGCTGGGGCGCACGCTCGCGGGTCTGGCCGGGGCGACCTATATCACCGCAACCGCCTATATCGCGGATATCTCGACCCCCGAGGAAAAGGCAGCGAACTTTGGCCTGATCGGCGCAGCCTTTGGGATTGGATTTGTCCTTGGCCCCGCTATTGGCGGCATCGCGGCGGAAATCAGCATCGCCGCACCGTTCTGGATTGCCGCCGCATTGTCGGCAGGCAACGCCTTGTTCGGCGTGTTTGTACTGCCCGAGAGCCTGTCGCCGGACAAACGCCGCCCGTTTGGTAAACGTGATCTGAACCCGTTCAAGTCGATCTTTGACGCCTTCCGCCTGCCGGGGCTTGCGGTTCCGCTTTTGTGCATCTTCATCTTTGAGTTTGCGAACATGGTCTACCCGACCCTCTGGGCCTTCTGGACGCGCGAAGTGTTCGACTGGCCAACCCTTTATATCGGATTGTCGCTGGCCGGCTATGGCGTGCTGCTGGCGTTTGTTCAGGGCGGGTTGATGCCGATCTTCATCCGGTTAATCGGGGATTACCGCACATTGATGCTGGGCATGGTCTCGGCGCTGATCGGCATGATCGGGTTTGGCTTCACCGGGTCAATTGCTGCCTTGGTCGTCTTTCTTCTGCTCGCCGCGCTGTCTGACATGGTTCCACCCCTGATGACGGCAATGGCGTCGAACCAGACCGATGAGGATCGGCAGGGTATGGTACAGGGGGTTATCGCGTCTTTGTCCTCGGTCGCGGCGGTTTTGTCTCCGCTTGCGCTGACCGGGATCTTTCATGCGTCTGTGGACAGTGATGGCATCTATTTCCCGGGCGCACCGTTTCTGTTCGCGGCCGTGCTGGTCGCGGCCATGCTGCCGTTGGTGATCCGGCTGAAGGGCCACGCGCAAGAAACGTAGGATTTGCGGCAACAGGCAGCAGTCTTAAGTGTCCGCCGTGCCCCCAAACCCCTGCAAGTTGTGATAGATTGGAACTGAGGACATTCTGGCAGGAGATTTCCCGTTGCGACCGAAATCGATCCGTCTTGCAGTCACCATTATGGCCCTTGTCACGTCGGCGGCGGCCTTGCCCGAACGGGCCACTGCCCTGTCATCGGATATACCCGCCTGGCTGCAAAAGCACGTGGGTACAGGCGACGGCCAGATCGCGCCTGTCGTGCTGGAAAGGGCGCGGGCACTGTATCAGCAGAAAACCCGGCAGGGTAAGGTCAGCAACCCCTGTTATCTTGCCAAAGACGCGACCCGTCCCAGCACCGCCCGCAACGGCAGCCCCGGACGCAGGTTCTATGTCATCTGTGAATCTCAGCGGACATTCCGCGCCGTTTCATCCGGGTATGGCAATGGGCGAAAACTGCAACGCGCCAATTTCGCAAACGGGCGGCAATGCGCGAAGAATTTCAGCAATGCCGAGGGATCAAAGTTGACGGCGGGCGGGGCCTATGTCACCGCCGAAACCCGAACGTCCTTCAAAGGGTTTTACAGCCAGTCCGGCCAGACCAAGCCGTTCTATCGCACATTTCTGTTGTTCGATGGCGAAGGCGAAACCAGCAATGCGCGTGAAAGGGCCATTGGTGGCCATCCTGCCGTTTTCCTGAAATGGCAATGTCGGTTCAAGAACCCCACAAGCTCTCATGCTGATGATGACGGCTATGTCCCTTATGGACGGTTGGTGAACTACACGGGCGGGCGCAGCAACGGGTGCACCACGTGGTCGGAATCCGCCTCGGAAGAGATCCTGGCACTGGTAGAGGGCAACCCGACGACGCTCTATATCTATCCGGAATCCAAAGACATCAACGCGGTTGCAAAAGCGGTGAGCAAGGGGCGATCACTGTCGCGCGCGGGCGTTTATTGGAACGCCGCGTGTCTGCAAGCCATTGGCACACCGAAGTTCTGGCCCAAACGCACGCTTCAACCGATCATAAACCAATGGAGGGACTCTTTGCCCAAACAGCCGCCGTTGGAGCTGCCGATCTGTAAATAGCGGGGTCTAATCCGAGCTGACGGGCAGCCGGTTGCGCACAAGTTCCACAAACCACTGAACGCCCGGAACAAGCGCTGCATCGTTGAAGTCATACCCGGCGTTGTGCAGCGGTGCGCTGTCGCCGTTGCCAAAATTACCGAACGCACCGGGTGCAAGTTTCAAGGCTTGGGCAAAATCCTCGGATGCACCCATGGGGCGGGCATCCGGGTCCGTGTTGTTTTCGCCGAACACCGATCTCGCTGCCTGCAGCGCGTGCTGCGTCGCCTCAGCGTCATTCACCAGCGGGACAAACACACGCTCATACTCAACGTCTGCGTCGCAGTCATGGGCCATGGCCATGCCATTCGCGATGCGGCGCATCGACTCTTCGATCCGGCGACTGACGGCATCGTCGAAATGGCGGCAATCGCCTTCGATGCGCGCCTCGCTGGCAATGGCGTTCTTGACATTGTCACCCGCAATCGACGTCACCGAAACAACCGCAAGGGCCGAGGGGTCTATCGCCCGGGACACAATCGTCTGAAGCTCGCTGACGATGGAACAGGCGCACAGGATCGCATCCTTGCAGTCCTGCGGGCGCGAGGCGTGGCCGCCGCGACCGCGCACGGTTATGCGGAACCCGTCCTCGGCACCCATGAATGGGCCGGGTCGGATTTCAAACGCCCCGACGGGAAGGCCCGGCTTGTTGTGCAGACCATAGATTTCGTCAAATCCCAACCGCGATCCCAACCCGTCTCGGATCATGGCCTTCATGCCCTGCCCCCATTCCTCGGCCGGTTGAAAAACCAGCCGCACAGTTCCGTCAAACCCACCTTCTTGGGCCAGAACAGCAGCAGCGCCCAGCAGGATTGTCGTATGCCCATCGTGACCACAAGCATGCATCAGTCCGGGTTTGGACGACGCGTAAGGCAGATTGGTGGTTTCATGGATTTGCAGACAATCCATATCCGCGCGCAGCGCAATCGTTCGATCACCATTTCCCTGCCGCAGCGTTGCGACGACACCGGTGCCACCGATTCCGGTCTCGATATCCTCGATCCCAAATTCCTTCAGCCGCTCGACGACAAAACCCGCCGTGGCCTGTTCTTCGAACCCAAACTCTGGGTTTTGATGCAGGTGTTGCCGCCATTGGCACAGGGATTTGGCGAGATCGTCGGAAACCAAACTGTCATCCTTTTTTGTGGCTGGCAGCCGGGATGTTGAGTGCAAAACCGCAAGTATGCAAGGGCCGTGGGCCGTTGTTTACGACGTTTCAATCGGAAGGTGTTCGTCCGCGCTCCACTCGGCCCATGACCCGTCATAAAGTCGAGATGTGTCGAACCCCATATAGCGCAACGCAAGAAGACCATTGGAAGCCGCCAAACCGCGGCCGCAATAGGCAATGACCTCATTTTCAGTCTCAATGCCCTTGTCGCGGTAATGTTGAAGCAGGCTCTTTTGGTCCGACAGCCTGAATGAGCCCCGTTGCCGCAGTTTCTCTGCCCGCTCGGCAATGGGTGTATCAGCCAAGTCCGGATCGATATTCGAGATCGCGGGGATGTTGACTGCTCCGGGAATATGCCCGGACCGCCCGCCCCATGTATGAGCGCCCTGCCCCCGATAGAGATCGTTTGGCAGGAAGTCGACGATCCTGACGTCCGGGTTTCCAAGCGCAGACAAGACATCAGCCTTCCGGGCGATCCAGCCGTCTTGCGCCCTGGCTTAAAAATTCCCCGGCTCGACGGAAATATCGCCAGATTCGGTGGGTCGGTCTTCCAGCTTCCATTGCTGCAGCCCACCGTCCAGGACCTGCACGTTGTCATGGCCAAAATACGACAGCGCCCACCAAAGCCGCGCGGATGCCAGCGGCAGGCCCGAGTCATCATAGACGACAACATGACTGTCGCTTGAAACACCAAGATCGCGCATTTTCCGGCCAAATTCATGCGGGCCCAGCATCATGTCAGGAATGGTCTGGGTACTGTCCGCAAGCTCTGTCGACATGCCGACATAGACGGCGCCGGGGATATGCTCGGCCTGATACTCTGACCTGTCATCGAAGGCCACGCCCTTGCCGTTTTCTTCTCGAAACTTCCATCGGACGTCAATGATCCGCAGCTTCGGGTCGGTCAGGTGATCTGCCAGCCAGGCGGTGTCGGTAAGTGGGCGAAGGTTCTTGGACATCCCTACGGCCTCCTTCAATCAGACGTGGGTCGCGCCGAGGCAATTATCCATCGAATCTGCGCCCAGAGTCCAATTTTCGAAGTTTTTGTACTTGCAGACAGGCTGCCTGCCAGGACCGGTTCGATCAGCTTGTCTCGCGCATCCAATCCAAAAGCAATTCCGATTGAAGCGCTATCGCCGTTGATTGCACAAGAAGGCCGCGACCGCTCAGGTATCTTGTGGGATCACCGCATCATCCCAGCCTTGCGCAGCGTCAGAATAGATCGACTTCTCGGGGGCGTATTTGGACGGATCATCCAGCGCGGCGGCGTGAACATAGATCAACTGGCTCATCATTTCACTGCGGCGTGTCAGTTGTGATCCGCAATTCGGGCAAAACCCGCTAAAGGTCAAGCGACCCGATCCGCCTGTCATCTGATAGGTTTTGCAAGCGTCGCCAATTCTGAAGGTTTCTGCGATCAGCGGCATCATCTCGGAATGGCCCGAGCCTGTCAGTTGCTGGCAATCCCGGCAATGGCATCGAAACATCGGGGCGTCCCCGCGCACGCCCTCAAAGCGGACCAAACCGCATTTGCACCCGCCAAGTAGCTTTTCTGACATACTGCCCCCTCCGTTGCCCGAGCATAAGAAGAGATTGCCTGTGAGTCATGAATTTGATTGCCGCTCGTCAATTGACGCCAGATTGACTTATTGCAACACCCACCCGGCATTGGTCGATCACAAACGCTATGATGTGACTTTCGTTGCGCCATACCTCCTTGGCGGGCGGGACACATGGGTCACTCCAAACGTCGAAGCCTTCAGATCCTGGGCCTATTCCAGCGCCGCAAAAGATCGGGCGGCAGTTGGGTATCGGGGAACCGATTAGCCAGCCACCAACTTGGCGGTACCCAGGCGCTCGGGGCGCTTTCCATTGTTTCAAAAACCCGTTTCGGACTCAAAAGCGACCAATCTGTTAAGATCGGCGGAGTGGAAGGGGGAACAAGATGCTGAATTTTGATGCCGAGACAACAAAAATCCTGGAAAACGCGTATCAGGGCGCTGACATAACGCGCAGGCGACAGGCTTCATTCGATGCCCTCTGCCCTGCGCCGGGTGAAACCATATTGGATATCGGATGTGGCAACGGCTTGCTGACTGCGGAACTGGCCCGCGCAGTTGGACAGAAGGGCCGCGTCATCGGGATTGACCCCAGCGACGACATGACGGCGGCTGCAAAAGCCCGCTGCCGTGACTATGCCTGCGTCGAATTCCGTACCGGCGTCGCCAATGCGCTTCCGTTCGAAGACGCCATGGCGGACAAGGCGGTTTCGGTGCAGGTGTTCGAATATGTCGACGATATTGACGGGGCATTAGCCGACACAATGCGCTGCCTGAAACCCGGTGGTCGGCTGGTTGTCAGCGATCTGCATTTTGACACCCTGATCTTGTTCAGCGATGCGCCAGAGAGGATGCAGGCCATGAGATCCTCATGGAACCAGCATTTTGTCAGCGGGTCTGTGCCGGAAAGACTACCTGCGTTGATCAAGGCACGGGGTGATAAGGTGGACGAGGTTCGGTCGATAACACTGGTAGATCATCAGCTAAAGCCGGACGGCATCGCAACCATGATGTTGCATCTGATGAGGCAATTTGCCGTTGCGAACGCGCATGTCGACCCCGCCATTGCGCAGGCGTGGTTTGACGAACAACAAAGCCTTGCCGAGGCAGGCCGGTTCTTTTTCTCGATAACGCAATTCATCATCATTGCGCGCAAACAAACCTGACCGATAGCCGCGTCACCACTTTTCGCCAAATGGGCGAATATCCAACTCGAACGTCCAGGCCGATCGGTCCTGTCGCGCCAGCATCAGCGCGGTTTCAGCTATGTGGACAGGGTTGATGAAGAAGTCATCCGGTTTGTCGGGCGCGAAACCCGTCCGGGTGTCTTCTGTGTCGATCACGCCGTCGATGACCATGTAGGCCACATGCACGCCCTTCGGTCCAAGTTGTTTTGCAAGCGCATTTGCCAGCACACGTTGCGCGGATTTTGACGGCGCAAAAGCGGTTGTCCAGAGATTGCCGCGCAGCGCTGCCGTAGCCCCGGATACGATGATCACGCCCGACCCACGCCCGGCCATTTGCGACCCCAGCACTTTGGCCGTAACAAACAACCCCAATGCGCCTACGCGCCAGCTTTGTTCGAAATGAACCTCGGTCACATCGTCGAGCGTTCCGAACTGAGCAAGATCGGCATTGTATATGGCGACGTCGATCTGGCCGAACTCATCCTCGACCGCTTTCAAGGCACCTCTGAGGTTGTCGGGATCTCCGGCATCGCAGGCAAAGGGTTTGACCTGCGGGTCAGATGCGCCTGCGCCCCCGATACCGGCCCCCGACCTGCTGAGAAGGGCAAGGGTGTATCCGGCCTTCCTGAATACTTCGGCATATGCGGCCCCAAGGCCCGGACCGTACCCGATGATTGCGCAGACACCCGCACTCATATCGATCTCCTCCGTCGCGATTGTCACCCAAGGCGCATCTTAGCACATTCGTTGGGCTGATGCAGATTGGTGGCGGTTAGAACCCGTTCCGCGCCCCGCACGGCATGGAAGCGATGGCTATGCGCCGCGCTTCCGTTGTGCATCCCGGACCAGCGCCGCCGATCGGTAAAACCCGTGTGCCATTTTTGTGTAGGGCGTCAGCAGGAAGAAGGTCAGGACCGATCCGAGGTGGATGGCCAGCAGTGCGGGCATCAGAGGCGTTG
>NZ_JBQFLT010000022.1:0-23704 GCF_056531425.1 Ruegeria sp. N4
AAGAGTGCCCTCGCGAATCTCGTCCAGCAGGCGCTGATACGCAGAATTGCCTTGTGGGCCAGGTTGTAACGGAGCGTCTTGAAAGGTCATCGCAGGCTCTCTTGTCATTTTACATCCAGTTGTATACATATGGATGCAATATAAATCAACGAAGCTGGAACGCTTACCTTGCACAGCCAAACCGATACCCCCTCTCTTCTGACGAAACGGGCCGTCACGCTCGGCCTGGCGGTGTTGGGCACTGGGGTATTTTGGGCGCTAAACCTGCCGCTACCCTTTCTGTTCGGGCCAATGAGCGCATGTTTGATTGCGGCTCTTGCGCACGCACCGATGGAAGGCTTTGGACAGGTCTCGGTTGCCGCCCGCACTATACTGGGCGTGGCGGTAGGGGCATCGATTACGCCGGCTCTGTTTGCTGAATTGCCAAAAATGGCCGCGTCAATTGCGCTGATCCCGTTCTTCATCCTGCTAATCGCGCTGGTAGGTGTGCCATTCTTTCGCAAATTCTGGGGCTTTGACTCCACAACGGCTTTCTACGCAGCCATGCCGGGCGGTTTGCAAGACATGATCATCTTTGGCACTGAGGCCGGGGCCAATCCGCGTACCCTGTCCTTGATCCACGGTACGCGCGTGCTGATCATCGTGACGTTGGCCCCCTTGTTCCTCACCGTGTTCTATGATGCCCAACTCACCAATCCGATTGGCGAGCCCGCGTACAACCTGCCAATACATGAATTGGCGCTGATGGTTCTGGCCGCCATTATCGGCTGGAAAGGCGGGGAGCGGATCGGCCTGTTCGGGGCGTCAATCCTGGGGCCAATGATCCTTACGGCCGCCTTGTCACTGGGCGACTTCATTCATACCCGACCGCCTCGCGAGGCCATCCTTGCAGCGCAGTTTTTCATTGGCTGCGGAATTGGTGTGAAATTCGTAGGTGTCACATGGGTCGAACTACGCCGGGTAGTGGCAGCGGGCTTCGCCTATGTCATTGTCCTTGCCGTCCTGGCAGCCGCTTTCACCGCCGTTGTCACCACCTTGGGACTGGGCCAACCTGTCGAGGCGTTTCTGGCCTTCGCGCCCGGTGGGCAGGCAGAGATGACGGTGCTGGCCATCGTCTCGGGCGCGGATTTGGGCTTTGTGATCACCCACCATCTGACAAGGATCGTGTTGGTGATCATCGGCGCGCCCATCGCCGCAAATCTTATTCTGCGCTGGCCCAAACCCCGGGGTTAATCATGTGGATCGGATCGCCTTCGGCATAGGCGTTCACCTGATCGAAAATATCCGCGAATTGCAGGTCGAACTCGTCTTCAGTGACAAAGCCGATATGTGGGGTCGCGATCAGGTTGGGATGTGACAAAAGCGGGTCGGTCGGATCAATCAGTGGCTCGGAATCGAACACATCAATTGCCGCTTTGCCGGGGCGACCGACGTTCAGCGCCTCAAGCAAAGCACCAGGTGCGATCAGCCCGGCTCGCGAGGTGTTCACAAACAGCGCCTCCGGCTGCATCTTTGCGAAATCCGATGCGGTGATGATCCCGCGCGTGTCCGGTTTCAAGCGCACATGGACCGAGACAACATCGCTGCTGCCAAAGAACGCTTCACGGCTGGGCGCGACCTGCGCGCCATCCGCCTGCGCACGCGCCCGGCCTTCTACGGATGACCACCAGACCACATTCATCCCAAAGGCCTCGGCATAACTTGCAATGGCGCGAGCAATGCGGCCATAGCCATAGAGCCCCAACTGACGCCCCCTCAGCGTCTTGCCCACGCCCGCCTGCCAGTGCCCTGCTTTGACGGAGGCCATTTGTGCGGGCAAATCCCGCATCCCGGCCATGATTAACGCCCAAGTAAGTTCGGCTGCAGCATAAGACGGCGTCCCGCCATGCATGTTTGAGCACAGCAGCACGTCGTGATCTGTGCAGGCCTCAACATCGACATGAGGATAAACGCTGCGCTGGCTGATCAGTTTCAGGTTTGGTAATTTCTCCAGCAAGGCGCGGGTGACTTTGGTACGTTCGCGGAACAGGACAAGCACCTCTGCGTCCTGCAGTCGTTCGGCCAGAGTGTCAGTGTCTTCGACATGATCCGTCCATACCGTCACCTCATGACCGGTGAGTTTCTCAAAGCAAGGCAGGCCACGCAGCGTGCCAAACCAGTCATCAAGAATGTGGACCTTCATCGGCTTTCTATACCCTGCTCGGTGTTCAGTTTTCTTGGCGTCGGGACAAAATGCGGTGCGTCAAGGGCGGCCAGAGCGTTTCGGACCCGTTCGCTTTGATCCAGCAGATGGTTGAACTGCTCATCACACCCGGCGATCGGCGTTGGGTATTCTGCCATATCTCGCCGCAAGGCCGCTTGCGCCAGCTTTAGTTCCTGACGCGCGATACCGAGGCATTCCGAGTAGTTGTCCATCGTGACCTCCCTTTTTGTATACCATAGCATACTTAATAGCTGCCACCTAATCAACTCCCGTCCCAAACAGATTGCGGCACATAAACATGCCCGTCCGCCAACTTGCGCGCAGTTCGAACTAAGCCCGCCGCGTTCACGGTGAAACCTTCGTCGGTAGAGAAATCGACCAGCACGTCTATTTTGCCCGAGGCGTGTTCCAGAACAACTTCGGCTGGGCTTTTAGTGGGGCGATCCAGCAAACCGTCCGCAACAGTCCCAGGCGTCAACACGCAGGAAGCCATGCACTGCGCGCCGGTGACCGCCATGGTCGGGTGGGTTTTCCACGGCATGAAATACCGCACTGCGAGCGTTCCGCCCTCTCTGGCCGGAGCAACAAGGCCGAACTTAGGGGTGACCGATTTGGACACATCCCCCATACCCATCCGCTGCCCTGCTTCGATCCTAACGGCCTCCATCCGGTCAAAGAACGCGCGGTTTGCGTCCAGCTCCTTGGCGCTCTCATAGCCCGTCAATCCGAAGTCTGTGGCGCGGGCGATAGCCATCGGCATAGCGACATCCATGCAGGTCAGTTCGACGCCCTGAACTGCATCGCGCAGGTTGCCCGTGGGCAGGAACGCTCCGGTGGCCGAGCCCACCACGCCCATGAAACTCAACTGCACCGGCGCTGAATGACCGGGAACGCCGGCGATCTCCGCATCACCCTCATAGGTCAATTCGCCCCCGGGTGTATTCACCTTGGCCACGACCCGAGCCCCAGTGTTGACGGCCCGAATGCGAACTTCAGTTTCATCACCCTGCGGTTTGAACAGCCCCATCTCGGTGGCAGCAGGGGCAACCCCAGACAGGATGTTGCCGCAAGTCGGTTTGAAATCGACCAGCTTGTCCTCGACCGAGACCTGCGCGAAGAAATAGTCGATATCGGCCCAGTCATCCTCGCTGACCGACAGCATCGCGACTTTTGTGGTCACCGCCGCGCCGCCGCCGATGCCGTCGATGTTCAGCGACTGCCCGGACCCAAGAGCGGCGATCAGCACCTCGGCCAGCGCGTCCAAATCCTCAGGCAAATCCGAGCGGCGGAAATACGGGCCTTTCGACGTGCCGCCACGCATCAAGATATAAGGGATAGCGGTTTGAGTCATCTTGAACCCCTCACTTCAACGGCCAGGGCAGGCTGACCATGTCCTGCAACAGACCCGGCGGGAAATCGCGGTTCAGAGCGCCCGCCATCAGGCACATGAACCCGATGCCGCAGGCGGTCAGGATCAGAGTCATCTGCCAGCTGGACCCGGCGCGGATACGGAGAAAGGCGATCAGGAACCCTATCAGGGCGAGGATGAAGCCCACCACCCACGTGGCCGCGATCAAACTGGCGAACCACGCCAGAGTGGACCACAGACCGTGGGGTGCGCTGGCGTCTTCACCAGCGATTTCCTTGTCGGCAAAGATCGCGTCACCCTCGGGCCGCCGCATCATCTGGATCAGAAGGATCACGCAACAGAATAGCGAGACGCTGCCGATAACCAGCGGGATGATCTTGTCGGTCATGTTGTAGTCGGGGATCAAGTTGGCATTGACCAAAGCGACGATCAGGTAGGCCATGATCACCAGCAGAAAGATAAGCGGCGCGCGTTTGGTACCGGCCTGAACATCACCCTCGGCCATGATCATCTTGGCCTGCCGGATACCCAGAATGACCGAAACAACCGTGACAACGATCAGCACGATGACGATAGGGCTGAAGACATATTCCATCCCCTCGCCAAAGCTTTTGCGGAACCGGAATGAGGCGATCTGGAACGCCTGATTGGTGAACTTCTCAACCGGGTTCGACAGAACGAAACCGATCAGGAAGGCGGGGCGCGACCAGTCGAAGCGGCGCAGGAAGATGCCGATCAGGCCGATCACGAACAAGGCCAGCAGGTCTTCGAAGTTCTGACCGGACTGGAACGCCGCAAAGCTGATCAGCATGAACAAGAACGGGGCCAGATAGGTGAAGCGGATGGTCGTCAGCTTGGCGATCCCGCCCGATGCCGCGATGCACAAGATCGTGCCCACGACGTTGGCCAGCGCCAGCAACCAAACGATTGAATAGGTGATGTCGAGATTGTCTTTCAGCATGCTTGGACCGACCTCGATATCGCCAGACCCCAGCAGGGCCACCGCGCCGATAAAGATCGCCATTGAGCCGGAACCGGGAATGCCAAACAGCAAAGTTGGCACCAGCCCGCCGCCCTCCTTGGCGTTGTTTGAGCTTTCCGGGCCGATGACTCCGCGCACTTCGCCTTTGCCGAAATTGCTTTTGTCCTTGGTGGATTGAACCGAATGGCCATAGGCGATCCAATCGACGACCGAACCACCAAGACCGGGTATGACGCCAACAATCACGCCAATGATCGAACAGCGGACAGAAAGCCAGATATTGGCCGCCCAGTCTTTGACGCCGTCCAGCCAACCGGCGCCCAGTGAGGCCCCTTTGGCAATCGACCGATCTTGACGCAACAGCGATACGATCTCGGGCACGGCAAAGATGCCCAAACCGACGATGACCAGTTTCAGGCCATCCGTCAGGTAGGGAATGTCATAGGTCGCCATACGGAGTGAGCCGCCCGCGTCGGCCTCACCAATGGTACCGACCATCAGGCCCAATCCGGCGGCGGCGACGCCTTTCAGTGGGATACGCCCGGCAAGGATCGCAACCATAGAAAGGCCAAGAATTGTGATCATCAACATCTCGGGCAGACCGAAGGCAAGAACGATAGGCCGCGCGATCAGGATGAACATAGTCAAGAAGGTCGCGCCGACCAGGCCGCCGAACAAGGATGAGGAAAAGGCAGCCGACAGCGCCCGCGCGGCCTCGCCCTTTTTGGCCATAGGGAAGCCGTCCAGCACCGTCGCTTGCGAGGCGGAACTGCCGGGAATGCCCATCAGGACGGACGCGAATGTGTCCGAGGTCGGCACCACCGCCACCATGCCGATCATCAGTGCCAGACCAAGGATCGGGTCCATTCCAAACATGAAAGGCAGCAACAGCGAAAGGCCGGCAATGCCTCCAAGCCCTGGGAAAACACCTACAGCCAGCCCCATAACGACGCCGAGCACAAGATAACCCAATACGATAGGTTGCAGGATAAGACCCCACGCGTCACCAAGCGCAGGTAGAGCGGTGGCGAAAACCTCCATAGCGGCCGCCTTTCATTAACTGTTTTGTATGTAGAGAAACGCGCGCCCTTCGTTGGGCGCGCGACGACGTGTCAGCTTAGTTCAGCTCGACGCCGTAGGCCTCTTTCAGCCAGTTCAGGACGTATTGCTTGGCATTGTCATCGACGTTGGTCGCCGTCTGCAGAGCAGATTTTGAGCCTTCGCCGACAAAAACAGGATACTTACCAACGCGTTTCGAGGAGATATCAGCAAAATCGCCCCGCTCGGTCACAGCTTGGAACGCTGCTGTATAGGCATCGACGACCTCTTGCGGCGTGTCACCGGGCAGGAAGGCCAGCTTCTGAACCGGGAAGCCTGCCACGAAGAAGGCTTTCCATGCGTCCCATGCCTCACCACTGGTTTCGCAACCATCTGTGGCCTCGCAAACCTCTTTAAAGGTCGGAATATCCGGGAATGTCGGGTCGCGCACGATATTGCCATCCGCATCCAACGCGCCCCACGTCATCATCGGAACGGCCTGACCAGCCTCGACCAGCGGGGCCGACCCGCCCAGATAGCCCGAGGACGTTTGGTAATCGATATTGGCTTCACCACGTTCGAACATCAGGCGGCCATCACCGCGGCCCTTGATGCCAAAGACAGGCTCAACATTCATGCCCAGCATCTGCCAGGCCAGCAGCGGCACAAGGTCTAAACGAGTCGCGCCCTGCGAGCCGTAGATGAAGTTGGTGTCTTTCAGCGCATTGGCAGAACCATCAAACTTGGCTCCATCCTCGGCGTTCAGATAGGCAACGCCACCGGTACCCGACGCCATAACCGGAATCCAATCGTTGTATTCGTAACGCACACGCGGGTCGCTCAGCAGATAGGGGAATTGTGTTGAACCCGACGTGCCAAACAGCAGGGTGCCATCGTCGTGCTCCTGCTCCTGAAACCAATTCGCGCCCTTGGTCGATCCTGCACCGGGCATGAACTTGACTACCACAGTCGGCTGACCCGGCAGCGCCTCGGACAGAAGCGGGGCAAAGAAGTTGGCCCATTTGGCCGACCCGCCCGTTTCCGAGAACGGAATGACCCATTCGATGGTCTTGCCCGAGAAATCGACCTCGGCAGCGGCAGGTGCGGCGAGTCCGGCGGCGGCAATCAGCCCCACGACGGCGCGACGGGTGAAGTTGGAAATGGCCATTGGTTCCTCCCTGTTGACCAGACAACCACGTCAGCGCCCTCCGCACCACCGTGATTGCAAATAGAACTGTGGGGTTGATTCCCCCTCCCATCTGGCAATCATGGAGCGCCAACCTTGCGCGAAACTTGCAGGAGCCCGAATGCGGATCGTCATCGTCGAGGATAACGAGACCCTCGCCAACGCCATTGCTTACCGCCTGAGGGATCGGGGCCATGCCGCTGATGTGCTGACAGATGGTGTCGCGGCCGATTTGTATCTGGAACAGGAAGGCGCAGACCTGATCGTTCTGGACATCAACCTGCCGGGTCGGTCAGGGCTTGAGATCTTGCGGTCCCTGCGCAACCGGGGCGACAGCGCGCCTGTCATCCTGCTAACCGCACGTACCGAGACCAGCGACCGCGTGTCGGGCCTGGATATGGGCGCCGACGATTACCTGGTGAAGCCCTTCGAAATGGACGAGCTTGAGGCCCGCATCCGCGCGCTGTCCCGTCGCAAACAACTGGATTATGGCGCGCGCGAGACCATCGGATATCTTGAGTTCGACCGCACCGCCCGGCAGGTGAGCGCAAAGGGCCAAGTTCTCGATGTGCCGCGTCGGGAAATGGCTGTGCTTGAATGCCTGCTGGAACGGCGGGGCAGGATCGTCCCCAAAAGTCAGTTGACCGATTACGTCTACGGCGTGGGCGCCGATGTCGACGATTCAGCCGTCGAGCCACATGTGTCACGACTGCGCAAACGCCTTCAGAACCTTGGCATCCGGATCAAGACCGCCCGTGGCCTTGGATATCTGCTAGAGGTGCTGAAGTGATCCGGCACGGTTCACTCAGGCTCAGGCTTTTCATTCTGATCCTGACGCCATTGGTGCTGCTCGCAATCCTGCTTGGATATTGGCGCTACACCGTGGCCCAGCAAACGGCGCAGGAGCTTTTTGACGACAGCCTGTTGTCCGCCGGTCTGGCCATTTCGCGCGACGTGGCTGTGTCAGAAGGCGATGCCTTGTCGCCCACCACGCGCAGCTTGATCCGCGATGCGTCAGGCGGAGAGATTTTTTATCACGTGACCGGACCCGGCGGAATCTACGTCACCGGATATGCATATCCACCGGCCGCCGCAAACCCGTCAGAGCAGGACGCGTACCAGCCGCAATTTTTCGAAGCAGTTTATCGGGATGAGTCGGTGCGCGTCCTGAAAATGACCGAGCGGGTCACGTTGGACAACTTGGTAGGCGATGCGACAGTGACAGCTTGGCAACGCGTTGCGGACCGCAACGCTTTTGCCAACGAACTGTCGATCCGCGCTGGGATCCTGATGGGTATTCTGCTGGCCACCCTTGCCGTTGTCGTGTGGTTCGGGGTCGCACGCGGGTTGCGCCCCTTGCTGGATTTGCAGGATGCGATCGACCTACGCTCACCTGACGACCTGAGCGAAATCAGACGCCCGGTCCCGGTCGAGGTTCATGGAATTGTTCAGACCTTGAACCGGCTGTTTGGACAGGTCGAGCACAGCATCAACGCCCATCAGGTGTTTATCTCAGAAGCCGCGCATCAGCTGCGAAATCCCGCGGCAGCGGTTCAGTCCATGGCCGAGGCGTTGCGGGACGCAAAAACGGATGAGGACAAGGACAAACGGATTATCGAACTTGTGTCAGCGGCGAAAAACTCCGCCACAGTCGCCGAGCAGCTATTGTCGTTGGAGCGGTTGCGGCAACCTACGCATCAGGATCAGATGGACAAGATTGATTTCCGTGCGGTTGTGGAAGAGGCCTGCGCTGACATGGGCGTTCATATCCTCACAAAAGGGATCGATTTTGAAGTCACATTGCCAGAACCAACAATCTTGGTCTCGGGAGATCGGATCTTCTTGGCAGAGGCTATCAAAAACCTGCTGGACAATGCGCTTAAGCACGGCGGCGCTAAATTGAGGCAAATATCAGTTGTACTGCGTTGTGACGCGAGGAACGTCAAACTAACCGTATCTGATGACGGAACCGGCCTTTCACCCGACCAAAGCGAAGCCGTTTTCAGTCGATTTTCGCAGCTGGAATATTCCGAAGGTAGCGGTTTAGGGTTGTCGATTGTCTCAGCTGTCGCGAAGCGTCACGGAGGAGTGGTCGCGATCAACCAAGTCGAAAAAGGAGCAAGCGTTACGCTTCAGCTTCCCATAGCCCTGTAGTTTGTTTCAATTTCTGCTCGGAACCCGAAACCTGTCACAATCAAAGAGAGATTTTTCGATTACAGCGAATGACCGGTTTCCGCCAGTTTCATTAGAATAACAACGCGTTCTTGCGCAAACAGTAAAGGCGCAGCCTGCTCCGCTGCACCTGTTTTGGGTCATCGGTATCTGGACAAGCCAAACGCCTCTGGCTGTAAGGGTAAGACGCTGCCTTCCCCTCGGGCAACCCTATTGGACAACACCGTGTCCTCGGCTGCGCCTGCGAGCCGTACCACTATTGTCTAATAGCATTGCCTCGCCCCCATCCGCGTTCGCCACGTGGCAGATCAGCAGGAACAGGCGCCTTCGGCGACTGATCTGCAAATCAGCCCTGATTTTCCCAAAAAGAAGTCAGGATCAATGAGATCGGTCCAGGTGTTAGATGAAGGAAGTGAGGCGAAAATGGAAAGGTTCTGTCGCTGGTGGCAGAACTATGTGTCGCCTTACACAAGTTGTCGGGCGACACATAGATTTACCATTGCGGCGCGGCTAAAGCATTGATTTTCAACCAACTGGAATTTCCTCGGCGCACCAGTTTTGCCATTTGCGACTCAAAGGTCTTCCATCGCATCAAAGCAGCCTGATGGCTGCCATTGGTCTAAGACACAGAGAAAGCCCGAAATGAGCCCAAAATGCAAATTGCTGCACCGTGCATCAATGTCGGCAGTGCGCAGAAAGCTGACATTGATGCTGGTAGCGACGGCCTAAAGCCGACATCCGACTCGGTCCTCCAAGGCGGCGCTGCGCCAATCACAAACAAAATCGGTGTTCCACTCAGTCTTACAGCATGCGAATAATCCCTCCGTCTGGCTACTTCCTCACCAAATCGCGTTCAGCCCCCTTATTGTGAGCCGGGAGTGCCTTCTTAGAACCCACCTAAAAGACTGACCAATTTGTCGCTTGTGATAGCATTGAAGCAGCGCGTGTTCCGGCATGCGAATTGCCATAGCTATTCAGCCCTGGTGACCACAAAGCGATAGACGCAACTTTTGGTGCGACTACAAGCAAACCGCCACCAACGCCACTCTTTCTTGGCAGACCTACCCGATACGCAAAATCACCTGAACCATCATAGTGCCCACAAGTCATCATCAGTGCGTTCACTCGGCGGGCATGATGTTGCGAGATAACACGAGGCGCATCGTCCAACCCGGCGAGAACACGGCCAGCCATCGCCAACTGTTTGGTTGTCATTTCGATGGCGCATTGATGAAAATAAACCCCAAGTGTGAGTTCCGGTGAATTGAACAAGTTCCCGTGGGATTTGAGATAGTGCGCAAGCGCAAAGTTTCTGGATCCCGTCTCCTGTTCGGACGCTGCTACCTTGTGATTAATGTGAATTTCGTCTGATCCGGCCATTTGCCGAACGAGTCCGATTATTTCGGCAAGCGCTATTTTTGGTTCTCGACCCGACAATAGTGCATCAGTGGTGACGATTGCGCCAGCGTTGATGAATGGGTTTCGTGGCCGACCTTTTTCTCTTTCCAAAAGTACAACGGAGTCAAAAGTGGCACCGGACGGCTCTCTACCAACCCTATTCCAAAGCTGATCCCCCACGCGTCCAAGCGCGGCCACAAGTGTAAAGACCTTTGATACACTCTGAATTGAAAACGGCGTGTCAGACGAACCTGCGCTGAAAATACTGCCATCGTTCAAACACACGCTTATCGCGAATTGCCTAGGGTCAACTTCGGCAAGTTCGGGTATATATTGGGCGGTTTGCCCCCACTCGTCCTGCCTGAAGATCTCTGCGGAAATTTCCTGCACCGTTCTGTTCATTTAGATCTCCGCGCTACAGCTGCACCGCACACCGAATTTCACCTGCGATTTGGAACACTGAGCCTGTTCTCTGTAGTAAGAGAAGAACCTCGCCAACGATTGGCGAGGTTCCAGTTTTTTTAGAATTTCTGTCTTGGAGGCGAACACCAATGCGTCACGCGCCCAGATAAAAATCAGTCTTTCACTTTCCCGGTCCATGCCGTGCGATCAAGGTCAAGATCAGGAAAATCATCCGGATTCAGAACCGGGCGCTCCACACCTGCTGCTAGCTGCTTTCGGAAGTCTTGCAGAATGCGGAGGCATGTCGGGAGCAGCATCATGATCACAACGAGGTTGACTAGCGCTAGCAGACCCATCGCCGGATCAGAGAAAGCGAACACTGATGTTGCACCCGGCGCCGTTGCCCCAAGGAATACGATACCCATAATGGCGACGCGCAGAACGTTGATCGCCATCGGGTGTTTGGTAATCACGGTCAGCGCGTTTTCACCCAGATAGTAGTTGTAGATGATCGAACTGAACGCAAACAGCAGGATGATGAAGGTTAGGAAATACTGTGTCCACTCGCCCAGGTGGCTTACCAGAGACTGCTGGGTCAGAACCACCCCATCAATATCCGCACCGGGCTGATACACGTCGCTCAGCAAGATGACCAAAGCGGTACATGTACAGATGATGATCGTGTCGATGAAGACCGAGAACGACTGGGTAATGCCCTGGCTGATCGGGTGACGCACGTCAGCCGTTGCAGCCACGTTCGGCGCTGAACCCAGACCGGCTTCGTTCGAAAACAGACCGCGACGCAAACCGTTGGCAATGGCCGCACCCATGCCGCCGCCGACTGCTTCTTCCCAGCCAAAGGCGTTGGCAATTATGGAGACGAACACACCCGGTACGTCTGCAACGTTGATCAGGATGATCACAAAAGCCATCAGAAGATAGGCGACCGCCATGACCGGAATAACCACATCCGCCACCTTAGCGATCCGATGAATACCACCGAAGACAACAAAGCCAGCAATCACCGTAAGCACTGCACCGGTGACAAAACGGCTAAGTCCAAGGCTTTCTTCTGCCGCACCGGCAACCGTGTTTCCCTGGAATGCATTGAAACCGATGGCAAATGACGCAATCAGGCAGATCGCGTAAACAATGGCCAGCCAACGGTACTGCTCACCCAGACCATGGATGATAGAGCGTGCAGGCCCACCGCGGAAATCGCCATTTTCCTGACGGCGCTTGTACAGCTGTGCCAGCGAGCATTCGACCAAGCTGGTAGCCATGCCGACAATCGCGATTGCCCACATCCAGAACACCGCGCCCGGACCACCAAGTGTAATGGCAACCGCAACCCCTGCGATGTTGCCACCACCAACGCGTCCGCCGACCGACACCAGCAACGCCTGCCGTGCCGAGATGGCATTTGGATCGGCGCTTTGGTTGTTTGAAGACAGCACACGGAACATGCGCTTGAAGAACTTAAACTGAACGAACCCAGTTAGTAGAGTGATGAAGACGCCAAAGATGACAAGAATTGGTACGAGTGACCAACCCCATGTCAGGTCATTGATAGCGCCAAACAGGCTGTCGAATATTCCCATGATCCAGAGTTTCCCTGTTAGTGATGACGATGCGTCGTGGACAATGGGATGATCGCCCCACCGCATCAGGTCTGGTAGCACCGGGCCTGCGTTCGACTCAATTTGGTGAGGTGTTGCAACCAGTTGCAAAAAGGTCTTGCATGAGCGCCAGATAGCGCCACATTATTGTCCGGTGTTGACCGAAATATCTGGTGTTTTTGAGATTCGCCGATCCGAACAAGAAGGGGTAGTTCAGGTATGGCCGAGGATTTCCAACGGAACTTGAGGTTGCTGACCAACCATTTCAAGTCGGTGGCCGAGGTTTGTCGTCAGCTGGAAATAAACCGATCACAATTCAACAAATACCTCAACGGTGCCTCACGGCCTTCGCAACATGCCCTCGCGAAAATCTGCGACTTCTTTGGTGTAGAAGAAGGCGAAATATTACTGCCACACGATGATTTTGCAGAGCTGGTCCGGTTGCGTCGCGACGCCAATGTGGGCCCACTGGCCTATTCTGCTTATCTGGAACAACTGGCCAAGCGCTCTCGTAATGACCTGTCCCGGTATGATGGTTTCTATCACGAGTATTCCTATACCATGACTTATCCGGGAATGATCTTGCGGACTCTGGTGCGACTGTCGACAGAAGGAGGTGTTACGCGTTACTCGCGCATCGAAAACATGGCGATCAAGGGCCGGGACAAGGCCCGAATGCATGGTCGCTATAACGGGCTGGCATTCTACCTAAACGACCGCATCTTTCAGGTCGATTTCGATGCCATCACGGGCGAAGAAATAAGTCAGACAATTCTATATCCCAATTTCAAGAACCGTCACAATCGGCTTCCCGGTCTGAAACTCGGCGTCTCGACCAGCAGTTCCAGAGAGCCGCTTTGCGCGCGCGTTCTCTATTGTTTCCTCGGAAAAGAAACCAACATTAAGGACGCTCTTAAGGCTTGTGCCGTCTTTGAACCCGATGATCCGGAAATTGACAAATCAATCGAACTGATGGTGCGAAACACAATGAACACCGACGACTCTCACTTTCGAGTAATGAGTGATTTGTAGGGTCAGTAAAATCGATGTTGCGGAAAAAACTGGATTCGGTGCAGCTCGATATCTCGAGGTTTCATACCCAAACCAAAGAACAAAATTTGCTGCCCAAGATTCTCCGGGATACCCTGGTGACCCGTCTTTCGCTGCGACACGATTGCCGGAAGAATTTTTTTCGAGCAGATAATGCGACATCTCCTCAATCGTCCCGCAGAACTAGATCTTTTGACCGTTATTCGGTTTTCACCTGAAAACCAAAACAGACCCGCCTAACGACGGGTCTGTGTTTCGGCCGAACAATGTATTGGGAGGAACATCGATTGGCCGTTTTGGTCTCACCAGAGGTTCAACCAAAATGCTCTTTGAAGCGATCAATACAGCGGCGGAAACCCTCTTCGAAGTTTCCGTTACCGGGGTGGTAGACACTTTCGAATGATATCACCCCATCATAGGCGGCGGCTTTCAGAGCATCCGCCATCGGCTGAAACTGATCGGCCAGTTGGCCTTCGCCCATTTGTTTGACCGTCAATGTTGCGCGGGGCGTGTCGACTTGAACGTCCTTGATGTGGATGTGCCCGAGATAACCATCTTTTATTTCGTCGTACCCAGCAGGAAACGCTTGTTCGTGACACCAGCAGTTGTTGGCCGGGTCCCAAAGTACCTTCAACGTGTCCTTGGCATCCAGATCATCGATCAGCTTACGGGCGGTGTAATTCGAATTCACCATGGTCCCGTTGCCTGTTTCGACGACCAAAGTCACTCCGCCGTCCTTGGCAACGTCAATCGCCGGAGCAATCAGGGGCAGCATCGCGTCCCATGCACCCTTGGCGACGTTCCATTTTTCTGCACCTCCGGACCCCCACAGAATCTGCTCTTTCTTCGGAGTCATAATGCGAACCAATGGGCTGCCGACCACATGCGCCATGTCGATCACGCGCTTCAGAGAATCCAAATGCTTGCTGTGCAGGTCGTCCCCTGGTTTGTTCGCTCCGCTCATTCCCGCGAAGATGTGGCGCGACAGACAGGATACAGGCTTGCCGCGGTCACGCAGCAGTGTATCAATTTCCCGGATCTCAACCGCCGAGTGATCGCCAACCTCTGTATCGCCGACGAATTGTAGTTCCGCATATTCGAGAGCAAACTCATCCATCACATCGACCGCGTGTTTCAGGTCGCGACTGATGCCATCACAGATAACGCCAAGTTTCATGTGTTTGTCCTTTCTCAGCGATGCAACTCAGCGCCGACGATGTCTTCGATCACGCGGGTGCAGGCCCAGTTGTCGCCATCGGGGAATTTGGTTTTGCCAGCATGGAAAATCTGCATGGCAGATGAAGCAGTATGCATTGGAACGCCCAGCTCTTCGGCCAGATTCAGTGAGATGGTCAGGTCCTTGTGCATGGTGCCGATGCCCGAGCCAGTGTTTTCGAACTTACGGTCGATGATGTTCTCCAGCGCCGTGTTGGTGCATCCGCATCCCGCGCCAGAGGTTGAAAAGACCTTGAACAGGTTTTCTCCCTTCACGCCCGCCTTGGCAGCAAGGACTGACGCTTCAAATGTTGCAGCGAAGATCGAGCCAATTAGGGTCTGTAAACATGCCTTTACAGTCTGACCTTGGCCGGGCCCTTCCCCTACACGGTGAATGGTGGCCGAAACCGCCTCCATTACCGGTTGGAATTCATCCAGTACGGAATCAGAGGCCGCGGCCATCATGGTTAGTGTACCACCCTGCGCACCCGGAAAGCCGCCAGAGACAGGGCTATCGATCAGGTGAATGCCAGAACCGGCCATTGCCTCGCCAATCTCGCGGGCCTCACGCGGTTTGATCGTGGCGGTCAGAATGACCGTCCCGCCTTGTGCCATGTGACGGACCAGACCGTCTTCACCAAGAATGACGGCTTTGGCCTGATCGCCATTCATGACCATGACATAGACTGCATCCGCATTGGCCCCCACTTCTGCCACGCTGGCAGCGAGCGCTCCGCCCATTTCACCCAGCGTCTTCAGTCGCGCCTCACTCAGATCAAACCCCGTGGTTTCGAACCCGTTTTTGATGAGGTTCTTGGCCAGCCCGCTGCCCATGTCCCCTAATCCAATGACACCTGCACGTTGCATAATTGTCTTCCTAATGTGTCGTCCGGCCCGGCCGGAGTTGAGGTTTGGCGCCCCATCTTCCGAGGCGTCGATGTGTGCGGGGATTTCAGGCTTTGGCTGACCAAGGCCGGGCTGGTCCGGAAGACACCCCGCTGCCCAATTCTGTGTCGCTACGGCCCCATAACTGCGTCCGGTATCCACATGACAAGTTGCGGGAAGACGGCAATCAAAAGCAGCACGACCACATTTGCCAGCAGGAACGGCGCCGCCCCGATGAAAATCTTCCCGATTGGCAGACGGCAGATTGCAGCGCAGACATTGAGGCAATTCCCCACCGGCGGTGTGCACGCACCAACCGCCAACCCTGAGACCATCACCACACCAAAATGTACGCCGGAAACGCCCAGTTTTTCAGCGACCGGCAACAGAACTGGTGTCAGTAATAGAATGGCGGGGCTAACGTCGATGAACGTACCCGCCATCAGGATCAAAATGGCCGTCAGAACCATGAAGGCGACCGGGCCAAGTCCGAGGCCCGAAACGAAATCGGCCAGTTGATTGGGCACACGTTCCAGCGCCAGAACAGTGATGAACACTTGACTGAATGCGATGATCATCATGATCTTAGCGGACATGATGATTGCGTGGCGCATGGCTCCAGGCAGTTCTTTCAGAACACCAAATCCGACGATGAACAATCCGATGATCAGGCCATACACAACAGCAGCTCCGGCTGTCTCGGTCGGGGTAACAAAGCCGAAGACCACCGAACCTACGATCAAGATTGGCATCAGCGCTACTGCGGCAGAACGTCTGGCCTGCCGCCCAGCTTCGGCCAATGTAAACGGTACGTCCTCTGTCGGGTAATCGTTCCTCTTGGCCAGCAACCACACGACGATCAGCTGAAGTAAGCCAACCATGATGCCGGGAATGATCCCGCCCAGAAACAGGCGACCGATGCTCTCTTCGGCGGCGACGGCGTAGATAATCATGGGAACAGACGGCGGGATGATCATGCCCATAGTGGACGAGGCAACCGTGATCCCCGCTGCGAAACTCTTGGGGTAACCTCGTTTCTCCATCTCAGGAATCAGCACGGACCCGATTGAAGCAGTATCCGAGGCAGAAGAACCTGAAATGCCACCAAAGATCATCGAGCCCACGACGTTGACCAACCCCAGCCCGCCTTTCAACCGGCCGACGAAGAACATGGACAGGTCCAGCAGGCGCCGCGTGATGCCTCCGGAATTCATCACCAAGCCCATCAGGATGAAGAAGGGCAGTGAAACCAGCGGATAATTATTGATGCCGGAGAAGAAACGCTGAACAACGAAACCGGTCGCTGTGGGGGCCTCGATCAGGAAATACGCCAGTGACGCCAGCCCCAGAGAATAGGCAATTGGAACTCCGCAGACCAACAATATTCCAAGCGTGGCAAACAGGATCAACATGTCAGTCCTCCGGCATCCAGAGAACATCGATGGAATCCCGACCGCCCAGAGTCAGAACCACACGAACAAAGCAATAGAACACGGCAATCGAACAGGAGATCGGAACAATGATGAACACATAAGCCTGAGGCATCCCGAAGGGTTGCCACATGTTTTTCCCAGGCCCTGCGATCCAATCGATGGACAGCCACACCAAAGCCGCGTTCATCACTCCCACGAGGACAAGCCCTGCCACGTAGAAGGCCATTTTGACGTAATAGGGCATCATGTCGATGAAGAATGTGATCGCGATATGCTCGCGCTTCGTAATCGCGACTGCACCGCCCAAGGCCGAGGTGCAAAGAAACGCGATCTTGACCTGTTCGTCGACACCGTAGATCGCCATGTCAAAGGGGCGCATCAGGACTTTGGTGACGACAATCACCAAAAACACCCCAAACAGCACGACCATCAACGCTTCGATAACGCGCGTCAGTACACGGTCAATTGCAGAGAGCGTATCCATAAACCGGTTCCGTTAAGAAGGGAATCCGGGCGCAGGGTAAGAGCGCCCGGAATTGCCATTTCAGATCAGCCGCAAGACGCCGCTGCAGCACGGGCAGCGTCGATATCATCCATCGTGAAATGACCTGCGTCGATCATCTGTTGATAGACCGGCGCGACGGCTTCCTGGAAACCCGCCAGGGCTTCGGGCGTCAGTTCGTTGATCTCCATGTGCTTACCGAGTTCGCCGACGATGTTCGTTTCAGCATCGCGATACAGCTTGTCCGACATCGCCATCGCTTCGACCGCAACCTCGTCAAAGGTGGCCTGAAGGGCTTCGGGCAAACCGTCATACCATGCCTTGTTGACGATCAAAGGATCGGGGCCGGTCATGTGGTTCGACAGTGTCAGATACTTCTGGACTTCATGAATATTAAAGTCCCAGATATTTTGCGGCGGGTTGTGCTGCCCGTCAATTACGCCCTGTTTGAATGCCTGATATGCCTCTGAAAACGGCATGGCGACCGGAACCGACCCGATAGCTGTGCCCGTGGCGATCATCAGATCAGATTGAGGTTCGCGGATGCGCAGACCTTGCAGATCAGCAACCGATGTTATTGGCTGAACGTTGTTGGTGTAGGCCCGGAACCCTTGGCTGATACCGGTGGCAGGGATGTGATATCCGTTCGCCTCGGCACGAGCCTGCACTCCCTTGGTGAAGTCCGAACCGACAAGACATTCCATCTCATCCCAATTCGCGACGAGGAACGGCAACTGGTACAGGTTGAATGCCCCGGACGCGTCGGCAAAGAAACCGCCACGCGTGCCTTGCAGCAAACCGGCCGTCACCTGATCCATCATTTCACGCTCATTACCAAGCGCGGCACCAAAGAAATTCTCGACTTCGATGCGACCGTCCGTACGTTTTTCAAGTTCGGTCTTGAACCAGTCCATGGACTGCGAACGGATAGAGGTTTCCGGCTGCTCATTGCCATATTTAAAGGTGAAGTCCGCTGCCAGTGCTGTACTGGCCGTTATTATTAGGCCGGTAACCCCGGCCAGTAATTTAGCTGTGTAGGTCATGCTATCCTCCCTGAACGGGACTCGATCCCGTTGCATGACGTTGGGATAAGCCCCCTCACAATTCGGTGGCAAGAAAATTTGCATCAAATGACGGCAAAGATGGTTTTTGATGTTCTTCAAAGATCGTTTGAGGATGTTTTTGATCGAAAATGATGTTAGTAGGGGTCTATGAGCGATGAGGCTGTAATAATCCCAAAGAAGGCACGCGTCTCCGAGATTGCGAGGATTGCGGGGGTCGGCACCGCTACGGTTGACCGGGTTTTGAACAACAGATCTAACGTAAAGCCTGAGACCCGCCAGCGTGTTTTGCAGGCCAAGCACGCAATCGAATCCGGCGCTCAACTAGACCAGCCTGCGCGACCCTGGCGGCTGAAGATATTTCTACCAGAGGAAGCCGGACCATCGACAGAATTTCTGGGCAACTGTTTTCAGAATGTTTTCACCAATGGCCGCGCCACTGTCGAGTGTGTCTTTTCCACGAAATTGGAACCATCAGTGTTGGCTCGAAAACTAAGAGCCTGCGCCGGGCAGGGAATTGATGCAGTTGGCTTTCAGGCTTTGGATGATCCGCGGGTTCGCGACGCAGTTGAAGAGCTGCACGGTTTGAATATTCCCTGCATACCTGTCGTCTCCGATCTGATCAGCCCTGTTCTGGGCCAATTTGTCGGGACGGACAACATGGCCGCAGGACGAACAGCGGCCTATTTTATGGGTCGAATGCTACGGCAATCCGGAACCGTCGGCGTGATTTCCGGCGAGCAACTATATCGCAACCATTCGGATCGAGAGATGGGGTTTCGGTCGGCCTTGCGAAGGGATTTCAGCCACCTCCGCGTTGTGGGTACCTATATCGGCCACGATGATGTACTGGAAAATCGCGTGGTGGTGGGCCAGATGCTGGACGAGCATCCTGGGCTGCTGGGCATTTATAACGTCGGCGGTGGCAACGAAGGCATTGTTGCGGCTCTGGCTGATCGCGATTTGACCGGAGAAATCATGCTGATCGGCCACAACCTTACGCCGAAGACGAGAAACTACCTGCTGGACGGATCAATGGATCTTGTCATCCATCAGAATATGCAACGGATCGCCGAACAAGCCGTTCAAACCCTGATCGCGACACTGGAAAACCGCTCCCATCAGGCAGAGGTCGTTCCAGTTGAAGTCATCACCCGTGAAAACATCAACGGCGCCACTTTCGGCTGATGTTCACAGGTTTTCTGATGTGCAGAGATCGAAGGGAATAACCCCAACCTGTTCCTGAATTGGTTTTCCAGTCAGACACCGAGACATCATCTGAGTCACGCGATCAGCAACCTGATCCAGCGGGTTGTTAATCACCAAATCGATGCTGCCATCGGCAAGCGCAGCTTCGGTAACCGGTGTCCGTTCATGGCAGATGTAGACAACCTCCCGCGATTGCCCTGCCTCGCGCAGCGCTTTCAATGCTCCGGTCACCCCGCCTCCGCAATGATAGATGCCGGAGAGGTATTTGTTGGCCCGCAGCAATTCTGCTGTCGCTTCATATGCGACTGCGGCGTCATCCAGATACACCACAGAGTCTCGAAGAGGTTTCTGCGGTGCAAATTCGCGCATGTAGCTTCTGAACCCGCTCTCAAGCGCTTCGTGCCCCAGATACCTGTGCGACCCGATAAGGATGCCAACCACGCCTTCGGTTCGATCAAGACGCGCCATCGCCCAACCTGCCGTCCGCCCTGCTTTTCGACTGTCGATCCCGACATAGGCAGTAACGTGAGGCGATGACAGGGGCGAGAGCAATGCAATGACAGGGACATCGGCGCTGGCGATCGCACGATTGATCTCCGGATGATCAATCGCAACCAAGCCTATGGCGTCTACCTTGCCGTGCATTTCGTCAATCGCAGTTGCAAGCTCGGACGGCGACAGGCTTTCTACGTATTGGATTACAACTTTTGCCCGGATACTGCGCAACTGCTCTGCTTTTTGCTGCAACTCGATTGCCAATTCGCGATAAAACCACTTGCTTTCCTTTTGAAGAATAAAGCCCAGCCGTTTTGCTGGAGCCATCTCCTCAACCCGGCGCCGCAACAATCCTGCCGAGCGATACCCCAACGCTTCCGCCGCTGAAAGAACCCGCGCAGATGTCGCCGCAGTAACTGGCGCGCGCGCATTCAGAACGCGGTCTACTGTTGCGACGCCTACCCCCGCCTTTTCTGCGACGTCTTTGAGTGTGACACGGGCCATAGCACGCTCCATGATAAAACGTATCATCTATTTTACAGAATTTTCTGAGAGAAATGATAGAAAATATCACGACAGGTTTGACGATTCAGACGCCCTTCGGTTCTGCTCGGCAACAGCAATGTAGATAAGGAACCTGATGTGCCGAAGGACAATACCCTTCCTTGGCGGGATTATTCGCTGACGGGCCGGGACAGCGGTCCAAGCTTTGCACCTAAACAGTGGTATTCTACTCCAGTCCCCCGGAAACGGATGAAGGAATTGATGAAGCGCCGTGATGCTCCGGCCTTGATCGACTACGGGATTTGGCTGGGATTGGTGTTGGCAACCGGTGCTCTGGTCATTCTGACCTGGGGTACGTGGTGGGCAGTGCCGTCTGTTATCCTGTACGGGGTGTTTTATGGATCCTGTGCCGACAGTCGTTGGCACGAGTGCTGCCATGGGACTGTGTTCAAAACGCCTTGGCTGAACACCGCAGCCTATCAGCTGGCCTCATTTATGTCGCTGAAAAACCCCTATCTTTGGCGGTGGAGCCATACACGCCATCACACGGATACGGTGATCGTCGGAAAAGACCCCGAGATTGCGTTTCCCCGGCCTCCGCATCCACTCAACATCCTATGGAACATGCTGCATCTGCAATCTGGCTGGAATGAGTTGAAGAAGATGTTTTGGCTGTCGGCTGGTCGTTTGACCAAAGATCAGAAAACCTTCCTCATCGAAGCCGACCGTTCTAAGGCGTTCTTGGCGTCGCGTGTTCACCTCGCAATCCTCGCGGTGACATTTGTTTTGGCAATGGTGCTGCAATCATGGCTGCCCATTGTGCTGATCGGCGGACCGACGTTTTATGGTTCGTGGCTGCATCACTTGCTGGCATCACTGCAGCATGCCGGGCTGGCAGAAGACGTCCCGGATCACCGATTGAACTCGCGAACCGTCTACATGAACCGGTTCTTCCGCTTCGTATATTCGAACATGAACTACCATGTCGAACACCACATGTATCCCATGGTTCCATTCTACAATCTCCCGGCCCTGCACGAAGAAATCAAAGGCGATTGCCCACCAGCGTACGCGGGAACACTGATCGCGTTTCGCGAAATGCTCCCAGCCATTCTGATCCAGCGGCGCGATCCGTTCTACTTTGTCGACCGCAAGCCGTTGCTGCCCAAGGACGCTAACCCCAGCCCAGAATACACTCGACCAACAGCCATAGCGGCCGAGTGACCCACTCCCCGGAATACAGGAAAGCCCATGACGAACTGGACCCGCGCCTGCGCTTGCGATGACATCGAAACCGAAGATCTAATCCGTTACGACAATGGCGATCGTACCTTTGCCATCTACCGAAGCCCCGAGGACGAATTTTACTGCACCGACGGCCTGTGCACCCATGAAGAAGTGCATCTGGAAGACGGTCTGGTGATCGATCATCTGATCGAATGCCCCATGCACAACGGCCAATTCGACTATCGCACCGGCGAGGCAAAGCGCTCACCGGTCTGTGTGAATCTGAAAACCTACCCCGTTAAGGTCGAAGGCGGAGATGTCTTTATCGATATCGGGTGATGCCATGAAACGGATCTACGACTGGGACGCGAAGTTCTCACTTAGAAACTACACCGCTTCCGATCTTCGTGCGCTAAAGGGTATCCGCAAGCTGGTTCAGACGACGGCGAATACAACCGAAGAGGCAGCAGCCGCGAAAGATGCCAGAATTGATTTGATCATGGGCAATGCCCACAACACGTCTACCGTGCGTCAAGGCGCGCCTGAATTGTTCTTCACCGCTGCACTTGGTCTTCCGGACTTTGCGACGGAAAGTGACGTGCTGACCGCCGCGTTTGCGGCCATGAAGGATGGTGCCGACAGCATCTACACGGCAAGAGGGCCGCACATTGTTGAACTTTTGGCACGCGAAGATATCCCCGTGATGTGTCATCTTGGCCTGGTTCCTCGCAAATCGACCTGGCGAGGCGGCCTGCGTGCCGTTGGTAAAACTGCGGACGAGGCTATCGCGCTTTGGAATGCGTTCCGCACAATGGAAGATGCCGGAGCCTTTTCGGTAGAGGCTGAAGTTATCTGTGACCGAGTAATGGCTGAGATTTCCTCGCGTACGTCGCTGTTAACATCGTCGCTCGGTTCGGGTCCCGGCGCAGACATTATCTACCTTTTTCAAAATGACATATGCGGAGAGCAATGCGAAAGCCCGCGCCACGCACGCGCCTTTGGTGATCTCAATTCACTATATGAACAGATAAAACACCAACGCCGAGTTGCACTTACGGCGTTCAGGGAATCTGTTGAAGAGGAGCAATTTCCAAACCCATACGAGTGCGCAACAATCTCGGACGCGGAGTTTGAGAGTTTTTTTGAGCGACTAAAATGATTTTTGGTAATGGAATGTTGAACCCAGATCTACATTTTTGAAAGCCGGAATTAATACCCATCGGTGATAGATGTACGTTGGTCCCCTTTGGCGACGAGTAAAAAAGAAGTTTGTCATCGCAGTGAAAGTCCCTTTCCCGCCCGACCTGCGGGGGGGGGGGGTCGCCGTCGCGACCCGCCAGCAGTTGTCGTTCGAGCAACCGCAGCGAATTCGGATTTTTGTCCGCGTTGCGGTCATTGAAGACAGGTGACTCTAACGGCAAGTTTTCGCAACCATTGGGTGACTTGCCGCTCCATAACAAACCGCGAATATCGCTTTAGCGGTTTTATGTGAAGCGATCTCTGGTTGAGTGATGGCCGTTCAATGGAACAAGTACGAAAGGCTGCCTCGCGGACAAAGTTGCCATAGGCTCAATGGTTGTTGAGGACTGGTCTCAGCCCAAACCGGACATTCGCAACTAAGAATAAGCAGGTTTCGAAATGCGGGGAAAAAGTGCTCTCGTAATCCAAAATAGTAACGTTTGGTTACGAAGCTAGGCCTCCCAAATACACCTAGACGAGGCCTACAGTGTTGCAAGGTCAGGGTGGTGATAGGC
>NZ_JBQFLT010000023.1:0-14222 GCF_056531425.1 Ruegeria sp. N4
TGTCCTCACCAGTCAGTTCTCGCCCGTCAAAGCGCAGCTCGTATGTGCGGGCATGGGTCAGCTCTCCATCAGGCCGCCGGCATCCGCTGCTCGACAATCTCAGCCCACCAGCTGCACCCGGCGGGAATGGCCTCGTCGTTAAAGTTATATTCCGGATGGTGCACCATGGCCGTGTCGCCATTGCCAACCAGAATATACGCCCCCGGACGTTCTTCGAGCATGAACGCAAAATCCTCGCCGCCCATCACCAGCGGCGCATCTTCGCAGTCACCCGACACAGACCGGGCCACTTCTGCGGCAAAAGCGGTCTGCTCATCGCTGTTCACCATGACCGGGTAGCCGCGGATATAGGTCACGTCCGCGGTGCCGCCGAACGTCGCCGCCACGCCGTTGCAAATCTCGTTGATCCGCTTTTCGGCCAGATCGCGCATCTCCTTGCTCATCGTGCGCACAGTGCCTTTGATCTGCACCGTTTGCGGGATCACGTTGAAGGCCTTCGACGATGTCTCGAACGAGGTCACCGACACCACCACCTGATCAATCGGGTCCGCATTGCGCGATGCAATGGTCTGCAATGCCAGCACCGCCTGCGCCGTCATCACGGTCGTATCCACCGTCTCTTGCGGTTTCGCCGCATGACCGCCGCGCCCTTCAAATGTGATGTCGAACTGATCGGTCGCCGCAAAGAACGAGCCCGGACGGATCGAGAAGCTGCCAACCGGCTTACCGGGCCAGTTGTGCATCCCGTAGACCTCCTGAATGTTCCAGCGATCCATCATACCGTCTTCGCACATCTCGCGCCCACCACCGCCGCCTTCTTCGGCAGGCTGGAAGATTACGACAACAGTGCCGTCGAAGTTCCGCGTTTCCGAAAGGTACTTCGCCGCGCCCAACAACATCGCCGTATGGCCGTCATGCCCACAGGCATGCATCGCGCCGGGCGTTTTTGAGGCATAGTCCAACCCCGTCGCCTCATGAATCGGCAGCGCATCCATGTCGGCGCGCAGACCGATGACCTTGCCGTTGCTGTCGGACTTGCCCTTGATCACGCCGACAACGCCAGTGCGGCCGATACCTGCGACGACCTCGTCGCAACCGAACTCCTTGAGTTTCTCGGCCACTACTGCGCTGGTGCGATGCGTTTCGAACAAAATCTCGGGGTTCTCATGCAGATCGCGTCGCCATTCGGTGATTTCGTTCTGCAATTCGGCAAAGCGGTTCTTAACTGGCATTCTTTCTCTCTCCTACTTCACGCCGCCGGCATCCGGCGCTCGACCATTTCGGCAAACCACGAGCATCCAATTGGAATGATCTCGTCGTTGAAATTGTATTCGGGGTGGTGCAGCCCGGCGCTGTCGCCGTTGCCCAGAATGATGAAGGCGCCGGGGCGTTCTTCCAGCATGAACGAGAAATCTTCGCCCCCCATCACCATAGGTGCCTCACCGCAACTTCCACCAACAGCAATCGCGGCCTCTTCGGCATAGCCCGTTTGCTCTTCGGCGTTGATCGTGACCGGAACGCCTTTGTTGTAGGTCACGGTTGCGGTGCCGCCCATCGTGGCAGCGACGCCGGTCGCAACTTCGCTCAGCCGCTTTTCGATCATCTCGCGCATTTCGTTGGAATGCGTGCGCACCGTCCCCCGCACCCGGGCCGATTGCGGGATCACGTTGAACGCTTTCGAAGATGTCTCGACCGAGGTCACAGACAACACACCCTGCTGGATCGGATCGGCATTGCGCGACACAACCGTTTGCAGGGCCACGATTAGCTGAGACAGCATCACCGTGGTGTCCACCGTTTCCTGCGGTTTGGCCGCATGCCCGCCATGACCTTCCAGATGGATGTCGAACTCGTCCGCCGCCGCCAGCAATGGCCCCGAGCGGATGGCGAATTGGCCCGTGGGCAGACCCGGCACGTTATGCATGGCATAGACTTCCTGAATGCCAAACCGGTCCATCAAACCGTCCTGACACATGGCCTCGGCCCCGTTGCCGCCCTCTTCCGCGGGTTGAAAGATCACAACTGCCGTACCATCGAAATTGCGCGTCTCAGCCAGGTATTTTGCAGCGCCCAGAACCATCGCCGTATGACCATCATGACCGCAGGCATGCATCGCGTCGGCGGTTTTCGAGGCATAATCCAGCCCGGTCTGTTCTTGCATGGGCAGCGCATCCATATCCGCCCGCAACCCAATCGCACGGCCCTGTGTATCTGTCTTGCCCCGGATGATCCCGACCACGCCGGTACGGCCAATGCCAGTGACAACCTCATCACAGCCGAACTCTTTCAGCTTTTCGGCCACCAGGGCGCTGGTGCGGTGGGTGTCGTACAGGATCTCGGGGTGTTCGTGAATGTCACGCCGCCAGCCGGTGATCTCATCGTGCAGTTCTGCAAGGCGGTTTCTGATCGGCATGTCATTCTCCCTTATCAGGCGATGGGCAATCGTCGTTCCACAAGCTCGGCAAACCAGCTGCAGCCGGCGGGAATCGCGTCGTCATCGAAATTATATTCCGGGTGGTGGCACATGGCCGTGTCCCCGTTTCCAACAAAGATGTAGGCTCCGGGCCGTTCTTCAAGCATGTAGGCGAAATCTTCCGATGGCATGATTGGATCGGTGCTGTCATTCACCTTACCCGCAACGGCTGCGGCGGCTTCGGCGGCATAGGTTGTTTCCGCCTCGGAATTCACGGTCACCGGATAGCCGGGGTTCCACGTCACCTGCGCGGATGCGTCAAAGGCCGAGGCCGTATCCTCGGCAATCCGGCGCACGCGGTCTTCGGCAATGGTACGATATTCCGAATTCAGCGTTCTGACGGTGCCTTTCAGCCGGACGGTATGCGCAATCACGTTCGACGCGGAACTGTCTGTTTCAAAAGTGCCGACTGTCAGAACAACCGATTTGATCGGGTCCACCGTCCGCGAAACAACCGATTGCAAAGACACAACAATATGTGACGCAACAAGCGTCGTATCCACCGCGTCATGAGGGGCCGCTGCATGGCCGCCCTTGCCGGTAACGGTGATTTCGAACTCATCCGATGACGCCAGCAAAGCACCGGGCCGGATGGCAAATTCGCCCACCGGAAGGCCGGGCATGTTGTGCATCCCGTAGACCTCTTGAATGTTCCAGCGATCCATCAGCCCGTCCTGACACATGGCCAAGCCCCCGGCCCCGCCTTCCTCGGCCGGTTGAAAGATCAGCACCACGGTGCCATCGAAATTCCGCGTCTCGGCCAGATATTGCGCAGCCCCCAAAAGCATCGAGGTATGCCCATCATGCCCGCAGGCGTGCATCTTGCCGGAAACGGTCGAGGCATAGTCCAGCCCCGTCGCCTCTTCGATCGGCAGGGCGTCCATATCCGCGCGCAGCCCGATCACGCGACCTCTGGTATCCGTACGGCCCTTGATCACCGCCACGACGCCGGTTTTGCCTATACCGGGCGTGATTTCATCGACGCCGAATCCCTTCAACCGTTCAACAACAAAAGCCGCGGTTTCGTGGACGTCATACATAAGTTCGGGATGAGCATGCAGGTGACGACGCCATTTGGTGATTTCACCATGCATCTCGGCAAGTCTGTTTTTCACCGGCATGTCGTGCCTCCTTTGGCGGGTTAGCCCGTCAGCTTTTCCAGTAGCCGTTTCATAAATGCGTGGCCTGCTTCGAACTGCGCGACCGAGATAAACTCGTTCGGCTGATGCGCCTGCGCGATGTCGCCGGGGCCGCAGATGACAGCGGAATAGCCTGCTTCCTGAAACTGACCCGCCTCGGTGCCATAGCTGACCACGTGGCCGGCATTGTCGCCGGTCAGGGCGCGGACCAGGGCCTCGGCCTCCCCATCTTCTTCCGGCACCAGACCGGGGATCGAGAAGTTCTCGGACAGGTCGATCCGCGCCTCGGGGTGGACCGCCTGCATCCGTGCCTCGACCTCGCGCACCTGCTGGAAATACGCGTCGCGCCAATCGGCTTTTCGTTCGTCCGGGACAATGCGGAAGTCCATCATGAACCGGCAATCCTTGGCGGTAATGTTATGCGCCGTACCGCCTTCGATCATGCCCACATGCAGGGTCGACCATGGTGGGTTGAACACCGCAGCGGTATCGCTGGGCTTTGCCGCCTGATTGCGTGCATTCTGATCATTCGCCCAATCGATCAGCGGCGCCGCCTGCATGATCGCATTGACGCCGGTGTGCATGATCGAGCTGTGAACCTCGAACCCCACCATATGCGTGTCATAGCCAAAACTGCCCTTGTGCCCTGTGACCGCCTGCATTGTCGAAGGCTCACCCACAATCACGGCAGAGCCTTTCGGCAGAACGCCCTGCATCGCCTCGATCATGGGCGGCGCGCCGGTGCAGCCAATCTCTTCGTCGAAACTCAGCGCCAGTTGCAGCGGGCGTTGGAGGTTTGCGTATTGGCCTTCGACCAAGGCCCAGATGGCCAGCGCATCAAACCCCTTCATATCGCAGGTGCCGCGCCCGAAATATTTGCCGTCTTTTTCGACAACGGTGAAGGGATCGGTGTCCCAGGGTTGCCCATCCACCGGCACCACATCCGTGTGGCCGGACAGAACCACAGCCCCCTCTTCCCAAGGGCCGACATGGGCGAACACCGCCGCCTTATGCGGCTGGTCCGGGTCAGGCCAGCGATGCGGTTCAATCCCATGTTCCCGCAGATAGCTTTCGACCCAATCAACCAGCGGCAGGTTGGTGTCACGGCTTACAGTCGGGAACGAGATCAGCTTGGTCATGATCTCAAGCGGCGTCAGGCGCTGTGCCATGGATCCTAGTACCCGCTATCCGTCGTCAGGATGAAATGGCCCGGTTCGACCTCATGATAGACCGAGGGTTCAGGCGTATAGTCGATTGGATGAATTGGCGACGGGATCGGTTTGAAATTCAGATCTTTTTCCGATTTCCGCTGGTTCGGATCGGCAATCGGAACCGCCTTCATCAGCGCCTGTGTATAGGGGTGCTGAGGGTTCTCGAACACCCGCGCGCGCGGCCCAAGCTCGACGATCCGGCCCAGATACATGACGCCGACATGGTGACTGACCCGCTCGACCACGGCCATGTCGTGGCTGATGAACAGGTATGACAGGCTGAGTTCGGATTGCAGTTCCATCATCAGGTTCAGAACCTGCGCCTGCACCGACACGTCCAGCGCCGAGACCGCCTCATCCGCGATGATCAGCTTGGGGTTCAGGGCCAGTGCACGGGCAATCGCGATCCGCTGACGCTGACCCCCCGACATCTCGTGCGGGAAGCGGCGCATGAAGCTGCGCGGCAGTTGTACCTTGTCGAACAATTGCGCCACGCGGTCCTGCAATTCCGACCCGGTCGCGACGCCATAGTTCCGCATCGGTTCGGCCACCTGATCGACCAGTTGCATCTGCGGGTTCAGCGAGGCGAACGGGTCCTGAAAGATCATCTGCATGTCCAGCCGCGCCTTGCGCAGGCCGCCGGGATCCAGCTTCATGATATCGACGCCATCCAGATCGATCTCGCCCGCCATTGGCTCGACCAGACGCAGGATCGACCGCCCGGCCGAGGACTTGCCGCAGCCTGATTCGCCCACAAGGCTTAGCGTTTGACCGCGATTCAACGTAAAGGACACATCTTCGACCGCATGAACGTTCGAAATCGTGCGGCGCAGCAACCCGCCTTTGACGGGGAAGCGCGTGGTCAGGTTCTTGACCGTCAGCAACACCTCTTCGGTACCGGGAATCGGGGCGATGGTTTGGCCTTCTACCCCCAGCAGTTTCATCGGCTCGGGCGCGGATTTCCCCTGCATTTCCCCAAGCTTGGGCACCGCAGCCAACAGCGCCTTGGTGTAATCATGCTGCGGGTTTTCGAAGATTTCCTTGACGGTGCCTTCCTCGACCTTGTTGCCACGGAACATAACCACCACGCGGTCGGCCATCTGTGCCACCACGGCCATATCATGGGTGATAAACATCACCGCCGTGCCGGTTTCCCGCTTCAGCCGGTCCATCAGGGCCAGAATCTCGGCCTGAATGGTCACATCCAGCGCCGTGGTCGGTTCGTCCGCGATCAAAAGCCGGGGCTCACACGCCATTGCCATCGCAATCACAACGCGCTGCCGCATACCGCCGGACAGTTCGTGCGGATATTGCTTCAAACGGCGTTCCGGCTCGGGAATCCTCACCTGACGCAGCAGTTCAAGGGCGCGTTCTTCAGCCTGAGTCTTGGACATATTCTTGTGGATGCGCAGACCTTCGGTCAGTTGTCGGCCCACGGTGAAAACCGGATTCAGGGCTGTCATCGGCTCCTGAAAGATCATTCCGATCTCGTTGCCGCGAATCTGTTTCATCAGATCCTGATCGGCTTTGGACAGGTCCATTTCGTCCCCGTCGCGGCGATCAAACAGCAATTCTCCGCCCGCGATTTCGCCGCCGCCAAACTCGACCAGCCGCATCAAAGACAGTGAAGAAACAGACTTTCCGGACCCGGATTCGCCAACGATACAAACGGTTTCGCCGGGCTTCACCTCGAACGAGACATCCTCGACGCCCACCACGGGGCCATCCTTGGTTTGGAACTCGACCCGAAGTTTTTTTATCTGGGCAATAGGTTGGTCCAGCACGTGCGCACTCCCCTTGGCAGGCTGATTTGTTCGAATGCCCGACGCTAAGGCGCTGAGGCGGGAAAAGTCAAACCCGTCGCAATTTTTCCCGACGGCAACCCTTGCTTTTTTCCAAAGTTCTGTTTCGATACCTCGCGTAACCGTGTTGGGGAGAATACGGCATCACAAAAATGCGAACTGATTTTGCGATATGAAATCAGCGTCTTACCCCCATTGCGGCAACGCCTAATCCGCAGGCCTTGCGGAGAAAATCGAGACACGCAAGTGTCCAACATGGAGTGTATGATGAAAATCAAAGCCCTTTTGCTTGGTGCGATCGCAAGCACGGCGATGGCCCCAATGGCCTTTGCCGAGCGCGGCTCGGACGGCAATGTAAGCATCATCTATTGGCAAGCACCCTCGATCCTGAACCCGTTCCTGTCGGGCGGTACCAAGGATGTGGAATCAGCTTCGCTGGTGATCGAACCGCTGGCGCGCTACGACCAGGACGGCAACATGGTGCCCTTCCTGGCATCGGAAATTCCGACCGTCGAAAATGGTGGTGTCAGCGAGGATCTGACCTCGATCACATGGAAGATCGCACCGGGAATCACCTGGTCGGACGGCACTCCGTTCACTTCGGCAGACGTGAAATTTACTGCTGACTACTGCATGCACCCGGAAGGCGGTTGTGCTCAGGTCACCAAGTTCGAGGGCGTCACCTCGGTCGAAGCGGTGGATGATCTGACTGTCAAAGTCACATTCGACAAGCCGACCCCCTTCCCTTACGGCCCGTTCGTGGGCGGTGAAAGCCCGATCATTCAGGCCGCTCAGTTTGCGGATTGCCTGGGTGCGAAGGCCCCGGAATGCACCGACCAGAACTTTAACCCGATCGGAACCGGCCCGTTTGTCGTCACCGAGTTCAAGCCGAACGACGTGATCACATTTGCCGCCAATGACAACTATCGCGACCCGGCGAAACCGGCCTTCGCGACCGTGACCTTCAAGGGCGGCGGCGATGCAACGGCTGCCGGTCGTGCGGTCATGGAAACCGGCGAGTTCGATTACGCCTGGAACCTGCAGCTTGCGCCCGAAGTGATCGCGCAGATGCAAGAAGGCGGCAAGGGCACCCCGGTCGCAGGCTTTGGCCCGCTGGTCGAGCGTATCATGCTGAACCAGACCAACCCGTCACCCGACCTGCCCGAAGGTGAGCGTTCGACGGCTGCGCATCCGCACCCGTTCCTGCAGGACCCGGCCGTCTACAAGGCGCTGTCCATGGCAATCGACCGGCCGCTGCTGGTTGAGATCGGCTACGGTCAGGCGGGCAAAGTGACTTGTAACTGGGTTCCGGCCCCCGCCGCGTTCAACTCGACCTCGATGAGCTGCGACACGCAGGACATCGAAGGCGCGAAGAAGCTGCTGGATGATGCCGGTATCGTGGACAGCGACGGCGATGGCGTTCGTGAAAAAGACGGCGTTCCGCTGAAAATCGTCTATCAGACCTCGACCAACGCCGTCCGTCAGGACTTCCAGGCGCTGATCAAGGAATGGTGGAGCCAGATCGGTGTTGAAACCGAACTGCGCAACATCAACGCATCGGTCTTCTTCGGTGGTGACCCGGGTTCGCCCGACACGTTCCAGAAGTTCTATGCCGACGTCGAAATGTACGCCAACACCTTCAACGGCACCGACCCGCAGTCCTATCTGGGCAACGGCCTGTGCGACAAGGCTCCGCGTCCGGACACGCAGTGGCAGGGTGAGAACATCAGCCGCTTCTGCAACGAAGAGTTCGACAAGCTGCATGGTCAGCTGGCCGAAACCGCCGGTCTGGAAGCCCGTGCCGAGATCGCGAAGCAGCTGAACGATATCATGGTTCAGAACGGCGGCATGATCCCGCTGGTGCACCGTGGTCGTCTGTCGGCACATGCAAACACGCTGGGTGGCGTGGTCCTGAACGTTTGGGACAGCGAACTTTGGAATATCGCTGACTGGTACCGCAAGACCGGTTCCTAAGCGTTAGCCTTGCAAAGCCGCGCCCCGATCTTCGGGGCGCGGCCCTTTGCACACCACTCCAACAAGAAGACGCATATAAAGGCGCCTCTTAATGCTCAATTTTACCATCAGACGACTGGTGCTGGCCGTACCCACGCTGCTGTTCATCAGCCTCGTCATCTTCCTGCTCCTCGAACTCGCACCCGGCGACCCGATGGCGCAGGTTCCGCTTACCGTCCCCCCCGAAGTCAAAGAGAAGATGCGCGAGGCGCTTGGCCTTGGCCAGCCGATGCATATCAGGTTCTGGAAATGGATCGTGCAGTTCTTCTGGATCGAACCGCAGGTGCTGGTCGACCATATGTTCGGCACCACCTTCTCGGAAGGTGATCTGCGAGTGATTTCGTGGCAGACCCGCTCGCCCGTCATGGACATCGTCGTTCAGCGTATCCCGCAGACCCTGTGGGTTGTCGGCACCGCCTATGTGGTCGCCATCCTGATCGCCCTGCCCATCGGCATTTATTCCGCTTATCGCCAGTATTCGTGGTTCGACCAGATGGGCACCTTCGTGTCGATGGTCGGCTTCTCGGTCCCGCCGTTTTTCTCGGGCGTTCTGGTGATCGTGATCTTCTCGGTGCAACTGGGCTGGTTCCCGTCGATCTATGACACAACTCTTGTGGTCAACAGTTGGGACAGCTTCATGCTGCAGCTGAAACAGATGATCATGCCCGTCATGGTTCTGGCACTACAGATCACGGCACAGCTTAGCCGCTTCATGCGTGCGTCAATGCTGGACAACCTCAATCAGGATTACGTCCGCACCGCCCGTGCCAAGGGCCTCAGTGAATATACGGTCGTAATGGTGCATGTCCTGCGCAACTCGATGATCCCCGTGGTCACCGTGATCGCGCTGGGTATTCCGGCCATCTTCGGCGGCGCCATCATCACCGAGCAGGTGTTCAAGGTGAACGGCATCGGCCAATTGCTGATCGGGGCCATTCAGGCCAACGACCTGCCGATGGTGCAGACCCTGACCTTCATCTTTGCCGTGCTGATCGTTCTGTTCAACCTGATCGCAGACGTGCTCTACGGCATTCTGGACCCGAGGATTCGCTATGACTGATCATGATCGTACCGATACGCTGGTCCCGGATGAAGGCATTGCGCCAGCGTCCACCGCCCTGCCAACTGCAGGCGTGATGGACGACCTGACCACCCCGCCGCGCAGTCAGTGGCGCGACGTGTGGGATCAGTTCAAGACCCACAAGGGCGCGATGATCGGGGCGATGCTGTTCATCTTTATCGTCGCTGCCGTCTATCTTGGCCCCTATGTCTGGACCATCGATCCGACGCAGATCGACATTCGGGCGCGCAATCAGGGGCCAAGCTGGGCGCACCCGTTTGGCACTGACCAACTGGGCCGAGATATTCTGGCGCGGATGATGTCCGGCGGGCAGACCTCGGTCTCGGTGGGTATCACCGCGATGTTGCTGGCGCTGTTCCTGGGCTCGTTCATCGGCGTGGTCGCCGGGTTCTTCAAACGGCTCGACGGACCGCTGATGCGCCTGACCGATCTGTTCCTGGCCCTGCCCCTGCTGCCCCTGCTGCTGGTCATGATGCTGCTGTTCCGCGAGCCCTTGTCGGCGGCCTTCGGGCTGGAGCGTGGGATCTTCATCCTGATCGTCTGCGCCATCGGCATCACCTCGTGGATGCCCACCGCACGGATCGTGCGGGGCGACGTGTTGGCGATCAAGGAACGTGAATTCGTTCTGGCCGCGCGTTCTATAGGCACCAGCAACACGCAGATCATCACGCGGCATATCCTGCCCAATGTGCTGTCCCCGATCATGGTGTCGGCCACTTTGGGCATTGCAACCGCGATCATCACCGAAAGCGCGTTGTCCTTCCTTGGGCTGGGCTTCCCGCCCGACTTCCCGACCTGGGGCCGCCTGCTGTTTGATGGTGTCGATTACCTGCAGCAATACCCCGAACGTGTGTTCTGGCCCGGCCTTGCGATCTCGCTCACCGTGCTCAGCGTCAACTACCTGGGCGACGGCCTGCGCGACGCGCTGGATCCGCGTATTCGCGGGCGTTAAGCGAACTCAGTCGGCGCGCCTTAGCGCGCCGGCACACACCACGATCAGAACGGCAAGCGGCAGCAATACGGCAAACGCCATCCGCAGCGTCAGCAACTCGGCCAGAAACCCGATCAGCGGCGGCCCGATCAACAGCCCCCCATAACCAAGCGTAGCAACACTGGCGATGGCCTGCCCCGGCGGTATCTGCGGATCATTGGCCGCCCGGCTGAACGCCAATGGCATAATCACCGCATAGCCCACACCCATCAAAGTAAAGCCCACCAGCGCCAAAGGCGCTGCCCCTGCCGAGACCACGCAGAACACACCCACCGCCGCAAAGACGCCACCGCCGCGCGCCGCCGCAACCGGCCCGACCCGCGCAATTAGGAAGCCTCCGGCCAGCCTGCACACCACCATCGCGACCGAGAAGACCGCATAGCCCAACGCCGCAACGCTCTCAGCCGCTCCGGTGACATCGCGCAGGAACAAAGCGCTCCAATCGGCGACTGCGCCTTCGCCCAATGCGCCGCAAAGCGCCGTGAAGCCAACAAGGATCAACACGCCGGACGGGAAGGCAAAAACCGCGCCATGCGATTGCTCCGCCCGGCGAGACGTCCACTGTACCCAGGACAGCGCCAGGGCCAAAGCCACGACAACACCACCTGCGGCAAGAAAGTGCTGCAACACGTTCATCTGCAACTGAACCGCGGCATATCCGCTGATGGCCCCCAGCCCTGCCCCAAGGCTCCACATCGCGTGGAATGAGGACATGAGCGGTTTGTCATAGGCCTGCTCGACCTCAGCCGCCCAGGCATTCATGGCCACGTCCATCGACCCGTGGAAGGCCCCAAACAGAAACAGAAAGGCGGCCAACATGGTGAAACTGTCCGCCATCGCCAACAGGATCAGGGACCCGGTATAAAGAACGGCTATGATCCGGGTGATCGCGACCGCCCCGAACCGGTCGGTCAGCCGCCCGGTGATGGGAAAGGAACACACTGCCCCCGCCGCCATGAACAGCAGACCATAGCCCAAGTCTTCGTGGCTGAGTTGCAGGTGGTCACGGACGGCAGGAATACGGGACGCCCAGATGCCAAACAGGGCACCGTTCAGAATGAACATCGCAGTCACGGCCCGCCATGCCGACACAACACTGATCATTTGAACGCTCCGATTGGCTTTCTGCCCGGCCACTACTACAAAGCCTAAGGGCTTGCGCAAGCGTCGTTCACTCCAACCGCTTGCGAATCCGGCGCACCGCGAACCACACTGCCAGAATGACAGGCAAGGTTATCAGCGCGGTCAATGTGCCCTTGCTCAACCCCGCGGACGTTAGCGGGTACAGCAGGTAACTGACCAGCGAGACCGCATAATAGCTGATCGCAACGACCGACAGCCCCTCGACCGTGTGCTGCAAACGCAGGGCCAGATCAGCGCGGCGATCCATGCTTTCCAGTAACGCCTGATTCTGCGCGCTGCGCTCTACATCCACCCGCGTTCGCAGAAGATCACCCGCCCGGATTGCCCTGTCCGACAAGGTTTGCAGCCGCTTTTCGGTGGATTTTACGGTTCGAATGGCCGGATCGTATCGGCGCATCATGAAGTCCGCAAAGCTCTGCCCGCCCTGAAACCGTTCTTCCCGCAGCACCTCAATGCGCTGGTTTACGATGGCTTCATAGGCACCGGTGGCCCCAAAGCGAAAGGCACAGCGGGCCGACAATGTCTCCAACTCGGTTGATGTTGTCAGAAGATCGGGCAGAAGATCGTCGGGATGTTTGCTTCCGTCGGTCATCTCGACCATCAGCTCGGTCAACCGTTTGTCCAACTCACCAATGCGCGGCATCAGGGTTTTAACCCGCGCAAAGCCAAGCATCGACATGGCCTTGTAGGTCTCGATTTCGCACAGGCGCTGGATGACCCGCCCGGTGCGCCTGTTGCCGGTTCCGTCCGAGACAAACAGGGCAAAGCGCATATGCCCGGCCGGATCGATGCGAAAATCACTGGCGCAAATGGCCGCGCCATCCAGAACACCGGCAACGGCCAGACTCTCGGGTTCGAACCAGTCCAGCAGTTGCGCCCTGATCTGCGCGTCATCCGGGCGCGGTACAACGCGCATCAGAATCGAGGTCACCCTTTGACCCGGGCTGGACATCAGCCAATCAGGCGGAAAGACCTCAAAATCGGCGGGATTGAACGCCCGGTCGCTCACGTTCGGCGTAATGGCCGTGTAGGTGACAAACTCGGTGTGTTGTTCCCATTTCAACCAATGGCGACCGATCTGGCCCGCGTAATGCGTTGCTGCGGGCTGCGGATGCGGTGCCCCGTGACGATCCAGAAGATCCGTCAAATGAGCGATATCGTCGCTCTTGTCCCGACCGGCTGCATCAACCGGCATTTTGATCGCAAGGAAGGCAACCGTGCAGGGCACCTGAGCAACCGGAAAGGGCCGCGCATGCAGCTCATTGGCCAGCGCATAGCGCAATGGGTGGTCCTGAATGGGTGTCATAGATCGCTCCGTACCGTGTCACGGACTATATGCGATCCAGCGAATACATCAATTCTCTTTTTATTTCATATACTTACATGAATGCAACGGCATACAAATCCGCTATCTCATTGATTTGGTTGCCACAGTTCAATCGGATTGCCTTCAGGGTCGTGAATTCGGGCGAACTTGCCCACCTCGCTGTCCCAGTCCGGGTTGGTTTCCACAGCGATCCCCGCCGCCTGAAGTTGTTCAGTCAGGGCTGCAAGATCATCGACCCGAAAGTTGATCATCCATTGCTGCTCGGCCCTGCCGAAATACTCGGTGTCCTCAGCAAACGGAGCAAATACCGTGTAGCCTTCGCGCTGCTTCCAGGGGGCAGGGTCATAGTGGTTGACGCCCAGATGTGTCTCGTACCAGGCGCTCAGCGCTTTTGGGTCGCGCGCGCGGAAGAACACGCCACCGATGCCATTTACCTTTTCCATATCCGACCTCCTGCACAGTTTGGTTCCGACCCAGATTACCACATTCCGCGCGCTTCATCTGGCCACAAATATCCTGGGGGGCCGCCTTGAGTTGCGCCATTGGTCCGAGCGGCCAATGGCGGCGGGCAAAGCCCCCAATCAAACGCAAAAAAGGGCGCCGGTTTGGCGCCCTTTGCGTTTGGATTACGACCCGTTTGATCAGTCGATCATGGGCAGCAGCTTGTCCAGCGACTGTTTGGCGTCGCCATAGAACATGCGGGTGTTTTCCTTGAAGAACAGCGGGTTTTCGATGCCCGAATACCCCGTGCCCTGACCACGTTTCGAGACAAACACCTGTTTCGCTTTCCAGCATTCCAGAACCGGCATGCCAGCGATGGGGCTGTTGGGGTCTTCCTGCGCGGCTGGGTTCACGATGTCGTTCGAACCGATGACGATGGCCACATCCGTTTCCGGGAAGTCGTCGTTGATCTCATCCATCTCAAGCACGATGTCATAGGGCACCTTCGCCTCGGCCAGCAGCACGTTCATGTGGCCCGGCAGACGGCCCGCGACGGGGTGGATCGCAAAACGCACCTCTTTGCCCTTGGCGCGCAGTTTGC
>NZ_JBQFLT010000024.1:0-10735 GCF_056531425.1 Ruegeria sp. N4
CCGATCTGGTCCCCTCTCCATGTCACTTCCGTGCTGCCGTCGATCAGGTAAACCCCACGCGTCGACGAGGCCAGCGTTGTCGCGCCGTCATCTTCAACGGTCGTCGTGAAATGACCAATTGTGCCATCATTGTTCAGATCAACGCCGTAGAACACCTCGACATCGACAACATTCGCAATCGGGCGACCGCTCAAACGCGCGCCCTGATCGTCAAGCGTCCACTCCGCGTAACGGCCATCGTCATTGCGCCAAAGAATAAGGTATCCCTGGCCATCGTCTTCAACTTGAATGGCCGTCCAGCCAACGAGGGAATTCTCCCCCATAACCTGACCATTGAAAGTAACTGCGACATTCGAACCCGGACCACCGATCAGGTAGATACCTTGCGCGGCGTGTTGAAGCGCGGTTCCAGTCGTTTCGACGTCCGAGATCTGAGTTGCGTTCGTCAACTGAGTAAGGTTGTAGCCCAGATTTCCATTCGAAAACTCGAAACGCTCCACGTCGCTGGACACTGTAAAGGTTCTGCCGGTGATAACGTCCAGAAACTCGTAGGTACTGCCATTGTTGATGAACAGATACTTGCTGATGGCGCTTACGAATCTGACCGTATCAGTGCCAGTTCCACCCGAGAACGAACCTGTATTGTTTCTGACAATGGCGACGTCGTTACCGGATCCACCGTTTACAGTGTCTGCGCCGGATCCATTGGCGAGGTAGATTGTATCGCTGCCGCCACCGCCGTTGATCGTGTTGTTGTTCGATCCGTTGGAGGCTGAAAAAAAGGTGTCGTTGCCGCCGTTACCATTCAGAGTGTTTACGGCGGCATTGCCAAAAATGGTGTCCTTCCCAGATCCACCCGATGCGTTTTCGATAACAACACCGGCCGCAATCGTGAACCCGCCTTTTACGCCCCCAACATGAGACACGCCGCCGCCGCCCGTAGACGAATAATCAAGGGTGGCGGGTCGCAAATCGATAACTGTGATCCCACTGCCAGAATAACGGATTGTATCGGATCCGCCTGTGTCCCAAATGGCCTGATACCCGACGCCGCTGGCGTTGCTTGTGGCCAGATCGTATGTATTGCTTCCCGAGTTGTACGAATTGTTCGCGCCGTACATGTTTTGCAGCGCAGCAATATCCAGCGCACCCAATCCTGTAGCGCCACCCCATTTGGCGTCCACCGGCAGAATTCCGTTCTTGGAGGTCCAACCGTCATTGTAACTCATGACGGTGTAGACACCCTGGTTCAAACCCGAAGCTCCGAAAGAATCGAACGGTCCTGTGACGCCGCGCATGACTGTTGTACCCAACCCTGAATCGTGCGGGTGAGCCAAGCCAAGTGCGTGGCCCAGCTCGTGCAGCAGAGTCGTGAAAAAGTAGCCTCCGGCATCCCCGTTCCCACCCGGGCCTGCATCCCAGTAATCCGTGCTGAAGGCACCTTCGGAGGGGTTATTTGAGGGCGTATAGTGATACCCGAGCGTATACGGGGAATCGAAGAAGTACGGGTTGGAATTCGGTGCAAGAACCTCGTAAATGTCAGCGTCCTGCCAATTAGAGACTTCTACGAACCGTATGTTGGCAACGGATTCAAAAACAGCCAGTGCCTTCCTGAAATCGTCTTTGTACGCGTTTGTCCAAGGGGTGGAGCCCGCATATTGGTCAAAGTTATAGGTAATCGTCGTTGTGGTATTCGGGTTACCGTTACCATACGCGCGGGTTCCTTGGATCGCGCTCAGTGGAGACGACGAAGGAGGAGTTGAAATATTAACAACCATTGCAAGGCCCTAAAAAATTCTTTGGACAAGAAGATTCATGTCCAAGTTGTCATTATTGTGGCGAGGCTCTCGCCTTAAGCGAGAAATTGATCTTTTGGTTAAAGGATGTCCAGTGCGTGTCACCCTGACACTACTGACTGTGGCCTCTTCTCAACAACTGAGAACGGACGGTCGACAAAACCCGCGCACCTAATCTGCATGCAGAGAATATCTAAACCATAACAAATACTTATATCTTACATACGCCATTAGTTCAGTTTTGAAGAGGCGGCCTGACTCACCTGAACTTCAATTCACACCCATTTTCTCTGTGGCATCTTCCTACGTCAAAGACGCATGATCAAGGCACTTTGACCCTATCGCCCTGCGCCATCTGGACACTCGATTTGATTTCCCATAATTTTGTAATGTTATTACATTTGTCGCACGCCCATGTTCATGACTCACGCCTCAAAGACCACGCCAAACCCGACCAATGATCTGCGCGTCCCGGTGACGTTGCTCACTGGATTCTTAGGGGCGGGTAAGACGACACTGCTTAACCGAATTCTTGCGGAGTCCAGTTCGGGACCCATTGCGGTGATCGTGAACGAGTTCGGCGAGCCGGGTCTGGATCACGATCTGATTGAATCGGTGGACGGCGACGTGATGCTGATGTCATCCGGCTGCCTGTGCTGCTCAATCCGCGGGGATCTGTCGGACACGTTCGTCAAGCTGCTTGCCCGGCGTGACGAAGGCATGCTGCACTTTGACCGGATCGTGATTGAAACCACGGGCCTGGCCGATCCCGGACCGATCCTGCAAACGCTTTTGGTCGATCCATATCTGGCGCGGAATACACGGATGGATGGCATCGTCACCGTTGTGGACGCCGTCAACGGCCCTGGGACGCTGGACGCGCAATTCGAGGCCGTCTCGCAAGTTGCGCTGGCCGATCTGATCGTGCTGAGCAAGACGGACCTTGTCTCTGACACTGAATCAAAGGCCGTGACCAAGCGGCTCCGTGACCTGAACCCGACCGCCAGCATCATGCGCGTTTCGGATCGCGGTTTCAGCGCGGACGGGATGTGGAACCTGACAAGCATGCGCGACACCGCAGGCCAACAGGACGCACTGGCCTGGACGACACCCAAAGAAAATGAGGACCCTCTTGGCAACCTGTCCGGGCTGCTGCCGGGCTCGGCGGACAGCCCCGTATCGACGACCGAGTTTCGCCGTCATGACACCGACATAACGTCCATTTCGATTGTTCTGGACGAGGCCTTGGATGACGACCTTTTTGACAAGTGGTTCGACACTCTGATCGCCCACAAAGGCAAGGACATCCTGCGTGTTAAGGGCATCCTGTTTCTGGACGGAATCGAGACGCCATTCGCGTTCCACGGGGTCCAGCACATCTTTGACCCGCCTATCCCGATAAAGAACTGGACAGGGGAAGACCGCCGCACCCGCATCGTGTTGATCGGGCGCAACCTGAACCGGCCTGAGATTCAGTGCAGCCTCGATTTGCTGCGCAAACCACATCCCACAGACACCCAAAACCCCACGGAGCTTTAAGGCAATGACCGATACCCGACTTCCTGTCACCGTCCTGTCCGGTTTTCTCGGCGCGGGCAAAACCACATTGCTGAACCGTGCCCTGAACAACCGCGAAGGCCGTCGCGTCGCCGTGATCGTCAATGACATGTCCGAAGTGAACATCGACGCGGACCTGGTGCGCGCGGACACGGAACTCAGCCGCACCGATGAAACACTGGTCGAGATGTCAAACGGCTGCATCTGCTGCACCCTGCGCGATGATCTGCTGCAAGAGGTGCGCCGACTGGCTGAAGATGGCCGCTTTGACTATCTGCTCATCGAATCCACCGGCATTTCTGAACCGCTTCCGGTCGCAGCGACCTTTGATTTTCGGGATGAGCTGGGCGAAAGCCTGTCCGATGTTTCGCGGCTGGATACGATGGTGACGGTGGTGGATGCGGTGAACCTGCTGCAGGACTTCTCCAGCCACGATTTCCTGCGCGACCGGGGTGAGACCATGGGCGAGGAAGACGACCGCACGCTGGTCAACCTGCTGGTGGAACAGATCGAATTTGCCGATGTGGTCATTCTGAACAAGGTGGCCGATGCCGGGCCGGACCGAACCGATGCCGCGCGCAAGATCATCCGCAGCCTGAACGCCGACGCGCGCATCTTCGAGACCAATCACTCCGACGTGGCCGCCGAGGCCATTCTGGATACAGGTCTGTTCGATTTCGAGAGGGCGCATGAGCATCCGATGTGGGCCAAGGAACTTTATGGGTTTGCGGACCACGTGCCTGAGACCGAGGAATACGGCGTTACCAGTTTCGTGTACCGCGCGCGTCAGCCCTTTGAGCCCGAAAAGATCCTGAAAGTGCTGAATGGGGACCTGCCGGGTGTTATCCGCGCAAAAGGGCATTTCTGGCTGGCCACGCGTCCGAACTGGGTGGCCGAGTTTTCCATGGCGGGCGCGCTGTCTTCCGTCAAACCTTTGGGCACGTGGTGGGCTTCGGTCCCGAAAGAGCGGTGGCCGGATCATGAAAGCGCGCGCGAATATATGCAGGCCCATTGGTCCGAACCCTGGGGTGATCGGCGGCAAGAGATTGTGTTCATCGGCTCGGGTATTGACTGGCCGGTATTGAAAGTGCGGTTGGACGACTGTCTGGTCCCCGAACATCTGGCCTCGGGCCCCGAGGCCCTGCCACTGGACTTGCCTGACCCCTTCCCGGGCTGGCGACGCGAAGGGGAAGCGGCGTGACTTTGGCACATACCGAGATCAGGAATGCCGCAATCGGCGTTGGTGTTGCGGACAGGCCCGAAGACCTGTCCGTGATCCGTAAACCCGGCTGTGCGGCAGCGATTTGGCGCAGGCAACCGCCGCTGGGGTTTCAGACCTGGATCGACGGTCTGCATCCCGATCAGTTGCCTGCCACACGCATGGTGCTGCGCCCCGGTGCAGTAAAACAGGCCGTTCAGCATCTGTGTGACATCTCAGGTACTGAGGAAGGTCCCGAACGCACATGGCTGGTCGAGGACATCGCCGACCTCTCGGCCCGGTTTGCCGGGATCATGCGCGCGCCATATCTGCGCGTGCGCCTTGGCGTTGTCACCACAAACGCCTGCCGCAAGTTCCACATTGACGCGATCCTCGCCCGTCTCATTTGCACCTATCGGGGAACCGGCACGCAATATGGCATCTCGTCCAATGGGGCAGAGCCGAAAAAACTGTTCACCTTGGCAACGGGGTGCCCCATGGTGATGCGCGGCTCGCGCTGGCCCGAGACACCGGCTTCGGGATTGTTGCACCGGTCCCCACCCATCGAAGGGTCCGGGGAAACCCGATTGGTTCTGGTGCTGGACCCGGTTTTCGATACCGAGGACGCATAAGAATGGCGGGCAATCTGGGCCAGACGAAACTGAAAAAACGGCGGCGGCGGGAAGATCCCATGCGCGAGTTCGACCGGCTGCCCCCACCCTTACGTAGGTGGCTGGCAAACGCGGCGCTGCCCTGGCGGCCCCGGTCCGTTCGCCGCGCCTATGACCGCGCCTTGTCGCGCACCGGCGATCCACAGGTCGCATTGCAGGAACTGGATCGCCTGCAGGACCAGCAATTGTCGAAAGACGGGTTGCAGGGCGCAGCCTGCTAGCCACGCGCCCACAGGCTTCCCGACAGGCAATAAAACTGTGAGTTTCGCGCCACACACCCACCGGCTTGGCGGTTCTCGTTCTTGCGGACAAATTCGGCGCTTGCGCCGTGAATGACTGCTCGTCAAAGATGCTTGCAAAAGGCGTCACTTATGGAACGAGGTTGCAATGCAAACGTTTAACATTGGCCGGGTGCCTCCGCTGACTTTTGGGGCCGGACGTTTGTCGAAGGTTCCGGATATCGTGGCGAATTTGGGCGGCGGTCCGGTGCTGATCATCGCGGACACCATTCTGGCCGACCTTGGTGTTACGGACCGGCTGACGCAGGATCTGGCTGCACATAATTTGCCTTTTGTTCTTGCCGCAAATGTCGCGGGTGAGCCCAAGGAAACTCTGGTTGATGACCTGTCGGCCAAGGCGCGGGAAACCGGGGCCACAAGCGTCATTGGTCTGGGCGGTGGGGCAGCCATGGACACGGCCAAACTGGTCGCGGCCATAGCCAACAGCCAAAAACCGGCGCGCGACTTTGCGCTGGCAGCGCAACCGTTACCGCAGGACGGTCTGCCCGCAATCGCGATCCCGACAACGGCCGGAACCGGGTCCGAGGTCACGCGCACGTCGATCGTGTCCACGCCCGAGGGGTTGAAGAACTGGTATTTCGGCGAAGAGCTGATGTTCGCACAGGCCGTGCTGGACCCCGAACTGACGCTGAGCCTGCCGCCGCATATCACGGCCTGGACCGGCATCGACGCGGTCGCGCATGCGCTTGAAGGGGCAACGGCACGTTCAACCAGCCCTGCCGGTCTGCTCTATGGTCTGGAAGCGTTGCGCATTCTGTCGGACGCCCTGCCCCGCGTGGTGGCAGACGGGTCTGATCTTGAAGCGCGCGGACGCGTTCTTTGGGGCAGCACCGTCGCCGGTTTGGCCCTGCACAATTGCAACACGCATATGGGGCACAATATCAGCCATGCACTCGGATCATTGGCGCGGGTCCACCACGGACATGCAACCGGGCTTGCGCTGGAGGTCAGCCTGCCCTGGCTTGTCGCCCGACCGGACGGGGCCGAGAATTACGCCCTGGCAGCGCAGGCCCTTGGCGGGTCGGCTGCAGCAGAGGCACTGCCCGACGTTTACATGGGCCTGATGCGCGCCTGTGGCATCGCCGCAGAACTGCCTTCTGTCTGTGAGGGTCTGACGGATGCTGACCTTGCCGCAGCCATGAAGATCCCCGCAAATCACTCCATGTCGCAGAACTCTGCCTGCCCCGTCTCGGATCACGACCTTGACGAAATGGCGGCCTTGATGATGCGCTTGCCGGTGGCCTCGGCGGCGGCTTAGGACACGAGGTTAACTGACCGGTCATGTCGTTTGATACCGCGCGGGCAAAACGCGGACCTATGGTAATTTGGCCATTTGTCTTTGCCCTGTCCTATTGCGCCAATTGTTATTTGAAAGCGCCATGCGCTAACGTAACGGCATGCCCGTAGCCCGCCCGTTCTTTGCACTCAGCCGCGTTCTGACCATTGCCCTGTTTGGTTTGGTCTTCGTGGCCGCGCAGGGACATGCCTCGACCCGCGTGGCGCTTCTGATCGGCAATTCGAATTATGCCTCGCCGGACATGGCGCTGCGCAACCCGGTGAATGACGTGGCCGCGCTGGGGTCGGCCCTGAGCGAGCTGGGTTTCAGCGTGATCCGGGCAACCGACCAGAACGTCGCCGGGATGGAACAGGCACTGGATCAATTCGGCACCGCCGCCAAAGGGGCCGAGATGGCCGTGTTCTTTTACGCAGGCCATGGCGTTCAGATTGGCGGCGAGAACCATTTGATTGGCACCGATTTTGCGGGCAGTGATGTGGCCGCACTCAGACGCAGTTCCCTGACGCTGGACAGGGTGCGCGACGTGATGTCCAAAGCGGGGCCGGATGTTGGCATTTTGCTGCTGGATGCTTGCCGCAACAACCCGTTTTCCGACAGTGGTATGGTCGCACAAGGGCTGGTTCGAATGCGCGGCGGCGCGGGCCTGCTGATTGCTTATGCCACCGATCCCGGCAACGTGGCCTATGACGGGCTGGGCGACAACAGCGTCTTTACCACCGGCCTTCTGGACCATATCGCAACGCCCGATCTGGACGTGCGGCTGACGTTGGGACGGGTTCGGCAGCAGGTCGTGCTTGAAACCGAAGGGCGCCAGATCCCGTGGGTCGAAGAATCCGTGCTGGATGAACACAGCTTTGCCCCCGGCCTGCCCTCGGACGCGCCGCAAGACACAACGGCGGCGGATTTGGCGCAGTGGCGCAGTATCTCGTCCAGTTCGGATGTCCGCGTGTTTGAAGACTATTTGCAGGACTATCCTGATGGCCTGTTCGCGGCCTTCGCAAAGGACCGGATCGCCGCACTTAAAACCGGATCATCCGGATCCCTGGCGACCTTGGGCGCGTCATTGTCCGAAGCAAACCCGGAAAAACTGGCGACCGCGCTGGTGGCCCTTGGACACCTTAGCGACGGGCAAACGCGCGATCTGGGTCCGGCGCTGGACAGCTATCGCCGCCGCCTGCCCGCGCAAGAGACCGCCTCGGCCGAGCGATTGTATGAGGATGCCGCACAAGTGTCGGTGTTTCTGGCCGCAACCACATTGCAACGGCTGCGCACCGACCTTGTTGCCCTGCGCAGTGTTGAACGCACACTGGCCATTGCCGAAGACGCGCTGGGACAGATCGAAGAGATTGCCCGCTCGAACCCCGACGCGCTGCCGGTGCTGCAGCAGGCGCGCAATGATGTATACGACATCTACCGATCCCGAGGCATCATCCTGCGACGGCTGGACCAAAGCCGCAGCTACTATGACGAAGTCCTCAGACGGTCTGTCGTCTTTTTTCCACCCGATGTTGATACCTCGATAATCAGCGCAGCATCGGGATCAAACTCGCTGGGCCTTGCAAGCGCCCAGCTGACAGATGACGCCGCCCTGTTCCTGCGCCATGTTGCGCAGGCCGAGGACAGCAAAAAAGGGAGTTACCAATGGCTGGCCGATCTCATACCCCCCGAATAAGCGCAGCTGTGCTTGCCGTCTCGCTGGCCCTTTCGGCCTGTAGCGACACCAGTCAAACCGCTGCTCCGCCTGCGGGCACTGGCGGCGCGACACAGGCCGAGGCCGATCTGGCGAAACAGGCGGCGGCGATGCAGAAGACCATTCTACAAGGGGCCGTTGCAGGGGGCGTTACCGGCGGGGCGATCGGCTTTGGCATTGGTGGCAGCGACGATATCGGCACCGGATTTTCCATCGGGTTGGGTGCTGGCGCCCTTGCGGGAACCTATGTGGCCTTTGTTCAGCGCAACTATGCCGGGCGCGAGTCGCGGCTGCGGCAGATCAAAAAGGACCTCGACCGCAACGCGTCGGAAATGCAGACCACGATCAATGTCATGAATCAGGTTCTGGCGGCGCAAAAGGCCGAGTTGGATGCGTTGAACGCGCAGGTCGCCTCGGGAACCGTGGATCAGGCCGACGTGCAGCGCGAACTGGCCGAGGCGAACGGCAACCTGACACAGATGGAACTGGCCATCGACGGGGCCACCAAACGACAGGCCGAGTTCAACGAGGCGCGCAACTTGACTATTTCTCGCGGACAGACTGCTTCGCCCATCGATGGCGATCTGGCAGCTTTGTCCAATCAGATAACCCAGATGCGCGGCATCGCGGGCGATCTGGCCTCATCGCTATGAAAGGTGTGATTATGCTCCGCCTCGCCTTACCTTGTGTGCTTCTGGCCGCTTGCCAGACAACCACCGACCCTGCCGAAGGCGGGTTCTTCTCGGGCGTCTCGGGGATCGCGACGGGGGCTTATGACGACCGGATCACCGCCGCCGAGGGCGAAGTTGCCGAGGCCCAAGCCCGGAATGACGCATTGTCCGCGCAAATCCGGGCGTCGGAATCCGAATTGGCGCAGTTGAAGCTGAGGATCCTGCAACAGCGCGACGCGCTTGGCGGTGCTGATCCAGCCACGGCAGCGCGCATTGATCGGGTTCTGAACACCACTCCGGGCGGTGCGACGCCCGACGACAAACTCGCCGCCCTGCAACGCAGCATCGCCGAAGCCCGCGCCCTGAGCAGTGATCTGGCGAAACTGTCGGGGTAACGGGATGGTGCTGGATTGGTGTGGCGACCGTAACTCTGGTCGCCAGCACCTGTCCGAAGCAGTCCGTTCAGGCCGCCGCGATCTGTCCGGCCTTTTCCACCAGCACCTCGGCCTGACGGATCGAGGCATAATCGATCAGCCGCCCGTCCAGTGACACCGCGCCTTTTCCCTGTGCCTCGGCCTCGGCCATGGCGACAAGAATGCGTTGCGCCTTGGTCACCTCGGCGTCCGAGGGCGACATGACCTCGTTTGCCAGGGCAATCTGGCTGGGATGAATGGCCCATTTGCCTTCGCAACCCAGAACCGCCGCGCGTTTGGCTGCTGCGCGATATCCGTCGGGGTCTTGAAAATCTCCGAAAGGACCATCAATCGGGCGCAGTCCATTGGCCCGCGCAGCGACAACCATACGGGCCAGCGCATAGTGCCACATATCGCCCCAATGCGTCGCCCGGCCCCCATCGGCATCAGCATCAGTCAGGACCGAGTAATCCGGGTTCACGCCGCCAATGATCGTCGTGCGCGCGCGGGTCGATGCCGCATAGTCCGCGACCCCAAAATGCAGGCTTTCATTGCGTTTCGAGGCTGCCGCGATCTCGCTGACATTCTGCATTCCCAGAGCGGTTTCGATGATGTGCTCAAACCCGATACGTGTCTTGTAACCCTTGGCATCTTCGATCTGCGTGACCAGCATATCGACCGCATAGACATCTGCCGCCGTGCCCACCTTGGGGATCATGATCAAATCCAGCCGCGCGCCTGCCTGTTCGACCACATCAACAACATCGCGATACATGTAATGCGTATCCAGACCGTTAATGCGCACCGACATGGTCTTGGTGCCCCAATCGATATCGTTCAGCGCCTCGATGATGTTCTTGCGGGCCTGTTCCTTTTCGTCCGGCGCAACGGCGTCTTCGAGATCGAGAAAGATGACGTCCACGTCGGATTGCGCGGCCTTTTCGAACATTCCGGGCTGGCTGCCGGGGACGGCCAGCTCGCTGCGGTTCAGGCGGGCAGGGGCCTGGTCAATGGAGTGAAAACTCATGGGTTTGGGTCCTTTGTCTTACAGGTTCGGATAGATCGGGAAGCGTGCACAAAGGTCAGCGACCTCGGCCTTGACCTTTGCCTCGACGGCGCCGTTGCCGTCTTCGCCATTGGCGG
>NZ_JBQFLT010000025.1:2500-6072 GCF_056531425.1 Ruegeria sp. N4
TGAATTGACATCGTATAGAGAGAAATCAATCAACACTGTTTGATTGGCGCCGAGTGTGGCGTTGATCTCAGTCGTTCTCCTCTTCGGAGGGGCGGGTTGTGACACGGGTGTTTCCTCGCCTGTCCACGGCTATCGCGGCTGAAACGAACAGAGTTGTCCAAGTCAAGTACACTAACCCGCATAACTTAACGGTTATGCATTGTCTTCCATTCTCTGCGTGGGGCCGACCGACATCGGCAGCGCGGGTTCCAGGATGGAAGGCGGGAAAGTATGCTTTTGGTTCAGTAAGAGAGACGGGTTGTTACCAGCGCCTGTCATTGGATTTGCTTCGCAAATCCTGTCTTTCTCTTTCTGGATCAAATCAAGCGCGAGAAGGGCGTTTGGTGAATGCCTTGGCAGCAAGAGGCGATGAAAGACGTGATACTCTGCGATAAGCCATGGGGAGCTGAGAATAAGCTTTGATCCATGGATTTCTGAATGGGGCAACCCACCTGAATGTTTGTTATTGTTAGCTCTGCTAATCAATAATGAGCATGAACAGGTACTTAAGACCTGAATACATAGGGTTTTAAGAGCAAACCCGGGGAACTGAAACATCTAAGTACCCGGAGGAAAGGAAATCAATTGATACTCCCCTAGTAGCGGCGAGCGAACGGGGACCAGCCGAGCCAGATAAGTGACTAGAACACGTTGGGAAGCGTGGCCATAGCGGGTGACAGCCCCGTATAGGAAGCTTTGACGGACGTATTAAGTAGGGCGGAACACGTGAAATTCTGTCTGAAGATCGGAGGACCACCTTCGAAGGCTAAGTACTCCTTGCTGACCGATAGCGAACCAGTACCGTGAGGGAAAGGTGAAAAGCACCCCGACGAGGGGAGTGAAACAGTACCTGAAACCGAACGCCTACAATCAGTCGGAGGATCCTCGAGATCTGACGGCGTACCTTTTGTATAATGGGTCATCGACTTGGTCTCACGAGCAAGCTTAAGCCGTTAGGTGTAGGCGTAGCGAAAGCGAGTCTTAATAGGGCGCATGAGTTCGTGGGATCAGACCCGAAACCGAGTGATCTAGGCATGGCCAGGTTGAAGGTAAGGTAACACTTACTGGAGGACCGAACCCACATCCGTTGAAAAGGATCGGGATGAGCTGTGCCTAGGGGTGAAAGGCCAATCAAACTCGGAGATAGCTGGTTCTCTGCGAAATCTATTTAGGTAGAGCGTCATCCGAATACCCCGGGGGGTAGAGCACTGGATGGGTAATGGGGCCCCACAGGCTTACTGATCCTAACCAAACTCCGAATACCCGGGAGTACTAGATGGCAGACACACTGCGGATGCTAACGTCCGTAGTGGAGAGGGAAACAACCCTGACCTACGACTAAGGCCCCCAATTCATGGCTAAGTGGGAAAGCAGGTGGGACGACCAAAACAACCAGGAGGTTGGCTTAGAAGCAGCCATCCTTTAAAGATAGCGTAACAGCTCACTGGTCTAAATAAGTTGTCCTGCGGCGAAGATGTAACGGGGCTCAAGCCATGAGCCGAAGTCTAGGGATGCGTAAGCATCGGTAGCAGAGCGTAGTGTGACATAGCACTCATCCTGTATTATCGCCGGTTATGCGGTGCGCGTAAGCGCGCTCAAGTAGCCGAATAGGCGGTAGCGCAGGATAGAGTGTTTTCGATGAAGCCGGGGCGTGAGCCATCCGGTGGAGAGATCACTAGTGAGAATGATGACATGAGTAGCGACAAAGAGTGTGAGAGACACTCTCGCCGAAAGTCCAAGGGTTCCTGCTTAAAGCTAATCTGAGCAGGGTAAGCCGGCCCCTAAGCCGAGGCCGAAAGGCGTAGGCGATGGGAACCAGGTTAATATTCCTGGGCCAGGAGGATGTGACGGATCACAGGTGTAGTTCAATCTTATCGGATTGATTGGGCTGCTGAGTGGTTCCTGGAAATAGCCCTCCATCAGACCGTACCCTAAACCGACACAGGTGGACTGGTAGAGCATACCAAGGCGCTTGAGAGAACGATGTTGAAGGAACTCGGCAAAATACCTCCGTAAGTTCGCGAGAAGGAGGCCCGGTTCCTAGGCAACTAGGGGCTGGGGGCACAAACCAGGGGGTGGCGACTGTTTATTAAAAACACAGGGCTCTGCGAAGTCGCAAGACGACGTATAGGGTCTGACGCCTGCCCGGTGCCTGAAGGTTAAAAGGAGAGGTGAGAGCCTTGAATTGAAGCCCAGGTAAACGGCGGCCGTAACTATAACGGTCCTAAGGTAGCGAAATTCCTTGTCGGGTAAGTTCCGACCTGCACGAATGGCGTAACGACTTCCCCGCTGTCTCCAACATCGACTCAGCGAAATTGAATTGCCTGTCAAGATGCAGGCTTCCCGCGGTTAGACGGAAAGACCCCGTGCACCTTTACTACAGCTTCGCACTGGCATCAGGATTGTGATGTGCAGGATAGGTGGTAGGCTTTGAAGCAGGAACGCAAGTACCTGTGGAGCCTCCCTTGAGATACCACCCTTCGCACTCTTGATGTCTAACCGCGGTCCGTTATCCGGATCCGGGACCCTGCGTGGCGGGTAGTTTGACTGGGGCGGTCGCCTCCTAAAGCGTAACGGAGGCGCGCGAAGGTTGGCTCAGAGCGGTCGGAAATCGCTCGTTGAGTGCAATGGCAGAAGCCAGCCTGACTGCAAGACTGACAAGTCGAGCAGAGTCGAAAGACGGCCATAGTGATCCGGTGGTCCCGAGTGGAAGGGCCATCGCTCAACGGATAAAAGGTACGCCGGGGATAACAGGCTGATACTGCCCAAGAGTCCATATCGACGGCAGTGTTTGGCACCTCGATGTCGGCTCATCTCATCCTGGGGCTGGAGCAGGTCCCAAGGGTACGGCTGTTCGCCGTTTAAAGAGGTACGTGAGCTGGGTTTAGAACGTCGTGAGACAGTTCGGTCCCTATCTGCCGTGGGTGTAGGAGACTTGAGAGGAGTTGCCCCTAGTACGAGAGGACCGGGGTGAACGATCCACTGGTGGACCAGTTGTCGTGCCAACGGCAGTGCTGGGTAGCTATGATCGGACAGGATAACCGCTGAAGGCATCTAAGCGGGAAGCCCCCCTCAAAACAAGGTCTCCCTGAGGGCCGTGGAAGACCACCACGTCAATAGGCCGGAGATGTAAGCGCAGTAATGCGTTCAGTTGACCGGTACTAATCGCCCGATAGGCTTGATTTGATCCAGTAACAGAAAGACAAATCAAACCAGAAGCATACACCGACCTTGACCAAGGACAGCCTCGTCGCTTTTGCTGCGCAAACAGCGACGGTGTTGATTGATTAACACAACCGGGCAGGACCGCGCATCCGCTTCGCGAATACGCTGCCTCCTGCTCGTCGCTTTTTTGCTCCGCAAAAACAGCGACGGGGGCTTTTCCTCGGTTTGGTGGTCATAGCGCAAGTGAAACACCCGGTCCCATACCGAACCCGGAAGTTAAGCACTGCCGCGCCAATGGTACTTGGGCTTAAGCCCCGGGAGAGTAGGTCACCGCCAAACCTAGTAAAAGCCCATATCTCTCTTACGAT
>NZ_JBQFLT010000026.1:0-3422 GCF_056531425.1 Ruegeria sp. N4
GAAACGCACGCCCTTGTACGCCTTGCACGTTGATTTGGGAGGTAAGCTGGTTGATTTTGCGGGCTGGGAGATGCCTGTTCAGTATCCGATGGGGATTATGGGGGAGCATAAGCAGTGTCGTGAGAAGGCGGCGGTGTTTGATGTGTCTCATATGGGTCAGGTGATCCTGCGGGGTGAGAATGTGGGCGAGAAGCTGGAGGCTTTGTGCCCGCAGGCCTATGCGACCTTGAAAGAAGGCAAGGCGCGGTACGGGTTTTTTACCAACGCGGATGGCGGGATCATGGATGACCTGATTGTGTCGAACGCGGGGGATCATTTCTTTGTGGTGGTGAACGCGGCGCTGCGGCATCAGGACATTCCGCATATGAAGGCGAACCTCGATGGCGTAGACGTGACCGAGATCTTCGACCGTGCGCTGGTCGCGGTGCAAGGTCCCAAGGCCGAGGATGTTGTGGGGGAACTCTGCCCTGCGGCGCGGGATCTGAAGTTCATGGAAACCACCGTGGCCGATATTATGGGCGTCGAATGCCGCATCTCGCGGCTGGGCTACACCGGCGAGGACGGGTATGAGATCTCGATCCCCGAGGACAAGGCCATCGAGATCACCAAGGCGTTCCTGGCGCATGAAGATTGCGAACCGGCGGGTCTGGGCGCGCGTGACAGCCTGCGGCTGGAGGCGGGGCTGTGCCTCTATGGCAATGACATCGATCAGAGCACTTCACCGATTGAGGCCAGCCTTGGCTGGGCAATCCAGAAGCGCCGCAAGGAAGAGGGCGGGTTCCCGGGGGCCGAGCGTGTCCAACGCGAACTGGCCGAGGGTGCCGCCCGCAAGCTGGTGGGCATCAAGCCCGATGGCCGCGCCCCGGCGCGTCAGGGCGTGGAAATCCAGTGCAGCAATGGCAACACCATCGGTCAGATCACCTCGGGCAGCTTTGGCCCCACGGTGGGTGGCCCGGTGGCGATGGGGTATGTGTCCGCCGGTCACGGCGAACCGGGAGAGAAGGTGAACCTGATCATCCGGGGCAAGGCGCAACCGGCGCAGATCGTGGCGCTGCCCTTTGTCACCCAGAATTACAAGCGTTGAAGTCAGGAGAGAGACAGCATGGCAACCTATTATTCCGAAGAGCATGAATGGCTGACCGTCGAAGGGGACGTGGCCACTCTGGGCATCACCAAACATGCCGCCGAGCAGCTGGGCGAAGTGGTCTTTGTCGAGCAGCAGGAAGTGGGTGACGAGTTCGAGAAGGACGGCGAGATCGGCGTGATCGAATCCGTCAAGGCGGCCTCGGAACTCTACGCCCCGGTGGATGGCGAGATTGTCGAGGTCAACGAGGCGCTGGCCGACAACCCCGGCGCGCTGAACGAAGACCCCGAGGGCGAGGCCTGGATTTACAAGGTCAAGATCGCGGACGCGTCGCAGCTTGAGGATCTGATGGACGAAGCTGGCTACAAGGCCTTCATCGGGTAAGAAATCACGGCGGATCCTTGCGGGGGTCCGTCCTTCATCTGGCTAAAAATATCCCCGCCGGAGGCATCCGCCACAGCGGCCGGGCGAGACATTCCCTGAGGAGCGCAACGATGGCCTTCAAACTGACCGATTACGAAGCCTATGACTTCGCCAACCGCCGCCATATCGGGCCCAGCCCGACCGAGATGCGCGACATGCTCAAGGTGATTGGCTTCAAGACGCTGGACGAGCTGATCGACGCCACCGTCCCGCCCGCGATCCGGCAGAAGGAGCCGCTGGACTGGGGCCCGGCGATGACGGAACGCGACGCTCTGTTCCACATGAAAGAGGTGGCGAGCAAGAACACCGTTCTGACCTCGCTGATCGGTCAGGGCTATTATGGCACCACCACGCCGGCGCCGATCCTGCGCAACATTCTGGAAAACCCGGCCTGGTACACCGCCTACACGCCGTACCAGCCCGAGATCAGCCAGGGCCGGCTTGAAGCGCTGCTGAACTTCCAGACCATGGTCAGCGACCTGACCGGGCTGGACGTGGCCAACGCCTCCCTGCTGGACGAAGCCACAGCCGCGGCCGAAGCCATGGCGATGGCCAAGCGCGGCGGGCGTTCGAAAGCCAACAACGCCGCCTTCTTTGTGGACAAGAACTGCCACCCGCAGACCATCGCGGTGATCAAAACCCGGGCTGAGCCTCTGGGCATCGACGTGCAGGTTGCCGATCCGGACACGCTGGATGCGGGCGCCGTCTTTGGTGCGATCTTCCAGTACCCCGGCACCCACGGCCATGTGCGCGACTTCACATCGGAAATCGCGGCGCTGCACGAACATAAAGCCATCGCCATTGTCGCCGCCGACATCCTGTCGCTGGCCCTGCTGAAATCCCCGGGTGAGATGGGCGCGGATATCGCCATCGGCTCGACCCAGCGCTTTGGCGTGCCGATGGGCTATGGCGGCCCGCACGCCGCTTACATGGCGACCACCGACAAGCTGAAACGCTCGATGCCGGGCCGGATCATCGGTGTCAGCATCGACAGCCGCGGCAACAAGGCCTACCGGCTGTCGCTGCAGACCCGCGAGCAACACATTCGGCGCGAGAAGGCGAACTCGAATGTCTGCACCGCGCAGGCGCTGCTGGCGGTGATTGCCTCGATGTATGCGGTCTATCACGGCCCCGACGGCATCAAGGCCATCGCGCAATCGGTGCACCGCAAGACCTCGCGCCTGGCCGCTGGTCTGGAAGAGGCGGGCTTTGCCGTTGAGCCGGAAGTGTTCTTTGACACCATCACGGTTGAGGTCGGCCATCTGCAGACAACGGTGATGGAGGCCGCCGTGGCGCGCGGCGTCAACCTGCGCAAGGTCGGCGAGACAAAAGTGGGCATCAGCCTGGACGAACAGACCCGCCCCGAGACCATCGAGGCCGTCTGGGGTGCCTTCGGCATCGACCGCACCGATGACAGCTCGAACGTCGCTTACCGCCTGCCCGATTACGCGCTGCGGGAAAGCGAATACCTGACCCACCCGATCTTCCACCAGAACCGGGCCGAGGCCGAGATCACCCGCTATATGCGCCGTCTGGCCGACCGCGATCTGGCGCTGGACCGGGCGATGATCCCGCTGGGGTCCTGCACCATGAAGCTGAACGCCACGATCGAGATGATCCCGGTCACCTGGCCCGAGTTCGGCAACCTGCACCCGTTCTGCCCCGAAGATCAGGCGCAGGGCTATCACGAGATGATCGCCGATCTGAACGACAAGCTGTGCCAGATCACCGGCTATGACGCGATCAGCCAGCAGCCCAACTCGGGCGCGCAGGGCGAATATGCGGGCCTGCTGACCATCCGCAACTACCACTTCGCCCGTGGCGAAGGGCAGCGCAATGTCTGCCTGATCCCGACCTCGGCCCATGGCACCAACCCGGCCTCGGCCCAGATGGTGGGCTGGCAGGTTGTGCCGGT
>NZ_JBQFLT010000027.1:0-3090 GCF_056531425.1 Ruegeria sp. N4
CCGTGTGCCATTTTTGTGTAGGGCGTCAGCAGGAAGAAGGTCAGGACCGATCCGAGGTGGATGGCCAGCAGTGCGGGCATCAGAGGCGTTGATCCGAGGGCATAGAGAACCAGCCCGCTGAGCCCCACAAACCCGAGCAACAGGATGAAGCCGATATCCCCGCCCCAGGCCGACGGATCGCCGAGGTCTCGGTCTGACTTTTGCTTGAGCAGCGCCATCGCACCACATCCCACTGTCAGCAGCAGCCCCCCGGAAATCCCGAACAGTTTCGGCAACGACCAAAACCCGTAAGGCGCGTGCATTCCGAAGACATAGTGCATGATCGTCGCGACCGAGGTCGACGCGAAGCACAGCAGGAAGCCATACATGATGGCGTGGTGGATGTGGCGTCGGCCCTGACTGAACCGGTCTTCGTCCTCGAAGTTACAGCCTTCGCCATGGCCTGCGGCCAGATCCTGCATCTTGCCCGCACGTTTGAGCGCAACCGTCAGATCAGACATCTGGATCGGTTTGCCGCCAACCTCGGCCCAATAGCGCCTCAGGCTGAAGGCGATACTGAACAGAGGCAGCAGGAATGCAGGCGCAAAGATCGCGACCATCGCGTTGTGGGACAGGACGGCATAAAATCCTTCGCCTCCGCTGGAACCGATGGCGCGGGTCGCCCAGAACAACAGGGCAAATCCGATCACCAACGCCAGGGCGATGGCCCCGCCATGGGTGTGGAACCGGCGTGCCAGCGGCTGCGGCCATGCCAAGCTCTCCCAACTGTCCCGCCGCACCTCGGCCAGCGCCTTGGGCAGGTTCAGGTCGAACGCGTGCGGGGCGGTGTACTGACAGGCGTAGTAACAGCCCCGGCAGTTGTGGCACAGGTTGGCCAATTGCGTGATGTCCCCATCCGAGAACGCGCGCTCTGCGTGCAGCGACGGGAAGACCGAGCAATAGCCCTCGCAATAGCGGCAGGCGTTGCATATCTCGGCCTGGCGGCGGGCTTCCTGAATAAGATCAGTTTGCATAAGCGGCGGCCTCTCGTCCTGCGATGCGTCCAAAAACAGTTCCGATGGTCATGCCAAAGCCCGCCAGATAGCCTTGCCCAAGGATCGACCCGGCCATCGTTTCCCCGGCCGCCCACAGGTTTTTGATCTTACCGCTGGGCGTCGAGCACTGGGCCGTCTCGTCAACCTTCAACCCAAGATAGGTAAAGGTCACACCGGTCCGCAGCGAGTAGCCGTAAAACGGCGGTTCGGTAATTGGGCGCGCCCAGTTGGTCTTGGGCGGGATCAGTCCCGAGGTCGCCACCCCGTCCAGTTCGGTCGGGTGAAACCCGCTGGTGTCACCGCAGGCGGCGTTGAATGCGCTGACGGTTGCTTTCAATTTCTCTGCGGGCAGGTCCATCATCCCGGCCAATTCATCCAACGTGTCCGCCTTTAGCGGCGGGAACACGGACGGCATGAACAGGTTCAGCGACTTGGCGTCGATGATGGCATATCCCACCTGATCCGGCTGCGCCGCCACCAAACGGCCCCAGATCGCGTAGCGTTTGGGCCAGACGTCTTCGCCCTCGTCATAGAACCGCTCGGCATGTTTGTTCACGACGATGGAAAACGGAACGCAGTCCAGACGGGTGACGATGCCGCCGTCGAATTTCGGCGCGCGCCCGTCAATGGCGACAGCGTGGCATTGGGTCGGGTCACCGACGCTTTCTACGCCTTGATCCAGCAGATCAGACAGGACCACGCCTCGGTTGTACGGCGTTCCCCGGATCAGAAAGTTCTTCGCAGGCTCACCCCAAGCGCGGGTAAGCCAATCTGTGTCGGCCTGAAAGCCGCCGGAGGCAACGATGAGCGCCTTCGGTGTGATCCGATGAGACTGGCCTTCATAGGTGTAATCGACCCACTCGATCTGGTCGCTGTTCAGTTCCAGATGCGTCACAGCGGCCTCATACAGCACATCAACACCCAGCCCCGCCGCCGTCCGGTAATAGGCATTCACCAGAGATTTGCCGCCCCCCATGAAAAACGCATTGGTCCGTGCCAATGACAATGTGCCGGAAAGCGACGGCTGAAACCGAACCCCATGTTCTTGCATCCACGGCAGGCATTCTTCCGACGTTCGGATCGCGAGGCGGGCCAGATGTTCATCGGTTTTGCCGCCGGTGACTTTCAGCAGATCCGAGAGGTATTCGTCTTCGCCATACGCCTCGACGAGCGGGCCCAACGGGCCCGAATGCATACAGCGAAAGTTGCGCGTATGGCGCGAGTTTCCGCCGCGATAAGGTTTTGGCGCCGTCTCAAGGATCAGAACGCGCGCGCCTGCCTCAGCCGCAGTCATCGCGGCGCAGAGGGCTGCGTTCCCACCGCCAATCACAGCGATATCGTAAGCTTCCTTTGGGGTGGCCATATCCTGTCTACCTACTGGCTTTCGTCGATTGAGCGGTCGCGGTCCTGCAACGCGCGGATGCGCATCCGTTGTGCCGCCTGGATATGCGCGCGCATCTCTGTCTCGGCCGCTGCGCCATCGCGGGCCTTCAAAGCCGCCATGATGCGCCGATGCTCGGCCACTGCGGCCTCGGCGCGGTCGCTATCCAGCAATTGCGAGGGCCCCAGGATCAACAGCGCCTTTTGCAAGGAGAGCATGGATTTTGCCAGAAACCGGTTCTTGGCCGCATCCAGAAGTGTTGCGTGAAAGACCTTGTTGATTAGGACCGCATCGGGGCCAGTACCCGCCTCGGCCAACCGGTCGTTCAAAAGGTCCAGTTCATCCAATTCGACATCCGATGCCGCGCGGGCTGCCAGACGGGCCGCTGTCCCTTCAAGCACCGCGCGCATCTCATAGAGTTCCATGACCTCGGCGTAATCCAGACTGCGCACGGTGGCACCTTGCCGTGGCACATGGGTGACCAGCCCGTCGGCCTCCAACTGCCTTATCGCCTCGCGTACCGGGGTACGGCTGACGCCCAACCGTTCCGAGAGCTCAATCTCGCGCAGCCGGTCGCCGGGCAGAAGAGTGCCCTCGCGAATCTCGTCCAGCAGGCGCTGATACGCAGAATTGCCTTGTGGGCCAGGTTGTAACGGAGCGTCTTGAAAGGTCATC
>NZ_JBQFLT010000028.1:0-2729 GCF_056531425.1 Ruegeria sp. N4
TCGGCCAGCAGCACGTTCATGTGGCCCGGCAGACGGCCCGCGACGGGGTGGATCGCAAAACGCACCTCTTTGCCCTTGGCGCGCAGTTTGCGGACCAGTTCGCTGACCGATTGCTGCGCCTGCGCCACGGCCATGCCGTAGCCGGGGATGATGATCACGCTGTCGGCCTCGTTCAGGGCAGCGGCCACGCCATCTGCGTCAATGGCCACCTGCTCGCCTTCAACGGCCATCTGCTCGCCCTGCGGGCCACCAAAGCCGCCCAGGATCACACTGACAAAGTGACGGTTCATCGCCTTGCACATGATGTAGGACAGGATCGCACCGGACGAGCCCACCAGCGCACCAACAACGATCAGCAGGTCGTTGCCCAGCGAGAAGCCGATCGCCGCAGCGGCCCAGCCCGAATAGCTGTTCAGCATCGACACAACCACCGGCATGTCGGCCCCGCCGATGCCCATGATCAGGTGATAACCGATGAACAGCGCCGCCAGTGTCATCAGGATCAGCGGCAGCAGACCGCCCGACATGGTGTACCAGACCAGGCAGATCAGCGACAGACCAGCCGCCGCCGCGTTCAGCGCGTGGCCACCCGGCAGCTTGGTCGCCGCCGAGGTCACTTTACCGGCCAGCTTGCCATAGGCCACGACCGACCCGGTAAAGGTGATCGCACCGATGAAGATGCCCAGGAACAGTTCCACATGCAGGATCGCCAGTTCCGCCGAGGTTTTCTTGGCGATCAGCTTGGCAAACGCGCCCAGATCGGACAGATCCGCCTGAGACGCGCTGTCGGCAATCGCCATGACCTGCGCCACGTTGCCGATCTCAAAATGCGCGTTGAAGCCCACGAACACAGCCGCCAGACCGACCAGCGAGTGCATCGCGGCCACAAGCTGCGGCATCTCGGTCATCTGGACGCGCTGCGCCACATATTGACCGATCAGACCACCGCCAGCGATCAGCAGCAGCGACAGCAGCCACAGGCCCGAACCGGGGCCAACCAGCGTGGCAAATACCGCCAGCGCCATACCGACGATGCCGTACCAGACCGCGCGCTTGGCGCTTTCCTGGTTCGACAGACCGCCGAGCGAAAGGATGAACAGAACAGCCGCAACAACATAGGCGGCAGTGGTGAAGCCAAATTCCATGTGCCCGGCCTCCTTAAGATTTCTGGAACATGGCGAGCATGCGCCGGGTTACGAGGAAGCCGCCGAAGATGTTGATCCCGGCCATGAAGACAGACAGCGCCGCCAGCAGAATAACCAGGAACGAGCCCGATCCGATCTGCATGAGCGCCCCAACGATGATGATCGACGAGATCGCGTTGGTGATCGCCATCAGCGGAGTGTGCAGGCTGTGCGCGACGCCCCAGATCACCTGGAAGCCCACGAAGATGGCCAGCACAAAGACGATGAAGTGCTGCATGAAGCTGGCCGGAGCGATCAGCCCCACCAGCAGCATCAGCGCGCCGCCGACACCCAGCAGGGTGAACTGCTGTTTGGTCTGCGCTTTGAAGGCGGCAATTTCCTGCGCCTTTTTCTCTTCCGGGGTCAGCTCCTTGACCTCGGGCTTTTTCTGCGCCGCAATCGCCTGCACTTTCGGCGGCGGCGGCGGGAAGGTGATCTCGCCTTCATGGGTCACGGTCGCGCCGCGGATCACGTCATCTTCCATGTCGTGATTGATCTGACCGTCCTTTTCAGGGGTCAGGTCAGACATCATGTGACGGATGTTGGTCGCGTACAGAGACGAGGACTGCGCCGCCATCCGGCTGGGGAAGTCGGTATAGCCAATGATGGTCACGCCATTGTCGGTCACGATCTTCTCATCCGCCACGGTCAGCTTGCAGTTGCCGCCTTTTTCCGCCGCAAGGTCCACGATGACCGAGCCCGGCTTCATGCTTTCGACCATGTCCTTGGTCCAAAGCTCAGGCGCTTCGCGGTTCGGGATCAGCGCTGTGGTGATGACGATGTCCATTTCCGGAGCAAGCTCACGGAACTTGGCCAGCTGCGCGTTGCGGAATTCTTCCGACTGAACCGAGGCATAGCCGCCGGTGGCCGCGCCATCCTGCTGCTGTTCCTCAAAATCCAGATAAACAAACTCGGCCCCCATCGATTCGACCTGCTCGGCCACTTCGGGGCGCACGTCGAACGCATAGGTGATCGCACCCAGCGAGGTTGAGGTCCCGATGGCGGCCAGACCGGCCACACCGGCACCGACGATCAGCACCTTGGCAGGCGGCACCTTACCGGCCGCCGTCACCTGACCGGTGAAGAACCGGCCAAAGTTATTACCCGCCTCGATCACAGCGCGGTAACCCGCGATATTGGCCATCGAGGACAGCGCATCCATCTTCTGCGCGCGGGAAATCCGAGGCACCATCTCCATCGCGATCACATTCGCGCCCTTGGATTTGGCCAGCTCCATGCCCTCTTCGTTGCCCGCAGGATTGAAGAAGGAAATCAGGGTCTTGCCCTTGGCCAGACGCTTGAGTTCCGTCGCATTCGGCTGGCGCACCTTGGCAACAATGTCAGCCTCTTTCCACAGCGCCGCCGCGGTCTTCACAACCTCAACACCCGCCGCCTCATAAACCGCATCCGAAAACCCGGCCGCAGCCCCCGCACCCGTCTCAATCAGGCACTCATACCCCAGCTTCTGCAACTGAACCGCAGACTCAGGCGTCATCGCAACCCGATTCTCACCCTCATATATCTCTCTTGGTGTGCCTATTTTCA
>NZ_JBQFLT010000029.1:0-1872 GCF_056531425.1 Ruegeria sp. N4
CGGCGGATCTCCACCGCCTCTTCGATGGCCGCCAGCGCGTCCTCCCGCCGGCCCAGAGCGTCGAGGCAGCCCGAGAGGTTGTTGAGCGACGTGGCCAGGTTGGGCAGGAAGGCATCCGGGCGCGCGGCGGCGAGGCTGCGATAGATCTCCACCGCCTCTTCGATGGCCGCCAGCGCGTCCTCCCGCCGCCCCAGAGCGTTGAGGCAGCCCGAGAGGTTGTTGAGCGCCGAGGCCAGGTTGGGCAGGAAGGCATCCGGGCGCGCGGCGGCGAGGCCGCGGCGGATCTCCACCGCCTCTTCGACGGCCGCCAGCGCGTCCTCCCGCCGCCCCAGAGCGTTGAGGCAGCCCGAGAGGTTGTTGAGCGTTACCGCAAGGTTTGCCTGCTGCCCCTCGTCCTCGGGCAAATCACGCAACAGACCGAGGATAGTCTCGGTGATCTCAAGCTTGATCTCGCGCAGTTCCAGCGTGTATTGCGGCATTGCATCCGACAGCGCCATCAGCGCCTCAAGATCCACCGCATCCGCCCGCAGCGCCTCGAGCCAGGCAAGCGGCGTGCGCTCGCCCCGGATCAGAAAGTCCTGGCAGGCCCGGATCACCGCCGTCGTCACCTCCGCCCGCTTCCCCTCGGCCGCCCGGCGCAGCGCCGAAACGCCCATATCCGGCAGCAGTTCCAACGCCGTCATTGCCAGCGCCTCGCCCAGAATATCTGGCAGCACCGCGCCAATGCCCCCGGCCGCACCCGGCAGTGCCCCGTGCAGCACCGCGCGCACGGGTTCACTCCCGCCCGGCAGCGCCAGATGCAGCGCCGTCGCCTCACGCGCGATGGCTGCATGTGCATCCGCCTCGCTCCAGCCTTCTGAAAGCGTGGCCAGTGCCGCCAGATGCCCATCGAACGGACGATCCGCCCCGCTGTCCCCGCCCGGCGGCAGATCGGGATGCGCCGCCCAGACCTTGCCGATGCGCCGCAACTCGCCTTTGGCCAATTCTCGGGCGATCTTGTCGGCCGTCAGGGCTGAGGCCACCTCCAGCCCCTGTCGCGCCGCCACAAGACCAAACATCGCGATGAACAATGGCTCACCACCAAGACTGATCGACGCGAGTGTGTGATCGAGGCTGTCAGACGGCGCTGGCGCATCCGCCCCCGTCGCGGCCTCAAACGCCGCGGCGAAGACGTTGTGCCGCTCGTCCTTCGTGCTCAGCGCTTCGATGGTCAGGGGGGCTTTGGGCGCCAGCAACTCCGCGACCGCCTCTCCATCCAGCCCGCCCTGTTCGAACATCCGACGCCACCAGGCCGAGCCCGGCCCGCCAACCCGCTCGAGCAGCAGGATGCGCAGCTTTGGCCGCGTGCCCGTCTCGCCAGACAGAGCCCGGAACCACGAGGCAAGCGCATCGAGCTTGGCCGAAGCATAATCCACGACCACAAGGCAGGGTTCGTCGCGTCGCGTCTCACAGCCCGCCGCGCGGAACACATCAAGACGGTCGCGTTCGGCAAAGCCTGCCGTCCAGCCGTCAGACTCGGCCATGTCGATCAGTTCCGTCGCCAGCCGCGTCTTGCCGCGCCCGCCGCCTCCGAGGATGACCTGCACCGAGACCTGCTGAGATCCAGCTAGCCAGGCCCGCAGATCCGCCAGCATCCGCCCGCGCCCCGCCAATGGGATCGTGTCGCGATTGTAGGGCGAGAGCACCTTCGTCTCCCGCCGGCCCGTTGGCGTATAGCCTGGCTCCCCCCGTCGGCTCGCATCCTCAGGCGCTTCCGAGTAACTGGCCCCGCGGAACGTCGTCAAAAGCAGCCCAACGGCCCCACCAATGTTGACCGCATTCCCGTCGCCCAACACCTGAACAACAACGTTCCCAGCACCAGAAACGGATGCC
>NZ_JBQFLT010000030.1:0-1747 GCF_056531425.1 Ruegeria sp. N4
TCCAAAATAGTAACGTTTGGTTACGAAGCTAGGCCTCCCAAATACACCTAGACGAGGCCTACAGTGTTGCAAGGTCAGGGTGGTGATAGGCCTCTGGGTATGACATTGGCTTGAATGGCCCATTGGGCACTACGCTATTCCAACTGCGTCCGAAATAACCCTGGCGGCAGTGTACAAGAGACCCTGCCTCGGCAATTCCGGGCAACGCGTATACTCGGCACAGCCACCGCCACAAGTATGGGTAATCTAGGATTCTCGCACCATTAAGCTTCATTCGCGCATAGTAGACGGGATCGTGACGATAGAGAGTTGGGAACAGGCGAAGATCTACTTCTGAAAAGTGGTTGCCTGTCAAATAGGGCCTGCCATCTGAGAGATGCTCCTCCAAATATTCGAGTGTCTCAAAATAGGCGTCAAAAGCTGTTTCATAGATCGTTTGATCAGACGAAAACCCGGCCTTGTAGGCACCATTGTTAATCGCTGTATAAATCCGTTCGTTCAGGTCGTGGATTTCGTGACGCGGCACTTCGTCTGGGTAAAGCCTAACGCGTGCAGCTGCCGGGATTGTGCTGCCAAGTGAATCCGCCGCAGCGTCCAGCATTCGGACAATTTCAGCGCTTTCGTTATTAACAATGCGTCCTTGTATCTTGTCATAAAGGATTGGAAGGGATTGCTCTTCAGAGCCTTCGGCACGATAGATCTCTTTGGCAAGGCGCAGTCCTTTGCCAGTGCCGGTCTCACTCGTGCATTCTGGCAAAGTCTCACCTGTGAGCGATGCAATCCGATCAGGTGCAAACTCCCATAGGTTTGGCGCCTCTGGATCGTCGTCGCTGGTGCGGTTTGGAAATGCAACGTCCATCGTGATGCTGTTTTGAAGGCTCAACACATCTCGCGCCAGCGTCACTCTGTGACACCACGGACAATTCAGTGCTACGAAAAGGTGATAGCGATCAGGTTCTGCCGGAAACACAGGATCGCCAATAGCGTGGCGAAAGCCGCTTACACCGCGCACGAATTCACCCCGCGCGCGGCGCTTGTTGATATCAGTTTGGTCTTCTTCTGTAGACGTGTCGGTCATGACTTCAGCATCATCCTCTGAGGCGGTGATGCAAGATGATTGGCACGGCCAATTCTTCCTCATCGCTTAGATGCCGTTTCAGGAACGCTTCAATCGTGTTGCACGTCGCATGGAGCTGTCCGGCTTCGTCGTAAGCTTGCTCCTCATCAAGTGCGGATAGCTTGATCACACGGTTCGCAGTGCCGGTGAAGTCACTCAGCACCTTATCCAGATCGAAGTGATCCTGTTCCAGCAACTCAAGCCCCGCATCAAAACGAGGGTCCGCAGCAGATAGTTCAGGGAAATAGCTGCGATCTTCCCAGCCGTGATGGCCATGCAGGTTCCCAACCAGGTTGCCGCCATAGTAGGATAGCCGCCCCACGTAGTCGTCCAACCCCAGCTCGTTGCTCAAAACCCGTTCTGTATCCAAGCGAATACGTTCTGCAACACGGCGAAACATCTCGTGCGCGCCGAGCCAATGCCTGGTTTTTTCTTTGAAACCTGGATGGGTTTCCCAACTGTCGCGGGGGTATTGGTCCAAGAGAAACCGCATTTCTTGAGGCATGTCGTCTTGGCGAATGGCATATGTATCGAGCATCGGTTGTCTCCTTTCAGGCCAAAGATGGGAGGTCGGGCAACTGCTCGCCACTAACGAGAACGCACAGTCACTATGCGTCAGCGAACCCCCGC
>NZ_JBQFLT010000031.1:0-1265 GCF_056531425.1 Ruegeria sp. N4
GGCTTTTTCACCCAATCCCTGTCCGACCGCGACCCGGAACTTTTCGGCTCGATCACATCCGAGCTGGGCCGCCAGCGCGATGAGATCGAGCTGATCGCGTCCGAGAACATCGTCTCTGCCGCCGTGATGGAGGCGCAGGGCTCGGTGATGACCAACAAATACGCCGAGGGCTATCCCGGTCGCCGCTATTATGGCGGCTGCCAGTTCGTCGATATCGCCGAGAATCTGGCCATTGACCGCGCCAAGGAACTGTTTGGCTGCGGCTTTGCCAATGTGCAGCCGAACTCTGGCTCTCAGGCCAACCAGGGCGTGTTTCAGGCCCTGATCCAGCCCGGCGACACCATTCTGGGCATGAGCCTGGATGCCGGTGGTCACCTGACCCACGGCGCCCGCCCGAACCAGTCGGGCAAGTGGTTCAACGCGGTGCAATATGGCGTCCGCAAAGAAGACAACATGCTGGACTATGATCAGGTCGAGGCGCTGGCGAAGGAACACCAGCCCAAGCTGATCATCGCCGGTGGCTCGGCCATCCCGCGTCAGATCGACTTTGCCCGCATGCGGGAAATCGCCGACATGGTCGGCGCGTATCTGCACGTGGACATGGCGCACTTTGCCGGTCTGGTGGCAGCGGGCGAACACCCCTCTCCTTTCCCGCATGCGCATGTGGCGACCACGACGACTCACAAAACCCTGCGTGGTCCGCGTGGGGGTATGATCCTGACCAATGATGAAGATATCGCTAAGAAAGTGAACTCGGCGATTTTCCCCGGCATTCAGGGCGGCCCGCTGATGCATGTGATCGCGGCCAAGGCCGTGGCCTTTGGCGAGGCGCTGCGGCCCGAGTTCAAAAGCTACATCCAGCAGGTCGTGACCAACGCGCAGGCGCTGTCGGACCAGCTGATCAAGGGCGGTCTGGACACGGTGACCCACGGCACCGACACCCATGTGGTGCTGGTCGATCTGCGGCCCAAGGGCGTCAAGGGCAACGCCACCGAAAAGGCTCTGGGCCGGGCGCATATCACCTGCAACAAGAACGGCGTGCCGTTTGACCCCGAAAAGCCGACCATCACGTCGGGCATCCGTCTGGGCAGCCCTGCGGGCACCACGCGCGGCTTCGGCGAGGTCGAATTCCGCCAGATCGCCGACTGGATCATCGAGGTTGTCGACGGTCTGGCCGCCAATGGCGAAGACGGCAACGGCGCCGTCGAGGCAAAGGTCAAGGCCGAGGTCGCTGACCTTTGTGCACGCTTCCCGATCTATCCGAA
>NZ_JBQFLT010000032.1:0-1172 GCF_056531425.1 Ruegeria sp. N4
TGGGCCGGTTGGTCTTGATAGTTATTTAGCCGAGCTGCAGCCGCCAATGACCTCAAGTTCCAAATGTTCTCGGGTTTTAGCAATAATAAGATTGGTCATTCTGTTTCTGACGACCTTGCCCATAAATTGATATCTTCTTCCGAACTGATTTCATCGATCTTTTTCAACTCGTCAGAACTGAAGTCGAGATTATCAACAACGCCTGCGCAGTCGACGATCTGTTCCGGCCGGGACGCGCCGATAAGTGCGGTGGTCACGCGCCCACCTCTGAGCACCCAGGCCAGAGCCATTTGCGCCAGAGTCTGACCACGAGCTTCGGCCATGTCGTTCAGAGCACGGACACTTGCCAGAGATCGCTCGTTGATCATGCCATCGAGCAGCGACTTTCCTTGTGTGGCACGGCTGCCATCCGGAATATCGCGCAGGTATTTCGACGTAAGAATGCCTTGTGCCAGGGGCGTGAAGGCAATCGATCCTACCCCAAGATCGTCAAGGGTATCGAGCAAACCGTCCCGCTCCACCCAACGGTTGAGCAGATTGTAAGAAGGCTGGTGAATCAGACAAGGTGTCCCAAGATCGTTGAGAATCTTCACCGCCTCGCGCGTGCGTTGGGAGTTGTAGCTCGAGATACCGGCGTAGAGCGCGCGACCCGACCGTACGATATGATCCAAGGCACCCATTGTCTCTTCGAGCGGGGTGTCGGGGTCAAAGCGGTGGGAATAAAAGATGTCGACATAATCAAGCCCCATGCGCGCGAGTGATTGGTCACAGGACGCAATCATGTACTTGCGCGACCCCCATTCTCCGTAAGGTCCCGGCCACATGTCGTAGCCTGCTTTGGAGGAAATGATCAGCTCATCCCTGTAACCCGCGAAATCCGTTTTGAGGATCTCGCCAAATGCCTCTTCGGCTGAACCAGGTGGTGGACCGTAGTTGTTCGCCAGATCAAAGTGAGTGATCCCATGGTCGAACGCTGCACGACACATGGCGCGCTTGTTTTCGTGCGGTGAGTCTGCACCGAAATTGTGCCACAGCCCCAAGCTGACAACAGGGAGTTTAATACCGGACCGCCCACATCGCCGATACACCATCCGCTCGTAGCGGTCCGGCTCTGGGGTGTACGGCATGGGTTTTGGCTTTGGCGGTCGTTGAGCTTTGGTCATGCGCACATA
>NZ_JBQFLT010000033.1:0-638 GCF_056531425.1 Ruegeria sp. N4
GATCTCCACCGCCTCTTCGCTGGCCGCCAGCGCGTCCTCCCGCCGGCCCAGAGTGTCGAGGCGGTTCGAGAGGTTGTTGAGCACCGTGGCCAGGTTGGGCAGGAACGCATCCGGGCGCGCGGCGGCGAGGCTGCGATAGATCTCCACCGCCTCTTCGATGGCCGCCAGCGCGTCCTCCCGCCGGCCCAGAGCGTCGAGGCGGTTTGAGAGGTTGTTGAGCGCCCCGGCCAGGTCGGGCAGGAAGGCATCCGGGCGCGCGGCAGCGAGGCTGCGATAGATCTCCACCGCCTCTTCGATGGCCGCCAGCGCGTCCTCCCGCCGGCCCAGAGCGTCGAGGCTGTTCGAGAGGTTGTTGAGCGACGTGGCCAGGTTGGGCAGAAACGCATCCGGGCGCGCGGCGGCGAGGCTGCGGCGGATCTCCACCGCCTCTTCGACGGCCGCCAGCGCGTCCTCCCGCCGGCCCAGAGCGCCGAGGTGGTTCGAGAGGTTGTTGAGCGACGAGGCCAGGTCGGGCAGGAAGGCATCCGGGCGCGCGGCGGCGAGGCTGCGGCGGATCTCCACCGCCTCTTCGATGGCCGCCAGCGCGTCCTCCCGCCGGCCCAGAGCGTCGAGGCAGCCCGAGAGGTTGTTGAGCGACG
>NZ_JBQFLT010000034.1:0-632 GCF_056531425.1 Ruegeria sp. N4
CAAAAGCAGCCCAACGGCCCCACCAATGTTGACCGCATTCCCGTCGCCCAACACCTGAACAACAACGTTCCCAGCACCAGAAACGGATGCCGTTTGTGAGGGCGGAGTCATCGACGCATGCTCACTATCAGCCCTATTTGCCAACCTTGAAGGTGTTGTTGTTCCCGGCGATCTGACCGACGATGTTATTATCCCCTTGCACGTTCGCGAATTGCTTCAACGAAGGCCCACCGTTCTCTTCCAGCAAGCGTGCCAACTCCTGCTGCAGATCGGGCTGGTCGTGAAGCAAATCCTTGAGGAGCGCCTTCAACTTGTCCGGAGAAGACGGTTTGTCGGGCGCGCCTTCGATCTTGGCCACGTCAGCTGCTTCGTCTTCCGAGGCCTTGCCCTTTATCCAGTTCCATACGCTCTTAACGACGGATGTCCCTCCGCCAATGAGCTCTTTGATTGCGACGCTCGCAGCGGCCGTCGCTAATTTGTCCATGTCCAGGTCCACTATGTATCTCCTTCCTTGTCTGCTTCGCCCTGCAACGCTTCGAATACGGCGATGACGGGGGCGAGGGTTTCCGTGTCGGGGTCTGTCTCGAACCTCTCGCAGCGCTCGACATATTCCTTGAGCATGGCCGCCATCT
>NZ_JBQFLT010000035.1:0-605 GCF_056531425.1 Ruegeria sp. N4
ATGGCAAAGGAAAAGTTTGAGCGTACAAAACCGCACGTCAACATCGGCACGATTGGCCACGTTGACCACGGCAAGACCACGCTGACCGCAGCAATCACCAAGTATTTCGGTGACTTCAAAGCGTATGACCAGATCGACGGTGCGCCGGAAGAAAAGGCTCGCGGCATCACCATCTCGACCGCCCACGTGGAATACGAGACCGACAACCGCCACTATGCGCACGTTGACTGCCCCGGCCACGCCGACTACGTCAAGAACATGATCACCGGTGCGGCTCAGATGGACGGCGCGATCCTGGTTGTGAATGCCGCTGACGGCCCGATGCCGCAGACTCGCGAACACATCCTGCTGGGCCGCCAGGTTGGCATCCCGAAGATGGTCGTGTTCCTGAACAAAGTTGACCAGGTTGACGACGAAGAGCTGCTGGAACTGGTTGAGATGGAAGTGCGCGAACTGCTGTCCAGCTACGAATACCCCGGCGACGATATTCCGATCGTTGCAGGTTCGGCTCTGGCCGCGATGGAAGGCAACAACCCGGAAATCGGCGAAGAGAAGATCAAGGAACTGATGGCGGCTGTTGATGACTACATCGACACGCCTGAGCG